>DIVA01000002.1 GCA_002435705.1 Bacteriovoracaceae bacterium UBA6144
CGTGAAGCCATGACAGAAAACAAACTCACAGTCACTGGAAGCTTTCCTCGTGATTATTCAACGCCGGATACCGCTCAGCGCACGAGCGTCGTCGTTGAAACACGCCTCAAGTGGTTCTCAGCTGGTATCCGCCATCGCATGATGAAGGGTAATTATTATGATCTAGAAGACATCATTTCCTCGAACCTGCTCTATGGAAATTTATCGAAAGACGATGAGCGCGATGAAACTTCTTTTAACTTCTCTCTGGGGTCCTCGAAAGGACTCTCCTTCTCCGCTTCGTACTCTATCTCAACCGTCAAAGGCATGGAGGAAGACCCCATCCTCTTAAACGATGAGCTCTATCCGGCGAAGACCACCTCTAAGGCCATGGGCGTGAACGTCAGCTACGTCTATTAAGAATTGATCCAGCGATTTAAGTTTTGTGCATCCATTGCTCCTGCCTGACGTTTGATCTCTTTACCATTTTGAAAAACAATCGTGCAGGGTATTCCGCGGATCCCGAGTTGAGCCGAGAGTTCTTGCTCAGTCTCAGTATTAATTTTTATAAACACCGCTTGCTGGTTGGCCGTAGACGCCTTTTCAAACTCCGGGCCATAGCTTCGACAAGGGCCACACCAAGAAGCCCAGAAATCGACCACCACAGGGCGATCAGAGATGCGTTGGATCTTTTGAAAATCCCCCGTGGTGGCGTGGGACACGAGCCCGTGGAGCTCGAGGGGTTTTTGGCACTTACCACAGACCGCTTCTCCTTGAAGCGCCTTCGTGCTCTGAACCTTATTCAGAGCGTGGCAGTGTGGGCAGGGTGCGTAAGTGTGGGACATATTGACCTCCACTCCTAAGATGGGCTCGCTTTGATGAGTGTCAATATTTTCGACAAATAATTATTACACGCCCTTCAAACCCCACCCTTTTCATATGTCACAATGATGCATCCACGGAGTTTTTATGAAATATCTTGCGCTCGCCCTACTCAGCCTTCCTCTCTATGCCAACGATGAATTACTGAGGCAATTAAGCACCTCTGAGCGGGCGGAAGATCTTGCTCACGAGTTCCAAATGATTCCAAGCTCAGCGGGGAGTCAGGCCTTGCGGATCTCGTTTGAAGATTGCCAGAAAGCCGATGAGCTACGGCGCGAAGTCCCCCTGAATCTGAAAGCTGTTCTTTATTACGGGCAGCTCTGTAGCCAAACCACTTATTTCACTGGTGATAAAGTGGTTGGATTTAATTTTCAAAACGAAACAAAAAATGCCATCAACCCTCGCACAGCAGAGCATGGTTCCACACGTTCATACAGTTTTGAATTCCCTCAGCGCCATATGCATAATGCTCACATCAGCATCACTGAAAATTCAGGTCTCACCAGCCTGATGTCTCATGACCTCTTAGAAACAACCATCGTTCTTATTCCAAGAAAAGTTATTCCTTCCATTGAGGTTTTTAATTTTAACGGTGAACAGTTTCGTCGAATTACTCTAAACACCAATGAAACGATTGATGTCAAAACTATTTCTGGCGAGATCGTTGACGGGGCTTTCAAGGAACTTCCGATGGACATGACGGCCAGCCGTCATGATCGTAAATTTGTGGGCCTTCAGTATCAGGGCAGAGGAATTATGATCAGAGTGGATCGCCGAGCAGGCACACCTGAGCATATCTACACTCAATCTTTTAATCGAAATGAACGCATCAAAGACGCCACTCTTACTCACCAAGGGAAGACTTGTCATGTGTCTAAAGACCTGATTTGGGAGAATGCAACCAACCCCGACAAGACGGTCTACTTTAAGTATAAAACTGACCAAGAGTTTCTTGATCGAGTCGTAAACACTCGATGTAACTGGAATTTATCACTCAATGACCTTGAGTAAAAAGCTAAGGTTTTAAATCCTCTTATCCGATACGTTTTGAGTGATGACTCTTCTCTTGGCTGCCCTATTTCTAGGCTCCTCTACTGCCTTATCTCACTCTACCTGTGAGAAATGTGAGCATGTGCGTGGAGACCCTTCCCATGAGCTAGAGGTCTTTAGTCATGCGGTCACATCTGCCACTGAATCTCTTCCCTGGTACTCGGCCACTCCTCAGCAAACACTGAGGGCTCCCTGTAAAGGAAGAGTCCCAAGCCCGCAAGACATGCAGGTTTGGATGGAAAACAATCAGTCGCAAGAAAGATTAAATGCGAGCATTCATGGCATTCAACTTGAAAATGAGAGCCCTGAAAATATCGAAACATTGCGCCTGCTCTTGAGTGCGAGGGATGAACTCCTCAATCCTGATCCAACGGCTCAACGGAGCTTTACGAGTCAGTGCAAAAAAGTTGACTGCGTGGCAAGAGAACTTTTTGGAGAAACAGCTCTGGAGACTCTTTATCTGCAACGCCGGTATGGATTTAATGCCTCTCATCTGGCCTATACTCGATCGGTGCCATGGAAAAAGACTGAACTTCATTCTGCGATGATTGGTATTCTCGATTTTCCACCAGGCCTCTATCCCCTCTGGAAGTCGAGACCCTTCACTCGTTTTCTCCCAGGCCAGCTCCCAAGTTCTCAGTACCCCTCAAGCACTGTTGCTGAAGCGAACGTACGTTTCTTTGACAACTGGGCCAATAGCTCAGAGGGACAGAGGCAGGCGACGAGCATGCATGAAATTGGTCATGCCATCGCGGGAGAAACACGCATTGATTATAGTCCTCAGTGGCTCAAACTTTCTGGCTGGGAACAAAGACAAACACAAGTGAACGGTCAGGTTAGATACCATGAGTATGCCACCAAACGATCGGCGCTGGTTTCAGGCTATGGAACCACGAGCGCGATTGAAGACTTTGCTGAAACAGTGGCCGCCTATCGATATAATGCTGCTTTCTTGAAAGATCGGAGTCCTGAAAAATATGAATTCATCAAGCACAGCATATTTAACGGTGTTGAGTATTTAAATGAGTCCACTTGCTCCTCAGCTCATAGAACGAGTACCACACTCATTCCGGAAGCCCTCAAGGGACTCACCAACTGGACCCCCAGCCAAGCAGAGATTGAGGCCCTTTCAAAAAAATGTGTCGGAGATGTTTTCTCCTCAATGGCAGCGAGTGATACAAATCTCATCATGCAGCCTGAGGTCAGCGGGTGCTTGAATAAAATTCCTCATCAGCGTGGTGTGGATTTTATGCTGGATAGAGTGGCCCATCAAGCTTGGGGGCCTTTCATGGAACCCATGCTGCGAGGAAGTGAATTCCCCATTCCACCCAGTGCCTCTGGCAAAGTCAAAGCAATTGCCAACCACCTCAACGTGCAAACGCGAAATCAAATGCAATCACTGATGCTGGGGACTTTGCAAAGATACGCTCCGGTTCCCAATTCACAGAGTTGTTCCAAAGAGAATCTCAAAGAGAGTTATCGCGTGATAGGCCCCATTTACAATGATCCCGAAGGGAGAAAGCCCTACCAGGATAGAGCAAAAATTGCTCACGCTCTCTCTCGCGTCTGTTTATCTATTGCTGCCTCTCGCAGTCCGGCTCATGCCAACAGGCCCATTTCATCGGCTGAAGTACAAACCAAACTTCGCCAACTCTTCCCTTAAAATTTAGGTTTTAGAATTGAGCTGTCCACAGGCCGCAAGAATATCATGGCCTTTGGTGTAGCGAACAAGTGAAGGAACTCCGTACTCTTCAAGAATCACTTTGATCTGATCTACCACACTTCGCTCAGGTCTTTCATAGTGAGCTTCAGGAAACGGATTAAAAGGAATGAGGTTCACGAAGGCCCGCTTCCCTCGCAGAGTCTCTCCTAAGTGACGTGCATCTGCTTCTGAATCATTAAAGTCTTTTGTCACCAGATACTCGTAAATCACCACGGCTTTAGATTTTTTTGGTAACTCATCAACCAGACTAATAATCTCTTCAAAAGGATATTTGGCGTTGATTGGAATAAGCTTATTGCGCTTCTCGGTGATGGTAGAGTGAAGAGAGAGCGCGATATTCACATCCGGCATCTCCTCCTTCCAACGCTTAAGCCCTGGGAGGAAACCAGCCGTAGAGATGGTGATCTTATCAGCCGCGAGAGAGAGACCGTACTGAGAGAGAAAAATCTCAATCGCGCCTTTGACCGCATCAAAATTATGCAGCGGCTCTCCTTGTCCCATGAAAACGATGGTCGCAATACGATTGTCCGAGGGCCTGTGCTCATTGAGCCATCTTTGAGCTGCAAGATACTGCCCCACGATTTCAGAAGTCTCAAGATGCCGCTCAAGGCCTTGCAGCCCTGTATGGCAGAAGCTGCACTTCATGGCACAGCCCACTTGCGAAGAGAGACAGATGCCATATTTTTTGACCGAGGGGATGAGGACCGTTTCAATTTTTTTTCCGTCTAAAAGGCGAAAGAGAAATTTCACCGTGCGATCTTCACTTTCTTGCACCTGTTCGATCTGGGGAAGCTCAAAGGAGATATGCTCTCTGACAAAGGCCATCGTGGCTTGGGCCAGATCGGTGTCACAGGGATGGGTCTTTTTCTGCTTATAGTGCCAGTTAAACAACCGAGCAGCACCAACAGGAGGTAGCCCAGCTTGAATCAGCTGTGAGCGCAATCCCTCAAGAGTAAATCCATAAAATGAAAGCATGAAGTGAAACTAGCACTAAGCGCGATTAGGGGTCAAAAAAATTCACTCTCTAGCCCAAACCAGCGATCCCCAAGGGTGATGGGTTGAGATTCTAGGCTCTCGGGAAAGAGACGAAGCACCTCTGAACTCGGCACAGAGCCTCCCTTGCGCCTTACAAAACGCACCTTCACTAAACCCACTGCCATGAGTTCTCCTGCTACGAAAAACTTTTGGCGGATAAAAAAATACTTCTCATCATGGCCTAAAGGTTCTGTCACAAGATCAAATTTTTTCCAGAGTCCTATGGAGCGCTTAAAGCGGATCATCTCTCCGGCCACCACCGTGTACATTCCTTGTTTGATCACCCGATCGTATAGTCCATTGCGAAAGATCATGTCCCAGCGACCAAAATCCATGTAGGAAAAGTACATCCCATTGTTCACATGCCAAAGGACATCAATGTCCGTGGGCCACACCCGCATGGATATCTTATGAACCTCTCCTGGCACCCGCGCTTTGAGAAAAGGTTTGGTCAAAAAACCCCACAGGGTTCGTAGAAGCATGTGCATAGACAATTCCTAGCTCTTAAAGAATAATTTCATACTAACCAAGATCCCTAAAGATGACTACCTGATGAACCATCTCAAACGCGGTTTTCTCTCTATTCTTCCCATCGTCTCGGGCATTTTGCCTTTTGGCGCTGTCATGGGTGCGACTTTCTCCGATGCTCAGCTTCCCTTCTGGCAGGCACTCTTTATGAATGTCACTCTCTACTCAGGAGCGGCACAACTTGCGACGATTGAATTAATGAAACTTAAAACGGCCGTATTCGTCGTCGTGGGAACTGGGCTGATTATCAATATTCGTTTTCTGCTCTACTCCGCGGCGCTGGCGCCCTACATGCAAAAAGCCCCCTTATGGCTGAGGATCTTTTCTTCATTTACTTTAACCGATCAAAGTTATGCGGCGATGAGCGCACATGCTGATTCTTTTGAAACAAATGAAGATGCCATGCGCTTCTATCTTGGGTCCGCTTTAGGGATGCTCTTCTTCTGGCACACATCCACCCTCATCGGATTTGTATTTGGTAATATTGCTCCCGCAAGCTTAAATCTTGATTATGCCGTCCCACTTAGTTTTGTGGCCCTCATGATCCCAAGTCTCAAAACGAATAATCATAAGATCGTGGCCCTTGTGAGTTCTCTTCTTTCACTTATTCTCTATCCCATGCCCTTACGCACGGGACTCATCACCACCGCTCTCCTGTCCATCGGGGTGGCTTGGTTTTTGATTGGTCGAAGGAAGAAAGTGTGATTGAGCAAAATTATTTTCTCACCAATACGATACTCATGATCATAGGAACAGTCTGCATCAGAGGTTCGTTTATTGCCTTTGCCAGTCGGTTAAAAATTACCCCACTGACTCGCGAGCTTTTTACTTTTATTCCAGCCGCCATTCTTCCGGCGATTTTTATCCCTGCGACTTTTTTCCATCAGGGGCAACTCGAAATGCTCGCAGGCAAAGAAAGATTTGTGGTGCTATTACTCTGCTTAGGGGCAACCTACTTCGTGCGGAACACACTTTTTTGTGTGGGACTGGGCCTGAGCCTACTCTACGCCCTTCACGCGTTGGCCTCTTAGGTAAAAAGCTTTTGCGTCTTTAGCATCAATCTCTTCCTGCCCGGGGATGAGTTCAAAACTTTGCGGATCGATCTCTTTGATCGGCTGACCAGCATAAAGCACAACTTCTGAAACTTTTGTGTAACCAAAGGGATCTACTCCCTTCCACACCATGTAAGAGAAATTAAATACACCCACCCCGAAGAAACCCACGAGACTAAAAGCAATCAGAGTAGGGCCAAAGAGATAGGGGTGAAACCCAAAAAAGGACCAGCGCTTAACCATGAATACGATGGCAATCAAGATAGGAAAAAGGAAGACAGCCGAAACAGAGTTGGCAAGGAAGAGGTAGTCAGAAGGTTCTGGATTAGCAAACATCATCGGTGCTGTCATGGCCGCGACGAACCAAACTCCAATGAGGATCAGGGTGATGATATTAATTTTTAGCATGTGTGTCCCTTGCAGATAATCAGCCTTTATCGTACTTTAGTTTTATGAGTGAAGAAAGTGCTTTTAAAAATTGGATTAATCCCGAGGTGGTCAAGCTTTTAAGCTCAGAGCTCAGGGCCGTACACAGCGAATTTAATCAAAAAACATTCAATCGCCTCTCTAACCAATTAGCAGCCTTAGAACTTAAAGCAAGAGTGCGGCTGATCGCTCAGGGACTTGTCACTCATCTCCCTTCTAACTACCTCGATGCCCTTCAGATAATCTTAAAAGTTCTTGAACGCGATAAATTGTCTGGCTTTGCTCTCTGGCCTTTCTCTGAATATATAGGCACTCAAGGTCTCGAGCATTTTGATGAGTCGCTTGAGGCCATGCATCGTTTAACCCAGAAATTCACTGCTGAGTTTTCAGTGCGACCCTTTTTCCTGAAAGACCCTGAACGTGTACTTAAAACGTTTAGGGCCTTTGCTCAAAGTTCAGACCATCACGTACGCCGCTGGGTTTCGGAGGGATCAAGACCACTTTTACCCTGGGGGGAGAAGATTCCTCTTTTCGTACGTGACCCACAGCACACCCTACCGCTCTTGGAGCTGCTCAAGTACGACAACGAGCTCTACGTGAGAAAGAGTGTGGCCAATCACCTTAACGACATCTCAAAGCACCACCCCTCTGTGGTGATCGCGACGCTCTCCCAATGGAAAAAGACAGCCCCCGCGGAACATAAACCCAAGATTGCTTGGATCACTCGTCATGCACTGAGGACACTCATCAAAAAGGGCAATCCAGCGGCCCTAAAACTCATCGGTGTCTCTCAAACCACACAGATATCGGTTAAGGGATTCACTTTATCTAAAAAGTCCTATCGACTTGGTGAAAGCATGGAGCTATCTCTGCGCCTCTTGAGCACCACCAAAAAGCCACAAAAGATTGTGGTGGATTATGTCATCCACTATATGAAGGCCAATGGGTCACTTTCAAAAAAAGTTTATAAGTGGAAAACTTTTGAGATCAAGGCAGGAGAATCGCAGACACTCATTAAGAAGCACTCTCTCAAGAAGATTACGACCATGAAGTTCTACGCGGGTGAGCATCAAGTGAGCGTGCAGATCAATGGTGTTGTGATGAAAACAATAAATTGGAAATTTATTCTGCCCTAGCTTCGCCGCGCTCACGAAATGCCAAGGCCTTCAGCACCTGCCGCAGGAACTGATCACCACAAACCTTATAGTTTTCGTGACCCTCTTTGCGAAAAAGAGCACTGAGTTCTGATTTTGAAACGTTGAATCCACCGGCCTTGAGCATCTCAAGAAAATCCGTATCTTTGAGTTCAAAGGCAACTCTTAGCTTCTTCAGCACTACATTATTGGTGGGGAGATCCGCCACCAGAGCTGGCCGTGATTCGTCTCGCCCACGTTTGAAATAAATGAGTCCATTCAGAAAATGCGCCAGAACATTTTGGGGGCATTTAATGAACCCTGGTTCATCTTCTTTTTTGATATAGGTATTGATTTCAGCCTGTGTCACATCACCGCCCCCCATCTTCACGATGTGAGCGAGTTCAAATTCGTTGACCTTGAGAGTGTAGCGAAGACTGCGGAGGACATCATTGTTTAACATGGGGGCATCCTACGTCAGCCTCCGCAGAAAAGAAAGAGCCCAATAGGACTTAGAGCTTATATCTAGTATCGATAATCGCAGCTATCGGTTGACTGGGTGTCTTCATGTACGAGCAAGAGCCTAAAATGAATTTCTTCATCAACATTCTTTCTAAAGTGCTCAATCTTGGCATCAATCTCTTGTATAAATTCAAACAATTCATCCCTGCCTCCACTGGCAAGTATGACATCCTCATAGATGAATTTTTTTGCCACTTCATTGAGTGGAACATATCGCAAATCCAGTTTATCTTTTGTCATACTTTCATCCTCGACAACAATCTTCTGTTCCATAGGTCGAAATGCACATGATCCAAAATGGAACAAATTCTTTGATCCTATCAAATTTTTAATCTTTCCAAAAAAATCATCTCTATTGATGTATCCCTTAGCAAAGCCTATAACATAGTCGGCTATATCTTCATCCAAAACTTTCTTAAAGGCTTTGAACGCTTCTGGCTTCGTAAGATAATCCCATTCTTTTGACTCGGCAAATTTTCTATTAATTATTGATGACAGCTCTATTAAATCTTCGGCACTCATGCTCTTGAGATCCTCGGGATTCGAAGCTGCGTCGGCAAAACTCTCGTTTCGCAGAACGTTTTGTTCAAAAAACCATTTTAGATTTATCTGAGACTTTATGGTTTCAAAAGAATCCAACTTGATACTCTGATCGAAGTCTCCTGAGATGATAATCTCTCTCATCCCTTTTTTTTCATACTCTTCTTCCAGTACTAAATGTAGCATGTAGCCCTTTGTCGCAGCAGGGTCGAGATCGAAGGAAAATTTCCCCTCTGAACTAACCTCATGAGAAGAGAGGTACTCATACTCACGCTCGGTCTTGAAGCGGTAGACATGAATTTTATCTGAAGCATAGGCCTTTGGAAAAATGGCATTCCATAGAAGAGTTATAGTTCCATTAATATTTCTAACTGACTGATTCTCTGGTTCGCTCTCTGGTACTTGATCCTGGGATTGCGGGGATTGCTCCTCCGATGCGGGGGCTTGTCCCTCAGATGGCGGAGCTTGTTCCGTAGCGACAGGACCTGGAACAACTGGTCGGAATAAGTCCTTAGAACCGGTTGATGACTTATTACATGAGCTTAAAATCAGGAACATAAAAAAAGGGAGAATGACTTTCATACAAATCTCCTATTAAGAAAATCCTAATACGGATCATCTTTTTCACTCAATGCGATGACTTAGATCTTTTCACCCGAATGGAAAATATCCTTTGATTCCAAGGCTTGTGATAAAAAAGTGCCCTTAATTGATTGCTATCTCACATGAACGTGGGAGCAAAACCACTGAACCATTTCCATAACAGATAAAGAGCAGAAGCAAGGAGGGTCAAACGATAGAGAAACATAAAGAGACTATCCGACATATGACTAAAGAATCGGATTCCAATCTGAGTTCCAAAAATCCCAGCACAAAGCATTCCCCCTAAAGGCGCAAGCCATGGAACATAATCAAAACCAATCCACATGAAACCCAGCACCTTAAGGCCGTGGCTCACAGACTGGATCGCTCCTTGTGTCGCCATGATCTGCTCTTTACTCATGTCCTCGCGCACGAAGAGACTCCCTAAGATCAACCCGGTGGCTCCCACAAACATGCCGATAAACCCTAAAAATATTCCGGCCACAAAGAATCCAAATCTCTGGGGCTTAAGCTGAGGCATTTTTTTGGGCTTAAACAGCGAGTAGACAATTAGGACTGCGATGAGAAGTGGGGCGTGAGAGAAAGTCAGCGTGTCTTGAATGAGCCAGACAGAAATCATGTTCCCAATAAGTGCTCCCCCACAAAAAGCATACATGAAAGGTAAGTTGATGTGTGAGCGCAAGATCCAGGACCGCTGTCCATTGGAAGCCAGTTGATTTAAAGCGTGTAGAGCAATGGACGTGGCCGGATTAAAATAAAAAAGCAAAATGGATAAAAGAACCGTTCCCCCGGCCATGCCTATAGTGGCGGAGATAAGGGAGGTGAAGCCCGCGGCAAGAGTTAAAACAATCAGATCAAAATTCACTAACTCGGCTTCTCCACTCTCCCATCCGGATACTTCGCAAACCTTTCGATTTTATCCCCGTGGATCATATCAACTCGTCCCCACTTCCAGCCCCCAAACTCTGTTTGCTGGTAATCGCGGATCGTTTGCATGATCTCTTCGCGGGTATTCATCACAAAAGGCCCGTGTTGCACGACGGGCTCACCGATGGGTTTGGCTTCCATGATCATGAATTCGCAATCGGCACTGGCCTTCACGGTTAACGCGACTGAGGGATCGACAAAAAGCGCGCGTTTACCTTGAATCGATTGACCATTGAGATTTGCACCTGAGCCATTAAAGAAGTAGAGAGATCTTTGAACACCACTTTTAGCAGGATAATTAAACTCTCCTTCTTTTTGCATTTTCACAATCATCAGATTGACTTGATTGGCGGGATCCGCTGCCCAACTATTTTTGGGTGCCTCAAAGAACTTCACATCTTCGTACTCACCGCTGATGATACTAATTTCAACTTTGTCTTTTTTAAAACGTGGGATTTTATTCGCCCAGAGCATTTTAAAATCGGCCGGAACCATTTTATTTTTCTTCGGTAAATTGAGCCAGATCTGAAAGAGCTCGAGTGTATTTTCTTTGTCTTTGTGCAAGAGCGGAAACATCTCCGAGTGCTGAACACCTGAGCCCGCAGTCATCCACTGCACATCCCCTTCTCCATAACGACCCGCAGCTCCTAGAGAGTCGGCGTGATCCGCGTACCCTCGGCGCACGATGGTGATGGTTTCAAAGCCACGGTGCGGGTGAACCGGAAAGCCCGGGATCTCTGCACCATGATATAAGCGAAAGCCATCTTTCTCTTCAAAATCCGACCCCATCTGGCGACCCGAGAAATGCTTTTTATCAAGCCCTAAGTTGCTGTTGCCTGCAGGATAACGATCAAGGTGATGGGCACAAAAAAGAAAAGGCTCTTGAGTGGGCCAGTGCAGATCAATAGGGCTTGAGTGTTTAATCATAGAGAGCACCTTTGCGGGTTGAAGGGAGTTCAAGAGCCCCATCGCCCAAGAGGAGAAGGGGGTAAGGGCCATGAGACTCAGAAAATGACGACGTTTCATGGACATATATTATCTCAAAATGGTCCTTTTTCCCTGTAAAGTTTTCCTTTTGTCCCAAGAAAATCAAGCTTAATGCTAAATTAATCCCCTATGAAATACATCTGGACGCTCCTTCTTCTCTCGACTCTTTCTCATGCTCGTGACTATGAGCTCATTGGCTTTGAGGCGAGCGATTACCGGGATTGGACCCGTGAGGAAATGCGTGAGCGTTTAGGGGCTGAGGCGAGACACCTGAAATCTTATTTGTGTGAAAAGCAAGAGGATCTCGATCCCTTTTGGCAGCCACCACAAATGAGCAGTGATGATTCAAGCTTAAGAGTTCGCGCTCAAGATTCAAAAGAGTATATTTATCGTAAAGGGGTGTTAACCACGCTGGATGGATCATTTGTGCGATTTTCGAGTGATGTTTTTATCAATCACGCCCTCTCGGCTCTAGATAAACTAGAAAGTCTTCCTACAGGGGCTCAACTTTTAAGACTTCTGGAGCATGCACCTCAGCCCATTATCATTCGTCTCGGAAATTTTTCTTTTAACCCGACATTCCCAGGCGGAAGATTTTGGAGCGGCATAAAAAATGCTCAGGCGATTAATTTCCTGCGCACACTTCGCATGAGTGATGGCGGAGTGGTGTTTAACAACGTGGGCATGGGCGGCGAAGTACTGTGGCACCCCACCAAAGAAATCCTCTCGATTGAAAGCGATGGAAAGAAGAGACCTACGGATAAAACCGTCTCCCTGGCCCATGAACTCTATCACGCGTGGGATTCGGTGCGTGGTCTTCTCGATATGCGTTTTGTGAAAGGTGAAGAGTATTCCTTTGAAACCGTAGTTGAGTACAGAGGCGTGTGGTTTGAGAATCAAATTCGAAAAGAGCTGGGATTACTCTATCGCAAGTATTACTCAGACCCGGACACCGCAGATCGCCCAGATCTTCTAGATGACCAAGGTGAGCCAGTTTATATTCCCCATGCTTGCTTGGTTGATTAATACACTGCTTAGACAAGTTTGATATGACTTCAATTAAATCATCGTGAATGATAAAAAATCACATGATTAATATTCTCAAACGCCTCCACCACCGCCCACCCTATCTTATGATCAACGAAGTCATTGAGCATTCGCCACAAATGCTGAGTGCTCTCAGTCTTCCTAAAGGCGATGAGTTTTACCTTTTAGGTCACTTCCCTGCCACTCCTGTCGTGCCTGGGGCGATCATGCAGGAGATGACCACTCAGGCGGCAGGACTTTTAATCACTGAGTACCACTCTCCTGTGCCGGACTACGACTCAGAGAAGACTAAAGGCTGGGCACTCGGAGTGCTTCGTGCCGTGCATACGGCCAAGTACAAGAGTTTTGCGAGACCGAGTGATCGCATGGTGATTAAGGTCGAGCTGATTGATCAGATGGAGAATATTTTTCGATTCAAAGGCAAGATCACAGTGGATGAGAAAGTAATCATGCATAATGAGTTCAGCCTCGTGAACATCGAAGAAGCTAAACTCAAGGGTCTCTAACCCAACACCTTAACCTCATATCCTGCTTCTTCGATGAGCTTTTTAATCTGCTCAACTGGATGATTCGTCTCTACACTCACGGTTTTAGCCTTAAGATCCGCTGCTGCCGAGAGCTTCTGGTCAAACTCCTTAAGCGCCTCGTCGATGTTTCGTACACAACTCATGCAGTTCATGCCTTCTACTTGAAATTTCATATCAATCTCCTTGAGCTCTGATTGTGCACCTTCCTCCTAGGGGAAGGTCAAGGGGAAAGATGTGTTTTGAACAAGACTTGACCTTCCCATTATGGGAAGGTTTAAGATAAGGGCACAAAAAGGAAGACTTCATGAAAAAGACCATTCAACTCGACGTGCTAGGCATGACCTGTGCCTCCTGCGTCAGCCGCCTTGAGCGAGTGCTCAAGAAAGATCCCCTTGTGCTTGAGGCGAGTGTGAATCTGGCGACGGAAAAAGCCAATGTGGTATTCCAAGACACATTGGGGATCGATGGTGTCATGGCCCTTGTGCGCAAAGCAGGCTACGAGCCACGACTGCCTCAAATTAATAAGAAGATGAAAACGTTGGAGAGCGAAAAGAAACAAATCCTGCTCTCTTCTCTTTTAACTCTTCCCTTAGTGCTACCGATGCTTGTCCCCGGTCACTTCATGCTCCCAGGTTGGATTCAACTGCTGCTTGCTCTCCCTGTACAATTTTACATTGGCTCGCGCTTTTATATCTCTGCCTTCCATGCCATCATGGCACGTTCAGCGAACATGGATGTGCTCGTGGCGATCGGCACGAGCTCTGCCTTCGGCCTCTCGGTCTATCTCATGCAGACCAGCGATCATCTCTACTTTGAAAGTTCTTCCGTCATTATTACCCTCGTGCTCGTTGGAAAGTATCTCGAAACCCGTGCCAAGCAGCAGACTTCAGAGGCCATCCGAAGCCTGCAGGCGCTGCAACCAGAGACGGCCCGGGTGATCGTGAATGGAGAAGAAAAAGAAATCCCTCTCAAAGAACTTACTCTTGCCAGTCGCGTGATTGTCAAACCCGGCGAGCGCATCCCAGCGGACGCGATGATTATCGAAGGAGCCACTCACGTCAATGAGTCACTTATCACAGGTGAAAGCCTTGCGGTGGAAAAATCCGTGGGTGATAAAGTCATCGGTGGGTCGATCAACGGTGAGGGAGTCATCCACCTCTCCATCACAGCTTTGGGAGCAGAGTCTACTCTCTCAAAAATCATCCGCATGGTCGAAGATGCCCAAGCGGTGAAAGCGCCCATTCAGCGTTTGGTGGATCGAGTCAGTGAAATTTTTGTTCCCGCTGTCCTTCTCATCGCTCTTTTAACTCTTCTTTTCACCGGCTCTCTCTTGAACGCCATCGCCGTTTTGGTGATCGCCTGCCCCTGCGCTCTGGGGCTCGCCACACCGACCTCCATCATGGTGGGAACGGGGCGCGCAGCCAAAGCAGGAATTCTGATCAAAGATGCCGAGGCGCTCGAACTCACCCATCGTATCAACCTCATCGCTTTTGATAAAACAGGCACGCTGACTGAAGGGAAACCCGTGCTGAGTTTCTTTCAGTCACTTCAGGGCACTGACTCTGAGAACCTGGCCCTGGCCGCCAGCCTGCAAAGCGGCAGTGAGCACCCTTTGGCCCATGCGATTATAGAAGCGGCAGCTAAAAAAGAGATCAACATTAAAAAAGCAGAATCGCTCAAGGCTTTACCTGGTCGGGGGATCGAGGGAAAAGTAGAAGGTGTAAGTTATACTCTTGGAAGCAAAAAAGTTCTTAGCCACTCTGATCCTGCTATTTTTGAAGAGAGAGAAAAATTAGGTGAGACCGTTTCATTTCTTATGAAAGACAACTCACTTCTTGCCATGATGGGTTTTAGCGATGAGATCAAAGACAGTGCCCGCCAAACGATTGCGGAACTCAAAGCCATGGGAGTTAAAACTCTCATGCTCACGGGAGATAATCGAGGCAGTGCAGAACGGGTAGCGCGCGAGCTTGGCATCGATGAGATTCGTGCAGAACTGATGCCCCAAGATAAAGCGCGATTGATCAGTGAGTTTAAAACCAAGGGCTTTGTGGTGGGCATGGTGGGAGATGGNNATCAACGATGCACCCGCACTGGCTGCTGCCGATGTAGGCATGGCGATGTCCACCGGCACAGACGTGGCAATGCACTCCTGTGGCGTGACTCTCATGCGCGGCAATCCCCTTCTCATCGTCGATGCCATCGCTCTGTCAAAAGCGACCTATCGAAAAATCCAGCAGAATCTTTTTTGGGCTTTCATCTACAATGTGATCGGTATTCCACTGGCAGCGCTGGGCTATCTGAATCCGATGCTGGCCGGAAGTGCCATGGCCTTTAGTAGTGTCAGTGTCGTCACCAATTCACTCATGCTCAAGCGCTGGAAGCCCAAAGGAGAGCAGCGATGAATATCGGAGAGCTGGCAGAAAAAACTCAGCTGAACGCCAAAATGATTAGGCGTTACGAAGAACTCGGCATCATCCCCAAGGCCAGCCGCAGTCTCGCGGGCTATCGGCAGTACAGTGAGAAAGATGTATTTGTATTAAGTTTTGTGAAGCGTGCGCGGGCCCTAGGTTTTTCCATGAAAGACATCAAGCAACTGTTAAGTCTATGGCGCAATAAATCTCGCTCGAGTGCTCAGGTCAAAAACATTGCCATGAAACACCAACAAGAACTCACTCAGAAGCTCACCGAGATTCAGGCCATGCTCAAGACCATCAATCATCTTGTCCACAACTGCCACGGGGATGAGCGACCTGACTGCCCTATCCTTGATGAATTGGATAAGCCCTGAGCTAATTCAATTCATCAAGCTTCGCAAACTCCAGCATCTTCTCATGGGTGGCTTCGAGATCGAGTTTCGGGGCTACTCCTGCTTTTTTAGCTTCCAGCCAACGAAGGGCACACAGGCACCACTTATCTCCAGATTTGAGACCTGGGAAATTCCACTCGGGCCGTGGAGTCATGAGATCGTTACCGCGGCTGAGAGTGAATTCCAGAAATTCTTTAGTTAATGTCGCACAAGCCACGTGCGTGCCGTGGTCCTCAGGGCCTGTGTGACAGAAGCCATCGCGATAGAAACCAGTTTTCGGACTGTCACAGCATTTTTTAAGTTCTGTGCCTAAAACGTTCTTAGCCTTTTTCATGGTGTAACCTTCGGGAGAGAGTAATAAAAGGGCGAAAGCGCACATCCAAACTTTTAGCATAGGAGGCTCCCAAAAAATTATTCAAAGGAATAAATTCTCTTGAAAACTGATCATCAATCTTTTGTATCTCTACTTTTTGCAAGCTCCACTTCGCATGCTCCACCACTCCCCA
>DIVA01000037.1:0-210 GCA_002435705.1 Bacteriovoracaceae bacterium UBA6144
TAATCCCTCCGATGCCAGGATGCTCGCAAAGCTTTGCTCAAAGACATTCCCCAAGTTATTGCCGGCCTCTTTATCTAAGCAGCACGCCACCACCACTCCATTGGCATGAATGCCGATGTGCTGGGAGAGAGCGTGACAGAAGCCTTTCTCACTGATCACAGGAGATTGGAGCGAGGGCCAGTCAAAGCGAGTGTCGAAATGAAAATACAC
>DIVA01000037.1:218-3403 GCA_002435705.1 Bacteriovoracaceae bacterium UBA6144
TCATCGATCATATCCTGATTAGCACTTTGAGTTTCCGTGGGTGTGGGCAAATTCCAGAGGCGGTAGTTGATGTAGAGTTCTGGCTTGTCTGTGAGTGCAGCCTTGGAGAAGGCCAGGATGTCATGCAGGTAAGGCTTCCAGTCTCGGGTAGGGAAGTTATCTTTGAAGCTATGGAGAGAGAAATTAATCTGTCTGATAGTAGAATTAAAAAAAGTATCAAAGCCATACTGACTCAACAACGTGCCATTGGTGGTGAGTTGGATGGGCATATTCTCTTGAGCACAAAGTCTGAGAATCTCTTTGAAGTTGGGGTGTGTGAGTGGTTCGCCCATGAGGTGCAGGCAGATCTCTGAGGTGTAGGGGGCAATATCTTTTAGCACTTTAGCAAAGTCACCGGTCTTCATCACAAATTTTTCGCGCTCGACCTCAGGGCAAAAGGTACACTGCAGATTACAGATGTTACTGATCTCAATGTAGACGCGCTGAAAGGCTTTCATGGGGCATTCATACCCGAGGCGAAAGAGAGAAACAAGTCGCTGAGGCCCTTAGCCGTTGATTCGAAGATTTCATCGATCATCATCTCTTTATTCAGAAGCCAATGATCAGTCGTACTTTGGTAGGTGTAAGTCAGTTGTGTTTTATTTTTCTCAAGGAGTTTAAGATGAAAGTGCCCCTCAACTTGCTGAAAGCTGAAGATTGTTTCCAGCTTCGTTTCAATGAATTTTTTCACATCTTCATCACTGAGAAGTTTTTGACGGACATGGAGTTCAGTTTCAGAAAGCTCTACTGTAATTTCTTCGAAATACAAAAAAGTGCCACGATTATAACCATGTCTCAAAAGTAAGAAATGATCATTTAATATTTGATTCTTATTTTTAATGTCACGAAAATGAACAGTCTCAATCAGGTTGTTGTTGTGATGCTTACAATCAGTACTTTTATCGGTCCACTTTCGTTTATCTTTGAATTTGTTATTACATTTTTCATCAAAATTTAAAACCAGCTTCAAGCTTTCTTCGAGATTAAGATTGAGGATGACAGACTTGGTGGCTTTGAGATGACGATTACTATTTGTCTTTGAAGTTTCTAACTCAACACCGTTGATGGTTTTCTGAGAGTAAGCCAGATTGGAGAAGATAAAAAAAGGGAGAAGCCAGAGGCTTCTCCCGCAAAATCTAGCGAGCATTAGGGAAGCGGCAGTTCAAACCAAAGGCGTTAGTATAGTTTCCACGATAAGTGCGGCCCCAGCGAGGAGCTTGATCAGGCCAGATGTCGACTTCAAGACGGAAAGTCTGGTCGCCGAATAATTCAAGGCGAGTGCCGAAGCGACGAGTAGAGTAGATCATGTGGCGAGTTTGGATCGGGTTCGTTCCGCGGTCACCTTGGACTGTTACGAGAGCATCACGCACAGAGCCCCCGAAGCTACGAAGAACTTCAACCCGAATGCGCTCGTTGGCGTTGGTATAACCGTCGCACTCGAGATCATTCATGAAGGCGAATGAAGAGATAGAAAAAAGCATGCTTAAAATCACTAAAAGTACTTTCATGAGAACCTCACTGGTTTAGGTGACATAAGAGATATCTATTATCTCTAAGTTCACCTCACCTTGCGGGGTTTGTATAGTCACATCCTCTCCTATCGCTTTACCCAATAGACCCTTACCAATTGGTGAGAGCCAACTAATAAGGCCTTGGGCCGTACTGATTTCATCCTGTCCTACTATTTTCCAAGTCTTTTCAACACCATCACCACCCAAGGTGATAACGGTGGCACCGAATTGAACTTTGGAGCTTTGCACGGAGGCAGGATTGATGATTTGAGCTGATTCTATGCGAGAGGCTAGAAAGCGCAAACGGCGGTCAATTTCACGCAGTCTTTTTTTTCCATAGAGGTAGTCGGCATTCTCTGATCGGTCTCCATTGCTTGCCGCCCACTGAACCAATTGAACCACTTCAGGGCGCTCGCGACTGGTGAGATCATTATATTCGTCTTGTAATTTTTTAAATCCCTGCGGAGTTATGTAGTTAGGGGAACTCATGGGGCGTAAGTTGACCACTCCCAGCATTCTTGGATTCGCTGTTTCAGCACTTCAGGGAGATGGCGCTCTTTCCATTTCGTGAGAAATTGTTGATCCAGCTCACTTTCATTCTGCATTCTGTCTTCCAGCTCATCTAAAAAGGGATGGAGGTCAGGAAAATCATCAGGCGTAGCACAGCCAAGGGCCAAGGCATGAAGCTCACTAAGTTTGCGTTTGCGCCAATGACGAGGTCCGTGCAGGATTCTATGCCGCTGATAGAAATAATAAATAAGGGCCAGCCCAACTAGTACACCCATCTCAACGGCGAGATTTAAAAAAGTACTCATAAACTTAGTATACACTAACTTCTTTTCCAAAAGGCTTCAGGAATCTCACTAAAAGAGAGTGGTATTAGAGTTTTTTTAAAGGGTTAGTGATTAATTGAGCGAAATGCTTTTAATTTTAGATCCAAATCATTTTTACCGATAAGATTGTTAAGACCACTGCGAAAGGGAGTTCGCGTTATGATGCATGCCAAAACAATCCGTGATTTATTGAAAGCTACTCCTCTGACCGAAGATTTCTTCACAGGTCTTGATGCTTTTCAACTTAACTACATTGAAATGTGTTTTAAAAAATCATTAGATGAGCAAATCGGAATGATGGGTGAGGTTGAATTTCACAACTATCAGCTCTTTTTGCGTTATAAAAATGAATACCTAGAAGATTTTTACCCAGAGCTTAAAAAGGGCGAGCACCGCCCGTTAAAAAAAGCTTCTTAAAAAAATCCAATCCACTTTGCTTTGAAGCTTGGTAAGATGAGCGGGTTATGACAACCACCTCTTATTGGCTCAGTCCACCCCAAGGCACACAAAAACACAAATCTGATGTGCTCATTGTTGGCGCCGGGATTACTGGTCTATCGATAGCATTTTGGATAAAAAAATTATCCCCCCAAACACATGTCCTGGTGGTGGATGAGGGAGATTTTGGTCGAGGAGCTACCGGCAGGAACGCTGGCTTTAATACTGCAGGATCAACTCATTACCTGGCTCATCTATTTCAAAAGCATGGAGAAGCCCATGCCCGCACTCTCTGGGCTTTCAAGCAAGACAGCTTGAGGCTTATGCGCGAAGAGATTTTCTCAAAGCTCAATTGCGGTTTTCA
>DIVA01000037.1:3419-4200 GCA_002435705.1 Bacteriovoracaceae bacterium UBA6144
AAAGGCCTGCACGATTTTGCAGGGGCCCTTAGTTTTTCTCATGAGGCTTGCCTCAGCCCGAAGCTTTTTCTGGAGCAACTCTCGTCTCTCTTGAAAGCACAAGGGGTAGAGTTCATCTTAAATGAAAAAATTCTCTGGAGTGAAAATGCAGGGAAGCGCTGGGTGGGAACTCGGCAAACATTTGAAGCAGATCAAACTTTTCTTGCCCTCAACGGATACCTCCCACGTTTTGATAACTCGATTTCATGGGTCAGTCCAAAACGAGCGCAGATGATTGCGCTTGATTTTAATAAAAATGTTCTTAGTGGGAACTATTACGATCCAGACCATAAAGTTTATTTTCGCTCTGATCCTCTGGCAGCAGCTCCGACCTTACTAGTGGGAGGGATGAGACTGCTGGAGGAGGCAACGGAGAATGATGATGAAGATAAAGTCAGCGCGATTATTCAAAATGCTCTCCATCACTATGCCGAATCATTGTTTTCACAAAAATTTCAGGTCCGTGCTCGCTGGTCTGGAGTGATGGGGTTTAGTGCGAATGAGCTACCATTCATGCGAGATCTTCCGGGACTGCAACATTGCCATTTTGTAGGTGGGTATTCCGGGCATGGAATGGGGATGGCATTTGGAGTGGCCCGCGTTGCGGCACTTAAATCACTAGGCTTTGAGTGTGCCGAAGAGAATTTATTACAAGGAGTCCAAGGATGAAGAGCATCGAAAAACTACGCCAGGCGCATCTTAGCGCTCCTCTTGATTATAACCAAAGACTTCACTACCTCGG
>DIVA01000126.1 GCA_002435705.1 Bacteriovoracaceae bacterium UBA6144
AGTTGCTGTTCATAGCGCGCGAAGATTTCATCGTGCTGAAGCGTCAGGTCTGAGAAATTTTCGAAATCCGCATCCACTTTCTTTCTCAAAGTCCCAAGCTCCATCGAAAGCTTGGCCACCTCATCGCTGCCGGCAATAAGTAACTCTTCAATCGAAGCGATCCGTGCCTCATCTTTAGTGATTGAATTTTCCAAATCAGAGATTTTTTTCTTCAGAGGATTGAGCACTCGACTGCGCTCCTGAATGAGCTCTGCGCGTAAACGTTTTGAAAGATTGCGATCTTTTTTGGGGCCTTGATCTTTTGCCACAATCTCTTCATCACCCCACCCACCCTTCTGGAGAAAGTCATCATAACTCCCCCTGAAGACCTCGACTTTATCTTCATGAAAGATAACCAGTTTCGTGGCCAATTGTCGCACAAACTCTTCTGAGTGACTCACCACCACCACTGCGCCTTTGTAACTTTTAAGTTCGCTCAGAAGAGAGTCAATTGATTGAATATCAAGATGGTTAGAAGGTTCATCGAGTAACAATAAGTTCGTGGGCCAGGCAAGAATTTTTCCCAATAACACTCTGGCGCGCTCTCCTCCAGAGAGGACACTGATCTTCTTTTCTGCCAGCGCTCCCGAAAACATCATCGTTCCACAAATATTTCTGACTTGGTTGTAAGTCATTTCATTATTGGCTGTGGCAATTTCCTCTTCTACGGTGTGATCCAGATAAAGTGTATTGATGTTGGTTTGTCCAAAGTGCCCAAGCTTCATGGACGGATGAGTCTTAATTGAACCTTTCAGCGGCGTCAGATTCTGCGCGAGGACATTGAGTAGAGTCGATTTACCTTTACCATTTTTTCCAATCACACAGATTTTATCATTTCGCTCAATCTGCAGATTGAGATCTTTAAATAACGGATAGGTCCAGCCAAAGGATAAGTCTGTGGCTTCCAAGAGAATCTTGCCGGGGCAATCAAGGAAATTAAATTTAAAAGTTAAGTTCTCAATCTCCTGAAGATCTTCCATCGTCGGCATCTTCTCCAGCATTTTAAGACGTGATTGAGCTTGAGTGGCTTTGGTGGCTTTCGCTCGAAAGCGATCCACAAACTCTTCGAGCTGCTTCTTTTTTCGTTCAAGATTGACTTGTGTCTTCTGATAGATCTCCTCGTCCTGCTCCATTTTTTGATAAAACTTAGAGGTATTCCCAGACAATTTATGAATTTTTGAACGCCAGATACCCATGGTATGCGTGCTCACTTCATCCATAAATCCTCGGTCGTGAGTAATCAGCACGAGTGATCCAGCGAAGCCCCGAAGAAACTTTGAGAGCCAGCGCATACCGATGATATCAAGATAGTTTGTGGGCTCATCTAAAAAGAGACAGTCTGGATTCTCTAAGAGTACTTTGGCCAGATTAAGACGGATCTGCATCCCGCCTGAGAACTCTGAAGGAGCACGTTTAAAATCTTCGCTCTTAAATCCCAGCCCCATGAGAATTTTTTCAGCCTTGAAAGTATCAAACTGCTCTTCATCTTGCAGGGCCAGGCACACCTCAGCCAAGATCGTGGGCTCCGTGAAAACAAGGTGCTGCTTTAGGCTAGAGATTCTAAAACGCGCAGGAATTTTTATTTCGCCTTTATCTGCTAACTCTTCTCCCAAGAGAATACGCAAAAGCGTCGACTTCCCGCTCCCATTTCTTCCGATCAAACCAATCCTCTCGCCAGCACCCACGGTAAAACTTGCATCTTCGAAGAGAACTTGGTCTCCATAACTTTTTGAGAGCTGATGAACTTGTATCATGGGTTTGATTCAGTCGAATCGCTTGATTCTATCACGGCCCCATCAGAAGAGTCTGACGGACTTGGCTGCTGTGCTGGCTCATCAGCCACGGGCTGATTGAGGGCCAAGCGAAGAGTTCGCTCACATTGATCGAGGTAAATATTGGCCTTGGGATCACCAACCGTTTTAGCATTCAGGACATTGGCCAATCTAGACTCCAGATAATTTCTTTTCATATCTAAGTTAATCTCTGGCGGGACGAGGCTTGAGATATAACAAAGTTTATCGTCTCCACGCTCACTCATGAGTTTTGCCAGCTGCATTGGAGAGGCGTCGAATCCACGGGATAGGACTAAACGCAAATGCTCCTTGTTATCACCCACTAAAAAGCTCAAAAGCTGAGTCATCCCAAAAAGAACGTTGGGATCAGCTTGCTGCACGGAAGAGATGGCCCGATTAAGAACAGTTGTCAGCTGGGAGTCGGCGGTCGTTGTAAAAACTGATCGATTTTTATCAAACTCACTCATGACGATATCGAGCATGGTGGCATCTGGTGAATTTAAAAATTGCTCTAATAAATTGAGCAGACGATCACGTGGAGTGAACTGAACGACTTTATCATCCTCAAGGGCAGGAGCAGCTGCAGGAACGTACTCTCTGGGCTGTACGACAACAGCTTCTTTCTTTAAAAAAGGAATCTTCTGTTTAATTTGCTCAACATACTGGCACGACACGAGGAGCGATGTGAGGGTGAGCCAAAATAGATTTCTCATAACCATACTCTATCGCGAGCAACAACAAAGAGACAAATAACTCTTGAATCTTTTATAGTGAGATATGCACGATCTTACTCAAACTCTGAGCTTTTGGGACTTATTTAGTTTTTTGGCAATACTTGTCATAACTTTTGGTGTCGTTTGGTTCAAACGCAAATCTCCTAGCAGTGCTGGATCAGCCACTACTGCCTTTGAAACTATTCTCATGGGCCGTCGTCTCACGCTCCCACTTTTTGTGGGCTCTCTGGTGGCCACTTGGTATGGAGGTATTTTTGGGGTCACTGCACTCACTTTCGAGCGAGGAATTTACAATTTTGTGACCCAGGGTTTTTTTTGGTACTTCACCTATCTCATTTTCGCCTTTTTCCTCGTTCAAAAAGTTCGCCTGCACGAAAGCACAGGTCTGGCCGGTCTTGCCGGAAAACTCTTTGGACCTCGGGCCGAAAAACTCACAGCTCTTCTCTCTTTTGCCAATCTGGTGCCCATTGGATACGTGGCAGGTCTAGGACATTTTCTCGCTCCTCTCTTAGGCATTGGGTGGTGGGAAGCCTCATTCTATGGCCTGGTTGTAATGTACTCGTA
>DIVA01000036.1:0-1664 GCA_002435705.1 Bacteriovoracaceae bacterium UBA6144
CCTCCAAAAGCTGAAAAAGGCCCAGCCACTTTTGCATCCAACTTATCTACGATGAGATCTAATTTGTAGTCATTGGTGGAAAAAATATTATAACCACGCTTATCTCGTAAATTGACGTGCACTCTCAGTTTGTCCTCACCATCAGCACGAATGCGAGACTTTTGAGTGAAGGTTTTTGACTGCATAAAATCAATCTCATGAAGTTGAAATTGAAGTTGTCTGAAATAATCTATTCGGTGTTTTCCGAGTTGGAGTCCGAGCTTTACAATTGCAGGATCATACAAGTACTCAAGACTTACCTTCCAAGTTCCCAGTGAAATCTTGGACAGAGAGATTAGTTTTGCGGGGCCATCGATGATGAGTTCAGGAGCATTGTGGGAGTCTATCAATCTTCCCGTCTGATCCCTTAGCACTAGTTTATAGTCTCTTGTTGAAAATCTACTTTTTTGTAAGATCGACCACTCACTTAGATTGAGAGAGGGGATCGGCAGATCTGTGTCTTCTTGAGTTGGTTCGAAAACGATTTTAGTTTTTTCAACTTTGTTTCTTGTCACACTTCTAGACTTCCAAATGTCAGGATGCGGTTGAAGTTGTGAGCAGCCCACTGAAAGCAGGATTACAGAAATTAAAATAAAAATTCTTGGTATCATCACAAACATACAGGGATCTTATCGGACTAAGACCCCTGTAAATTGATGAATTGTTTAGGCCCGCAGGTGAGCAGCAACCTTAATGGGTCTTTGCGCCTCAAGACCAAAGCCTCTAAAAATTTCAATAAGTTCTGAAGGTCGAATACCTGAGCCAGAACTGACAGCTGTCTCGATCATCACCCCACGCATCTGACAAGGGGATACCTGATTAATGAGCTCTTTTATTTTCTCATCCACTTGCAGTTCACCTGTACTGATATCAAGAATCATTGGGCGCACATCTTTATCAATGTCTCGCTGCTCTTTCTTAGAAAAAGATTTTATAGGAAGAGCATCCAGTGCTTTTATTTGATTCACCACTGCTTCAAGCTTTTCATCATTCATGACAGGGACAAAATAAGTAAATGCCGTAGCCTGATCTTGAATTGAGGGCGTTTTATTCGTAAGTACTTCTACCTTATGAAACAAGAGACCTGGTTCTGCGTGAAGTCTCAAGCGCTCTAAGACTTCATCAAAATCTTCCCATTCAGTTGGCACACGCACATCAAAAGCCTCACTCATAGAACTGATCCCCAAAGGAAGGGCAGGGCCAAATGAGAGAAGGGGTCTGAGATTAAAGCCCTCTGACATGAGAGTGTCGATGCCAGCACGCTTAAACACCCGGGCCACAACTTTTTGTAAATCCAAATGCGAAATAAATGTAATCGGGCCGATCTTTGAGAATGTAATTCTGTATTTTATCCCCATAAACTGATCACGTTTTTCACGGTAATCCAGAATACTCTTTCTTAAAATCGCAGGTGCCACATAAGGTTGATCCTCTACGGCACTCATCTCGGCTAGAAATTCTCTTCTCTCCTCAACCATCCCTTTCAGATCACAAGCCACTCCGCAGTGATAACAAACCAGTTTTTTCTTATCTATCGAAAAGGTTTTCTCAAGGGACTCAAGGTTTGAATGATGAACAATCATACCTGCCACCTTGCCACAAGGTGGTGAGAGGCGATTTTTAAG
>DIVA01000036.1:1685-46835 GCA_002435705.1 Bacteriovoracaceae bacterium UBA6144
AGCCAAAGATCATATTTAAACTCGCTATCCCACCCATCAAAACGAGCACCTTTTTTCCAGGCATTATAAATAATCTCCCCTACACGACGATCTCCACGTGAAACGATTCCCTCGAGGTGAGAGATCTTTGAAACGTGCTTACGAAAAGAAAGCTTGTAGTCTTTTGCAAGATTAAAAAGAAGCTCCTGCTTACGCACAATCTCAGGGTGAGAGATCATAGAAGCCCACTGAAAAGGAGTGTGTGGTTTTGGCACAAATGAGGATACAGATACCGTGATTGTGGGATTTCTCACCCCTACTTTCTGTGCCGTTTCGCGGGCCTTTCGACCAGTCTCCATAATGGCACGAACATCTTCGTCTTCTTCCGTTGGAAGACCGACCATAAAGTAAAGTTTCATTTTGTTCCAACCACGAGAAAAAACATCCGCAGCTGTTTTCATCATATCTTCATCGGAGATATTTTTATTGATCACATCTCGCATACGCTGAGACCCTGCTTCCGGAGCAAAAGTCAGAGAGGAATTTTTCACCTCAGCGAGCTTATCAAAAATTCTTTCATCCAAACCGTACGCCCGCAGGGATGAGATCCCGAGTGTGGCATTTTCTTTTTGAAGTTTATCTAGCAGTTCTAAAACAAGCGGAGTGACTGCAGAATAATCAGCCGTAGAAAGGCAGGTCAAAGAAGCTTCATCGAACCCACCATTCTTCAACCCTTGCATGACCATCTCGACCACACTTTCGGGAGAGCGCTCTCTGACGGGCCGGTAGATCATTCCCGCCTGACAAAAGCGACATCCTTCCGTGCACCCCCGTGAAAGCTCCACAGAGAAGCGATCAAAGATCGCTGTGAGATGGGGTATCGGCGACTGAGTGGGAAAAGGATAATCTTTGAGTGATTCAATAATATAGCGCTTAACTTTTTCAGGAAGCACTCCTGCAAATTCCGGCTTGGGGCCCGTGACCACCAGCATGCGAGTCATAGGATCTATTTCAGTCTCATAAAATTTTGGCACATAGATTCCGGGCCACTGAGCAAGATCAAAGAGAATGCTATCGCGGGCCTTGCCTGCGGCACGAGCGTCACCAATAAATTTAACTAAGGGACCAATAAACTTTTCACCATCGCCCACCACCACAAAATCCACAAAATCCGCCAAGGGCTCCGGGTGCGTCGCACACGGTCCTCCAACAATCACAAAAGGATCATTCTCTTGGCGATCACGAGTTAAGACGGGAATTCCCCCCAGATCGAGCATGTTTAAAATATTTGTGTAACTCATTTCATACTGAAGACTAAACCCCACCACATGAAAATCTTTCAGCGGCTTAAAGTTCTCAAGACTGACTAAAGGCAGATCTCTATCGCGAAGCTCTTTTTCAAGATCAACCCAAGGAGCAAAACATCTTTCGGCTAAAAGTTCTTTGTATTGATTTACTTCCTGATAAAGAATCTTCATGCCCAAATGCGACATGCCAATCTCATAGGTGTCAGGAAAACAGAGCGCAATTCGCCCAGCTGTTTCTTCCCAATTTTTTCGCACCATAAAGTGCTCCCCGCCAATATAGCGAGCAGGCTTTTCCAAGAGATCTAAAAAGGGAGAATAGGGGTTAATAACCGCAGACACGGGTGGCTCCTTCAAGGTTTATGACTCCACTAGGGGAGGAGGGAATAGAACCCTCAATAATAGATGTGTTTTAACAAGGAGAAGGGAGCTTGAAAAGCTTAAAAGAGCTTAAGAGAATCCAGGAAAGAGTGAGTAAAAATAAAGACCCCTATTATTCCACGATCTTGGTGAGTAGAGCCGAATTGACCTAATCCATAGGTGTAGGTCTTTTTTTCTTTGCGCTTAGAATAAATCAGCAAATCCATATTGTATCTCTGTTGCGACCTCTCAAATCTGACATATTCAGATAAGACTCCTATGTTTTCAGTAACAGATAATTTGTAAGTTAAAATCAAACGAGAGCGATAACTCTCATCCCTTCCACTGTTGGCGAGGGTCGCAAATCTGAATTCGGCAACGGGCCTACCTTCCCCACTTGAATCGGAGTATATATTCATACTCCTTTCAAAGATAAAAACAGTACTCACCTTTTTATACGCGAGTGCTCCTTTAAGTTCGAAGTACCTCTTACTCATGTCACCTGAGCATCTGACCTTATCGCAATTATAAAAATTGAAGCCCTCAAAATCAGATCTAATATACTGATAGCCAGATGTAACACTCAAAAAAGAGATGGGGTTAAACTCAAAGCGCGTATCAATGGAATTAATAACACCACTGGTTTGTAATCTTAGACTTGGCCGCATGAAGCCATAAAAGACACCGCCTTTGTCCCAAATCTTTCTATTATACCCTGCCTCCCCATAGGCCTCAGCTCCTAATCCCGGATACGATCGAAAAGCTCCACCTGAGCTGAAATCAATATGAGCATGGACCAGAAAAGAAAAAATGAATGAGAGTAGAATCATGAATTTTAAAAACCAGAAGAGAGAGAAAGCACAAAGCGGCGATCTTCTTTCTTGCGAAAACCTGTACTATCACGGTCAACGGCGTAAGTAGTTAAATCCATAATAAAAGCTTTGCTTCGCACACCTATTCCCGCTGAGCCCCAGCCGTCACCTGAGCCTGCACGAATGAAAATCCGGCGATTAAAATCTAATTCCGCCCCAAGACCGAGGCGGCGAGAAGCTGAGGTTTCATATCTATCCCCAATGTCCTTGTAATTGACTTCAAAATGAAGGCGACTCATTGATCCGATCTGTGGAGTAATAGAAAAGGCTCCATCAATCGTTTGGGGAATATCATTAGGAACTCCTCCCGCTCCAGCTCCTTCCCAATCATTATTAGTCGCATTACGAAGAACAAAACCAAATGTTGGTAAGAGTGCAATAGGAATCGTTATTTTAGAGCCAACCGTAACCTGGAGACTGCTGCCCTTTTTATAATCCGTATCCGCAATCGCAATCGGATCCGTAGGGCCTACTGCTTTATAGAGCTCTCTTCGCGTCACATACATGGCAGAAGCACCTACTTTAAATACTCCGCCAAAGAGAGGAAGATTGAGAGCAAACACAGGCCCCTGATCCCTCCGCTCAGCAAACTCAAACTTATTATCAACATCATCGTTAATGACAGCGCGATTGCGCTGACTGAGAAAATATCCAAGAGTCATTCCACGTACAGTGAAGTTGGGGAAAAAGTTTGCACGTAAGTGAGAGATATCCCCTTGGTTATCCACTAACTTCTCACGAATCTTTTGAGCATCAAAACTTCCAGTCACATTACTTGGTAGATTTGTGATCGCGCCAACGGAACCAACAGCATCCAAAAATGCATTACTCACTTCCATATGCAGATTCAGCAAATGAAATTGAGGCTGGCGAACAGTCCCAAGACCTGCAGGGTTATAAAAAGCAGACCAAGCATCATCTGTTTTATTGATGTAGGCATTTCCCATCGCAAGACCTCTGGCCGATGTCACAAACTCTGGAAAAGCAGCATCCTCAAAATCAAGTGCAGCCCAAACTGATGGGCTTATAAGAAAGAAGAGAGCTATAAGTAGGCTTTGGAATCCAATCAAAACATGCCTCCGTCCTCCTATTTTAGCAGGGCGAAAGGAGTCTACTCAATGGAGGCAAAGAGGGCCTAAAAGATGAAGCCTAAACCCATGGCAAGACTGAAGTTTTCAATCTCTCCCTGACCTTCCCACTCAGACTTTGAGTAGGAACCTTCTAGTTGAAGTTTAAAGGGTTTCATGACAAATGCAGTCCCCACACTGCCCATCAACACAGTTCCACTTTCCTTAAAAGTTCCAGAAGTATTTCCCGTAATTTTTCCTTCAAAATTAAAGGAAGAATAACCAACTGATTCATAAATTTGCCAAGAAGGCGTAAGCCAAAATCCGTGAATCAAAGCAAAATCAGAGGCACCGACATTGAAATTAACCTTGGGATTTCCATCCACCTCATGCTCGTTTCCTCCAAAGGCAGCCGTGAGGGCCAAAGTTTGTCCCGCTCCTGCTTGTTGCAAATTAGTACCGAAGAATTGCCACTTAAAACCAAGCATCGAAGGCGCACTGGCGGTATGATGCCAAGTCAGATCAAAACTCTCAAGCAAAGAGAGTGCACCGTAATACCCGAGAGAACTTGTTGTAGAAAATTTCAAAGGATAGGGTTGTGGTTTTGAAATATCAATTTTTCCATCACCCTGACCAAGCTGGTAAACCATAAATTCAGAATTCATGGCCCCCCCCACCGTTTGGGGCATCACCATGCGATTGAGAGGGTGCCTAAATTTGGTGGCACAACTAGTGATAAGTACTAGGAATATAAAGGGAAGCCTGCAGCCTAAGAAAGATTTGGAATTCATTTCTAAGTATCATACTGCGAGTCTAAATATTTATCATCAACTACTCATTTTTGCTCGCACAACTCATCCATTCAGGGGAAGGCAAAGAATGAATCTCGTCAGTCAGATATTAAACCTCCCTTAAAACATAGCCGATAATACATATGACTTTTGAAAGCTTTTCCCTTGGAAAATTAAATGTCTAAGCTGCTCCTCATCATCTTCATTTTTGCATTGGCTTCTTGCCAATTTAAAAATGCTGATCAAGGCTCAAGCCTTGTCGCGGGACACACGCCGACGACGAATAATTTTTCCATCGCAAACCCATCCTCCGGAATTTATCGCGAGAGTCAGAACATTGATTTTTATTTTAATTTTCCTTACGCAGTGACTGTCACTGGATCTCCACGAGTTGTATTAAACGTTGGAGGGGCGACTCGCTATGCCACCTACCTTTCCGGTAGCGACTCAGAAGATCTCGTGTTTCGCTACACCGTTCTTGCCGGTGACAACGATAATGATGGGATCAGTGCTTCAACGTCACTTGATCTGAACGGCGGAACTCTGAGTTTTACTGGTACCAATGGAACAGAATCAGTATCAACGTCTCTCACCATTCCTAGCCTTACAAATGTACGCGTTGATACCACTTCTCCTACTCTGACCGTGAACTCTCCAACGAATGGCACCTACTACCGTGACATGCCAATTAACTTCACAGTCAGCGCGAGTGAGGCTGCTGTCGTAACAGGAACTCCCCGCATCCCCGTGAACATCAATGGAACGACTCGTTTTGCCACATACGTTTCAGGATCAGGGAGCACCAGTCTCATTTTTCGCTACACAGTTTCTGTTGCTGACTATGATATGACTGGAATTGAAACGAATTCTCCTGCTGAATTCAATGGCGGAAGCATACGGGACATCGCAGGAAACCTTGCGACACTTGTTTTTACACCACCAAATACATCATCTGTCCTCGTTGATGGACAATCTCCTTATGTCAAACAGGTTATTCCTCCAACTAATGGAACATACACATTCAATCAATCCGTAGATTTCACACTACGATTTAATGAAGCTGTGACAGTTGGATCTGGTGGCACACCTTTAGTCACAGTAAACGTTGAAGGTACAACAAGAAACGCAGTCTATATTTCAGGATCAGGTTCGTCAGACCTTGTCTTTAGATATGTCGTTCAGGCCGATGATATTGATCTCAATGGGGTTGCTCTCGGATCATCCATAGATCTCTCCGGCTCATCCATCAGGAACGCAGCTAGTGTTAATGCCGTACTTGCTTTTCTGCCAGGATCTTCACCGGGAGTTCTTGTTAACGCTCCTTCACCTCGGATTCTTAGCTTTGTGTGGAATGACGGTCTTTATACGACAGGCTCAAACATTTACATTACTGCGATTTTTGATCGTATCGTCAACGTGACGGGTCTTCCCCGACTTGCCCTTAATATCGGTGGAATCACTAAATATGCAACATACGATTTAGGCTCTGGGAGTACAAACATCCGATTCGCGTATGAAGTACAAAGCGGTGATGCTGATCTCGATGGAATCCAAATCACATCCCCACTTTCGATGAACGGCGGAACTATTCGGGACGCCCAGTTAATGAATACTCTACTCACCTTTACTCCTCCCAACACGCCAAACCTCAGAGTTCAAAGTGACGTTCCTTACATCACAAGCATAACTCCGCCAGCAGATGACACTTATTTCAATGGCGAACACCTGGATTTCACCGTGAACTATAGTGCGCCTGTGTTCGTGGACAACTCTGGCTTAGTAAAACTCTCTCTTAATGTTGGTGGCTTCTCGCGTGAAGCCTCATATCTATCTGGTACAGGAACATCGGCTCTGGTTTTCAGATACACCGCCCAGGCATCCGACCTTGACATGGATGGAATTATTCTCTCTTCACCTGTGGCCGTGACTTCTCCTGGTTTGATCCGTGATTCTGGAGCGACACCCGCCTCTTTAACTTTTTCCCCACCATCGATGCCCAATGTGCTTGTGAACGTTGGTCTTGTTGCACCTGAAATCACTCTTGTCACACCTCCTCTGAACGCTTCTTACAAGCTCGGTGATAACATTGATATCTCCATTCAGTTTTCAGAAAATGTCTTCGTCGTGGGCTCGCCTCAGCTTCCTATCACCGTGGGTGCGACCCCTCGTTTCGCCACTTATTTATCTGGCTCAGCCTCTAATACTCTCATCTTTAGATACACGGTGCCCTCTGGAGATTTAGATATCGATGGTATCACTCCAGCTGCCAACATTGAGCTTAATGGCGGAACGATTAGAGATTCTGACTCTCTTAATTCAGCTCTTGCTCTCACGTCGTCTGATATGACAGGGATACTCGTTGATGGGATTGTACCTACTATTACTAATATGACTGGTCCTGCTGCTGCTACTTACTCAAGTGGAGAAGCCCTCAACTTTACCGCCACTTTCTCTGAGAACGTAAACATCATCGGAACTCCACGAATTCAACTGAACGTCGGTGGCGCAGTTGTTTATGCTAATTATGTTTCCGGTACCGGCACAAGCTCTGTCGTCTTTCGCTACACTGTTCAAGTCGGAGACACTGACGGTGATGGAATCGGATCCACTTCACCCTTGAATCTTAACGGTGGAACGATCCGTGATCTCGCAGGAAATAACTCCTCTTTAAGTTTCACTGTTCCTAACACCAGCCTGGTCAACGTAAACGGAACAACTCCAACCATCTCAAGCGTCGGTGGACCAACTGCTGGGACTTACTCAGAGGGTAACGATCTCACCTTCGTCTTTAACATGTCCACGACTGCAGTCGTATCCGGTACGCCTCGGATTGCACTCGACATCGGCGGCGTCACTCGTCATGCGACTTACGTGTCTGGTTCAGGAACAAACACGCTGACCTTCACACAAACGGTGCAAGACGGCGATAACGATAACAATGGTATTCAAGTCACAAGCACTGATGTCGACCTCAATGGAGGCCTCATTCAAACCACAGGTGGCGTGAACTTTGCTCTCGGTTTCACTCCGCCATCAACCACGACTGTCTTCGTGGATACCACTGATCCAACCATCATCAGCGTCACTGCACCAGTGGATGGAAACTACAATACGGCTCAAGTTCTAAACTTCAATGTCGATTTTTCAGAAAACGTGACCGTCACAGGAACTCCTCGTATCATGCTTGATTTCGGTGGAACCATGGTACCTGCCACTTATGTGTCAGGCACAGGATCTTCAACTCTTGTTTTCAGAAGAACTGTCCAAATGGGAGACTTTGACAACAACGGTATCACTGTTGGTACATCCGTTGATCTTAATGGTGGAACAATCCGGGATGTTGCAGGAAATAATGCGATCCTGACATTCAGTGCTCCGAATACTTCTGGCATCACTGTTAACCTGATTATCCCTACGATTTCATCTGCAACGGCACCTAACTTTCAAACTTATGGTGCTTCTCAAAATCTTAACTTCACTTTCACTATGTCTGAAAATGCCATCGTAACTGGTACTCCACGAGTGGTGTTAACGATCGGCTCCACTACCCGCTATGCCAACTATTTCTCAGGTTCAGGCACAACGAGCCTTGTTTTCCGTTATACTACACAAATCGGTGATAACGACTCTGACGGTATCCAGATTGCCACTCCACTTGATCTCAACGGTGGCACACTTAAGAATGGAGTTGGAACTGATTTTAATTTAGCCTACACACTTCCTAATACTACGGGAGTGAGAGTTGATACAACTACACCTACTCTTGATTTCATTACTCCTCCAGCGGCAAATTCTTATGGTCTCACTCAGCAACTTGAGTTCACCGCGAACTTCTCTGAGTCGGTGGACGTGACCGGGACTCCACGGATCCAGATCAACATTGGTGGAACCACGCGCTACGCTACTTTTGTGTCTGGTTCAGGTTCAGCGAACCTTCTTTTCCGCTACACGATTGTCGGTGGTGACACAGATAATGACGGTATTGGAATGATCTCTCCGCTAGAGCTTAACGGTGGTACTATTCAGGATAGCGCAGGAAACAATTCGTCCCTGACTTATTCATTGCCTGTCACAAGCGGTGTCTTGGTCGATACTGTCGCTCCAACGATTACAGGCATGACTGGTCCGATTGCTGGAACGTACAATGCCACACAGACCTTAGACTTCACAACTACATTCTCAGAAGCAGTGATCATCGGTGGTATCCCACGCCTAACTCTTACTATTGGTGCAACCACACGCTATGCAAATTACCAGTCAGGATCAGGCACTAGCTCCATTATCTTCCGCTACACACCAACTCCTGGGGACATGGATACGAATGGCATAGCTGTGGCCTCTCCAGTTGACCTCAATGCGGGAAGTATCCGTGATCTTGCGTCTAACAATTCAAGCCTAACCTTTACTCCACCTAACACAAGTGCTGTGAATATAGACACTGTTGCTCCAACCATTATTTCTCGTACCTGGCCAAACAATGGAACATACGCTGCCGGTGGAACTCTTTCTTTCACATTCACATTCTCAGAAAACGTAACGGTCGTGGGTAATCCTCGCCTGGCTTTCGTGATTGGCACAACTACACGTTTTGCCACCTATCAGTCTGGCTCAGGAACCTCTACATTGAGCTTCAGTTATTCAGTCATCTCAGGTGAGTACGATGATGATGGGATTGTCATGATTTCTCCGTTGGAACTCAATGGTGGAACCATTCGTGATACAGCTCTCAATAATGCGACCCTCACCTATACTCTTCCTAATACCACAGCGGTTATTGTAGATGCTGTTCTGCCTGCTATCGTTTCTATCTCCCCATCAGGAGATGGTAACTACTTTGCCGGAAGCCCGATTACTTTTGATGTGCTTTTCACGAAGACTGTAAACGTCGCAGGCTCTCCTAGTGTTGCTATCGTTGTGAACGGTACCACTCGTCAAGCGACATACGCTTCAGGCACTGGAACTTCGACTATTCGCTTTAGTTATAATCCTGGAACAGATGAGCTAGACCTAAACGGCTTAACCTTTGCGACGTCTTCTATTTCTCTCAATGGCGGCACCATTAGAGACATTAGCAATGCGAACGCCACACTGACTTACCCATCAACGCCATCGCTCGCAGGCATAAATGTAATTTTCTCTACCATGACAAATTGGTATGACCTCAGTGATACATCAAAAATCACAGTGGTGAATGATGGAGTCAACGATGTCATTAGTCAGATTACTGACAAAATTGGAACTACCAATATAACGGCAACTGGCACTGCACGCCCTCGCTATTTCTCAAGTGGATATGGAACGGGCAATACCGCCTATGCGGGTTTTAATGGCTCAACAAACGTTATGAATTTTGGCACATTACCCCTCATCAGATCAGCTGTTTTTGTATTTCGCTCACGCTCCACTCTAGCAGCTTTTACGCTTATGGATTGCGCAGCCTCACCTAATCAAACTGAGAAATTATTTATTGGTTCCACTGGTGCTAATAATATAACTCTTCATACTGGACCTGGTGGTAACGGCGCAAGAGGTGACTTTAGAGCTAACTCGGGCGCATTCACCACTTCGTATACCACTACCAAAACCTGGGCATGGACTATCAATACGAACTACATCTTACATGCAAATTATAACGCTATTCAATGTGGCGTTGGTTCACCTTTTGGATCTACAAACTTCAATGGGCAAATTGCTGAAGTTATCCTTCTTAATGCTGAGCCCACCGCCACTCAAGCAGACGTACTACGTGCTTGGCTGAACACCAAGCACGGCGCGTATTAGAATCTCTTCTTAGAGCCCGGCATGCGGTGATTACTTGTGGTCGCACGCCCTAGGTAGTTCGACTTAATCTTTCTGATGCTCTCAAGTCTTGTCTCGGCGAGGACGTCAGCGGCTTTATTGACGGGGATATTTTGTTCATCAGAAATGGTAAACACTTTAAGTGTCTGATCAAAAATTGTATCCACCATGCGCTTAGATTTTGAGTCACTCCAGCCTTCGAACTCAATCGAAACGTTCATGAGGCCGCCTGCATTTACAAGATAGTCAGGAGCGTAGAGGATGCCGCGGTCTTTGAGCATCTGCCCGTGGCGGTCTTCTTTGAGTTGGTTATTAGCTGCTCCACAAACAACCTTTGCCTTCAGCATGCCAATGGTTTCATCGTTAATCGAGGCCCCGAGAGCACATGGAGCGTAGATGTCACATGGGCTTGAGAAGATCTCGATGTCTTTTACAAACTGCGCGCTTGGAAGAGCTTCCTTCATGCGCTCGATGCCTTTTTCACTGATGTCTGTGAAGAGGATCTTGGCTCCCGCTTCGTTCAAAAGCTTAGCGAGTTCAAACCCCACAGACCCTACACCCTGAAGCGCAACAGTTTTTCCTTTCACTGAACGGTTGCCGTAGACTTTTTGGCACGAGGCCTCAATGCCGCGGAACACGCCTAGGGCCGTATAAGGAGCAGGGTTACCCGATCCACCGTGGTGAAGAGCGACACCCGTCACATAATTGGTTTCGGTGAAGATGTGATCGATATCATCCACGCTGATGTTAACGTCTTCTGCCGTGATGTATCGGCCATTGAGACTTTCCACAAAGCGACCGAACGAGCGGAAAAGCGCTTCAGATTTATTTTTCTTTGGATCCCCTATGATAACGGCTTTACCGCCACCGAGGTTGAGGCCTGAAACAGACGCCTTATAAGTCATTCCACGCGAGAGACGAAGTACATCAACTAGAGCCTCTTCTTCATTAGCATAGTTCCACATGCGAGTGCCACCAAGGGCAGGGCCTAAGGTTGTGTCATGGATGGCGACGATGGCTTTTAATCCACAAGATTTATCCTGGAAAAAAACAACTTCTTCGTGACCCATTTGATACATTTTCTCGAAAGTAATCATAAATAATCCTTTGCCCAATCGACCGATGGTTTAAACTCAGTTACACTCTTTTTACAGAGCGAAAATATCTAAATTTCGCAGCCATTTGACAAGGAACAATCCTATGCCCACAGTGTCAATCTCCGGTACAGATAAAGTCTTTCACGTTAGTGAAAATTCTATTCTTTACAATGCCTTAGCGGACCAGGGATTGGATCTCCCTCATGGCTGCTTAGCAGGTTCGTGCGGGGCTTGTCGAATGGATGTTGTTAAAGGCAGCGAAAATCTCGCTCCCGCCTCTGCGATAGAGAAAAATACTTTAGAAGCAATAGCCTCAGAACTCACTTCATCTGAAGGCGCCGAGAAAGTTTCTCAGATGAATTTACGGCTTTCTTGTCGTGCTAAAGTTTTGGGGGATGTCGAAATTAAACCTTTGGGGCGTTTAAATTTCTAAATGCTGAAAGTTTTTTTGCTCTTCGCTCAGCACGCAACTTTTGGTTAATCGCATCGGCAGCGTTCACAGCTGTATCCCAAGCGGTATAAATCTGTTTTTTTACTCCGGCCATGACATCACCAGCGACATAAAAACCTTCAATACTTGTGAGCCCTGTCGCATTAGCTTTCACAAATCCACGTTCATCTAATTCTGCACCAAGTGTTTTAGCTAAGTCTGAATACACAATCATGCCAAGAGAGACAAAACCCATCTGGACTTCGAGGCGTTCTCCATTCGAAAATTCGAAGGCCTCAAGCAAACCAGCTTTCTCATCCCCGAAAATATTGGTGATGGCCTCAGCCTTTACACTAATTCCGTAAAGGTCCAAGAGTTCTTGGGTTTCAGCTTCAATTTTTGCCTCTTCCCCATGTAAGCAAAGATGAATGGGTGATCCGTACCGTTCATGTAGCATGATCGCTACCCAAGCGGCAGAATTCTCATGTCCAATGACAGCCGTTACTTTGCCCTTGATATGATGCCCATCGCACCTCAAGCAATAGTCAATTGCTTGAGCGTTGGCATAAGGAAATATAGGTTCAATCTTTTGCTGAATAAGTGGCTGGACATCCATGACACCCGTACAAAGAATCACATAACGAGCGTGATGAATGGCTCCCTTAGAGTCTTGAATTTCAAAAACATCTGATTTCTTTTCGAGCTTAGTCACACCAATATTCTTGAGATGAGTCAGTTTTTGCCTAAAATCACTCTCAGAAATCCATTTCAATACCTCGCTGTTAGGATCTTCTATCCCACGACGATAATTAAAATGCGCAGGCATATTTTCAACTTTCTTGACCCAAAGGGCCCGTGAGCGCTTTTTATCCTGAGGAGTTCCAGAAAAGAGAAGGCAAGTGTCGTTATTGAGAACAGCTCTAAGAGCAGCCATAGTGCCAGCACTACCTGAGCCAATAATTGCAATGTCGTATGTTTGCATCAGTCTTTGACCGTTATATCAGCTTCATCCTCTGCATTTTTACGATAGAGGTGCTGCTCACCATCTGCACTTTTGATTTTTACTTCTTTAATCTCGTAATTCTTAACTTTGATGAGTTCAAAGGAGTAACCGTCCCAAAAAACCATCTGCCCTTTGCGTGGGAAGTTGTTACCGAGATGCTCGAGTAAGAAACCTGTTAGAGTCGAGTAGTTATCGTTCAGAGGGATCTTCACGTCATATTCGTTGTAGAGATTGCGCAGCAGAATGCTCGAGGGAACAATAATCCCCTCTTCTGTTTCAACTCCAGGTACACCGTCATCATCCTCGTCGTGCTCATCTTGGATCTCACCCATGATCTCTTCCATAATGTCTTCTAGAGTTATCATGCCCACCACAATGCCATTTTCATCTTTAACCAGAGCGAGATGCACTTTCTTGCGATTCATGTGATCAAACACCGCTTGGATTTTCATGTGTTCGTAAACAAAGAAGGGCGGCTTTATGTATTGAGTAACCTTGAAACTTTCTCCTCTATCTTGCACAAACATCAAGTCTTTCACGTGCAAGAATCCAAGAATGTCATCGATATCTTTTCCAATAACGGGATACCGAGTATGGGCAACCTCACGAATGATACTCATCATCCCATCAAAGCTAATGTCTTTTGAGACCGCCATAATATTTTGACGGGTCACCATAATGTCTTTCACTTTAATTGTGGGAAATTCCAAAATAGAACTCAGAAGATCGAGATGCTTAGAATCAATTGTTTTATCTTCTTCTGCCTTTGAGACTAAAAATTCAATATCGTTTCTTGTTACAAGGCGCCCACGAAGCTCGGCATTTTTCCCAAGGACAACCTCAATCACCCACATAAAAGCATGAATGACTGGAAGAAAGGCATAATAAAATACCCTAAGAATATAAATAATAGGAAGAGCAAGAGTTTCAGCGTGCGTACGTGCGAAAGTTTTAGGAGCAATTTCACCAAAGAGTAAAATAAAGATGGTCACCGCACCGACGGAAATAGCAACAGCATCTTCAGCAAAATAACGAGCGGTCATTGAAGTCACCACTGCAGCCACTAGGGTATTAACGAGATTGTTACCCACTAGGATCGTGGTGAGAATATGGTTGGGTTTATCTAATAAAAACTGAAGCGCACGGCCCTTGGCTCCACCCTCTTCAATCAGCTGTTTCGTTCGATCAACTCCAATAGACATAAGAGCTGCTTCAGCGCCTGAGAAAAAAGCAGAAAAGCCAATCCCCGTAACAATAACAAGCCACTCCACTACCTCATAGTTCATGGACGTAACCTTGGACAAAATAAATTGAAGTTAACTGGTAAAAGAAACGAACACTCGGGGGTTCTATAAAATCACTCCTGTAAGAGTAAAAATGCTACCATAGCAGTTATAAGGAGTCTAAGGTTGACGTAAAATCAACAGCTTGGACCACTAATGAGAAAGGGGTTTTCCCTTAAAATCATGATCCGAGTATACAATTCGGTCATTCATTTCATGATCATAACCTGGGATATTTGAGATATTGGCCACCGATCTAAAGATCGTTTTGCACTTATAGCAAATAGCTATTTGAGAAAGCCTGCGAAATAAAAAAACATCTAGCAAATAAAGGGCAAGCAAGCTGAGGCCATAGGTCCAGGGAACCAAGCAGGCAGCGATGATAAAGAGAGTTGCCCCAATAATACGGTTAAAATCTTTTTGCTGGTAAAAATCTTTTCTCGAGCAAACGGGACAATCTTCAAGGTGGGATCTTTCGTGATTTTCATCAAATTTCAACGGAGTAATGTGCTGGCAAACATCACATTTAGCAGCAGTCGCTTTAACTGAAGGTAAAACCGTTACTCCGGAACCGCACTGGCCGCAGGTGATTTGGATTTGCATCATATCGATAAACCAAGTTTAAGGTAAATGTAGCTCGAGATAAGCTCGCCCACAAAAACAAAGAACACCATGATATAAAGCACACCAGTAGCACTTTGAATAGAGCGCATCCGACAGAGCCTCCAAGCAAAGTAAGACAAAACTATCATCGCCCCATAACCCCAGAGCGCACGCATCGAGACAAGGATCCAGTTAAAGAGGAACCCCTCGCCAAGCATCGAGCCCTCAGCTAAATATTGACTGGCACCACTCAGTGCGATTGCTGACCAGATGAATTTTATACCAAAAATAACCCAAAAAATTTTCAAACAAATGAGGAGCGGCTTCTCTGTCAATTTAGGCACCACTAGATAGTAATGTCCTAAAAGCATTGCATAGTGAGTGATTCCTAAAAAAATCATGGAAGAGAATAAAAAGACAAAAGAGGTGTTAAACCGATACACAAGAATAATAGTGAGAAGTGATTCCAAAGTGTAGATCACCCAAGTCCACCAGGGCCTGTCATCGGGATGATAGCGCCATGAGATTAGAAAAAGAATTAACAGCGGGATTTGAATAATAAGATCATGAGTAAGAGCAAATGCCAGATCCACAGCTACGGCAAGGCCTAAAAAAATAGCCGCATGCCCTGTGATGAGTCGAATGAATCCTGCACCGGTTAATTTGGGACTGGCTATCCAGCCAAACAAAGCCGTACCAAGAGAGAGTGAGATCAAAAAGTGATAAACCAGTTGAATGGTAAGATTATTCATTAGGGCTGATGATAGAGCCCTTGGCAGAGATCTTCAACTAAACGGATGTTGGCCGGTAATAATTCGACCTGCCATTGTGTGATATCGGCATTCTTTTGCAGTGTCACAATCTTACCCGCTGCACTCTCAAGTTCTGGTGCCCAAGGAATTTTATAAACATTAAGTAGGACTCTTACTTCACCATAATCAACAGGATAAATTCCCATGAGTTCCCCTGGGGAGCTTATTTTAAAATAAACTTCCTCTTCAATCTCGCGACAGAGAGCTTCCCATGAAGACTCACCGCTTTCAATTTTTCCACCGGGAAACTCCCAAAAGCCTTTTAAGTTACCAGCTGTCCTTTGCTGAATAAAAGTATCAAATTGGCCGTTGGCATTTTTTTTTATAAAAATGGCCACGGCAACGGGGACTAGCCTCATAAAACGTCAGAAGCTTCAGCGAGAAGGCGTCTTAGTTCTGTTAAGCGCGCCTGACGCAATTGTTGGTTAAGATTCATACGTTGCGAGATCAATCTCTCTTGGACCAGACTACGAATGCGTGGATCCGTAATTTGATCTACTTTAACTACGACTTCCTTACCGCCATAATCTACAGTGATGGAGTCATTCGCTTGTGATAGGTAGGCTCCATTCCTGTGCAATGGATACTCTTTGACGTAATCTAAAAACTCAAGCACGAGTTGTGTTTTGTCTTCTGATCCGACTTCGCCATTACCACTCTGGGCTGATAGGTTTTGTCTAGTTACTTGACTAGAAGGTGTGAAGCGAGTCACAAGGCGCTCCATGCCTGATCCTGCGCGTGCTCCGCCTGCATTAACATTTATATTCGCAGCTCCCGCCACAGGGGCTTGCGTCACCTGCGATCCCCTTACTGAGTCCTGAGGAAAATTAACACCCCCTGACACACCAGCAGTATTGCCAGCTGAAATCTGTGAGCGCGATCCCCCCTCACTAGTACCTTGCGCCTGTCCACTTACTCTTTCAGGCAATCGTGTTGAAGGTACACTGGCTATAGAGCGGCTTTTCTTTGGTTTAGGCACTGGTGAAGCATCTGCACTTACAATCTCATCCATTTCTTCTACTTCAGTCTCTATTTCTTCACGAGTCGCTCCTCGAGCTTTCATCATTGATTGAAGTGTAGGAAGAAGTTGTGCATTCTGCAAAGCCATAGAAGCCATCTCTCTTCTCATTTGGGTTACAGCTTCGCGCAATTCACGATTTTCAATACTTTGTGTTTCTACCTTATTAATTAATTCTGACTCTTGTCGCACCAAAGACTCTTCTCTTCTCAGGGTTGTACCCGTTTGATTGTTGGTTGCTTCTACTTGCTGAGAGAGCTGCATCGACACTGGGCTTGAAACAATATAATTTGAGCGATTCATTTGATTTGGCTGACCAGGTATATTCTCATTACCACTCATGGATGCGAAAGCGCCGGCCGTAGTCACCGATACAAGTTCACCATCTGGGTTTACAGACTCAAGCGAACGCGCTGCTGTGGTATTGTCTGCAATGACCAGCTCGCTAGGATTGGTCGTAGTTGAATTATTATCTGCTTTTATCGACTGATCTAATTGTGAAACTGAACCAGGATCTACGACTGCATCTGAAGCCGTTGACAGCGTACTTCTTAAAGAAGGATTAAAGCCAAGATCACTACTGGTATTAAACAAGTTCCAATTAATACCTGAATTAGATCCATAAAGTGGCTGTGTCTGAAATTGAGAAGTACAAGAAGGCAGTGCTGCATTTTGAACAGTCCACAACTCCCCAAGACCTCGACAGGTTTTGAAAATAGGTGAACCTGATGACCCTGAGAGCGTTGGTGAAAAATCTATAGGTGCCGGAGGTGCAGCTGCACATTGTTTGGAGGCGGCAAGAGCAAAAGAATCAACTGAGGAAGGAAATCCTTGCACATCTAGTCCAGCAAAAGGAAGAGCTGGAATACTGCGATCGACCGCAGACATTGAAGCTACTTTAGGCGTCTGATTATTAAGATGAGACTTAGAATCTGTTAACAGTGAGCAAGTCATTCCCATTTGAATAAAAAACTCAGGGGTTTCTTCTGGCGCTCTATCACCCAGCGTCTCGCGAGCCAAACTTGCAAGCTCTGCTCTTAATTCATCTGCTGTATAATTTTCTGCATAATTCTCAGCCGTAGTACAAAGGGCCTTCTGCAAATCCTGCCCGATGTCACGGCAAGAATTTGTAATGTCATCGTGAGCGGCTTCGACAATTTGAGAACTATACCTTTTGATGTATTGATCAACCGTTTCAAGACCACTCGTTGATAGTCCATCCATTTGATAGAAACTTTTTATTCCTTTCTTCGATGAAAGCATCGTCATCAGAAAGGGAGAAAGAGAAAGATTTCCAACTAAGTAATCTCTCTCCCTGTCAAAGGTTGTACCGGTATTTTTTACTTTAGTTCTGGCCATGATATCAATGAAGCAATTGGTATCTTGATCCCCACAGGCCTCAATGAGTCTCATGGCTTCATCATCTAGCCACAGTTTCTGAACTTGTAGTCCATGACCTACTCTGGCTGCAACACTGGCTTCACCCACAAGCGTAAGACGTGATTTTTGAAATAAATCAAAATCATACTCTCCATTACAGATACCAGGGCTTGAAACCTTTCGGTTAAACATCCTTTCCCTGTAAGCACCTAAAACATTTTGCAACACAGACTGGGGATTAGAACCAGTGATGCGAGGAAGGGGCGACTTTACCTCATCAAGAATAGCCGCAGCATTGGGACAACTGCGTCTTGTGACACTTTGTAATTGAGAAAGTCCATCGCAAGTCTCTTTTGGGACTTCCACATGTCTATTAATAAAATCATTTCTCTCTATGAATTTGAGATAGTTTGAAATCGCTTCATTGGCTTTTCTTGCAGCAAGCTTAACCACAGCTTGTTTCTTTAAATCTGAAATAGCTCTATCAAAATCAGGTCCACCAGCTCCAAGTTGCTTATGGGCTGTATACTTTTTTTCCATACATTTTTGACAATCTCCATCCTTACCAGAAACAAAATTAACAATCCCTGAGCGTGTTCGAGAGTAGTCAACACTAAAAAGAGATGCAAGCTCGGTTATGCTTGATGAATCGAGAGCTGTTTCGACGAAGCTGTCACATGTACTGCTACGTGAATTCAAGCAATTTAGATTTGATCGATCCAATACCAAGGATCTTTGTTCTCTGCTATTTTTAAATGCTTCTGAAAGGTTATAACGAGTGTCATAAAGACCTTTCCGCAAGTCATCCGGAGACTGAGCTGCCATTTTTTCATTATCTAAAACAGATTTAACTCTATCTACGCAGGCTTGCTTCTTTTGAGTGGTACCAAGGTTTAATATTTCTCCAGCAATTCTATTGGCATGATTCTGCTTGATGGCACAATCAACTTGGCAAACTTGTTCAGGGCTTGATCCATGACCAGAGCAAGCAGAAAGATCACCTGCTAAATAAGAACAGTATTTGTCCATGAGTGCCGCAGACCGAGTGCTGTCCTTATCTCTTGCCAGTGAGCACTCTGCTGTCGCATAGACTCTTCTTATACTTGCATTCGTTAAGGCATCATTGCCTACAGATAAACTAGTAGGTTTGCTGGTATGTCGATTTGAGAATGACGACCCAGGAAGAGCATTAAATGTACTCCCTGTTACCACAATTGTATCTGGTGACGTTTGACCAAAACTTGATAGCGAGAAGTCTCTCGTGCCAAAGCTAATTTCGGCATAAGCCCAACCAGACACCATCACCGCGATCAAGATCATATAAATTTTCATGAAACTCTCATTCGTTAAAGCTAAGGGCTTATCGGCTATGTCTCTATAATGATAAAGTTTCTCAGGTAATCTGGTGGAAATGATGGGGTTTACTGCCTAACCCTTTAATTAAATGAAGAAATAGGTGATCAAAGGTGCCAAATAAATGAGGCTATTTTGGGCTATTTGATAAAGAATTTGAGCTGATAGCGAAGCAGGAGAAATCCCAGCGAACCAAGAATAGCCACCCACCATGGGATCTGCGAATCAGCCAAAACAGCAAAGGCACCTAAAAAAAGTGCGGCGGGAAAAATGGAAAAGACTTTTTGAACTCTCGGGTAGTTAGCAAAGGGCCTCTGAAAAATCTGATGAAAAAAGTGAATAAAACGCAAAGAACTAAAACGATATTTTTTTGTTGAAACTTGCTCTTTAGTCCATCCGTTTAAAATGGCCCAATTCCAAACGAAACCTAAGCCAAAAATAAAAGTCCATCCCCAAGAACCAATAGCGTACTGAAGACAGATAATCATCATGGATAAGGCCATGAGTTCAATTAACTCTAAACGAGAAGGAAGATGCTTTTTCATTCTAAGAATCCATCCTTATGCAGAAATGTTAAATCAGCAATTCTTAAATGATCTGGGGCATTGATGACAAAGTCAAAGACGTAGAGAAAATCATCCAGTTTAAGCATCCGAGAGCGCGAAAAGTCTTTCGGGAGGTTATCCCACAGCGGAGTATCAATCGCACCGGAATAGAGTGGCGTGAACTTCACTCCCATATCCTTCCACTCTTTTTGAATACTCTCCAAGAGACCTTTTAATCCAAACTTAGAGGCATTATAGGCACTCATGCTTGGGTAAGCGTATTTAGCAGCTGAGGAAAGAATGGAAATAACGTGTGTTTGATTTTTGATTAAAAAGGGCTCAAGACCCTTGAGCATGTGAAAAGCACCAAGTGTATTAGTGGCTAAATGTTGGGCAAAGAACTCACTCTCTGATTCGGCCAGAGAGTTCATTTCACAAATGCCGGCATTCTGGATAAAGACATCAACTTTTTTTGTAAGACCTTTGAGTGTCTCATAGAATTCGACCACTGACTCTTCGTCTGCCACATCCAGTTCGAGGTCGTAAAAATTTTCATGCTCGATTTCGGTGCCGGAGCGAGAACCGCCGGCAACAGAGAACCCTAATTCTAGCAGATGGACAGTCATCGCCATTCCCAATCCAGAGGAAGAGCCGGTGACAACTGCCCACTTCATTATTTTGCAATTCCTACAGCACGAGTTTCACGGATCACAGCAACCTTAATCGTTCCTGGATAACTCATCTCTTGCTCAATTTTCTTCGCGATATCACGCGAGAGAACAATGGTCTGCTCGTCAGAGAGTCTTTCGTTATCTACCAACACTCGAATCTCACGGCCGGCTGAAATCGCATAACTCTTAGTCACGCCCTCAAAACTATTCACAATTTTTTCAATGTCAGTAAGACGAGAAACATAACTTTCCTTAAGGGCTTTACGAGCTCCAGGACGTGCCCCAGAGAGTGCATCCGAAGCAGCTACGAGGTGAGCGAGAACCGACTCAGGCTTTTCATCATCATGGTGAGCACGGATCGCATGAACAATATCTGGAGACTCACCATACTTCTTAGCAAAGTCAGCTCCAATCACAGCGTGAGAACCTTCTGCAGAAGCATCGAGGACTTTACCGATGTCATGCATGAGAGCCGCACGACGAGCCTGCTTCACATTGAGCCCAAGCTCGGCAGCCATGTTTCCACAGATAAACGCAGCCTCAAGAGCGTGCTGGTATTGGTTTTGAGTGTAGCTCGTACGCCAGTTCAAGGCACCAATGAGTTTTAGGATTTCAGGGTGAATACCATGAACACCAATTTCCATCTGAGCTTTTTCACCAAGCTCGCGAAGACGCGTTTCTACTTCAGCTTTTGATTTATCATGAAACTCTTCGATCTTGGCTGGGTGGATACGACCATCGGCCATTAAACGCTCAATCGTCATACGTGCAATTTCTTTACGAACCACGTTGAAGCTAGAGATCGTCACAACTCCTGGAGTATCGTCGATGATAAGATCTACTCCGCAGATTTGTTCAAAAGCACGAATATTTCTTCCTTCACGGCCAATCAAGCGCCCCTTGATGCCATCATCCGCAAGCGCCACAGTAGAGATCGTTTGCTCAGCGACGTACTCACCGGCAAAACGTTGAATTGCAATTCCAACCACTCGCTTCGCGCGCTTCTCAGCTTCTTCTTTAGCTTCTTCTTCAATGCGCACCACAAGCTTCGCAGCTTCAACTTTTGACTCTTCTGCGACCTGAGCCATCAATTGGCTTTTGGCTTCTTCTTTTGTCAGACCAGAAATTACTGTTAGTTTATTTGAAAGCTCTTCTTGCTTCTCTATAATTTTCTTTTTTTCTTCAGAGAGAGCTTCTACTCGAGCGACGAATTCTTCTTCTTTAGCTTTGGTTTTCTCCATCTGCTTCTGAAGGTCTTCGGTCTTCTGTTCTAGAGCGACCTCTTTCTTGGTCAAGCCTCTTTCAAGATCAGCGATCCCTTTCTTTTTTCTCTCAAGCTCTTGATCAAGCTGCTGGCGCTCTTCTCGGATGATCTGCTTGGCATCTCCCTGAGCTCTTCGGCGAATCTCTTCAGCCTCAGCTTTGGCTTTATTAAGGATTTCATCTGCGCTCTTCTGCGCCTCTGAATTATCTTTGGAGTTTTTAGATCTAAGAGCAAAGAATGCTCCCGAGCCGCCCAGAACTAATCCAACCACGGCGAAAATTATTGCTTGTACTTCCATATTCCCTCTTTTCTTATCTGATTAAGAAGTCATTACCATTCTTAAATCAGTTAAAATCATTTGCATTTTCTGATCATGAGTATCTGTTAAAAACTCATGGCCAAACTGCTGATCAAAACACACACCAACACAACCTAAGCGTGGCTGAAACCGCGCGAGAAGCTTATCGTACCAACCTGTTCCTCTGCCCAGACGAAATCCTTGAGTAGAGAAGGCAAGTCCCGGAATGACCAAAATATCTGGGGCGACACTTTCCCCCTCAGTTACCCAAATCCCAGAATCAGGCAGTTCAAATGGAGTCAAAAAATTTCCTTCAGGCGAAGGAAAACTTAATCTCCAAGAATACTGCCTCCACTGTGACCAGTTCCATTGCGGTTCTCCTCGCATAGGAAGGTACATTCCAATAACTGATAAAGGGGTGTTGTGATGGAGAGAATCAAGATAGTTAATCAGAGCAGATTCGATGGATTGGGACTTAAGTTTTAAATCATCTGTTGATAAAGCCTTCAGTTCTGACTTCATCACTCTTCTTAAGTCATCTTTGGTCATGCCAAGCTCTTAAGAAGGACTTTGCATAGGCGAGAGTGCGTTTTCTACTGAACTCTCGATTTTTAAAATCACCGATTTAAAATCCTGCTCCATCTTCACTTTTTCTGTGGCGATCTTAAGCGCCACTAATACCGCCACATCCGCGGGCTTAAGTTGTGGGCGAGCTTTTTGAAGCTCAATCACTTCTTTTTGCACCAGCTGGATGACGGATTCAGCAATATCTTTATCACTATCCTCGGATCGCGTTTTCACACGACAACCAAGAATCTCTATTTCACTCACCTGACTTAAATCAGTCATTGTTTAAGAGTAAGAAACATAGGGAAAAAAGTCAATGAAACCAAATAATTATAAGGACTTTTCAAGGCCAACCAGGGCCTCTACATACTCTTTGACAATAAAGGGCTGCAAATCATCGACACTCTCCCCAACCCCAATATAAGTAATTGGAACTTGAAGTTGCTGCACTATGCCTACAGCACTCCCAGCTTTGGCCGATCCATCACACTTTGTAAAAACTAAACCGGTCAAGCCTAGGGCCTTGTGAAACTCTTGAGCTTGCTTCAGTGCGTTCTGACCAGTAATAGCATCAATAACCAGCCACACTTCATGAGGAAATCCTTCAGCGACTTTGCCCATCACTCTTTTAGTTTTCGCCAATTCATCCATCAATCCGGAAGCCGTATGCAAACGACCTGCTGTATCAACTAAACAAAAATCATGACCCTCTTTAACTGCACGGGCCACAGTATCGTAGGCCACACCACTGGGATCGGCTCCATCTTTGGCCCGCACCATCTCTGCCCCTGCGCGATCACACCAAACCTGTAGTTGATCGACAGCAGCCGCTCGAAAAGTATCACAAGCCCCAACCAACACCTTGTTACCCTCACCAGCAAGTTTTGCAGCGAGCTTTCCGATGGTCGTCGTTTTTCCAGCCCCATTCACACCAACAATCATAATGACTTTGGGTTTATTTTCAGATTTTTGCAGTGGATTCCTATGAATACTTTGAACTGGATTCAGTCTAGAACTCAAAAATTCAGCCAGCACTTTCTTCAAACTCGCTTCATCATTAAAGTCACTGCGACGGCGCTTGAGCTCTTCGATGAGATCAGCCACCAATTGAGGTGGAAGATCTGCGGTGTAGAGAATTTCTTCGGCAGCTTCGAATGATGAATCATCAGTTGTACCTAGGGCTGCTGCTAACTTTCCCCAAACATCTTGACGTGCACGAGAAAGTCCTTCTGATAACCTTTGAGTCCATTTTTTAGTTTCAACCACAATCTGAGGGGCAGCAACCGCCTCAGTTTTTTGAGGAGCCTCAAATTTAATGTCCGGGGCGGCAGGTTTTGATTTTTTGGACTTAAACCAAAAAGCACCCACAGCAGTTACCACAGCGATACCGAAACCAATGAGAATTTCTATTTCCATACATCACGCTCCCTAAGGAGCATGATTAAAACGGGAGGAAGACTGATAGTAAAGGGCCAGATAAGTCCAAAGCATGCGGGCCGTAGCTCCCCACAATACAAAATCTGCGTCATTTTGTTTGGCATGATGCAAATAACTCTTTGCCGCGATTGTCGTCATTAAAATTTGATAGGTTGTATGACTTCTGACTTCTGCAAAATTCCAAAACTCTGGGCGATTAATTTTATCCCACGGAAGAGCGATCATATGATCCCACTCTCCATTTGACTTGGCATGGTCAAGAAACTTTTCAACATCCATCAAAAGCTCTGCGACAACAGGAACAATTGGCTGACCCTTTGCCGTATAGACGGGTCGAAGCATTCCAATGCATTTAATCGCATTACGATGATGAGATGATTCTTCTTCAAACTCCCTCATCGCAACTTCATAGGGGTGAGATTCATCGGATTTTTTATGACCGCCAATAAAAGCCATCTGTCCCGGATGGGTGGGCATTGAAAGGCTTCTCTTGATAAGGATAAGATGCTCATCCGTTCTAAGTAGAACAGAAGCGCCGGACCATGACCAGCCGTCATCAAACAGAGGAAAATCTAACTCATGCGACTTCATCATCAGTTTAAACTTATACAGACAATCAGAGAGTTTTTCCATCACAAAGGTTTTTTGGAGACACTTACTCCCCCCATGGTTCCAAACCCTGGCATGGAGACTCACATTCACCCCTTTCGTGTTCATTCAACAATTAGGTCCCAAAATACTGATTTTTTCCTACACACTTCACCGGAGTTTTGTCTCAAAGAACTTCTATCGATGAAAGAAGAGAATCTTAAAAACATATACTCCATTTCATATTGCTTTAGAGATGAACCCCAATCCCCCATTCATCGTCCTCAGTTTCTGATGTTAGAGTGGTATCGCTTACATGAGCGCTACGAGCGGATTATGCAAGATGTGGAGGACCTCATCACGTTTTGCCTACAGCAGCCCCAACTCCCGATACGTCCAGAGCTACAATCAACTCGGATGATTCGCATGACCATGGAAGAGCTGTGGCTAGAGACAGTAAAATCTTCTCCTCTGGAATTGCTTGAAAAGAATGAATTAAAAAAGTTCATCGCCCTTAATCACAAAGACGTTCCACTTCCTAAAGAAGACCTTAGCTGGGACGACTACTTCTTTCTTTTATTTCTAAACAAAATTGAGCCCCATTTGAAAAGATGGCCTCTGCTTATGATTTACGAATTTCCAGCTCCTTTGGCAGCTCTATCCACGTTGAAGAATCCAAAAGTATGCGAGAGGTTTGAAGTTTATGTAAATGGTATCGAACTCTGTAACGCTTACAACGAACTCACTGATGCCAATGAGCAGAAAAAGAGATTTCAACAACAGAATCAAGATAAAAAAAACCTCTACTCCTACTCACTCCCTGAGCCTGAACGCTTTCTTCAAAGCCTCGACAGAGGTTTGCCCGCCTGCGCTGGAATCGCTCTTGGGGTTGAGCGCTTACTTACAGGACTTTGTGAAATCGACGATCCATTTTTCTATTGAGCTTCTTGGAGAGAGTTCATCACCAGGTGCAGCTTAATTATCGCCTCAGATTTAATGTGTTGCAGATGAGCCTTCTCAGCCCATTTCACGTGCACTTCTGGAGTCGGATTAGAGCGAATGCCCTCTTTGAATATCGGACCAAAATCACGGGCCATGTCGGCTGACATGAGAGCATACCAACTTCTGAAATCAGCAGGATTACTTTCAAGAGCATCCATTATCTCTAACATCTTTTCACTCATGGTTCTTTTGAGAAAAAAGAGATTGGCGCGACGTAAAACATCTTCCTTATACAATAGAGCAAAGTATTTTTTAGCAAACTCAATTGTCCAGGGAACAATCTTGCTTGAAAGCTGCTCGTCGTAGCTCTCAAGAGAAGCGTAGACTTCATCTAGGACTAAGCCACGGTAAACCCCTTCGCGGCTACCACCGCCTTCAAGCACGTTAATCCATCGGGCTAAATCTTCTTCTTTAGCTGGAGCTCTTCTTGTGGCCTGAAAAAGTTCTTTAATAAAAGCAATTTCATAAGCCCTCTTCTTATCAGCTGGAAGAGCATCAAAATCCTTTCCTTGCTTACGAAGTTCACTATCCATCCCGTAAACAGAAGCATCTGTATTCTTTCTTTCTAGTTTTGGGATTGAGGGCATTTTAACCGTAGAGATTGGCTCTTCCACTGGTTTAGCTCCCAGAATTTTTTCCGTGAGTTCTACCCCTAAGAACTTATCCATGTGCGGGCGAAGCTTAGCCTTGAGGCCATCCTCAGCAGTAGCTCCAAAACTTAAAGAAAAGAAAACTAAAACAATCAGTTTTTTCACGCATAATTCCTTGGTTATACCTTCCATTTTAAGCACTTTTCACTTTTGGGTGTAGGAAAATTCGACCTTCTGAGGTGGAATCTGAATTTAATGTATGATGGTGGAATCTAGGAGGAGCAGGATGCTCGATCTTTTCCGTATTAAGAAAAATAAACTTTCGCAAACTCAGCAAGTAGAGCGAAATCATACCCATGACCTTCTCCAGGAGATGATCCAGCGGATTGATCTACGTTTTAATGAATTGTCTGCTCAGGTACGCGAAGTTGAATTAAGCGTTAAGGAGTTGGAAGTAAAACTACTCACCAAAGATTTAAAAGATAAGCAGCAGATGGGTGCCATTCATTACAAACTACATGAGCGGCAGAACCCTCGACTCGAATCAGAAATCGAGGGCGTGGAAGTTGAGCTCTCTTCAAAGAAGCGACTTATTCGCGATCAATGATTCGACCGACCAAATCATAATCTAACACTTCGGTTATTTCGACTTTAACGATCTCCCCTGCTTCGGCCATTCCGTCATTGATGATCACTTTACCGTCAATGTCGGGTGCCTGGCCGGCATGTCGACCTTGAAGTAGAAGATCTGTCTCTTCGTGAAAGCCCTCAACTAAAACATCAATGATTTTTCCGACGTACTCTTGGTTGAGTTCTCGGGCGATTTCTTTTTGAGTTTCGTAAAGCTTCTCAAATCTTTCATCGATCACGTCTTGCTCGACTTTATTCGAAAGCCTGAGAGCTGGAGTGCCTTCTTCATCTGAGTACTTAAAAACTCCAAGGTGATGGAAGCGGGCTTTTTTAACCCCCTCTAACAATGCCTCAAAGTCTTCTTGGGTCTCTCCAGGGAATCCTACAATCACAGATGTTCTCAAAACAATTCCAGGAACGAATTCACGCAAACGGGCAATCTTAGAATGAATCAATTCTCCCGTGGCACGTCGGTTCATACGTTTTAAAACCCCATCTGCAAAATGCTGGATAGGCATATCAAGATATTTTGTGATCTTTGTGGACTTCGCCATAAGCTCCATAACATCTTCTGTAAGATCATCGGGATAGAAGTAAAACACGCGTATCCAATCAATTCCTTCAACCTTCTCAAGCTCACTGAGAAGCTGATAAATCATAGGGTTTTTATTCTCCGTTTTCCCACCACCCGCTAGATCTACGCCATAATCAGAAAAATCTTGGGAAATAAGATTCAGCTCCCTTACTCCCTGTTCAGCAAGATTTTTAGCTTCAGTCACAAGGGACTCCACAGTTCTCGAACGGAGCTTTCCACGAAGTGTCGGAATAATGCAAAATGTGCAATTACGATTGCATCCTTCCGAAATTTTCAACCAGGCCATATAACCCGGAGAAGTATTAAGTCTTGGATCAAACTCCGTATGAATATATCTTGGTATTTCTACAAAGCTTTTCTTCTCAAGCTTTCCTTCATCAAGGGCTTTCAACAGTGGTACTATTTTATGATATTCACCAGTACCAATGAACATGTCTATTTCAGGCATCTCGGCTTCAAGCTCTCCGTGATATCTTTGTGCCATACATCCACTCATCACTAGCGCTTTGCAATTTCCATCTTCTTTAAACTGAGCCAGATCCAATACTGTTTCGATGGATTCCTTTTTAGCAGCCTCAACAAACGAGCAAGTATTAACGATAATGACTTCAGCATCCTCTGGGTCTTGAGTGACTGTGAAGCCATCAAGATTTAGGTGCCCCAGCATGACCTGAGAATCGACCAGATTTTTTGAACACCCTAAAGAGGTGAAAAAGAGACTCTTTTCTTTGAATTTACCGTCTTGAGATACTATAGACATAAGACCCTCAATAGCTTTGAAATAGGCGCTTTTTTAGCCCATTTAATGCCCAAAAGTCCATTTTACTGACCTTGCCCCCCTGTAATTTCTACCTTACCCACCCTTCAGAAGCAGAAATCGGGTTATTTTTTACCTATGAAACTTCTAATACTAGTCATAACCATGATTTTTGGATCGGCATGGGCCGACACCTCGATCCGCTGCCGTCAGCTCCCTGGTGCTATATATCCAAACAGCGCTAAGAATATTCAAACTCTTAACCTTATAAGCTACGTGAATCATTTCTCGCTCGCTAATATGATGGCCATGCAAATTGATACAGATGTTGGCGATTTGTCTTTTGGGAGACAAAGCATAGAGGTTACAAATACGACAAATATAAAACTGATCCAAAAAACAACGAATACTAAATTTAGACTTGCCTGGCTTTTAATTGATCGCACCCCCCGTCTAGCACTCTCGACCAGAACTTTTAAGGGTGTCCTATTTATTTCTGAGCCTACAAAAAACAATGTGAACAAACCTGCTGACCTCCCACAGGGAAGCATCTCTACTCACAATTTCGAATGTTCTATTTAGTTTTTTAAAAAGAAACAACCCAAGGATTTTTGATTTCTTAAACTTGAGTCAACGACCATATGGGCCACTTCTATCCCATTTCTAAGACCAATTAAATCATCATGAAGAACTGCGTTTTTATAAAACTTGCCGACTTCATCTTGAAGCTCTCTAAACATGGCTCGCGCTCGAGAGAGGCGGTTACGAGAGCGAATAATTCCGACGTAATTCCACATACTCTGCTTCAAGGTTAAGTAGTCCTGCGCCACCAAACTTAAATCTACTTCCTCTTTTCCCAACTCCCAATCTTTGATCATTTCCATTGAATAATCAGGAACATCATGAATCTGAGAAACGATATCTTCCGCAGCAATATACCCCCAAGTCACGCCTTCTAAAAGTGACGTTGAGGCCAAGCGGTTGGCACCATGCAAACCAGTGCATGCAACTTCACCCACGGCATAGAGACGAGATAGATTGGTTCTTCCTTGTAAATCAGTCTTAACCCCACCACAACTATAGTGAGCAGCTGGAACCACAGGTATGGGGGACTTGGTAATATCCACGCCATGCTCTATGCAATGGGCATGAATGGTAGGGAAACGATCTTTCAACCAATCTTGAGGCTTATGGGTGATGTCGAGGAAAACACAGTCAGCCTTTGCAGAAATCATTTGATCTACAATGGCACGAGACACAACATCACGAGGAGCAAGCTCAGCGTCTGGATGGTAATTTTTCATAAAAGAATTACCTCTGGCATCTATAAGCTTTCCGCCCTCTCCGCGAACGGCTTCTGAAATCAAAAATCTGCGATGAGATGAACGATCATAAAAAGTGGTAGGATGAAACTGAATAAATTCCATGTTGGTGACATACGCTCCAGCCCTGCGGGCCATGGCATGACCATCTCCGCGCGCCCCCTCCGCATTAGAGTGGTGAAGATAAAGAGCACCAATGCCACCTGTGGCAAGTACCGTAAAACGCGATACAATCTTTTCAACTTTTTTATTTTTCTGATCCCAAACATAAGCTCCAATCACTTTGTGCTCTTCATAGCGTTGATTAAAATCGACTCCGTGGTGAGTTGGGGTAATGAGATCAATCGCAGTATGTGATGTGAGAAATGTGACAGATGGAAATCTATCTTTATTATCAAGATAATTTAACATTGAAATCTGAATCGCCCTGCCAGTCATATCTCCTTTATAGATAATACGATCGGTGGAATGAGCTGCTTCTTTTGTAAAAAGAAAATTGCCATCTTTATCCGTTGCAAAGTCAGTATGTGCTTTATCGATGAGGACTTCATTTACGATTTGGCGAGAACGTTTAGCCAATATCTCAGCTGCCATTAAATTACTAGTTCCAGCACTCGCTGATTGTATATCTGAAATAAGAGCAGCAGCCTCTTCCTTAGAATTACCGTTAAAAATAATTCCACCCTGGGCCCAGAGAGTATTGGTTACTTCTGGCCGTTCTTCTCGAGTAATTATTGTGACTTTGATATTTTGCTCAGCCAGCTTTACAGCTGTGGTCAAGCCCGCAATCCCAGTCCCGATAATAAGTACGTCTGTTTGCATAATTACTCTGGTTTAAACTTTAAGGAGATATCAACGGCATCAGGGAACTGAGTAATTTTTCCCACGCTTAAGGCATCAACACCTTTAATTAAAAAATTTCCAATGGTTGATTTATTTATGCCGCCTGAAACTTCAAAAAACTCTCCAATCCTTTTCGATCTACACGCCTGCAAAATATCAGCACTTGAAAAATTATCCAGCATAAAGAAATTTAATCCCAAACTACGTGCCTTCTCTAGCTCGCTCAGGTCATGTATTTCAGTGATCAGCGTTTTATAAGGCTGGTTAAGTTTTCTAAAAAATGCCACCGCTCCCTCAAGCCCCATGAGCTCTTTATGATTATCTTTAATCATAAAGCAGTCTGTTTGTGTGAATCGATGATTGGCACCACCTCCAACTCTAACTGCGTACTTTTCAAGCTCCCTGAGCCCTGGAGTCGTTTTTCGAGTGTCTAGGATTTGAATTCCGTGAGGCTCAGCTATCTGAACTAATTCACGTGTGGATGTCGCTACAGCACTAGCACGATGAATGAGATTGAGAGCAAGTCTTTCAGATGATATGACCGTCGACCATGGCAGTGATTGCGGAAATGTTATCTCCGATTTTTCTGAAAAATAATGTCCTTCAAATTTTTTTATAAAATCTAGACTTGAGCCGATTGAAGGGTCCACTCTCTTAAAGACCGCTATAAACCAGTCTAGACCAGCTAGAACCAATGGTGATTTAATTTTTAAAACCGCACGAACAGGGGTTTGTGGCAAAGCAGACCAATAGGAATGGACATCACCCCATCCATCCTCATTCAACCATGCATCAAGCTCTTGAAATGACCTTGTATTCATAGCCACTATCTATCCAATTTCTTCCTGAAGGGCCACAAAGACTTCCGTACTGACTAACTTTGTTTTAATAAAACTAGCTAGTTGTCCAACTCTCTTTAAGTCACAGTTCTTGCATACTAATAATCTATGACCAAAAGCCTCTTTATCCTAATCAGTAGCCTCTGCTTCTTTGCCGTTCAGGAGACTAAGCCTCGGTTTTATAATTGGAACAAACCACCTTCAATTAAGTCTTATCTTCCCGGTCTTCCTACTCCCGAAACCCCAGGCAAAAGGATGTGGATTGCTTTGGTGACAGGAGACCGAAAAAGTCTCAAAAAAGATGAGCGTCAGCTCTTTCTTAGGCTCGGAATGACCCATATTTTCACCCCATCCGGAATGCACCTGACAACCTTAACCCTACTTCTATCCAAGGGAAGAATATTTAAAATCATGTCTGCGATTCTGGGAGTTTTCCTAGGAGTTATAAATCTCTTTCCGGCCATGGGGCGAGTACTTTTCCTCAAGAGTTCCTCACGCTCCTTTGTTCCATTTTGCCTCGTTATGATTTTAGAGGGGATCTTATTTTCATGGCAACGTCACGACATTAGTTGGATTTGCTCTTGGCTGTTTTTGGGATTTTGCTACTTCTCTCCCACCAGTCATAGGGCACTATGGTTTTCTTTAGGACAAATGCTTCTTTGCCACATCTTCTTTCAAGAGTGGAGTGTGATTGGAATTTTAATGAATGTTCTCATGATGGGTTTACTTCAAGTCATTTTCCCCATGGCCCTACTATTTAGCCTGCTACCCAAATTGCCTCCAAATCTTCTGGTCGATGCTCTTGATTTAATTTATGTCCTATTTATCTCTATCGATAAAATTCACAATTCCTTAATCCCTACTATTCCCCATATTGGTCATCTTCTTTTAATGCTCTTGTGGATTTTGCTTCAAGGGAAATACCGTATTACCGTATTACCAGTTTTACTTTTACTTTTATCTAGTCCACTCAATGAGCAGAAAATAAGCTCATTTACTCAAAGTAAATGGGAAGGAGTAACTGGTGGCACTGTCAGATGTAAGTTTGAATGGAGAAATCAGAGATGGGAGGAAAGATGCCGCTCTCTTATGAGAGCGGCAAAATAATTAGCTAACTTTAATTAGAGAAATAATCTTATCAAACGTTTTTTCTTCACGAATGGCGTACATCAAATTACGTTTAATGTTTGCGTTTGATTTATAGAAATGGGCAATCTCATCTTTTTTCATTCCAGACTGAGCCACCATCTCATCAAGCTTCACATCCAAATCCGCATCAGAAGCCTCGATTTCATACTTCTTGGCAAGCTTATCAAGGATAAGACCAGAGCGAACCTGGAAATCTGCTTTCTTTGTGACATCGTCACCCCAGCGCTCAAAATACATATCTATCATTTGATCATTAAAGCCCTGTTGCTTGAGGGTCTTAGAGAGGTCTTGCTTTACCGATTGTTTTTGATCATCGATCAATGCTTGAGGCACATCAAATGTGTTCTCAGCAATTATTTTCTCCAAGATCTCCTGCTGAAGCTTGGTTTGAGACTCGCGCTTCTTTTGGATTTTCAGGCGATCCATCGTCTTGGTTTTGAAATCTTCAACCGACTCAAACCCAAACTCTTTTGCGAGTTCATCATTAAAATCTGGATATTGTTTTTCTTTAATTTCAAGTAAATCTACAGTGAATTTTACCGGCTCTCCCTGAAGCTCAACTTCATGGTAATCTGCAGGAAAATTCAACGAGATCACTTTCTTCTCGCCTTTCTTCATCCCAATCATGCCATCTTCAAAACCAGTAATGAATTGGTTTGAACCAATCTCAAGCTGATACTCTGAAGCTTTCATGTTTTCTGGCTTAGAGCCGTCTTTACGCTCACCTTCGAAATTCAAAACGGCAAATTGACCTTTCTTCAATGAAGCTGAGGAATCAGTCACTTCGCTCACATGAGCCTTAGATTCAAGATACTGCTTTTGAACATTGGCAACATCATCAGCTGTTACAACTTCAGACTCTTTCTTAAAAGAATATGAGGAGAAGTCCTTGAGCTCGAACTCTGGAAGTACCTCTACCGTCGCTTCGAAGGCAACATTTTTACCAGCTTCGTATTTGGTATTCCCAAAAGATGGGTAACCAACCGGGCGGATATTTTCTTTTTTGATAGCAGCATAGAACTCGTCTGACACAAATCTTGTGAGAGCATCATTTTCAACTTGAGGACCGTAGAGTTTTTTCACCATGTCCAAAGGAGCTTTACCCTTACGAAAACCTTTAAGGTTTACACTACGCTGCTTGGTAACTAGTGCTTCTTGGATCTGTTTTGTGAGATCGACTTTCTCGAAATTAAAAACAAGTTTCTTAGTGCACCCATTAAGTGTTTGAATTGAATAACTCATAATTTACCTTTGTGAAAAAATTCCTGACAAACTAACATAGGGGCTTTAAAAGTCAATTTGACTCATAGACCACACGCATTAAATAGAGCCCATTTGGAGCAACAACGGGACCAACCCTTTCAGATTTTAATCCTTTGAGAGCAGTCTCAATGTCGCTTGGCGAAATTTTACCGCGACCGCACGACCAAATGGCCCCAACCATCATTCGCACCATCTGCTTCAAGAACCCCTCACCATGAATGCGAATTTCATATACGGGAGAATAAAAGGGAAAGGGAGTGCTTAACTGTTCATGCCTAATCAGTTCACAAGAATAAATAGATCGAATAGTGGATTTAACCTCAGTGCCTTCCGTATAAAAATTAACAAAATCATGCCTACCCACAAATTTTGAACACGCCTCAGTCATCAAGCTTTCTTGTACATCAAAACTTAAAAATGAAAGCAATTCATGCATGAGCGGATCCGGATAATTCGAGAGTGTAAAAAAATAAGAATACCACTTAGATTTAGCCGAAAAGATGGGATGAAAACCATCAACCGTCTCCTCGCAGTCAACAACACGAATATCAGCTGGCAATTTAGTATTAAGGGCCATTAATAAACTTTGAGGTTTTATGATAAGCGGAGTTTCAATGCGAACAACTTGACCACGAGCATGAACTCCTGCGTCTGTTCGTCCGGAGCCAATTGTCTTCACATCATCAGTTTTAGAGACAGCAAAAACAGCATTATTAAGATTATCCTGAACTGTGATGCCATTAGGTTGCGACTGCCAGCCCTGATAAGCTGATCCCTTATAAGCGATGGTTGCCTTATAAAAGGGCACTCTTAAACCTCATGATCCGGGTCATTCTTCCAGTCAAAAATCCCTGCAAATTTTTCTCTATTGAGCACGACATAGACTAAAGAGCTTACAACATACAAAGTAATGAGCACGGGAATCATGACCTCTTCGTACACAAAAAGTGATCCCAAAATTATAAAAATAAACATCAAAACTTGCTTCTTGTGAGCATTCACATAAGCGGAATTTTTAAAGCTAGGAAACGGAATACTTGAAATCATGAGCACGCCGTAAAAGACAATATAGACCATCGGAATAATAGAAACATATGCAATTTCAGGAATAGAAATTGAAACCAAAACAAAACTTATGATCGCACAGGCACCAGCAGGAATAGGTAGCCCCTGAAAATAGTCGGACTTAACCTTATCAATATTTGCATTAAAACGGGCCAATCTGAGTGCTCCGCAAAGCATAAAGAAAAAACTTAATACAATCCCTAGTCGCCCATGATCTGTCAGAAAACGAAAATAAAAAAGTATAGAGGGCGCCATTCCAAACGAAATCAGGTCAGAGAGCGAATCAAACTGTTCGCCAAATGGAGACTGGGTTCCTGTCATTCTGGCGACACGCCCATCCATCATATCAAAGAAAGCGGCAAGAACGATCAACAGACATGCCGTATAAAACTCACCTTTAAAAGACTGAAGCATGGCCATAAATCCGCACGCCATATTAAGGGCAGTGAAGGTGTTTGGTAGGAAAAATGCAAAACTCTTTCTATCAAATGGCATATTTAATCCTCTTCTGATTTATTCGCTACTGCTAAAACGGTATGGCCCGGAACAAGTTGCTCACCTTTTATTATCAACACATCACAAGGTTTAGGAATATAAATAATTAAACTTCCACCAAATGGATAGTATCCAAAACAAGCCGCTCCCTTGCCACGATCACCCGACTTCATCCATATCTTGGGTGATCGTCCGAAACGACTATGAATGAAAGTCATCTTAGTTAGTAGGCTGTTTTTTGAACGAAGGATGAGATCAGTTTTTGTCATCGTCTCTAAAAGAGATAAGTCAAAACTTATCAATTCTTTTCTAGGCAAGAACTTACCTCGCTGACTCTTTAAAAAATCCATCTCTGAGCTAAAAGGTAAGTGAAGCCCCCAATAGTCAGTCACTCTGACTATTATTTTAATTTTCGAATAATGAATAGACTCTTCTTCATTGTAATAGTCACCCACATCGACAATTAATCCAGCCACCGGAGAGAGGATAACGGTTCCGTCATTTTTGAGGTTTTCTTTCCAATTTATGCTTTTTTTTCTATAAGCAAATAAAGCATAAAGAGATAAGCCTACGGGAAGAAGATGGTAAGGGCTAAGTACAATTGTCCAGCTCAAGAAGATGAGAAAAACCAGCAACAGAACATACTTTTTCTTTAGGAAAAAATTTTTTCTAATCATAGACTTGGTTTATATTCCTCATCGAGTGGACGAAAATAATAGATTTTCTCTTCTGACTTAACACTACCAAATATCAATTCTGGATTTTTTATTAGTAACTCTTGACTAAATTTAACCCGAGGAAATAAAGCTAATATCTTTTCATCAATCGACGTAGGGGTGTGAGTAAAGACATCACCTTCGAATTGAAAATTAACAAGATCTTTCTCTAGCAAAAGATCAATCCTATCAGTCGAAGAATCGTAAACAAAAACTTCTCCCCTATAAGCTTTCGTAATCCATTTATAATTTACATGCCCCACTAATCGAGGAATCAAGTAGGAGTAAAAACTGAGTATTGGTATATTATGAAGCCTAAATATATCAGCAATGCCATAAGCCACTCTTAGTCCGGTATAGAATCCTGGGCCAGCACAATAAAATACGGCTTTGAGATCTAAGGGACTGATTGAATTCCTGCTAAGTATGGCGTGGAGGTCACTATGGATAATTCCAGTTAGTTTCTGACCTTCAAACGTCTTTGATTCGATCCAGGACTTCTCTTCATCAAGAAGTCCAAGGATCTGATCATAACTCGTATCAAGAAATAGTGAGCTCACGAGAATAGGCGACTGATATCATTAAAGAGAGCTATAAAAATGAGGAGGAATAAAAATGAAACACCAAATCTCTGGGCTAATTCAAGCTTACGGCGCGATAGAGGTCCTCTATTCACCAGTTCAAAACCCAAAAACATTATATGCCCACCATCAAGCACGGGAATGGGGAAAAGATTAATTACACCAAGGTTAATTGAGATGATGGCCATCAATCTAAAAAACATTGAGAGACTAATATGAAAGGAGTCACTCGCAACTTTCCCAATAGCGAGAGGTCCACCAATATTCTTTAAGCCAACTTCGTTAGTGATTAATTTTTTATACCCAGCTACCGTTTTAACCACACCATCGACGGTACGATTAAAAGCCATCACCACACCTTCACCAAAGCCTGCAGGCTTGGTTTCCCTCATCTTGGGTTGGATCATACGTTGTGCACTAAAAACGCCAACAGTCATCACACGTTTTTTATCTACCTCTCTCATCTCTGGAACAAGCTTAAGAGTCTCAGCTTTACCATTGCGCAAATATCCGAGTTCAACTGATTCTTTCTCTTTTGTTTTTTGCACAATCTGGCGTAGTTCTTCGAAACCTTTAATAGCTTGGCCATTTAGTGATTGGATAATATCACCTTGCTTAAGTCCTGCTTTATCTGCAGGAGAATCCATCACAATACTTCCCACCATGAGATCTAGTGCGAAGTATTGATTTGCCTGAAAATAATTCCAAAACTCTACAGAATCTTGAAACTTTGGCAGCTCAATAAGGTCATCCGTGAGCTTCGGCGATTCATCGGTTTTAAGAATATTCGCTACCCGCTGAAGGTAGAGTTGATCTTTAGACAAGGATGCTTCTTCTAACGAGTACGTTGGATCAAGCTCACCTTTCTTTTGAAGAATGATCCATCCCTCAGTTTTTGTATTTATAAAAATAGGTGCTCTTAATGTGGCAGCAGAATGCTCCATCAGAAGATCAAGAAAACTCATTGCATCGTATTTAGGATTAAGACTTACTTGTTCTCCAAGCCTCTCCACTGACACTGTTTCAATAATAGACTCTGCAATATTAAGATCATCAAAAGATATTACTTTTTTTCCATTTATCTCACGTAATGCATCCCCGCTTCTAAATCCCATGTCATAGAGGAGTGAACTCTGAGGAACATTACCAAAACGCGTCTCAGGAACTTTCTCTCCACTCATCACAAGTCCAAAATAAAGCACGAAAGCCAAAACAAGATTCGCCAATGGTCCGCCGAAAACAATCCAAAATCTCTGCCATTTAGTTTTATGATTAAAGGCCACCTTTTGCTCTTCTGGAGTAAGCGGTGTCTCCTTGAAAGGATCATCACCAAACATTTTCACATACCCACCAAGTGGAATAATGGAAAGAGCGTATTCGGTTTCACCCCATTTCCACTTAAGGATCTTTGGACCAAATCCAATTGAAAATACTTCCACCTTTACCCCAAAAAATCTGGCAAAAAAGAAGTGACCTAATTCGTGAAAAAAGATGAGAGGTCCTAGAAAAAGAACGAAAATCAAAATTCCTTGCATCATACTCACTTCCTATTAGTGAAACTGAACACTAAGGAGAAGAGCGTAAAGAGGTGCTACAAAAAGCAGACTATCAATACGATCATAAACTCCCCCATGTCCGGGTATAAGCGACGAACTATCTTTAATTTCGAATTGTCGCTTGAGCTTAGATTGTACCAAATCTCCCAATTGAGCGCAGCAAGCGAGGATCAAGAAGAAGATAATAAGTGGCCATGCCACAGGTTTGATAAAGAAATGCCAATAAAGCGCCGTGCAAATGACTGAGGCAATTACTCCACCAATGGCACCTTCAACGGTTTTCTTGGGACTTACCGACTCCCACAATTTATGTTTACCAAAGGCACGACCGGAAAAATAGGCGGCAGTATCCACCATGAAATTTAGTATTAACATCGCACCAAGCAGAAATCTCCACTCAGGCTCATGAATAATGTAAGCAATACAAAGCATCGGAGCTAAAACCAAAACACCAACGGCCCAAGAACAGTTAATAAAGAAGCGACTCAAAACTTCTTTCTTTGTATTGAGAAAGAACAAATAAAAAAGTGAAAGGATATTCCACAGACTTGCGATGGAGATGAAAAAATTAAATGAGGACTGACTAATTTGAAGAAAATTAAAAAATCCATAACCTAATACATAGGTGGATTGAGAAACTAGATAACGGCGGCTAGTGCGCCTCAAGTTATAAAAATTTGTCATCAACTCATCAACGACAAACACCCCCATAATACCAATCGCCACCAGACTACTTGCTTGTCCGTAAGCCATGCAGAGTCCGACAATGACGACTAGAATTACGCCTGAAATAATACGAAGAGTGTTATTAGACATGAATAGCTTGAATATGTTGAGTTTCAGATGTGACTGCTTTTGGTGATAAACCACCAAAACGACGCTCTCTCTGACCGACAGACTGAAGAATTCGCTGAAACTCATTCACTGTAAAATCTGGCCACTTCGTGGGAGTGAAACAAAGCTCAGCGTAAGCGATTTGCCACAAAAGAAAATTTGAAACTCTTTGCTCTCCGCCTGTTCTAATCAATAAATCTACGTCGCCAGTTTCTGGACGCATAAGGAAATGATCAAGATCTTCTTCCCTTAGCTCCTTGCCTGGATTTTCTTCCATAAATTTATTCACGGCTCGAACCAGCTCCATGCGAGAGCCATAGCTAAAACAAAATGTAAGCTTTAGCCCCTTAAAAGACGAAGTTTCCGTCTCAAGATCGCCAATAAGCTTTTTAGTTGCGGGACTAAGACGAGAAGTATCTCCAATCACTTTAAATGAAACCTGATTAGCGATGAGTCGAGCTCTTTCTTTAAGAAGAAATTTATGAAGAAGCTTGAAGAGAACACTCACTTCTTCATTAGGTCGGCGCCAATTCTCGGTTGAGAAGGCATAAAGAGTTAGGGCCCCAACACCCAAATCATCTGCAGCTTGCACGATATCTGAAACAACAGCAGATCCACGAACGTGACCCCATACACGAGGACGAAACCGCTGAGTAGCCCAGCGACCATTTCCATCCATAATGATAGCAACGTGCTTGAATTCTGAGTTCATCAAACTGTCATCACTTCTTTTTCTTTGGCTTCTACAAGCTTATCGACTTCTTTGATAAAGTTATCAGTTATCTTCTGAACTTCTTCTTGAAGTTTTTTAGATTCGTCTTCAGAGATGACTTTATCTTTCTCGGACTTTTTTACTTTGTCGTTTTGATCACGGCGTACATTTCTAATGGCTACCTTTGCATCTTCTCCTAACTTCTTTACATCTTTTACGAGAAGCTTACGCTTATCCTCAGTGAGAGCAGGAAATGAAATTCGGATAAAATTCCCATCATTCGCAGGAGTAATTCCGATATTAGCTGCCAGGATCGACTTCTCAATAGCACCAATAAGAGATTTATCAAATGGCTGAATCTGAAGCATACGTGCTTCTGGAGTACTAATTTGACCAACTTGTTTCATGGGAGTCGGAGTACCGTAATAATCAACCATGATTCCATCAAGTACGTTTGCACTTGCACGGCCAGTCCTAACTTTTGACAGCTGGTTGGTTAAAGAGCCAAGTGTTTTTTTCATATGCTCTTCAAGAGCTTTTTTAATTTCGTTTAGCATGAGTCTCGTCTCCTAGACTTTTTTTGTAACGATCGTTCCAACTTTTTCACCACGAACAACCTTAGCAATATTTCCTGCTTCAAACATATTGAAGACAACAATATCCATGTCGTTGTCCATGCAAAGCGTAATGGCCGTAGAATCCATCACTTTAATTTCTTTATTTAAAACATCCATATAGCTCAAAGTATCGAATTTCTTCGCATCCTTAAACTTCATAGGATCTTTATCGTAAATCCCATCAACCTTGGTAGCCTTCATGATCAGTTGAGCATGAATTTCGTTCGCTCTTAGTGCTGCTGTCGTATCTGTCGTGAAATATGGATTACCGGTGCCTGCTGCAAAGATAACCACTCTCTTCTTTTCAAGGTGTCTTACTGCGCGACGACGTATATAAGGCTCTGCCACTTCCTGCATAGCAATGGCACTCATCACGCGCGTATAAACACCACTACGTTCAAGAGCATCTTGAAGAGCAAGAGAGTTAATGACCGTGGCAATCATACCCATGTAGTCACTGGTTGCGCGGTCCATTCCTGTCGTAGCGCCGGCAACACCTCTATGGATATTTCCGCCACCCACAACAACTGCTATCTCACAGCCTGTCTCATGTAGTGTTTTAATTTCTTTGCTTATCTTATTAAGAATCTCTCCGGTTATGCCATAACCTTGGTCGCCCGCAAGAGCCTCGCCTGAGAGCTTGAGAAGAATACGATTATATTTCATGCTGATTCCTCAAAAAAAAGGGGGGCAGATAAGCCCCCCTCAAAGAGTTAGTTAGCGAGGCCACCAGTCATTTTTGCAACTTCTTCTGCGAAGTTGTCTTCTTTCTTCTCAACACCTTCACCGACAACAAGTTTTGCAAACTTAACAACGTTAATTTTTGCACCAAGTTTTGCCGCCATTTCATCAACGTGTTTTTGAACATTGATGTCTGGGTTTTTCACAAAAGTCTGCTCAAGAAGACAAACATCAGAAGCAAGCTTTGCAAGTTTGCCTTTAACGATATTTGGGATCATGTTTTCAGGCTTACCTTGCTCTTTAAGCTGTGTTGTATAGATATCGGCTTCTCTTGCTTTGAAAGCTTCATCGATTTCGTTACCGCGAACAAACATTGGGTTTGCTGCTGCGATTTGCATACAAAGATCTTTTCCTAGTTCAGTAGCAATTTCGTTTCCAGCAACATTCTTGTCTGATTCAAAAACAGTAATTGCCGCAATTTTACCAGAATGAACGTAAGTTCCGAAGAAGCCTGTTCCGGAAATTTCAACGAGATTCATACGACGAAGATCAATTTTTTCACCAATCTTAATTGTAAGCTCAGAAACCACGTCTTTTACTGTTAAACCTGTTTTAGTTTTTGCACTAAGTAGAGCCTCAACAGTCTTGATTTTAGAAGCTGCTGCAATCTCAGCTGCTTCTTTTACGAAGTTTTGAAAATCAGAGTTTTTTGCTACGAAGTCTGTTTCGCAGTTTACTTCAACCATAGCAGCAACATTTCCGTTAACGACAGCTGATACTAAACCTTCAGCAGCAATACGAGATTGCTTCTTCGCCGCTGCTGCAAGTCCTTTGGTTCTAAGCCAGTCTACTGCTTTTTGAATGTCACCTGTTTCATCAAGTGCTTTCTTACAATCCATCATTCCCGCGCCTGTTTGCTCGCGAAGTGTTTTTACGTCTGTTGCTGTATAAGCCATATCGATATCCTTTCTGGAAAAGGTTAAAAATTATTCTTCTGTATCAGCATCAAGCTTAAGCTCGATGTCGCGCTCATACTTCTCAAGAATTTCTTTCTCGAGACTCACGTCAATTGAACCTTCGTCAGACTCTGAGCGATTCTTTGCTCCGCCTTGAGCTACAGCATCACCAAAATACTGAGCAAAAAGTTGAATACTCTTGATCGCATCATCGTTGCCCGGAACAACATAATCAATTCCTGTTGGGTCACAGTTTGTATCTGTAAGAGCAACAACGGGAATACCAAGGCACTGAGCTTCTTTAATAGCGATATGCTCATTGTTTGGATCGATAACAACAAGTGCGCCTGGAACTTTACGCATGTTCTTGATACCACCCAAGTTCTTCTCAAGCTTAATCACTTCTTTTTCAATTTTAGATTGCTCTTTTTTTGTAAGAAGCTTGAAGTCACCGTTCTCTTTCATTTTTTCAACTTTACGAAGTTTATCAATAGAAACAGCAACTGTTTTATAGTTAGTAAGCATTCCACCAAGCCAGCGTGCTGTTACGTGGTAAGCGCCGCAATCTTCAGCGGTTCTCTTTACCATATCTGCAGCTTGACGTTTAGTTCCCACGAAAAGAACTGACTTTCCAGACTGAGAAGTTTTCTTCAAGAAGTCATAAGCTTTTTTAGCGAGTGGAACTGTTTGCTGAAGGTCGATGATATAAATACCGTTACGTTCGCCGTAAACGTACTTTTTCATCTTGGGATTCCACTTGTGTGTTTGGTGACCGAAGTGTGCACCGGCAGCGAGTAAATCTTTAACCTGTAACTCTGACATATTTTCTCCTTGGTTGGTTAATTCGAATCAACTCAGACCATTTGCATGGACCATCCAATTGAGTTGATTAGAGTCTTCCCCCACTATGGGGGAAGCTAGTTAATTTGTTTGAAGTATGTAACACAGAGGGCTGGCAGAGGCAAGAAAAGAGGAGCAGAATCAGCTTGTTAGGTCATCCGGAGGAGCTACTAAAACCTGTCTGGGCTTGGATCCGTTTGCTGGCCCTACAATGCCTCTTCTTTCCATAGCTTCGACTAATTTTGCAGCGCGATTATAGCCAACATTCATGCGCCTTTGGATCCATGAAGCACTGGCCTGACGCGTAGAGGCAACCAATTTAACGGCTTCGTCAAAAAGTGCATCATTAGGGGAATCGTCTTCATCTTCACTCATCTCACTGGAGATTTCCCCTGCTTTTGCCGTCTCAATAAAATCCATCGCAGCCTGTGAATACTGAGCGGGTATTTCACTTAAAACCTCAACCAGTTTTTCAATTTCACCCTCATCTACAAATGAAGAGTGAACTCGTAAAAGATCTACACCCTGCTTAAATAGCATATCCCCTTTGCCTAAAAGTTTCTCAGCCCCCTGAACATCAAGAATGACTCTTGAATCCATGTTGGAAATAACCTTAAAAGCAATTCGTGTTGGAAAGTTGGATTTTATCACCCCTGTAATAACATCCGTCGAAGGTCGCTGGGTAGCAAGTACAAGGTGAATGCCTGCGGCACGCGCCTTTGCAGCTAGACGCGCAATATTTGCTTCAATTTCTTTACTGTTTTTTGATTGCATCAGATCAGCAACCTCATCCACAACAATCACAAGAAATGGCAAAGTGAAGTCTTCTGAATCATCTTCAAAGTGCTGCTTCACCCGAGCCAAAAGTGCACTATCAGCTTCGGCAATTTTATTATTATACCCTTCTATATTTCTCACGCTGATTTCTCGAAGAAGTTTATAACGCCTCTCCATTTCTTCTACCGCCCAAAGAAGCGCCACAGAAGCCATGCTCGCATCGGTGATAGGAGGCATGATGAGGTGAGGTATTTTTTGGAAGATTGCGAGTTCAACGAACTTAGGATCTATCAGAATTAATTTAAGATTTTCTGGCGCATTTTTTACAATAAGAGAAACCAGTAGAGTATTCACAAATACAGACTTACCTGAACCCGTTGTGCCTGCGACTAGCATGTGAGGCATAGTGGTCAGATCCACTACCGAAGGGCGACCATAGGCATCTTTGCCCATCGCGATGGGAAGCTTATAGGTTGAATCTCTAAACTCAGGGGTTTTTAGAACTTCATCAAGATAAATAAATTCCCGTGGATTTCTAGGTACCTCAACACCAAAAGTTGTTTTCCCTTTCATGGGATAGACCATTCGTATTGGTGCACCTGATAGAGCAAGGCTCACATCATCGGCGCGATTTGAGACACTAGATACCTTTACGCCTGCGCCTAGATTTAACTCAAAGGTATCTACAACCGGACCTTTCATCACACCAACAATCTCTGAGTTAATCCCAAATTCTTTGAGCTTATCTTCAACAATATGACCAATTTGAGTAAAGTAACCCGAATCTGGATCTTGCGGCTTTATTCTTTGTTGTGGGGCTACACAATCGATGAGTTGCTCTTGTTCAAAAAAAGGAGTGGTAGATTTAATGAAAGTTGATGTGGTGCCTCCCAACTCGTCATGACTCTCTTCCTCTTCATCATGATATTCAGCTTCTTCATCCGATTCCTCACTGGCCTCAAACTCAATTTCTTGATCGATTGTATCGTCTTCTTCTGACTCATACGAATCCTCAGCTTCTTCAATTTTTTCTTCCTCAGGAGCTACGGATTGGGGAACGTAGGTTTCGGGTTGCGCTCTTTGTGCACGAGGCAGAATAGGCGCAGCCTGCGAAATAACAGGAATAGATTTCTTTTGAAAACGATTTTGATTTTTTTGAATTTGCTCAAGAATTGAGCGTTTAAGATTCTGCACAAATTCACTCCATTCGATTGTATCAATAGAGCGAATAGACTTTGCAGTTTTAACAAGAGTTTTTGAAATAAGTTTAAGATTGGTTTTAAAAGATTGGGGAGCAATTAAATAATAGAGGGTCAAGGCATGAGAAAAAAGGATCAGAAGGAGCGTGAATGTTGATCCGATCTCTCTAATAAAAATACCAAGGCCATCCCCAACTGTTTCAGGAAAAATGGCATAACAAAAAAAGAGAGCCGCAGATATTGGTAGAACAGCAAGCAGAGCCTCACCTCTTATTTTCTTCTGATTTAAAACAAAAGAATAAATTAAAGCGAATGCTACAAATCCCGCAAAAACCCAAACACCCGTATAGAACCCAATGTGGGCAACAGCTGAGATAATATAGTAGGTGAAAAAATTAATATCTGTATTTTGAGAACTTATTTCAAAATAATTATCCGGCAATCTTTCTTTAAAATAAAAAAAGATCAAATTAAGGAATGCGATTATAAAAAGACTAATAAGTTGAATTTTATAGATTTTTTGCTTCATGTCTTAATTGTAGGAGGCGATGAGGCAAAAAAAAAGCCCTCAATGAGGGCTTTTTAAAAAAAAGAGGGTGCATCTTGCTAT
>DIVA01000060.1 GCA_002435705.1 Bacteriovoracaceae bacterium UBA6144
AGTCGCTCCATGCCTACAAAGACCCATCGAGCTCGAGTGCTGGAAAAACACGCACGAAAAAAGTTTCAGGTCTCACACCAAAGACGAGCACCAAGATTGTAAACATCTCTGATCTGTGGATGGAGAAGTTGAACAAAACCACTTCTAAGAGCCAGCCCTATGGGATTGATCAAAAATACAAAGAGGGTGATGTGATTGATCACTCAAAATTTGGACCTGGGATTGTTCAGAATGTGAAAGCTCAGACAATTGAAGTGGTTTTTCGCCACGATATAAAAACTCTCGTTCATAACAAAGCACTATAAAAAAAGGGCCCCATTGGGGCCCTTCTCATTTTTACTTTCAATTTTTTTTAGAAGAATACTCCGCCACCTATCTGAAGCGTTCCACCAAGGTTGCCTGGACCGAATGCTCCAGATCCATACCCATAGCCGCCGCCAGAGTAGTTTTGATAGTTTTGACCTGCAATACCGAACTGCTCGGCTAGACCTTGCTGCTGGTAATTAGCACCCATGGCTGAAGCCTGCTGAGCTGCCATGTAGTTTTGCTGACCCCAACCGCCCGTTGCGCCCCAGTATCCGCCTTGGCCACCCCAAGGAACAGTGCCTGAGCCCCAACCGCCTTGGCCGCCGCCCCATCCACCTTGACCACCCCAACCACCAACTGCTCCACCCACTCCGAATCCGCCTTGGAATCCGCCTTGGAAGCCACCCTGGAATCCGCCGACTCCACCTTGGAAGCCGCCTTGGAATCCACCGACTCCACCAAAACCTCCAATCGCTCCACCCACACCGTAACCGCCGCCCACTGGATATCCTCCAATTGCTCCGCCTACGCCGTAACCGCCGATAGCTCCACCAACTCCGTAGCCGCCAATAGCGCCACCGATACCACCACCAATGGGGTAACCACCGATCGCTCCACCTACACCGTAGCCGCCGCCCACTGGATATCCTCCAATCGCTCCGCCGACTCCGTATCCTGCCACTGTTCCACCGATCGCGCCGCCGATAGCACCACCCACCATCTGGACTCCGCCTACAAGGCCTCCTCCAATCGGGTAGCCACCAACCGCACCACCTACCATACCGCCCATGCCGTATGGGTTATAACCACCGTAAGGGCCCATCATGCCACCAAGGAATCCTGGAGAATAACCTCCACCGATCATGGCATTTCCGAAACCACCGAAGCCGTTACCAAATTGACCACCAAGACCTGCGAAACCACCCAGCTGAAAGCCATTACAGCCCAACTGTGCTCGCTGCTCAGGAGTCATACCTGGAAGCTCGTTATTTTGAAGATAGTTCATGTAGTCTTGGTGACCCAAGCGACACTGCTCAAAACCTGCCGTCGCGGCTCCGGCCCAAGCTTGCTGTGCCTGCATCCCATGCTTAGAAACGAAATACGCTGATCCAAACTGTGCCAGCGGTGGAGCAATGGCCCCCACAATTTCCGCTACACCCGACAGCCAGTGTTGACCGCCACGACTTCCCGCCTGACAGTTCACACAATCCACACCCGTCGAGTGACGAGTCACAATTCTTGTATAATCATCATCACCGATACAGCCGCGCGCATCTGATCCGTATTCACAACGAGAAGATCCGCCACCCACACGATACTCAGCCGTGAGGTATCCACGGCAACTTGCTTTCAATGCACCAGAGGAATCCACACAGTGAGCTGGAACACGGTAAGTGATTCCACCATTAACGATATGAACCCAGTCTCCGCCGCCGTCACCACTGCCTACACGGACACTGCCGCCGCCAGAGACGGAACCAACGGCTCCACCACCCACGCGCACAGATCCACCACCGGACCCACGTGTTGAATAATTTCCATCAAAACCAGAAACACGAACACCATCACGCGGATCTCTCATACCGAGACAGCGACGACATTCTTTTCTTTCGGCTCCCTCTTTCGAGAAAATACCAAAAAAGCCCCAAGTCTTTTTACACTGACGATAACAAGGATGATCGTCATACATCATTCCACCAAAGTCTTCGCAGTAGAAACCACCGTCTCTATCAGACGAGCCGCCACCTACACGAGTATCACCACCGCCCTGCTGTCCACTCTGAGATCCCGACTGTGATCCACCCTGTGAGCCTGACTGAGCTCCTGACTGAGAACCTGATTGTGATCCACCTTGGCGACCACCTTGAGAATTGTCTGTGACCGTTCCACATTTTTTAAGAACAGCGCGAGCACATCCCGATGGAATGGTTTCAGAGTTAATGTTGATGTCACACGTTCCTCCTCCTGCTCGAGAATCGATGGCACACGCACTGGTCACACAGACCTGTCCCGTGGCTTGATCGACTGAAGCCGTGGGCTCGTACTGAATAGATCCACCACTTCGTTCGCAGAAGGAGTAGATGCTATTAGCGAGCTGATCATTCGCAATCGCGCTGAATGAGAACACGGCAAGGAGGAAGAAAAGTTTTTTCATAATCAATCCCAAATTTTATGGACTCGTCTTTGAGCCCACTAACCCAATTAAAATTCTAACATCAAGAGCAAACTATCTCGGAAGAAGGCAAAAAAATCCCACTACCTTCTGGAGCTCATCGGTGAGATCGATCCAAGACTTTAATTTCACAAGACTAAAACAGGGCTGACGAACCCCTTTTAACCCCCTAATATGTGAAAATCATATGGATAACCTTTCTGGACATCTTGGCGACTGGCTTATTTTGCTCCTTTTATTAGGCCTGGCCATCTACACCCTGCTAACTATCCGACAAGAATCCACCACTTTCCTGGAAGATTCTTATGAAGTGGAGTTTCAACACCTGAGCCTTCCCATCCCGAACTGGTGGACTATCACGCGCCAAGAAAATCGACTCATTGAATTTAAACGCACCGACACTCGCTACGACTGGTACGCGCGCTTTGAATTCTTTCCCGCATCCACTGAAACGGTGCTGACCGATGTGTTGGCACAGAAGATTGAGAGCGAGGAGCTGGATTATGATAAAGACGATGTGTCCGTTGAAACGGACTCAAGAGTTCTCTTTCGAGAGCCTGCGACACAGGCCTATTTTTCAGAAGTCATTCGCGTAGAAGGAAAGGCCAGTCAACGAATCGAAGAGAGAACCTATTTTGATATGTTTCTATTCCGGAATAAAAAAGAGAATGGATACTATATTTGTGAAAGTAGAAGTTCGGTCCTCAACGGCTTAGTTGAAGGACCTTTCTTCGAAGAATGTTTGTCTTTGATGAAGATAAAAAACGATTAGTTTCTATCTCTGTGATCTCTTTTCGGAGCGAAGAGACGAATCTTCTCAATGAGAAAATCGATGAGATCTTCATCTGTACAGTAAACATCATCAACCAGCTCAGAGTTCAACATGAAATTCTTCACTCTGATAGCTATGTTATGAAGTGATTCCATCAAATAGAGTCCACCGATGTTTTCACCATTAAATGACTTAATGATCTCTTTACGAGCGTGGTTAAACATCTCGGTTTCAGTAATATTTTCCGGAAGATTATCAGCGCCGAACTTATCTTCAACTTCTTCAATGGCTTGTTCTTTGATGTTTTCATCGGTCGCGAAACTTACACCGTATTCGGTGGCAAGGGCATCAATCAAATCAGCTCTTTGGTCGGCAGCAAAATCAATCAATTCCGACTGCTTGAGGTGATCTATCGTATGTTGAGAAAGCCCCTTGAGGGTTTCAAAATCTGTCTTCATGAAGATTCCTTTAATTTAAAATCACCTTCAGAATACTGGAATTCTGAAGGCGCTACAACATAAAGGATGGAAAATTTAGCGTTTTTTAAGCCTATTCGTGATTCTTGACGCTAGTGTACTTAAGCCCTGACGCTCACCTAAGAAGTAAATTGCCCCTACAAAAACGCTGGTGGATGCCATCGCCACAAGAGATAAAGAGAAAACTTTATTAAGGAGGGATGCATCCTTAACCTGCAATTGAGTTTGAATAAAAAGACTGACTCCCACCATCAACAACGACGCACCCATCAGTTTTAATAAACGAAGATTAAGAAAAAATCTCCAACCTAAGCGCAGATCTTTGTTGAGCATTACGCCCAAGATTAAACAGTTCAGTAGCATTGAAAGCGTAGTGCCAAGGGCCAGCATCGAGAAACCAAAAAGCGGTGTCATGCTCCAGCAAAAAAGAATGTTCACCCCAATTGAAACAAGCGAGCTGATAACAGGAATCTTCTGACGATCAATAGCATAAAAAGTCGGAACCCAGATTTTATACAAACTATAAAGAGGTAATCCCAAAACATACATGCGAAGAGCGCTAGCAGTCATGATGGTGGAGGCACGACTAAATTTTCCGCGCTCAAATATCAAATTAATCACTTCTTCGCTGTACACATAAAGGAGCACCATCGCAGGCATGACTGAGAGGAAACTTAAAAAATACGCAGAGGAAAGTGTGGAGATGGCTTCTTCTTTTTTCCCGGCCTTCCAATTTGAGGAAAAGTGCACGAGGTTTGAATTGCCAATAGAAACAGAAAGAATCCCTACCGGAAGCTGGAAAAGCCTAAAGGCGTAGTTGAGCCATGAGGTGGCGCCCACGGCAGCCCCCGTGGCCAGCACTGTGTTGACTAAAAGATTGATCTGCGTCGCCGCAAACCCTACGAGTCCAGGCCCCAGAAGCAGAATGACTTTATTGGCCCGTTTAGAAAAAAGCTGCGTTGGCATCACGGGTCCGTAGCCGCGTTTGATGATGAGTGGCAGCTGCACGATCATTTGCAAGAAGCCTCCCAAGAGGGCTCCCCACCCCAAGCACAATACGGGCTCATACCCGCGAGAATAAAGTGCTCCAGACAAAAATATCATCGCCCCAATGCTCGCCAGATTATAAGAGGCTGGAGCAAGCGCGGGCACAAAAAAAACTTTTAGCGAATTGAGTGCTCCCATAAAGAGAGCGGCTAAAGAAATAAAAAAAAGAAAAGGACACATGATACGAGTCAACGTGACTGTGAGTTGAAATTTTTCTGGATCACTCACAAAGCTTGGAGCAAAAACCGTGATCAGGTCGTGGGCAAAAATAAAAATTAATACACTGAGAACCGCCGTCAATGCTCCGAGAATAATAAAAAGTTCCCACAAAAGTTTCCGGCCGGTCTGAGCACTCTCTTGATTGGCCTCAGTGATAGTCGGAACAAAGGCAGAAGAAAAAGCTCCCTCAGCTAGAAGATCACGCAAGAGATTGGGAATTCGATAGGCGACTAAGAAGGCATCAGTTAATCCTGAAGCTCCAAAATAAAGTGCCATCAACTGCTCTCTCACAAGCCCCAGGATGCGCGAGCAAAACGTCGCAATGGCCATGACCGCTGAAGATTTGAGAATCGAATTTGACATAAAAAATATTGTAAGGATTTATGAGGGAGTCTGTAGAGTAAATAACTCATGCTCTCTTACATCGTTGGTCCCACAATGCCCCTATGATGCACAAAGGCAAGTCGATGAAAGCACTCTAATGGCCGACGACAACTCTTTTTTGACTCCACACATCTCTTACTTTTCCTTCCCTAGACGTCAGAATTTAAGAGTCAAAATCCTCTCCCTGAGCCCGTTTTGAGGTGTATGATTTCTTTAAGCAGGATGCGGTAAGGGAGTACCGGTCTCTAGGATGGAAGCCACCAAGTACTCCTTTTTCACACACAACATGGGATAGGACATCCCAAGAGAGAGTAAGGAGGCCCGTATGATGTATCTTGCCATAGCAGTGGAAACCAAACAGCATCCGCAGCACCGCCAAGAGTATCGAGTGTGGTATCTCGAGCTTGATTCCAGCGGTAACGTGGTGGGCATGGGTGTAAAAACCCGCACCGAACTGATCGAGAGTCTCTTCGCCTCTATTAAGACAAATGGAAAGAGTAACTGGCGCGCTTTCTGCAAAGATTCAGAACGCTCCCGCCCCATTGAGATCGCCGATTTTATCTGCATGAATATGCATGAAAACACGCACTTCGGGAATCTCCCGACCTTGAGTGAATTCCAGAACGTTTTGGACTCGCTGCACGGACAATTTGAGATCAGAAGTATTGCCTAAAGCCACTATCTTTTCCTCCCAGAGGATAGATGGCCTTTCCAACCGAGTTGACGCATAACGCGTCAGCTCGGTTTTTCTTTTTTTCTGGCCCTTCACACCCCCTATTCTCGCCCCTATAATCGACGCTTCTCACCCCTCATAGGAGCTCCTACCCATGCAAACTCTCGCTATTATCGGTTCTCAATGGGGTGATGAAGGTAAAGGTAAAATCACAGATCTTCTCTCTCAAAAAGCTGACATCGTGGTTCGCTATCAAGGTGGCAACAACGCTGGTCACACCATTTGGGTCGATGGCAAAAAGATTGTTCTGCATCTCGTGCCCTCTGGCATTCTTCATCCCCACTGTCTCTCCATCGTGGGCCATGGAGTGGTGCTTGAACCAGAAGCTTTCATGAAAGAAGTCGTCAACGTCAGACAACACATCGAGATCTCAAAAAAGAATCTCATGATCTCCGAGAACACCGCCGTCATCACCAGCTGGCACAAACAGATTGATGCCGCTCGCGAAGGTCAAGGCGCTGTAAAAATCGGCACCACCGGTAAGGGCATCGGGCCTGCTTACGAAGACAAAATTGGGCGCAAAGGTGTTCGTGTGCGCGATCTCCTGAATAAAGACCAGCTCTACTCTCGCCTCAAGCAAACAGCAGAAGAGAAACTCTTTTTGCTTGAGAAAAAATACGGGATCGAATGTCTCTCCGTTGAGGCTGAAACTGAGCGCCTGTATACTCTGGGCCAGGAGCTCAAGGAGTTTGTGGGAGATGCTTTTGGGGTGCTTCAAGATGCACTTACTCAAGGTAAAAAAGTTCTCTACGAGGGTGCACAAGGCGCACTCCTAGATGTGGACTACGGGACCTACCCTTACGTCACTTCATCCTCGACGACGCTGGCTGGAATTCACACTGGAGCTGGAACACTCAAGGGCCAAGTCAACGAAGTGCTCGGCATCACCAAGGCCTACACCACACGTGTGGGTGAAGGACCATTCCCCACCGAACTTTTCGACGAGATCGGCGCCTACATTCAAAAAACAGGCGGAGAAGTGGGAGCGACCACTGGACGCATTCGTCGCTGTGGATGGCTTGATCTCCCTCTTTTGCGCTACTCGATTCAGTGCTCATCATTGACTTCGATTGCACTCACCAAGCTTGATATTCTTTCAGGCATGGACGTGCTGAAAGTGTGTGAAGCCTATGAGTGCGATGGTAAAATTTTTAAGACCGCTCGCCCTGGGATGGATCTTGCTCGCGTGAAGCCGATTTACCGCGATCTCAAGCCCTTTAAAGACGACTTTATATCAGATCAACTCACTCCGAATCTTCAGGCCTATATCGATCTCATTGAAAAAGAATTGGGTATTCCCGTTGGGATCGCTGCCTTTGGCCCAGACCGTAAACAAATAAAATTTTTAAAGAATTATTTTTAACATCTCTTAACAAAATTTTAGTTTCGTTTTTCTCACTGAGTTCCGATAAAAAACTCAGTGAGGGACCCATGAAAAAAAATATTCTCATGATCGATGACAATCTTGATCTGCTTGATGTGGTCAAAGAACTTTTTGCCAAAACTGAATTCAATTTTGTGACAGCCAAAGATGGAGCCGAAGGGCTCTTCAAAGCAAAGAATCAAAAATTCGATGCCATCATCTGTGATTTCAAAATGCCAAAACTTGACGGCGAAGCCTTCATCACTGAATTTCGAACGGTCGCTAAAATGGAAGTGCCCATTATCATCTACTCCGGCCATCTCGACGCCATCCCGCCCAAGCTCCAAGCGCTGAAGAGCATTTATAAGCTGGCAAAACCTGCTCAAGGCTATGAACTCATCCAGCGTGTGCGCTGCCTAGTCTCAGCTCCTGAAAATGAAACGGTCCGCGTATTACCCATCCGCTTTGAAGCTGGCAGCAGTATCTTCAAGGAAGCCGACAACACCTCTACCTGTTACTGGATCAAAGATGGAGAGGTTGAGTTACTGAAAGAGTTTTCTGATGGTTCTGAAATTATTCTTGCGACTCTCCATGCCGGAGACTTCGTGGGAAGCTATCTGCCCGTTGATGAAAGATTTCGCTCTTTTAGTGCTCGCGCCAAAACGAGCGTTCAGTTGAAAGAAATCACACAGGCACAAATCGAAAAAGAACTCGAAGGGAAACCAGAGTGGTTTCGCTCACTGCTTTTGAGCTCTCACTCTCAGCTCAAGTCAGTGCACAAAACACTCCGACAAAAGAAGGCTAGTTAAAGGATAAATCCCTCAAGCGATTTACCTTTCCAACTCATTACCTGCACAGCTCTGATCTGATTAGAAAGATCTTCTTTCGATTGGACTTTCACTTTCACAAACTGCGGGCAATAGCCTTCCCAGACTCCATCTTTTTGTGACTCAAAAAGAACATTCACGCGCTCACCGACGAGCGTGTGCGAGAGTTCATCCAGCTTCGCCTCTCCCAACATAATGAGATCTCTTACTCTCTTCTTATTGATGGCAGCCGGAACCTGACCGGGCATCTTGGCGGCTGTGGTATTTTGGCGTTTTGAGAAAGGAAACACATGAAAATGAGTCACGGACGACTCACGTAGAAGATTAAAGGTCGCCAAGAAGTCTTCTTCCGTCTCCTCTGGAAATCCTGCGATGATATCGGCACCAATGCTCGCCTTCGGAAAATATTCCTTCACCATCGCGAGCACTTCTTTGTAGAAAGCAGAATCATATTTGCGGCGCATGAGTTTAAGGATTTTATCCGATCCACTCTGGAGTGGAATGTGAAAGTGATCCATGTACTTACCGGAGTTTTTCAAAGTCTCAAGCAGCTCACGAGTAATGGTGTTTGGCTCGACAGAGGAGAGCCTTAAGCGTGACAGACCATCAATTTCAACTAATTCTTGGCAGAGCTGCGAGAGTTTTTCCCCAGAGGTCGATTCATACTCCCCGACATTAACGCCGGTTAAAACAATTTCCTTAAAACCTTGGCCAGTGAGCGCCTGTGCTTGGATCACGACATCACGAATAGAAAGTGTACGAGAGCGTCCACGCGCAAAGGGAATGATGCAAAAGCTACAAATATAATTACAGCCGTCTTGGATTTTTAAAAAAGCACGAGTATGAGAATCAGCAAGCGTGGTCGCGGCTCCCCAAAACTCATTAGATTTATCAATCCGCACTTGCACTTCTTCATCGCTCTCAGCATCGCTCGCCTGATCGAGATAATCAAACACTCGGTACTTCTCCGACGTCCCAAGAATAAGATCAACTCCCGTCATTTGTTTTATCTTTTCTGCTTCCATCTGCGCGTAACAACCAGCGACCACAATTTTAGCTTCTGGCGCAGAACTCTGTGCCTTTCTGATCAGATTGCGGCAGGTAGAATCAGCACCATCAGTGACAGTGCAGGTATTAAGAAACACCAAGTCCGCAGGTTCACCGAGATCGACTATTTCATATCCACGATCCATGAAACCTTGGGCAATTGAGCCCGTTTCAGAGAAGTTCAAGCGGCAGCCTAAGGTGTGTAAAACTACGCGTTTAGAAGGGTTTGAAGGGGTTATATCCATGGTTCATGCAATCTAGGTCAGCAGATTTTATTTGTCCAAGGTGAGTTCCTATAAAAGATAAAAATTACCTTTCAAAAAGGCTCAATTTCACCTTGACGAAGAACAGCGTCCCCCATTAATTTAAGGACTCGATTTTTTGAGTTTGGTCTCGTAGCTCAGTTGGTTAGAGCATCTCACTTTTAATGAGAGGGTCGGGCGTTCGAGTCGCCCCGAGATCACCACTTAAAAATCGAAAGCGTAATTGAAATACAGTTATGCTCCCATCGTCTAGCCCGGTCTAGGACATCGCCTTTTCACGGCGGTAACTGGGGTTCGAATCCCCATGGGAGTACCAAATATAAGAAACCCTCGGCTTGTCCGAGGGTTTTTTATTTTAAGCGCATCTATGTGGGGATGAAGAACCCGTAGGGTTCGACAAAAGTAGCAGGATGCAACTTTTGAGAACCGAGCGCTAGCGAGGGAGCCGATAGGCCTGAGGGCAGGAGCCCGAAGTTAATCCCCATGGGAGTACCATCTATAATCGAATAAGCCCGCCTCTTGGTGGGCTTATTTATATTCTAGAATCCAGATGAGAGCCTAGCTCGCAGAAAATCATCTAGGCATCAGGATCTTTAATTATACATTCACCATGAGCTGTCCTGAACTGCTGGACACAGATTTTTTGCTTGCACGAACTCACAGCTTTTAGGCGAGCGGTCTCCACAGCTTCTTTGGAGTCTGAGCCCCCCTCGCTTTGAAATGTACTATTCTTGCCCCAGTTAACCGCATTTCCTATGGCAGGAAAAAAGCTACAAACAAAAACATTAGGAATAGGCTTCCCTTTTTGATCAAAGGACTTAACGCTTTTATAAAGATCATCTTTGTAATCTATTTCAAGCTTCTTTGTTCCATCTGCGCGATTAACTGTGGTTAAGCCATTTCTTTTACCATCAAGAAAAACAGACTTCGTGATGTCTTCACTATCAATAAACTCCCAATCTCCATGCTTTAAGTTATCTTTGAAACTACCCCTTACTGTTACCCTATTATTGTCATCCAATTCAGCCGTATGGCCCTGTCGTTTTGTTGATGAATCTTCACACCAAAATCGGTGACGACACTTATGTCGTAATACTTCGTGCTTGCACTCACCAGTAGGCTCATAAATCTCTCTAAGACTTTCGCCACACTTAATGATCTCTCTGGCTACCTTCCACTTATTGTTATGAGCCTCCTCTTCTTTCTTCTGGTGAGCGAGAGTCGCAAGTTCTTTTTCCTTAAGCTTCTTAAGCATTTGCTCTTGCTGCTCTTTTTCTTTTTCTTTTTTTGCAACTAACTTTTTTTCTTTCGCTTGTCGCTGCTCTTCAATTGTTTTGTAGTCTTTGAGCAGTGTTACATCACCCGTAATAGCTGATAAACGGTCTCCCACAAACTCAGAGACATTGTTGGGATCTGCTTTTCTAAACCACTTCCCCACTCTTTTATCGTCATTGTACTGTCCCCAGACCTCTAGCACGGGTTTGTAGGTATAAAAATTTGTTCTCAGCTCTTCTCTTATGTACTTCCGATAAACGTAAGGTCCATTTTTCTTTCCATTAGGACTAACGCAGTACATCTCCTGAGCCCCCTGAAATGGAGCACTCACATGAAAGCCTTCATTATTTCGACTGTATTCTGTTTTTACTGAGGTCTCATTTGGGCAATTCAACTTATCAGCAAAGATTTGTTTTTCATCATCGAAGGATTGCCCCATTTTTGATTCTACGTTTTCTATTTCAGCATAAGCGCTGCAGCAATGGATTATGATCGCAAAGAAGAACACATATGAGCGATGCATTTTATTTCCTAATTTTTAAGTATATTTTCAGTTTAGTTTCAAGCCATAGATTAGTAATACTTTAAATTTATTTATCATCACACAAAAGCATTATGACGCTTTGTTTTGTTGCTCGGACTCGGTTGGCGAGCCTTCTTTAGATTCAACGGTAGCCGTCTTTTTCCCACCTAAGGCAACTCCAATAACGAACAATCCGACCATCCACGGCCATGGTCCACCAAAAAAGCCTGGGGCACTTTTGATATCATCGACTCTAAGGAGCCCACCTGCGCTTCCATCATTCCAGGGAACAAAAAACCCAGTGAGCATTAGTTCGTCACCATTCTTATAGTTACCTTTTACAAATTTTTCAAAAGCAGGGGTGGACTTAAGAACACTCGCATTAAGGCCGTCAAAATAATTATCAGGATCATAGATTTGAAATCTAACGCTATTACTTTCAAAACGGGGAATTCCAATCTCTACGGTGACTTTTATATTTTTATGGTAATACCCTTCGTTTGATACTAGTTCGATTGGTTTAGCACTGATCGTTTCTGCATTGACAGAGTTGGCGTTCGCAAACATAAAGACGCAAAATACGATAAATGTTTTCACTATTTTAAGCCTTTTTAAAGTGGTGAATTCTTATCGGATATGTTGAGAATTATCTTTAGTATTACCATCCTGATATATCGACAGAAGCAGGATCAGGATATTTTAAATAGAATTCTGGTATCTCCCCAGTAGATATTATCTTTTGAAGTGCTTGCTCATAGAAACCAGGGTTCATACAGACCGAATCATAGAATCCGTATTGATTTTTTTTAGTCTTGTTACGACAGTTAGTTAGCACTCCTTCATGCCTTGCCTTACCTTTTACAACAAAGGCTGAATTTAAGGCTGACCCCTTAGAGTATTTAACCAAAAAATCAAAGCCTTTATCACTTGGATATCTGACATATCCATCTCTTAGGTATTGGCCATTTTCTAAAACCATTTCTCCAATCTCTAAAATTTTATTCTCATCATTGGAACTAAGTATGAGATAGACAAAATGCCAGCCGTGCTCTGTTGTTTCATTCATACATCCTCGAAGCTCACCTGTAATGCTCGGATCAATTGTTTTATATTCTTTCTGGATGAAAGAAGGTGACCACTTCAAAGGAATAACAAATGACATCACACCTAGAGAGCAGCTGATTTCACTTGGGTGTGTGACAGGACCCAACCAGTGCTCATTGAGATACTTAAAAGTCTCGGTCCTTCGTTTGATATAATTCTTGAAATCTCCCCCTCTAGTCGATACATCGCTTTGGAGTCTAGAGATTTTATTAAGGTCACCTAGCATCGAGCAGGAACAAAGAATCAAAAACGACAATGTCGCTAAAAACCGATTAATCAATTGTAAGCCACTCCCTTAACTCACTCATCGAATTATATTCCCAACAAGTGAGCTCTATTAGTGCCCTTTTCTACAACAAACCCAACTCTTTTGATCAAGAAAAACGAAGCTATGGGTCTATAC
>DIVA01000075.1 GCA_002435705.1 Bacteriovoracaceae bacterium UBA6144
AGCCAAAGTTCAGCCATGAGCTGTGGGACTATCGACATCAGTGGTGGCGAAGGGGGAGGAGGCGCAGGCCCTACGAACCTGATCCTTTCACTCGGACTTGGGCTCATGATTATGCTTCTTTCTCGATCTTCGAGATCAAGACCTCTCTAATTATTCCGATAAGCGGTCTATGAGTATGGTCCGTCAAGATCAGGATAATTTCTTTTTTTGGTTAAAGCTTGAAGACAAGCTGGATGAAATGTATTTGCTCGTGTCTCAAGAACTCGCTAAAAAGGGTATTCAGCTCCTTCCTGTATCGGTAGATCAGATTTCCAAGCTTGCTGCTTTGACGAGTCTGTCTCATTTAACAGTCATCTGCTCGACTCGTCATTCAAAGCAATTTATGACTTTTAGAAAGTCTGTTCATCCGATTTTAAAATATCTTTTAAGGCAAGAAAGACTGACCTTTTTCAATCTTTCTAGTTTTTCTAAGCTTGAAATCCCTCAAAAAACCACAAGACAAAACTATTTCTTTCTAAAGTATCCACTTAATCTAAATTCTATTTGTGATAAACTAGTTAAGTTTCATGAAATTAGATTAGAGAAGAGCCAAACATGGCCGGGCGGTAAGCGGGCGAAAGTGCCTGGAGCCGGCGTTTAACATCTCAGGTGGATATGAAGTCATTAAAGGATGAGTTAACCCAAAGGTACTTACTTCTACTTAAACTCGATGCGAAGAATCTGATTAATCGGGTGAAAGAGAGAAGAAAAGAGTTTGTGGAAGTCTTTGCGATGAGAAGAACTAGGGAACACTTCACTTGGTTATTTAGTAATCGCTATGAAAAAACCACAATCCGAGATCTTGCTCATTGTTCAACAGAGACGATCCAGGCCCTTGATCAGTTCTACACGCTGATTGATGAGATGAAGTGGTACCTCTACCATACAGAGGACATGCCTAACACCGTTGAAGATAATATTTTTCGCATGAGCAAAAGACTCGAAAAATTGCATTCAACTCTCGAACTCTATCTAGATGCCGAGCTATCGATTGATTCAGGTGCTGGGCAAAGTGAAATAGAAAACCAGCTCAATGACTCTTCTGGATTTGATTTAAGTCAGTCTGGAATTGATGATATTTTCACTCCCCAAGAGGATGGTTTTCAGGAATTCCTCGATGAAGGAAAGAATAATGAGTAAGTGCCTCGCTATCATCATTATGCTCTCTTCATCTGCTTTCGCCAGACAACCTCTACCTGCAAGTCGTTTCGAACATCTAACCGGGGCCAAACTTTCTTCAGATAAGTCCGCATGGGATGCAAAGTTCAATAGAGCAGCCTATGTTTTCGGTAAGCGACCGGCGGAATTTTTATCAATGAACTATCACTATCTGCCCTTCGAGGGAAACGTTCTAGATATGGGAATGGGTGAAGGACGTAACGCTGTTTTTTTAGCCCAGAAAGGATTTAAGGTCACAGGTGTTGATATTAGTTCTGTGGCGATTAAAAAATCACACCTCTTAGCAAAAGAGTACGGTGTAAAAATTAAAACAATTGCCGCATCCATGAAAGACTACGCCATTACACCAGGTAGCTACGATGCAATTATTTGTTTTTATTATGTGGATAGAGAGCTCATCGACAAGATGAAAAGTTGGCTGCGGCCTGGTGGAATTATCATCTACGAGGCTTTTACCATCCGCCAACGCGTTCACCCTGCGCAAAGGCATGACCCGGAGGAGTACTTCCTCAAGGATCAAGAACTTTTAGGGATGTTTAAAGGGATGCGCATTTTAAAATACGAAGAACCCCTTCACGAAAAAGATTTTAGGGCGAGTATTATCCTTCAAAAACCATAGACTGAGTAATTTACTCCGGTTGAAAAACATTATGGCTCACGATTCTCTAGTGGCATAATAAAACAATGAATCGTTTGCTTCCTTTTGTGATTTTTCTGCTCTCGTGCTCAACAGCATGGGCCGATGCTATTTCTACGAGTTCTGTTACTGATGAAGCGACCTTTCCTGGCCAAGTCTCACGTTTAAATGAAACCGGGCAATTGATGAGAGTTCGAGTTGAATTCAAGAATGCAAAATTTTTGAATAAGAACGATCGGGTAGAGTTCTGGAATGAGACTTATCCCAATCAGCGCTGTGTCGCCAAAGTTATTGCTCGTTCAAATACACATCTTTTATTTCAAGTGCCGGAGTATAAGACCTGCATCATAAAAGTCCAACTCACGACGGGGAGTACTCTTCATTTTTGGAGTCAAGATTTAGAGAATAATCTCCAAACGGCCCATGAACTAGTCAAGATTCTCCAACGAAAAAGAATGGCCATGCTGGCGCGCAAGCGTTTTCATCAGCGCGAGCTTGATGGCCATGTTGAAAAAGTAGAAGCAGTAAATAGACGATTTGAAGTCTTAAGGCAGAAGCTTGAAGCAGAATGGCAAAAAGAGCTCGCCAATCTTGAGGAAGATAAATCGGAGACATTTGTGAAGTTTAAGCAATCAGAAACAAGTTTAAATGAAATAGAAAGCAAGTTAGAATCCTACCGGATCTTCGATCATAACTTTAGTGTCGATAGATGGTCTCTGGATCCAGAATTATATTTTAAAAAATAACTATTGAAAGAGGTATGCATGAAGAGATTAATCAGTGTCATGATATTGTTGTTGGTATTCGCGAGCTGCCAAGATAAAAAAACTCAGACCGGAAGCGACACGTTCTATCTCTCATTATCTGCTGAGCCGCCAACGCTCAATCCGTTTACTTCAACGGATGCAGCCTCTCAAAC
>DIVA01000106.1:0-601 GCA_002435705.1 Bacteriovoracaceae bacterium UBA6144
TTACCAATTGGTCCCTTATAGCCTTGTCGTTTATCTAAATCCTTTAAATGGAACAATACACTCTGCTCTGCTTTTTCTTGCAACTGCCAATCAAGAGTTGTGACGACTTCAAATCCTTCTGTGAGGAATTCCTCTTCCCCAACTTTTCCAATTACTTTTTGTCTAATCCAATCAGTAAAATGCCCTCCCTTCATGGCTACACTCGAGCGCAGACGCATTTTAATGTCCTCAATCTTGGCCATCTCGTAGTCTTTAAATTCGATCTTACCGGTTTCATACATTCGCTTAAGAACGTAGAGTTGGCGTCTTTTGGCATAAATGGGACTGACATAAGGAGAATACCTACCCGGCGCCACGAGAAGCCCAGCCACAAGAGCACTCTCTGCGACAGTCGCTTCCTCAAGCTCTTTATCAAAGTAACCCTTCATGGCTGCCTTCACACCATAGTAGCCACCACCGAGATAAACTTGGTTCAGGTAAAGATAGAGAATGTCTTCTTTGGAAAACTTTTCTTCAATTTTTTGAGCAAGCAGGAGGTCTTTAACTTTTCTAGAAATTGTTCTTTCTTTCGAGAGAAGTAAGCTTTTTGCCACCTGTTGAG
>DIVA01000106.1:648-66285 GCA_002435705.1 Bacteriovoracaceae bacterium UBA6144
GTTTCTTTTCCAATCTCTAATAGGACCGATCCATCCTTTGCGAGGATTTTTGAATTCATCGGAGGCCTATAATCAGAGAGAGAGTTTATTTGAGGGAGGTCTGATGCAACCCAGGCAATCATTCCAAAAAGTCCCGCAATTGCGAATACGCCAAGTACCGATAAAACTAAAAGTGCTTTGATTATTTTCTTCACTGTAACCCTTCTCCTAAACTTTGAAGTTTAAGTATAAGGGGTCATTGCATTTGGTGCGACTTCTATTCTTTCCAGTCTTCTTCTTTGAGTGCTTCAGTGAGGATTTTAATTTTTTTGTCTGCACTCTCAAGTGATTGACGACAAATCTTGTATAGCTTTACGCCTTCTTCAAATTTATCCATGCTTTTATCTAAACTTAACTGGCCTTGCTCCAAATCCTGAACAATCTTCTCAAGATTAGTTAGTGCCTCTTCTAATGTGGGTGCTTCTGCGGCTTTTTTCATCACTTACCTTATTTAGACGTTAGAGTTTTGACATGGTCCCCCATAAGGACACTCACTTTCTTACATAGCTAATCAAACTTTCAATGCTTTAGCCATAGGCAGGGGGAGGAAAAAATCTCCCTGGGGTGTCGGTCGGACCGAAGACTAAGGTACAATTTTGCCTAGGGGTATCAGGATGAAACCCCATCAGGATCACGGAGGATCATGAAAAACATTTGGGTTCCGCTCTCCGGACAAATTGCTCAGCAACGCAAAGTGGAGACGATCGCTAATAATGTGGCGAACGCCAACACCGCAGGCTTCAAAAAAGATCAACTCGTTTTCAAAGAGCATCTCACTGCCCTATCAAGAGGCAGTGATGATATTCATATTCCTCGTAAGGAATTTTCTCCTGATGATTTCTACCATACCCAGGGCGCAGAGAATGCGTACGTTGATGTGGCCGGCTCTTACACAAATCACGATCAGGGTCAGCTCATACCTACTAATAACCCATTTGATGTCGCCCTTAATGGCAAAGGCTTCATAGAAGTCCTCACTCCCCAGGGAGTGCGCTACACACGCACAGGCAACCTCTCTCTTTCAAAAGACGGCGAACTTGTCACAAGTCAGGGATTTAAGGTGCTACAGCCCTTAACGGCAAAGCCAGAAGAGCTGCGAGGGCCCGCAGCCGAAGCACTCCCTTCTCCGGAAGAGAGAATCTTAAAACTACCGCACAATCAAGCCATTACAATCAGCCGCGAGGGCGGTGTTTTAACGAGACAGGGCTTGGTTGGAACGATTTCAGTTGTTGAATTTGATGATGTTCACGCTCTCCGCAAAGAGGGTAATAACATTTTCATCAATCCTTCTGAGGCAAATGCTAAGCGCGTGGAACTAGCAACGACCGTGAACCAAGGGTTCATCGAGGGCTCAAATGTAAATGCGATCGAAGAGATGAGCGAGTTGATTAAGGCGCACAGACATTTTGAGTCCATCCAAAAAGCGATCAACGCTTACGACAGCATTACCGGTAAAGCAGTGAACGATATTAATAAGTTCTAGGGGGCATAGATGATTAGAGCTCTACATACAGCAGCAACAGGAATGGCTTCACAGGAAGCAAACGTGAATACCATTTCCAATAATCTCGCCAACGTCAACACGACTGGATTTAAAAAGGGTCGCACCGAATTTGACGACCTTCTCTATGAAACAGTTCAGGAAGCTGGTGCGCGCTCCAGCGCTGAGAGTGAGTATAATGTGGGAGTTCAAATTGGCTCAGGCTCGAAAGTCTCCGCCACAAGAAAAGTCCACCAACAGGGTTCGCCCCAGATGACCAATAACCCCTACGACCTCATGGTTAACGGTGAAGGTTTTTTTGGGATCGTGGGTAATAACGGTGAAATGAAATACACCCGAGACGGCAGCTTTAACGTGGACGCCCAAGGAAACTTAGTCACCCGTGGTGGCCAGAGAGTTTTCCCTGGGATCGTTGTCCCACCTAATATCATGAGCATCAACATCGCAGAGAACGGCGTGGTGGAAGCGTTTCTTAGAAACACACCGGAGCCCCTAAATTTGGGTCAGATTCCGGTTTTCACCTTCGTGAATCCGGTAGGTATGCGATCTGAAGGTGGGAATATGTTGGCGGCAACTCAGGCCAGCGGTCAAGCCATTCAGATGGTTCCGGGAGTAGATAACGCCGGGATCGTTATGCAAGGGGCGCTTGAGTCATCCAACGTCAGTGTCATGAACGAGATGACAGATCTTATTAAAGCTCAGCGTGCTTACGAGATGAATTCGAAAGTTATGGGTGTCGCCGATCAAATGCTCCAAACTGTTAACAACGTGAGATAGATATAAATGAAATGGGTATTTTTAATATTAACGATGTGTAGTGTAAGTTCTTGGGCGTGTGAGGTTCAGCTTCCACCACGAATCCTAGTGAGCTCACAAGCAACTGGAGCTTCACATAAAACTTCTCATAATTGTGAAAGCTATCAGATTGAGGAAGTTTACAACGTACTACGCGAGCAATCTGGGAGCATCCCTGTTGCAAGAATCCAAATGGCACTCAGCAAGCAAGTTAAGCTCTTGTCGACAAGTTCACACATACAAATTGAAAACATTGAGAGAATCATCGAAGGCAATTTCACTGAGTTGAAAAACTCGAAAAACGAATGGAAATCAGAACTTCTCGGAAGTTTCTATTCTCTCGATATGAACGATAAGATTGAAGTCTCTTGTCATCCCTGTGAGTTCAGAGGCACAGAACATTTTGGTCTTAAAGTGACTCAACTTGGCTCAGTCAAACTAAGCCTTGATATTCAAACGCGGGTTTTTAAGCTTGAGGAAGCGATCAGACTTAAAACTAATATAAGTGCTTTCTCAGATAGAATTGAAACAAATAATTGGGAAATCACAAAGGCACCGGCCACAAACTTCGGAAGATTCTTCAATCAACCAGAAAACCTCAAGTTCTATAAAACGAATAAGCAACTTAAGGCCGGTGAGTTCATTAAAGAAAGCGATCTCACTCCTCTCAACCTAGTTCGTGCAGGCGATAGAGTAGAAATCACCTTTGAAAATGATCATGTTAAAGTTAAATCACAAGCTATTTCACGCCAAAATGGTGGAATTTCTGATGAGGTTGAGGTTTGGAATCAAGCTAATGGAAAAAAGTATAAGGGAGTTGTGACAGATTTTAATCGTGTCACCATTAAATTATGAAATTATTAGTGCTACTTTTGTTAACCAGCTGTGCCTCCTATGTAAACGGTCTTCATCGCCAGATTGACCGTGAAGAAAAATCTGCGCGAAATGGTGGGAATCTCAATGACCCCTATTCCGCCTATAGAGAGCAAGGCTTCAAAAAAACCACTGCAGACAAACGTCCCATTGCCAATCCAAACTCAATTTCAAACCTTAATCCTGCTAACGATATGCCACCTTCGGTTAAAAGAGATTACCGCAGTGGTGGCGCCAGAACAAAAGCCCAGGACTTCAAAGACAGCGGCTCAAGCGGGAGTCTATGGGTTGATGCTCCAGGTGGATCGCTCTTTACCACTGATGTAAATAAGAATGTCGGTGATATCGTTATTATCAATGTATTAGATGCACTCCGTGGGCAAATCTCTTCCGAATTAAAACGCACATTCCCCGAACCTGTTGCTCCCAAAAAGAAAGAAGGTGAAGCTCCTTCTGCGGCTGCCGCTGCAGCCCCCGCGGCACCGACTACCGCTCCCGTGGATGAGCTTGAAACAAAAGTTTATGACAAAATTTCTGGTGTGGTCGCTGAAGAAATTAACAAAGACTATTTCCTTCTTCGCGGTAAAAAAGAAATTATTTTTAGAAAAGAAAAACGATTTATAGAAGTTCAAGCTCTTGTGTCTCGCAAGGACATTCAAGATAACGATACTATCAACTCCGACAGACTCGTAGAATCACGAGTTTTAATCTTGAGGTAACAATGATTAAGCTAAGTCTTTTGACATTCTTCTTACTACCGACATTTGCTTTGGCTAATGCGAGTAGGATTAAAGACCTCACAACCGTCAAGGGAGTGAGAGACAATCCTTTGATCGGTTACGGCCTCGTGATTGGCCTCAATGGAACTGGCGACGGCGGTGGAGAAATCACTAACACCTCGTTGAAAAAAATGTTTCAAACTTTGGGACTTAACACGCAAAAAGAGATCACCAGCAAAAACGTCGCTGCGGTCATCGTTACGGCGAAACTCCCAGCCTTCGGTCGCGTAGGCCAAAAGGTTGATGTCACGGTCTCATCCATTGGGGATGCCTCATCACTAGCAGGGGGTACATTACTAGTTACACCGATGAAGGGCGGCGACGGCAATATTTATGCGGTGGCTTCTGGAGCTCTCTCTATTGGAGGCCTCAAAAAGGGTGCAAAAATGGCGACTACCGGACGCATTCCTGATGGTGCGGTTGTGGAACGTGAACTTGAACTAGCCTTCAATGATAAGAAATCTCTGCGCCTCGCTTTGAAATCTCCGGACTTCACTACTGCCGCTCGCATCGAAAAGATCCTTAACCAGGAACTCGGTGGCAAGTACGCCACCGCCGCAGACGCCTCAACCATCGACCTCATCATCCCTACCCAGTATGAGAAGAAGGTAGTTGAGCTCATTGCTCAAGTGGAGAACTTTCGAGTTGTGGCGGATGCTTCTGCTAAAATTGTGATCAACGAAAGAACTGGTACTCTCGTGGCCGGAGGGGACATCACTCTCCGTAAGGTTGCCCTAAGCCATGGAGATCTCGTGGTAGAGGTGAAGGGTGGAGAGAACCCATCCGGCAAACCCCAGGCCCTTCACGTGATTGAACGGTCCACCACTATTAATGATTTGGTGAAAGCCCTCAATGCCATAGGCACAACCCCTGAAGATTTGATCTCAATTTTTCAGGCCTTAAAGCAAAATGGAGCACTCGTGGCGGATATTGAGCTGATCTAGATGAATTATTTACATATTTTACCTAGGGCTAGCTTCTGACCATGCCCCTATGTTAAACTTTAAAAAGAACTCATGAAGAGTTCTGTCACAAAAACCAGGAAGGATGTCGTGACCATAAATCCCGCAGCACAAAAAGGTATGAAAGTCGTTTCTCGCGAAGAGATGCTTAAGCCTTTTAAAGAAGTGGCTGAGGGAATGGAAACCCAATTCTCTCAACAAATGATTGAGCAAATGCGTAAGAGCATTCCTCGGGAATCAGAGCCTAGCTCGGCACAACAGTACTATGAATCATTGATGGATTACGAATATGCAAAAAGTATGGCACAATCAGATAGTGGGATCGGATTGAAAAAAGTCATCCTTGACCAGATCGTTCCGGCCCACTTGAAACAAACGCCTCACGCACCTACTGTGCGTAACGCTTACCAGGCAAACGTCAAAGGAGTTGACGAATGAGCAGCAACATCGATACCCGCTCGCCATTCTTTCCCAAGAGCCGCACCAGCCAGATTAATTCTGGAAGAGCGGACAAAGCATCAGGAGTTGACTCAAGCTCAGCTGATCGTGCGAGTGAGATTACATCACGAACACAGTCTGATGCAAAAGTTAACATCACTGATGGTGTACGTGACTTCTCTAAAATCAAGCGTATCGCAGATTCTTCACCTGACATTGATAACTCAGAGAAGATTGCTCGCCTGAAGGCTCAAATTCAAGCTGGCACCTACGAAGTTGACTACGATGCTGTTGCAGACAAGATGCTGCAATCAGAATTTTAGAAAAAGGCAAAGATCCAATGAAGGACCAAGCCCTCGCCCTCTATCATGGAAGAGCAATCGAAGTGTGGGAACACTTCTGTAAACTTCATCATGATCTCTATGAACTCACCTGTGATGAGTATCAGGCATTACTATCGGGTGAGATTGAACTTCTCGAAGACTTAATAGCTCGCAAACAAGTTATCGTCGACGCCGTGGCAGAATGGGAAAATCTACGATCTGAACTAATTAAAGAAATGAATTCTGATACTTTGTTGGAAGTTAGTATTCATTCGGCTTCTGAGTTGATTAATGTACTTAAGCCAGTTGAGGCTAAGCTCACCATTGCAGCACTACAGAACTTAAATGATCTTTTGATTGACGTGATTTCACGCATTCAAATGCAGAATAAACGAAACCAACTTTTCCTTAACAGAGCGATGCAATCGCTGAACGAATTAAAAGATGGTTTTCGCGGCAAGAAGAACTTCACAACTTATGGAGCGAATGGGATGACCCGTTCTGCTTCTAGGTAGAAGGAGCCCCAGGTGTCAGCCGATTTACTCAGTATTGGTAAATCAGGTCTCTTTACTTCAAAGAAGTCCATGGCGACGACATCGCATAATATTGCCAACGCCAACACCGAAGGCTTCTCTCGTCAGGAGGTAAGGACCAAAAACGGCATTACGCTTAATGAGGGTAATTACGTAATGGGTACCGGTGTTGATATTCAATCTATTAAACGTAACCATGATGATCTCGTTGAAAAAAAACTTAACAATAGCATTACTCAACACAAGTTTAACGAAGAGCGCACAAATCAGTTGGGCCACATTGAAGAGATTTTCAATGAAGTTAATTCTGAAGGAATGAATAAAATCCTTAACCGCTTTTTCAACTCTTTTAGAGAGCTTTCGAATAGACCTGAAGACGAAACGGTACGAGGCTTAGTCCGTGAAAATGCTAAGATTGTGGTCGAAGACTTTAAACGAGTTCAAAAAGACATAGATCATACCCGCAATAGTATTAATAAAAAAATAACTCTCATTGTGGATGATATAAACCACTTGGCTAAAACGATCTCAAAGTTGAATCGCGAGATTGCCGCCAATGAAGTCGGTGGCGGCGAAGCTAACGATCTTCGTGATCAGCGTGACAATGCCCTCAGACAACTCGCAGAGCATGCTCCTGTTAAAGCCTACTATGATGACCAGAATCGTTTTGTTGTGAACGTAGATGGTCTTGGCACATTAGTCTCTGGTGAAATTGAACAAGAACTTGTCGTTGGAAATCGACTCGAAGAAAATGAATCAAATCAGCAAAAGCCTCACTTAGAAATCTTTTTTAAATCTCGCACAGGTGATCCCATCTCTAATCGTTTTCACACTGGAAATCTCGGTGCACTTTTTAGAAGTCGAAACGAGGATCTTGCTGCTGTTGAATCTCAACTAGATGAGCTTGCCTACTCTTTGGCCAATGCAACCAATGCCATTCATCGAAAGGGCTTTGCCAATAAACCTGTCCCGGTGGATCAAGCCACGGGTCTTCCAATGCCTGGTTTGGCCAATGGTCAGGTGACAGGAATTGATTTTTTCAATGCTCCTCTCAGTAAAAAGAGAGCTGCCGAATATATTAATCTTTCGGACGCTGTTTTATCTGATGTTAATAATATTGCGACAGCGATAACTCCAAACAGTCCGGGTGATAACCGCGTCGCCATCGCCATTTCACGCTTGCAGCATGAAAAGATAATGGGCGAGGGTTCAACGACACTGGAAGAGCATTACTTAAAAACTGTCGGAAATGTGGGCATGCAAGTGTCCAAGTCCAAAATTGATTCTGAACAATCTGGAGGCATTTTAGCTCAAGCCAAGAGCATAAAAGAGCGCATCTCGGGAGTTTCTCTCGATGAAGAAACAGCCAACATGGTGAAGTACCAGAACGCTTACGAAGCATCTGCCAAGGTCATACGGGCCTCGGATGAGATGTTTAAAGCTGTTTTGGGAATCATGAATTGAGGTAAACCATGACACGCGTTTCTGAAAATAGCTCGCTCCACGCCATCAACTACGCTACCAGCAAAACTAAGTCAAAAGTTGAAGATCTTCAGATCAAGGGCTCAAATATGAAGCGTATCCAAAAGCCTTCTGATGATCCTATTGGTAACGTTGACCTGCTTCAGATTCGTTCCCAGAATATCGATGCAAATCAATACCTACGGAATTTGAATTTTGCTCAAACCTCACTGGGCTTCACTGAAACTGTTCTCGAAGAGCTCACTGATATTCTATCAAAAGCTAAAGAGCTCGCCATTGGCCAGTCTTCAGACATCTATAACCCTGAGGTCCGCCAGTCTGTTTCTAAAGAGGTTCATCAGCTTCGGATGCAAGCCTTAAGTCTCGCCAACAAAAGAATGGGAAATCGCTATCTCTTTTCTGGTCAGAAGCTTCTAACCAGACCCTTTGATACCGAAGGGAAGTATGCTGGTGATAAAAGTAAAATCTTTATAGAAATTAATAAAGACGTTTTTATTCCTATCAACGTCACTGGCAATGAGCTCTTTTTTGATAACGAATCACAAGTGAGCTCCAAGCTCTCTCTTCCCGAGAAAGCCGAAGACGTGCCAACAGAAGTTTATGCTGACCAAGGAAGAAGTCTCGCTTCTCAGCCCAATGGGAACATAAGCTCAAGCATCTTTGATGAACTGGCCTCACTAGAGAATGCACTTCTCACGAATAATCCAGACGTGATTCAAAACCTTCTGGAGCAGATGGATCGCTCGATCGATAGAGTGGTTGCTTACCGTGCTAAAATTGGTGCTCTTACGAATAATATTTCAAATGCTGAAAACAACATTGAGAAGCAAAAGCTCCTTAATGAGGAATATAAAACCAAAGTTGAAGACGCTGATGTGGCTGAACTTTTTTCAAACCTGCAGAAAGAGCAGGGAATCCTTAAGGCCACCTACCAGGCCAGTGGCGTCTTAATGAACACCAAGTTGATGGACTTCCTGCGTTAGTACCTTTTGCGAACCTCAATCTTAACTAATTCTGTAAATTAATCTTGCAATTCCTGACAAGCCATCATAAAGATGCCTTCGGCCCTCTTATGAAGAGGTCTTAAGTCATTAAATGACGCTATCAAGGATTGAACATGCTAGTTCTGACAAGGAAGCTTGGAGAAAGCATTGCGATCGATGACAATATCAAGATCGTAGTAGTGCAAATTAAGGGTAAACAAGTGCGTTTAGGCATTAAAGCACCCAAAGAAACCAAGATTCACCGCGAAGAAGTCTATCAAGCCATCCACGACCAGAACGTCGCTGCGGTGCAAGCTAATATGGACGATATTTCTCGTTTAGGCGAAGAGCTGAAAAAGAAATAATTTTCCTCCTTGATCTAAGTTCTCGTTGACTGCTACGATCTGAATGGTAAGGTAAAAATACCTTACTGTTTTATTTCGGAGGCTGACCTTGAAAGTCAAAACAACGAGATTTGGGGAACTTGAAATTAACCCGAGTGATATCCTTACCTTCCATGAAGGCTTATTAGGTTTTGAGAACCTAAAAAAGTATTTCGTGGTCGATCCAGGTGATAGCACTCTCATTCTTTGGCTTCAGAGCATTGAAGACGAGAAGGTTGCGTTCCCGATTATCGAACCAAAAATTTTTAAACCTGATTACATTGCGAAACTTCTTCCAGCCGACCTCAATGGCCTGGATCTAGAATCTCTTAGCAATGCTCGTCTCTACAGCATCCTCACTATTCCTGGAAATGTTGTTGAAATGAGTGCAAATCTTAAAGCCCCTATCGTGATTAACAGCACGAAGAAGGTGGCTAAGCAGATTGTTCTTGCTGACAGCAAACTCACTGTGAAGCACGAGATGTACAAAGAGCTTAAGACTTATATTGTGAACTTCTCATCTGATGATTCAACGAGAACATCTTATTCTCCAAGCATTGCGCTTGAGTCAGGTGACCTCAAGAGTACACAAGACAACTACGCTCGCCTTACTTCAGAAATGTAATTTTAGAATTAGAGTTCATCATAAAAAAGCCCGCATATGCGGGCTTTTTTATTTCTTATCAATACTAGAGTTGGATGTTTGTTTCTGTCGCTGAACGAGAGAGCTGCAGATACATTTGCGCTTCTGCGTGCTTTGGCTCACGCGCGACAACGCCTTGCCACTCAGCCTGAGCTTCTATGATATGACCACTTCCATAATAGAGAAGTCCTAGGGCCATACGCGCAGGGATATAGTGAGGGTGTTCTGTCTTTAAGCGTTTAAGTTCTTCAAAAGCCTTAGAGACAAAACCTTTCTTCGAATAAAGCTTAGCCACTTTGATTCTAATTTCAAGATTATCAGGATCAAGACTAGTGGCCTTGTTATACTCAAACAGAGCTTCATCCCATCTTTGGTAAGAGGCATACATTTCAGCCGTTTCATAGTGCTTAAGACTAAACTTTTTATTCACATGAGGTTCAGCTAAGCCCTGCTGTGGGGAAAGCTTAACGTGCTGATTGGCCTTATCAAAAACAGCCTTAGCCTCTTCATATTTACCAATATCATTGAGAATAACAGAAAGAGAAATTGAGGCGTCGGTATGGTGAGGATCAAGCTCTAGAACGCGATTAAAGCCGCGTACAGCTTTTCCAAGTTCACCGCGCATATGATAGATATTTGCGAGATAGAAATAAGCTTCAGTGGCATTAGGATCAAATTCTATGATTTCATTAAAAAAGAGGCCCGCGGATTTCAGATCATTTTTGTGAAAAGCATCTTTAGCTTTTCTCATCAGTTCACTGAGCTTTAAATTCTCCAAGCTCTCCCTCCTAACGTACTTTTTGATTTCGACAATTCTTTTCCCATGATCGTATCTCTTCAGCCTTCTTTTTGTCGACTAATGTGGCGAATTTTTCAGCATATAAAAGGCACTCTTCCCATTTTTTCATCTGGCATGAACTCGCGACTGTTCTAACCATTGCATGTTCTCTTAAATCCTTCTCCCTTGCATGGTTAGTAAGAATATCTATATACCAATAGCGTGCCGCTTCCCAAGCTTCCGTTTTAAAATAAAAATCAGCAATGTATTGATCTTTCTCTCGTAGTTTTTTATTTATATCACCGATCCGCTTTTTAGCTTCCTCGGCTTCGGCGGCTTTAGGGTATTTAGCGAGAAGTTCATCAAAAAATTTTAACGCTTCATAACCAGGGCTCAAGTCTCTATCAATAGTATCTGGAAGCTGCTTGAAGTAACTCTCACCGATCATATAAACCACGTAAGCGATTCTTTCGTGCTTGGGATGAAAATCTCTAAACAAAAGAAACGATGCCGCTGACTCCGTATAGCTCTCCTGCTTAAATTGCACTTCAGCAAGAAGAAGTTCTGCGGGTGTGGCGTAATAGCTATAGGGATGTTGCGTTTTAATTTGCTGTAATTTCTCAGTAGCTAAAATATAGCGTTCGCTTTCAACTAATTCCTGCGCTTCTTTATAAAGAACCTCTGCTTCTGTTTTTCCATCAGGACCATCGCTCGCACAACCAACGAGCAACAAAATTATTATGACACTGCAAAAAAAAGAGCGCATGACGAAATCTCCAAACTTATTCTGAGGCTACTGTAGAGTCTATAAAGATGGACACACTAACACAAACCCTCATTCCCACAAAAGCATGCATTGATTTTTTAAATCTTCAGATTTGCTCCAAAACTGGTCTCCCGATTGTGAGCGCAGAGAAATCCAGTCCCCCTTTGGGACTCCCACCAATCTTGAACCAGCAGGAACAAACTTCCCTGTCGCATACACCTGCGATGCTCCACCATAAATTGGCAGGTTATCAATAGTCACAAATCCAACAGTCAGATCAAAATAGAGATAAGTTGCAATCAAAGGAATAAGAGAGAGAGAAATCGTCAGAGACTTTTGTATAAGAGAGAGTTTCTTTTGTAAGAAACTAATAATAAGCACTGACAGAATTATTCCACACCCCCAAACCTTCATAGGCCCCAAGGATACTAACCATTCAGCTGGATAAAATGAGTCATGAGAGGACTCCGCAAAACCCAATTTTTCAACAACCACATCAAGCTCATTGATCGTTTGGGAAGAGTAGAGTGTCTGGTGATTTGCCTTTTCAAATGCAAATCTCGCCAACGGATATTGCTGCTTGAGCTTATAAACGACACCTAGGTTGTGCCAATAAGAGTAGTCCGTCTGAGTACTTTTTTGGGATATCCAAAATTTTTCTGCTTGGTCATACTCTTTTCTAGAAAGTAAATCCGCAAGAGTTGTAAGAGCGTCTTTGATGATGCTATCCTCCACTATGAGAGGGTATTATCCTCTTGCCCTAATGTTTAATCAAGCCATGACACTTGGAATAAAGTCTTCCGATGAGAATTGATGACCATTCTTTTTCAGAACAGCTCCGCCTTCATGCTTCTAGTCTTGATCTGAAGACGATTTGCGCTGTCGGAGATTGGGATTATGGGCAAAGTATACGGCGCGCAAAAGCTGATTCTTATTTCTATGACCTCTCCCTTAAAAATTTCTATCCACTAGGACTTAACCACCCTTTGATGATTCGATCTCTGGCAACAGATGGTGCTCCTCAAGAATTTAATTCCTCTCTTAGCTCAAAGCTTTCTGGACTTAAACTTTTTAAATGGGTCGTGCTCGATGCTAAGGATTATCGTGATCTAAAATCGAAAAGACTTATTCACGAATACGACTCTTTTAGCATTAATTCTATTTGGGGATTGAGTGTTTTTGAAACACTGGAGTTTGAAACGTTCTCCGTTCGTCTCAGTGATGGTTCGTTGTGGGTTTGTTCCTCTTTAGAACTACCGGCTTCTAGTCAACTCATTCATCACAGCTGGCTCAATCTTTTTTTGACCCCTGACGTCCTTGGTCCAGAGGGTCGACTTGCTAGTGTTCATAAGTTGCTTATTAAAGTTTTTAATCCCGCAGAGATACAGGGCCTAACCTTAAGACTCCGAGGTGAAGTCCATGCACTCTCACAAAGAGGTATACTGGCAGAAAAGTACTCTGAATCTGAAGTGTCGCTTCATTTCCCCATTTCTGTTTTATCCAGTGATGTTGAAAAAATATACCAGATCATTGCTAGCAAGGAATTACTATGTTGATACTACGATCAGTAAGCGAAAATGATCTTAAGGATTTATTCAATCTAAGTGAAATGGTAATGTTCATTAATCTTCCTGCGGATCAAGACATCATTGAGTCAAAAATTCACAGCAGCCTTCAGGCCTTTAAAAAACCCAGCAAAAAACTATGGGAGAATTATTATATCTTTGTCTTAGAGGACACTGAGGTTAAGAAAGTTTTGGGCGTTTCTATGATTCATGCTCAACATGGCACTGAAGATGAGCCGCACTTTTACCTGAAAGTAGGTCAGGAGCATAAATATTCTGAAACAATTAATACTGGTTTTGTTCACGGCACACTTAAGCTTGGGCTTGAAACTAATGGCCCAACTGAAATTGGTGGATTAGTTGTGCATCCTGAATTTAGAGGATCAAAAAACAAACTAGGCAAACAACTCTCTTTTGTACGATTTCTCTACATGGGTATGTTTCCAGATAGATTTAAGCCACTGGTTCATTCTGAGCTCATGCCTCCACTGGATAAGGATGGGAACTCCCCTCTCTGGGAAGCCATTGGAAGAAGATTTATGAATATGGGATACCACGATGCAGATATCCTCTCTCGGTCGAATAAAGAATTTATCACAAGTCTATTCCCGTCGGAGAATATTTACCAAACACTTCTCCCCCTCGAAACGAGAAACGCCATCGGCAAAGTAGGTAAGGATACTGAGCCGGTGAAGAAAATGCTGGAATCAATCGGATTTAAATATACACAAGAGGTTGATCCTTTCGACGGTGGACCACATTATCGCTGCGAACTTAAAAACATTCTTCCAATCAAACAAATGGTCAAAGGAGCTCTCAAGCATTCTGACTTTAATCCAAATAAAGCCATCGAAATGCTGATCCACCTTCCGCATGACGGGTTTGATTTTGTCGCCTCAAAGCTGCCTGTTTATATTGCTCCGAATGGGGACTTACATATTGATCGTTCAGTAGAAGAGACGTGCGAAGTAAAATGGGGTGAGATGAGTGCAGCCATACCTTGCTAGGTTTGCTTCTTATCTATCAAGATTCCTAAGACCGAGGTTATTTTTCTTTTTTTGTTTCCTTCACTATCTTTTGAGACAACTTGAAAAAGTCTCATGTCTGCATTTTTCTTATAACAAGAAAGACCCTCTTGTTTGTGAATTTTATCTTCTGAATTTTTGAAGCGATCTCTTTCACTTAATATAAAATCTAAAGTATCTGGTTGCGATTTCTCGTAGGCTTCTTTGGCAGCTTTTTTTAACTCCGCTTGCTTATCCGCAGACATGACTCCAATAGCTTCCAGGGAATTTTGCTTAGAAAGAAACTCTCTACCCGCTTCAGCCGCATGCTCTTGGGAGGAGGGGAAGCTGAGGATCTTTGCTTCAACTGTCTCAAAGTGTTCAGCCTCACTCACTGAAAAGGGCTCGAATTCGCCCCCCGCAGCTTGTTTGAGCTTTATCTCGTGTTTCCCCTGCTTGGTTAGGCGCTTTAGGTCCTGAGGCGTCAGAAGCCCTAAAACACTCAGAATAATTGATTTTACGGGTACCACTCGATTTCCCCCTGTCCCGTGTCTTAACGGTAAAAACAGCGGATTACTTGAGTAAAAATGATGGGTAATCAAATAATCCTGACCGCACGGCGTAAATAGCTAAAATGACTCTAGACAAAGACAGGGGCAGGACCTATAAATTCATGATCCGAGATTATCAATTGGGGTGTGGCGCAGTGGTTAGCGCAGTAGACTGTTAATCTATTGGTCGTCGGTTCGACTCCGACCACCCCAGCCATTTTTAACCATTATTTTATGACCTATCAATTTGCTGATGCACAAGTTTGGCCTCATGAATGTGCACTCAAAACTCAGGGTCAACTCAAATATCTAGCCACTTCTCTCCCTAAACCGCTTCGAACTCTCGCCCGCCATGTCCAAGCATCCGATCTCAATTGGGAATACAAGTATTTTTGGTCACAGACAGCCCTCCTCCTCGTCCGACAAAAGGCGAGAGTCAAAAAGCTAAAGGGCGCATGGGGCCCTCTTCATGATCAATTATTTGAAGATTGGAATCGCAGTGAGCATGCCGAGATTTTTCTTAAGGCACTGAATAAGTCTTCAAACATGAAAGCTGCCTCCAAAGAGGCTGAAGAAAAAGTCTGTCATCAACTTCATTTTATCGCTTCTAGTATTTTTGGAATTAAGTCTAATTTCAAATTTAAAGCTGCAAAAATATTTGAACTCGCTCAGTTTCCCCAGGGAAAATCTGCCAAAACAATCATCCTTGATTCAAGTAGCAGTATTTATTTTGAGAGTTGGGATAAGAAAAACTTTAAGAAACATCTGGTGAATATTACAAATTCACTCGCTCTGATTAAAACCCACTCTCCCGATTCCTATGATTTTTTTAAAACATTTACAAAGAAAATTGTACCGATAAAACAAAAAGAGCTCGTGAGCTACTCTCTGCAGTCACTACCGGGTCATTCTTTTATTAACCTGTATAATCGTGACAGACTAGATCTTTTGGACGACCTCCTTCATGAAAACGGTCACCATCATTTGAATCACTTCCTTATCCTTGAAGAGCCACTTCTTGAATCGCCGGAACTTACCTTTTACTCGCCGTGGAGAGAAAGTCGCCGCCCCTTACGAGGAATCTATCACGCTTACATGACTTTCTATTTTGCTCAAAAACTGTATTTCGACCTCATTAAAGAATCTAAAAACAAAAAATTTATTTGCTCAAAGCCTGAATTCCAAAAAATACTCTATCGGTTTTGTGAAGAAACGCTTTCTCTCGAGTACACCGCAAAAGATATAGAGAGAGCATATAGGGCAAATAAAATTACTAAATCTGGCTACCTGCTTTTCAAACATTTCAGAAGCCTAGATCTTAGAATGGCCAAAAGTCTTTCACTGGCCTTCAAATCACTTGATGCAGCCAAAAAGAAAAAAATTAAAAAGTTTTCGGAAGATCTTAGATCTCAACAACGTTGGGCCATTACTTAATTTGCAGAAGCAGGGATTGCATTTCGTTTGCAGGCATCAAATCCCCTTTCTGAGCAGCGATAGCGATGCCTTTCGTAAATATCTCTTGAGCTTTCTGCTTCATATCTAAGGCTTGATAGCATTTTCCAAGGGCCAAGTAAGCCACTGAATACTTGGGTTCAACTTCCACAACCTTGAGCAAATATTCTAGTGCAGAGGTGTAGTCTTTCTTTTCCATCAAAATACTACCTAAACCATGCAGTGCCAGAGCATCTTCTGGATCAATTTCTAAAACCTGACGAAACATTTCACTGCGCCTCTCCAGCTCTGCCAATTCCTGAGCTACCTTCTGCTCTTGAGCACGCTTTTCTGAAGCTTGTTTTCCAAAACTTTTGAAACTTGCAACTGTTGCGAGAGCCTTATGATCCTCAGCTTCTTTAATCTTATCCTGCCTCATTAAAAACAAAGAAAGATTGGTGTGTGCCATGACTGAATCCGGATCCACCTCAAGCAGATTTCTCATCCACGCTTCTGCCTCTTGAAACTTCTCTTGTCTTCCGAGTAAAACACCGATGGCTTCATAAGAATCCGCAAAGCCTGGATAAACCCTTATCGAAGTTTTCCATAATTCAAGAGCTTTGGATTCATCCCCTTTTTGAAAACACTCTGTGCCCTCATGGTAGATCTCACGCGCTCGCTCGAGTGGTGAGTCTGGCCATCTCGGATAAAGCTTAATAACAAATGATTCTTCAAGACACAGATCATGCACTCTTACATCTCTCAGGGCCTTTGCTACCGCCCAGTCACCCTCGCTTTCATCAATTTGCACCATTAACTTATCATTGAGCTTAATTTCGTTTGGGAATTTTTTCTCTGGAGTGGTCCGAAATAAAAGAACCGGAGCCCAGGCTGCTCCCTTTAAGTTTTGAATTTTAGCCACAGCCTCTTGGCCAGGAAAGCAGCCTTTTTTAAAATCAACTGCGTAGGGAAGTAGTAATGTTTGATTGATCACTTCGCCAAGTGAAGACGAATCAGTGATACTCGGAACACCTTGCCACTTCATAAATGATTCAAGATCTTTTCTGTCTGCCAGAGATGCACCTTCTTGGGGCATGGTTCCTAATTCCACTCTGACTCCACCCCACCATCCCCGGGCCCCTTCACCCCTTTCCTCTCCATTAAAACTTAAGAAGACCTCACTGCGCATAGGCTGAGACCATTCGACCTCTTCAGATATAATAAACTTTTGAAACTTGTCTTGAATGGCTTCTAGGGCATTTTCTCCGCACCAAATTTCTATATCATTTCCTATTGTATAAGCCAGAAATGAGCAGAGAATCTTACCAAATCGATCTGTGAAAACATGAAATCTTAATTGGGAGTCTACTCGCTGAGTGCTTTGCCCTTGCATAAAGCTAATCGCATCAACACCCGTCACTCTTATCTGATAGAGCTCTAACTTAACTTGGCAGTAGGTCGTGTAGATGAGTGGTAAGGTCACACCGAAAACGATTCACCACAACCACAGGTGTTTTTTGCATTAGGATTTTCAAAAACAAAACCCTTTCCATTTAAACCATCTTTAAAATCTAAGGTTATCCCCTTGAGATAGATCGATGATTTAGGATCCACAAAAATACGAACATCCCCGTGAGTTTGGACATTATCCTTCTCTTTTGGAGCCGAAAATTCAATTTTATAAGAAAGTCCCGAGCAGCCACCACCAATAACGGCCAGTCTTAGACCCGCATCTTGCGCGGGAGTCTCTTGCTCGCGTATGACGCGGATCTGCTGAAGGGCTTTATCGGTTACTTGAACAATTTGGTTTTCCATAACTTCTCCTGTCATTTCATTTTGTATTATACACTGATTTTTAGCCTTTGGCCTCTAATCAAAAAGCTTTGTTGAATATCCAACTAGGTCCTATAATCATGTAAGTATCTATACTTAGAAAATATTATGAAAATAGAGCTCTATCACTATATCCATTGCCCATACTGCATTCGCGTTAGAATGGCGCTTGGTTTTTTGAATATGCCCTGGAGCTCAAAAGTACTCCCCTATAGCGATGAAGCTACACCTCTGGCCCTGACGGGTAAAAAGATGCTTCCCATTATTAAAATGGATGACCAGGTGATGAATGAGAGTTTGGATATAATTAAGCACCTCGATAAAGAGAATGTGTTATTGAGCGAAAACTGGGGTGATTTCGATCAAACTCTTAATACGATCGCTCCGCAAATCTTTAACCTTGCCATGCCCTTTTGGGTTTTCACCCCAGAGTTTGACCCTGCTTCTCAAAAATACTTTCTAAAGAAAAAAGAAGCCAAAAGAGGGCCCTTTTCAGAGCTTATAAAAAACAGGGGCATTTTTGAAAATGAGATTCATCCACTTCTCACAAATCTAGAAAAACGACTTAAACCTTTTTGGGATTCAAATTCATTCGGAGTTAGAGATATTGGTCTTGCGGCTCATCTCTGGGGCTTATTTTCTGTTCCAGAATTTAGATTTAGTGAAAAGATCCATGCCTATTTAATGTCCGTTAAAGAATTAACAAAATTCAACTACACAAACTTTCACTGGAGAGAGCCTTGAAAGTTTTCATTAAAGTTAAATCTCCTAAGAAAGAATTATATTTTGAAGCGAGCAAAATTGAAGCCACTATTGGGAGAGGGGAGCGGGCAAAAGTAAGAGTTGAAGATGATAACTGTTCAAGGGTTCACTGCAAAATCTATCTCAACAATAATGCTCTGTGGGTTGAAGACATGGGATCCAAAAATGGGACCTTTATCAATGGACTTAATAAAGCAAAATCACAGCTTTTTATTAATGATAAGATCTTAATCGGAGATACTGAAATTATTGTTTGCTCTGATAAGAATAGTGCCGAAGTGATAAATCTTCTGAAGTTTAGCGGAAGCTCTGATGAAAGAGCAAAAGCATCTTTAGAAATTGAAGACCAGGAATCTTTGACTCAGGTCAGAGTGAATCCTATGTCTGCTCTTAAAACTCCCTCGAAGGCTTCTGATCATTCGAAGATGCAACTCGACTTGGATCCAATGTTTAAAGATTCAAGAACTGCAGTACCAGAATTTAGGACAATTAATAAAAAACCAAAGCCAGAACGTGTTGTATCGAAATGGCAGTACAATTTAGCATCACTCATAGATCTGCTCATATTTATATTTGCACTGGGATTACCACCCTATATTTTTTGGTTTGGAAAATCATCTCGATCGCGTGTCTCTGGCTTAGGTCAAGGCTTAGATATGAAACAGATTGGAATAGTGGGGGGGCTCTCACTAGCTTGCGTGATCGCTGTTTGGATCATCAACTCCAGAGGAAAGCGGGGCACCATGGGTGAAAAACTTCTCGGTATAAGAAAGCCAAAAGATGATTAGTTAGGCTTCCACGGGGTCTCAACAACCCCTTCAGTCTTATTCAACCAACGCGCAAGAACAAAAAAATAATCAGAAAGACGATTAATAAATTCTAAACCACTCTCTGGCAACTCTTCGCCTGTCTCGAGTTTAAAATCAACCATTTTTCTTTCAACTGAACGAGTACAAGTCCTACAAAGATGGATCGCAGCTGAGCGCTGATGCCCGCCTGGAAGGATAAAGTTTTTTAGGGGCTCAAGCACTGAATCCATTTCATCAATATCGATTTCAAGATCAGATACATTTTGAGCTGTGACTTGAGGAAGCTTCCATTCAGTCCGCTTTACCTCTTCACACGCAAGATTTGATCCCAAATCGAAAAGCGATGACTGAACTCTTTCTAGGCGCTCAATCACTCTTTGGTAATCAGAGCTTGTTCGCAACAGACTGAGTGCCCACCCAATTCTACTATTTAGCTCATCCACTTCACCGTACATGGCAATACGGAGGTCGGACTTCCTCGTTCGAGTCCCACTCACAAGGCTCGTTTCACCCTTATCCCCTGAACGTGTATATATTTTAGATTTCTTCACATGTTTCTCCGGTATCTTCCGCCGACTTCATAAAGAACCTGGGTAATCTGTCCAAGGCTGCAGTGTCTCACGGTTGTAAGAAGCTCTTCAAAAATATTCCCATTCTTGAGTGCTACATCTTTAAGACGGCTCAACATCTCGCTAGATTTATCTGCATGTTTTTTTTGAAAATCTTGAAGTCGTTTGATTTGAGCATTTTTTTCTTCGCTTGAGGCACGAGAAAGTTCTATGGGTTTCCACTCAGCTTGCTTTTCAGGCAAGTAAGTATTCACACCAATGATAGGAAGCTCGCCAGAATCTTTGAGTGTTTCATAATAGAGAGATTCCTCTTGAATTTTACCACGTTGGTACATGCTCTCCATGGCGCCGAGAACTCCGCCTTTATCTGATATCCTTTCGAACTCAGCCAGTACGGCTCCCTCTACGATTTCTGCCAATTCATCTACGATATAAGATCCCTGAAGAGGATTATCCGTCTTATTGAGACCATACTCCCGGTTGATGATCATTTGTATGGCCATGGCACGACGGACAGATTCAGTCGTTGGTGTCGTAATAGCTTCATCGTAAGCATTCGTATGGAGAGAATTGCAATTATCAGAGAGGGCCAAGAAGGCTTGGAGGGTGGTGCGGATATCGTTAAAATCGATTTCTTGAGCGTGTAGAGAGCGCCCCGAAGTCTGAATGTGATACTTTAATTTTTGACTCTTCTCGTTGGCGCAATAGCGGTCTCTCATAGCTACCGCCCAAATCTTACGGGCCACGCGACCGAGAACTGTATATTCAGGATCAAGACCATTAGAGAAGAAGAAGCTAAGGTTGTCCGCAAAATCATCGATCTTCAGACCTCTGGAGAGATAGTATTCCACATAAGTAAAACCATTCGAGAGAGTGAGTGCAAGTTGCGTGATGGGATTCGCACCTGCCTCAGCAATGTGATACCCAGAGATCGAAACTGTATAGTAGTTTTTAATGGCATGCTTGCAGAAATATTCCTGCACATCTCCCATCATTTTAAGTGCAAACTCTAGGGAAAAAATACAAGTGTTCTGCGCTTGATCTTCTTTGAGAATATCGGCCTGAACCGTCCCACGAACTTGGCGCATAATTTCAATGCGCTTTCTTTCATCCAATTGATCTGCACCATTCAAAGACTGATTGATAGCAGTGTTCATAAACATCGCTAAAATCATCGGAGCAGGTCCATTAATGGTCATCGAGACAGAAGTGGAGGGATTCGTGAGTTCAAATCCTTTGTATAGATCTTGCATGTCTTCAAGGGTGCAAATGGAAACGCCAGATTCACCAACTTTTCCATAAATATCTGGACGTGTCGCTGGATCCTCACCATAGAGAGTGACGGAATCAAACGCCGTGGAGAGACGCTTGGCTGAATCTCCTTTGGACAGGAAGTGAAAACGCTCATTGGTTCGAGCTGGCCCACCCTCACCAGCAAACTGACGTTTAGGGTCTTCATCAGCTCGCTTGAAGGGAAACACACCCGCCGCATAAGGAAAAAACCCTGGTAGGTTTTGCGAGCGAGCAAATTGAAATTTATCTGAGGGATAGTGGAAACGTGGAAACCCAACACGTGAGATTTGAGACTGAGACAATGAAGTGTATTTTGATTTTACTTCTATTTTTTTTCCACGTACTTCGTAGGAGTATGTGCCCTTAAGGTATTGTTCGACCACTTGATCGTACTGGTTCACCAACGCCAGATCTGCCTTGATCTCTTGATTTATTTTATCCGCTTGGCTTTTAAGTTCTTTCAAGTTTGTTATTGTGGCCGCTTTCTCTAAGGACTCCCACTCACGAATTTTCTCCACCACACATTGTGTGTGGTGATTATAAGTATGACAAGTTTCTGCAATGTCGCGCAAATACGACACGCGCCCAGGGGGAATCATCGCTCCTTTAATTTTAGGAACCTTCTCGCACTGAACTAAAACTGCATCTTCTTTGATTGGAAGTTTTAATGACTGAGTTAGGTCTCTAAATAAGGCATTCACACCTACATCATTAAACTTACTCGCCATAGTGCCATAAATTGGAAGCTCATCATCAGTTGGAGATCCGGGGTGGCCTGCGAATAGATTTCTATTTCGGCGATACTGTTTACGGATGTCTCTTAGTGCATCTTCCGAGCGGGGCTTTTCAAATTTATTTAAAGCAACAAAATCAGCCACCTCAAGCATTTCAATTTTTTCTAATTGCGTGGCTGCGCCATATTCGGGAGTCATCACGTAAAGTGTTTTGCTGGCAATTTGTGTAATCGCATCTGAAGCTTGGCCAATTCCAGACGTCTCAACCATCACAAGACCATAATCACGAGATTTCAAAAACTCGACGACATGTTTAATTCCGGGTGAGAGTTCGTTGCCTGAATCACGAGTCGCAAGTGAGCGGATGTAAAACTGATCAAAGCTCGCTGAACCAAGTCGGATCCTGTCCCCTAACAAAGCTCCGGCATTTTTCTTTTTTGAAGGATCAATACTAACCAGGGCCACCTTCATCTGGGGATAGACTCTATGAAAGCGAAGCAAGAGTTCATCGATGAGTGACGACTTCCCTGCACCGCCCGTACCAGTTATTCCCAGTACGGGAATTTCAGCAGGCTTCACATTGAATGGGAGTTTATTATGATCTTCGATGAAAGTGATGGTTTTGGCTGTCTCATAATGAGTCAGGCTCTTGCTAGCTAAGGTTTTCCACTCCACTCCTGCGAGTACGTCGTGGTCAGCTCTTTTTATCATGTCTTCGATTATTCCGTTCAGTCCTAGGCTCACACCTTCTGCAGGGCCATAAATTTGAGTAATGCCTTTACGATGCAGCTCTGCTGCTTCAGGTGGAGTTATAACACCTCCACCACCGCCAAAGATTCTAATGTTTTGAGCTCCCGCTTGATCTAGAAGTTCTCTCACATAAGAGAAGTATTCCATATGCCCGCCTTGGTAAGAGCTTAGGGCAATGGCGTGAGCATCTTCCATAAGAGCAGCATCAACCACATCCTTGGCTGAACGGTTATGACCTAAATGGATCACTTCCACTCCTTTAGATTGGAGGAGTCGACGCATGATATTAATCGAGGCGTCATGCCCATCGAAAAGGCTGGCCGCTGTAACAAATCTTAGAGATCTTGAAGTATTTGACATAAGACACCGTAAACATTAGGTTTTTAACAAATTCTTAGATTCGGTGATGCTAGCACAAAAGGGCCCATTAATGCTAGAATGACTGAAGTGTTAAAGAGGAATCTATGAGTGATGTAAAAATTGAAAATCCTGCCCATCCTGCGCGGTTTAAACCTTTGCGAAAGGGGAAAAAGCCACCCAAGCTCTTAGCGGTGGTTCATCAAAGTGGCTGTACTGGCTGTGAGGTTTGTATCGCAGGCTGTCCCGTTGACTCTATTGAGCTTGTGCCTGGTCCTGATCCAAAGAACCCTGCCTTTCAACAAATGGTTGAGATCGATCTCGCTCGCTGTATCGGTTGCCAAAACTGCTCGCAAGACTGTCCTTGGGAAACGATCACCATGTACCAACATGACGATGCATTTATGGCTTGGGGAAATGAAACACTGACTTCTAAGCTTTATGTTGATCCACCCAAAGAAGAAGAAACTGTTTAAAAAGAAAGGGCCTCTTTTGAGGCCCTTTCTTTTGACTAAAAATTCAGTGGAAGTGAGAGCGAAACGAGATAGGACTGATAGTCCCCACCGTTTCCAGTAACCGCAGCATTATTGACTTTGTCATAGCTGATTGTGCGGTATTCAAAGTTGATGTTCACAAAAGGAAGACCAGTAAAGCTCACACCAANNACTCACCACTTGAGGAAAAGATGTATCCGGCGTAGACACGCAAGAGGACTGGAAATTTGTATCCTACAAAAGCCGCGAAATCGTTTGTGTTGAAGTCTTTTACATCATCTACCTCTACCGTACTGTTGAGGTAATCAACGCCCAACTGAAGGCCAAGATTTTGATAACCGAGACGACCACCAAAGGCACGTCCACTTCCACCATTTTCGTCACCCATCTTGGTTGCCAAATTATAGCCAATCAACGGCTCTATAAGTAGCGAAGCTTTCGAATGATTTGATGCCAACATAACCAATGCGGCAACTGCAAGTAATAACGATTTCATAGAGACCTCCATCCATAATTATGATTCCCAAAACCTATAATTATTGTAAGAGGCTCTTAGATTTTCTTCACTTGTTTTTCAACTTACCAACTAAGTCACTTATTTTCACAATGACAATCTCCTGTCCCTTGCCTGTTTTAAGAGCGACATGGCCTTCTGGAACGGTGGTAATAGTGTCACTGGCAATGCTTCTTCCAAGTGAGTTTGATTGTGTCTGGGCAATAACTTCCCCTGGCAGAGCTAAAATTTGCGCGACCGTTCCCTTACCGAAGAGGATTAAATCACCATCGGCAACAGAGTGGGCACACTGAACACAGTTAAAGCGTGTATCGACCACTAAAGTTTGTCCCATCTTGAGATTAAACCCCTCAACACTCGCCTTAAGTTTTGTGATGGAGAAAAAATTTAAATCCATTTTAATCATGAATGCCATAAGAAGAGCACAGGTTATAAGTTGAAAAAACTTTGAACGTTGAAGAATGAAGTCTTCCTTTGATACGTCTCGAATTTTAATTTCATCCTTGAGATTTTCTATGACCTGTTTATCAAACACAAAGACTTTCATAATGATTGACCAGACAAACGCACTCATAATCGTCGTGAAGAGCGCATACATGATGAGCCTGAAAAAATAGAGTGGCTTAGAATAAATATACACGTCTGAAGACTGGATTTTGAATGCGATGAACATCACTGCCGAAGGCATTACAATCCAATTAACAAAATCCAAGAGACGGTGGCGAAAGAACCACTCTTTTCTCTTTTCGTGATGGTCATACTGAACAAGCTTAACTCTGAATTCATCGTAACTTGCAAATCCATTCATTTGCTCTGGGCAGGCCTTTGAAAGCCCCTCCCAAATATATTCAATTCTTTCGATGGAGGCACTCAGCCACCATCTTTGCCCATCTCTCATTTTTAAACAGATATACGAGAGAAAAGGAGTGCTGATCTTTTCAATTTGGTTGTAATCAATTTCCCATGAGTAGTGACTATTTGTGATTTTTATCGAATTTGGAAAGACTTGAATTGTTCGAGTAAGTTTCGGATGAAGCCACCAAAGATAGAGGGCCGGCAGAAGAACCACAAACGACCCAAAACTATAGATCTCTTCTTTGAGTCTACTGAATTCATTATTTAAAAATAGATAGGCGACTACTCCTACACTCATCAACCAGAGCACCAATAGGATTAGGGCATACCACTTATAATAAAAACGGTAGTTAAGTTTGCGGGGTTCAGCTTTATTGATTTCCAATGGACTACTCCTGAGAGTCTGGTTTTATCCCCTATCGGAATGACTCATTAAAAGCTTGACCAAAAGACTCATATTTCTGTGTTTTTAATTACTTGAGACTTCACCTTTAGGCCTATGGCCATTAGAATCATCGCGAGACTTATCCATTGTGAAGTCGAAATGAATGAGTAGCTCCCGCGAATTTCATCACCTCTAAAATACTCAAGCACAAATCGCAAAAGGCCATAACCCATTAAGTAATGAATCAGTTTTTCGCTAGATTTTTTTTCAATAAACCAGGCCAGCATGAGAAGAAGAAACGATTCATAGAGTTGTACTGGGTGTCGATGAGCATGATGAAGATGAATGCTCCAAGGCAGTTCACTTACTGTTCCGAAACAGCAGCCTGCCAAAAAGCAGCCGAGCCTTCCAACTGAATGCCCCAAAAGAAGTGGGACAATACTAAATTCCAAAGCTTTGAAATTCAATTTTTGCTGTATTAAAAAAATAAGACTGAAGGCTGCTCCTCCCAAAAGTCCTCCCAGGTAGACAAAGCCACCGCCGAGCCAAAAATTGGAATTCACTAGCAACTCCGTATTCTTCCACTGATCTTGCGTCAGCAAAAAAAGAAGTTTGGCGCCGATCCACGAAAAGAGAAATACGCCTACAAACCAAAATACGTAACGCTTTCTTCCGAGGAGTTCAGGATACCGAGCTTCACCAAGTCTATATGAGAGCCCCCAAGAAAGACCTATGAAGAGAGGATAGGAGTAAATGACAAATCCAGAAACCTCTAACAGTTTTGGGAACATCAGCTCTCGGTTTCCAAGGATGAATCTGTCTTTTTCTTTTTGGCATTTATAATCATGTCAAAAATTAATAAACCTGCCGCAATTGATATACAGCTATCGGCGATATTAAAAGCCGGAAAATGATAGAAGCCATGATAAAAATCGAGGAAATCAATTACGTATCCAAGGAAAAAGCGGTCTATTAAATTGCCAATCGCACCTGCCACAATTAGTGCATAGGCAAGTGACATGTGAAAAGGCCCCTTGATGGTTTTAATGAGCATGTATATCACCCAGCACGTGAAGGCTGAGGTTAATAATCTTAGGACCAGATCCTGAATCCATTTTGGAGCATCCGCAAGAACGCCCCAAGCCGCTCCACGGTTCTCTACATAGGTAAATTGAAAGAAACCATCCAGCACGGAGATTGAGGGCTTAAACTGCAAAGCAGACTGGGCCCACCCCTTGGTCAGCTGATCAATAATGATCAGGAAACAAACCATAACCAGTAGTTTATAGAATCTAGCCATCTAGTAGTAGTCCTTAGGGTTAATGACATATTTCTCAATTTTTCTCAAAAGAGTTTTTTTAGGAATATTGGCATTCAGTGCAGTTTGATTAATTTTTCCCTTATTAAGCTTTAGCGCTTGGACAATAAACTCTCTTTCAAAACTATCTTTAGCTAAGGCAAAGTCTAGCTTTCCACCTTCACCGTGACGAACACCAAACGAAAACTGCACCTCGGGTCCAGTGCTTTCAACCTCTGAGCGAGGCGTATCAAGCACTGAATCCTTAATCCCTTGAATATCAATCAAAGTCTCGTCGTCTGTATCATCCGATGGTGTATTCTCTTTAAAGACAACAGAGGGCAGAGATGTGACATCAATCATCTCTCCGCCTTCCATAATGAAACAGTGTTCGATGACGTTACGAAGTTCTCGGATGTTTCCCGGAAAACCGTAGTTGGTTAGAATATCGATCGCCGCCTGAGTGATGCCTTTGATCTGAAGGCCATGGATGTTATTGAAGTATTGAATGTAGTGATTCAACAAATGCGGAATGTCTGACTTTCTTTCACGCAAAGGAGGAAGATAAACCGGTAAGACGTTTAGACGGTAAAAAAGATCTTCACGAAAACTTCCTTCTTTAATCATTTCTTCAAATGGTTTATGAGAGGCAGCAATTATTCGCACATCAACCTTTATCTCACGATTTGAACCAACTGGCGTAAAGCACTTTTCTTGCAGTACACGTAGCAATTTAACCTGCATGGCAGGAGAGATATCACCAATTTCATCTAGAAAAAGCGTACCTCCGTCAGCATATTGAAATTTACCAATTTTTCTTTCGCTCGCACCGGTGAACGCACCTTTTTCGTGACCAAAGAGTTCACTTTCAATGAGATTCTCTGGAACGGCTCCACAGTTTAGAGTGACAAATTTTTCATCTTTACGAGGCCCATTATAATGAATCGCTTTTGCCACCAACTCCTTACCGGTTCCAGACTCTCCTCGGATCAGCACAGGTGTGTTTACCTTGGCCAACTTTGATATGACATCAAAGACTTTTTTCATGGAGTTGGACTCGCCCACAAATTTATCATTTGAGCTAGAGTTCTCTCCAAGAGAAATAAGTGGAGCGGAGAATGCCGTTGTTTCAACGAGTGATCTTGCTTTGAGTGCACGCTTGATTAATGCGACAAGATTTTCCCCACTAATGGGCTTCTCAAGATAATTATAGGCACCTTCTTTAACTGCCTTAACCGCATCAGTTACATTCGAATAGGCTGTTAGGATAAGCACGATCATTGATGAATCGTGCTTTTTAATTTCAGTAAGTGCCTGAATGCCATCCATCTCTGGCATGTTAACATCCATCACGACGAGATCGTATTTTTCACGATAGACCTTACCCACTGCTTCTTTACCGTTATCGGCGACGTCGACGACAAAGTGATGGTACTCGAGCGCTTGTCTCACTGATTGCTGGAGGACCTTATCATCATCGACAACCAAAACCTTATGCATAGAAGCTCCTATTCATTTTTTAATTTAATGGTAAACGTTGTACCGACTCCCAACTGTGACTCAGCCGCAATCGTCCCACTATGCAACTCGATAAAATATTTTACCAGATAAAGGCCGAGCCCAGAACCTTTGATCGCGTGGGTTGAATCATTTTTCACTCTATAAAACTTATCAAATATATGAGCAATGTCGTCGGGTTTTATACCCACCCCATCATCTTTAATTTCTATGTAAACCCACTGAGGATCATCCCAGGTTTTAATGAATATACTTTTATTCTTCCCTGCATACTTTATGGCATTTTCAATCAGATTCGACATGACCCGATTCATAAGCACCGAATCAACCTGAATTGGGTAAAGCGGTGCCAATTCAAGACTTATTTGCATCTCCTGTGCTTCCGCTTCAAAGCGTAATTTTTCAACAATTGTTTCGATAACTTTATTGATATCCTTACTTTCTTTTCGAAGTGTTAGGTTCTGGCTTTCGATTTTTGTGAGATCCAGAATGGAGGTGATGAAACTGTTCAGCTCTTTCGTCGCCTGAACAATATTATCCAGTAACTCTTTCTGCTGAGGAACATTGGGATACTGGATTCTTAAAATATCTGCAATGCCAGCGATTTTTGCTACAGGTGTTTTTAAGTCATGACTCATTAAAGAGATAAAGTTTTGCTTCAAATTATCAACCTGCTTCAAGAGTTTTGCTTCCTCCTGAATCGCATACCTCGTTTGATATTCTTCAATGGCCCTAAAGGGTACCCAAATGTAATAAACCACAAAAATTCCAAGAATCATGTGTGAGAGCTTGAACCATAGACCAAAACCAACAAAAGCCAAGTACCCAAAGGCAAAAGTTCCCAACATCAAAGTGATTGTGATCAAAAGTCCCTTCGTGGGTTGGACTTTCGATATAAAAAACGAAAGGATGACAGCGATGAGCACAGACAAGGTTTGAGTTAATACATCTGGCACGGGAACAATAGTACTCCCGTTAGCCATGGCTTCAATAATATTGGCGTGAACGGCAAGTTTAGAACTTCTGGCTTCGTCTTTGTTAAATGGTGTTAATGCAAAATCATCTCCATTAGAAATGTAGCGTGCACCAACCAGAACTAATTTATTTTTAAAAAAACCATCGGAGTAGTTCCCCGTTACAACACGATGGTACGGGATGGTTTGATAGTTCCCCTCTAGCAGTGGTGATTGACGATATTTAAACATCGCAAACGTAGCATCTGCCTCTGCGTTATAGGTTGCACCATAAAAGCTATTCGCTTCCCTTCTCTCGAGGCCCTGTGATTCTCTCCATTTATTTGCGACCCATAAATGGAAAGAGTCCTCGCCTGAAATATTTAAGGAGGCCCTGCGGATAACACTGTCTCTAGAAAATACCTGTGTATCCTGAAAGAGAAATGCCGTGGAATATCCTAATGATCGTAACTCATCTACCGGCACGACTTCGCCGAACATCATTTCGAATTTTGTTCCAAATCTAAAGAATCCTTTTTGTGTTCTTTGGAAATTTTGAACAATCTGACGTATCTCAGTTATGTAGCGCTGCTCTACCAGTGACTCTGGCTCAAGTTCAAGCGGAACTAAGTACCCCATGCCTTTTGGCTCATCTGTTAGTATCTTTTGAATCAATCGATGATGGGACGCATAGGTATAGGGATATGTTTCACCCAGAAACTGATCACTCTCTTCATCCATGACGACGATAACTATTTCTTGGGAAGACTTAGGAATAAAATCAAAGCGAATCCACAAATCATAGAAGATTGCGTCTAAGGAAAAAAACGAATACTGAATGAGTATGAGGATAAAGATTACAGTAAAAAACAATGGATAAAGACTTGAGTACTCTAACTTCTTAAGTTTCTCTAAAATCTTTTCCTTCACCCAACACGTCCCAGAAAGTCAAAGGGATGTGTCGCGCCCTCAATGGCAAGGATCATCTGCTGGCTAGAACTATGATTGGCCGAAAAGAATCGATAGCTGAGGTAGCGACTGATTGAAAGATTGAGTTTGGGTTGAGAAAGCTTGCTGCTTAGCTCTTCAAGTCGCGAATTTTCCCACTGGTATGACTTTAATACCTTCAGAAAATTATTCCACTTATAGTGGGGCATAAGAATTCGAGTGAGTAGGGTATCAATGGGAGCGATAAAGTATTGTATAAACCAGTTTACCCGAATCCGTTTTCTTTTAGATAGACTAAGAGGAAGAAGCCAAACGAGTGAGGTCATTAGAAGGGCTAAAGTGTGCTGTTTGGCAAATCCATGATTAGCCTTCAGGGCCAAAGAGAAGAACAATGCCTCGATTTCTTCAGGACTGGCTTTTTCCAAGATTTCTTTTTCCACTACAAACGTAAGTCTGTTTCCAGCACTTAAGGAAAATGTCCGTTGAAAAAATCCAGAGTAGCTATAGATCTTGATCTGATAGATTTTGAATTTATGGGCTTGGGTGCTCGCTTTTCTATAAGCATCTGGGTGATCATTTTCAATAATCTCTCGTGCTTGAAGATAATGAAGCAGCCATTTATCTGGATAAAGATTGAGCCAAAACCACAAAACAGTCAGACCTAAGCCGATGATGACCCCAACAATAGGGTGAAAGAACTGCAAAAGCAGCATCCAAACCGTTACCAAAAGAAGGGATAAAATGAATCGACTGAGCATGTAAAAAGTGTCCTATTTTAACGAGCTTAGAGTATTTTAACCTTGTCTTGCAGGACTCGCATTACTTTCTTACACACAGGGGTCTTTCTCATGGACTTCTATCCGGACTGGGGCTATAAAACCGCACGAATTTGAACCTTAAGTTTGTCTCAACGTAGAGACTTTTGTTGCGGTGCTAAATGAAGAGCGGCCAAGACTTGGATATAAGTGAAGCCCTAGAGGCTTTGCAGGACTGGGGTCAGCCTGCCTTGGATGGTGAGGTCCTTATTTGCGAGTGTTTTTGTGTATCCGTGAATGATATACGTAGCACTTGCCCCGAGGGCCTTGATCTTGATCTTTTGGCCCAGCGTTTTAGTTTTGGTACGGGTTGCATGACATGTTTAAAAGATTTGCCTAAGTGGCAGTCTTTAGTTTTTGAAATTAAGTGAGAAGGAGCTAACAATGGCTTTTGATCGTCTCTTGTTTGGAACTGCCGGTGTACCTAACAGTACTGCCAAAAAAAATAATCCAGTTGAAGGTGTTAAGCGTATCCATGAGCTTAGTCTAGACTGTATGCAACTCGAGTTCGCTCATGGCGTTCGCATGAAAGAAGAAGTTTCTTCAGCGCTAAGAAAGGTCTCTTATGAGCTTGGAGTGCCACTCACTTCTCATGGCCCTTATTACATTAACTTGAATGCTCGTGAGCAAGACAAGATTGACTCATCAGTTGAGCGTATTATTCAAACAGCAAAGATTTCTGATCTCTGTGGGGCTGAGAGCATGACCTTTCACGCCGCTTTCTACATGAAAGACTCTCCATATGACGTCTTTGACCTGGTCGAGAAGAGTTTGAATGTGATTGAAGAGAGACTTTCACGTCTTGATATTGAAATTGAACTTCGTCCTGAGCTAACAGGTAAGACGTCTCAGTTTGGCTCACTCGAAGAACTTATTTCATTATCAAAGAGTGTGAATAGCTGTAAGCCATGTATGGATTTCTCTCACCTCTTTGCAAGAACAGGTGACGTAAATAATTATGATGAGTTTTGCCGTGTGCTTGATACCTTGAAAGCAGAACTTGGTCCAAATACGCTTGATGAAATGCACATTCATATTTCTGGTATTTCAAGCAACTCCAAGGGTGACCTCAAGCACTTGAACCTCGAGAAGTCGAAGTTCAACTGGAAAGACCTAATGCGCGCCCTTAAGGATAAGAACGCCAGAGGATACGTGATCTGCAACTCTCCTAACCTGGAAGTTGATGCTCAAATGCTGAAGCAATATTACATGTCACTTTAGTAAAAAAGCCTCCGAAAGGAGGCTTTTTTTATGCAGCTTTGGCTAGGTTCGTTGAGAAAATTTTGTGTATCTCCTGCTCTTCAACATCTTCGGATGAATCCCAGATAAATAACCAAACCGATGAAGTTGAACTCACCACCATTAATCGATCGAGCTTTTGATTGAGCAAGCGCCCAAACACGCTGGCCAGTGGTGCTGCGTGCTTTGAATTCAAATGCTCCTGCGGAATATGCAGGCTCTTGCCAAGAATATTAAACTCTAGAATTCCGCTTGAGTTTTTTTGCGCCTGTAAACTTGTGACGGGCAGACGAGAAATCTTGGTCATGATGTTGAAATCAACATCTGAATTGGTCACGATTCGAGAGGACGATTCATTAGACTGAAACGTTTCGTCCATTAACATTGAAATGATGTCATCTTGAGACATAAATACCTCAAGATGGTATCGACAAAATTTAAAGAAATCTTAACCTAGGGAGTGATGTCAATGGGCTCACCACTTTCGTGGTAGGTTTTGATATTTGTGACATCTGAGATCAGCCACTTACCATCAACCCTAAGGACCTCTGCTATCTTTTTGATCTCTGACATCCAGCCAGTCTTCGAGCCTTTAAGCTGCTTATACCCGACAGAATAGGTCACGTAACACTTCTTCTCTTGGCAGGACTTAGAAATTATTTTTAATGACTCTTTCTTAAAATCTTTGAGATTTGCATAGGACTCAAACTCAGAATCCGTCATACTTTCTATCGAGAGTTTCATCTTACCCGTTGTTCTGTCTAAAACATCAGACTTTGAAACAACTTTATCCAGGCTTGCGTTTACGAAATCAACGATTGCGGCCTCTGGTGTATCGGCATTATTAAAGCAGCCCGCAAAGATAAATAAGACTAAAAGAGACTTCATGTTCCTACCTTAGTAATTGGGGATCCCAACCAAAATCTTCAAAAAGTTCAATGAGCGCATCCCATGATAAATGACCTGTTTTCTTTTTCTCTCTCCATTCTAACCCTATTCCAAATTGATCCCAAGTAGCAGTCACAACTTTCCCTACTCCGCCGAATTCGTGACCTCGGAAAATGATCTCAAGCTTTACGTCACTTCTTTTTCCATTCCAAGGCTCTGTGAGGTGGACAAAAACACCGTATTTATCCCAATTCGTAAGGTGACCTTGGTAGATCTTATCAGCGCATTTTAGCTGCACAGGTATTTTAAGTGACATCGGTTGGTTGAGTTGATCAATAGGATAATTAGAGTTGAAAATCGAACGAGAAAAGGTCCAAGAAATCAATTGATAAAAAAGATAGGAAAGACAAATTTGAATAAAAAGAATCACCATGATCACTTTATTAAAATTAAGCACCAGCGATTCCAGACTTCTAAAGACTATCAGAGCACTGAAAATGGCAAAAGCATATTTTCCCGAGAGGCGATGCCTGAGCAAGAGCCACAGGGCCGGAAGGCTTGAGAAGATAACAAACCATTCATCAAGCAATACTTTTTTTAGGAACACTTGGTTAAGAAAGGGAAGATTCGCTTGGAGTGATTTTTGTAGGACCAAAAAAAATAGCGAAAGGAGCACATAGAGAATGCTGTTTCGAGACACAGGATGAAATGTCCATACTTTCAAATTATTCATATCTCCTTTATTCTATCTTAAAATGAAACATCTTGAAATCACTTCCGTATGTATCTCCTGTGACAATTGTCGCGCCGTGTGTCCAGAAAAGGCCGTGATCACGAACGGAAAAGAATATTATATTGAAAACTGGAGCTGCACTCTTTGCGGTTTATGTCTTGAGGTTTGCCCCATTGACTGTATTAAAATGGTCAATGATCCACTTCACTTCAAATAGTCAGTAATCTCTTTATAGCCAAATGCGACTCTACCATTTGACCCGAGTTTATGTCCCGCTATCAAAACACCCTTTGTACCATTTTCAATCACACCATCTAGTGTAAGGTTAAAGCTTTCAGGTTGCCGTGAGTTATAGGAAACCAACTCTGGGTCCGCGAGATCGGATCGAAATATTTCGGATGACTCCAGGAAATGATAAAACTCCTCAAGCTCAGCAACTTTTATCTCTCTCACTATCCGCTTAAGGCTTTCAAAGTAACGCTCTTTAGTACCAAAATCCCAATAGGGATGCCTCGAAACATTCACACATAAATTCTTACGATCAAATGAGCATACGCTTTCGAAAAACTTAGAAACTCCACTAGCTCTTTTTAATGTGTTGAGATTAATGAGAGCGTTACCAGTATAAGTAAGGATGTCTTGTGGCGGATGTATTTCTTTGTTTGGTTTAATCTCTTTAAGAATACTTTTTTCTAAAACTAATTGATTGTAGCCTTGCGAGGAATTGACCATTAATGAAAGAAGTATGGCATCGTGGTTTTCAAGAGCACTAAGCCAGGGCTGAAGATCAGATCTCGTGAACCATAACAGTTGGTCAGCATTCAGAACCAGCAATCTGCCCTGGTAATTAATTTCGGACTGCTGGGCTAGATTATGAATCCCGCCCCCGATATCCAATATATCCGGATCCTCTTTAAGCCAAACAACATTTTTGAAGTTATGATTATCTTTGGTCATCCCAAGAATGATGTCTGCCTGATGATGAATATTTATATAGATTTTTTCATAGCCTAATGAGCGAGCAAACAGGACCTGTACCTCCAGGAGGGATTTATGAAACACTGGCCACATAACCTTAGGAAGATGTTTTCCAATCTCTCCCATCCGTGTTCCAAACCCTGCCGCTAGAATAAGGCAATAATCATTAGCTCGCATAGTAGATGCCAAACAGATTCTTTCTTAGGTTTTCATAACGTGGATTGTGCATGAGGGTTTTTCTGATTTTCTCCATACCAAAACCAATATATTTTAAATATCGAAGGTCCTGTCTGGTGGCATAAATATAGGAAAAGCTACCTACGGCTTTAAAGACTCGCTGAATGAGCATGTCGTCATAATAATCACAGAATTCAGCATAGGACCCTTGTCCATGCGCGCTGACTGGTAATTTTTCAAAGTATAATTTTTTAAGTTTTTCTCGATTGTCCTCAACAAGATCATAATAACAATCGTCTAACACAGAAACTAAGTCATATTGCGGAAGCCCCATGCGAGCATCTTGAAAATCAATAATGACCATTTCTCCATCTTTCACCATGATGTTTCGAGAATGAAAATCTCTGTGTGTTGGGACCATGGGTTGGTTAGCTATACGATGACAGATAACAGACAACTCTTCTCTTAGGATTTTTTCTTTTTCATGGTCGATAACTTTCAGGTAGCGTTCAAAGAAAAACTTAAAAGTAAAATCCATCTCTTGCATGAGTTTTTCATGATCAAACTTTAAATCAAAGAGACCTGAGTTTTTGGTTTTTACCTCATCTAGTTTATGCATTTGAATGAGTTGCATAATAATTTTTTCATATGTCACATACTCTTCTTTCACATCTTTCAAATTGGTTAAAAAAGAAAGCAGTGTCATGTCACCAAGGTCTTCTTCAAGTATATAACCCTTGTTGAGCTGTGCATCCAGGACTCTTGTTACACGAAGTCCATTGGCCTCAAGAAACTTCTGTTTACTCACAAAGGGATGAGGCAAACTTGCGTCTTCCTGGGGGTTATCAAGACAAACCACGTACGAAGCTTTATTTGTAAACAAGCGATAATAACGTCGTGTAGAGGCATCGCCCGTCAACTTATCAACCAACTCTAATGTTTCACCGATGGCATGCCCTCTCTGCTGAGATTGTGAAAAAAGCTCTTGAATAAAAAGGCTTTCAGCCTGCTCTGGTTTCATAAATTTCTGTCCTTAACTGAAAATAAAAATGCATAAAAATTTTTCGACGACTCTTTTCTGGCAATTGTTCTTTCGTCTTCAACTTTTGATCTTCTAATAACGAATGCCTTAAACATAGCTTCTTCTTTCGAAATTGATGCCGCATCTCCAGTGAGGGTTAAAAAATCTGCGGTGTTTCGATTGATCGTTTGTAGCCACTGGAGGTAGTATTCACCATCATAACCTGCCCTGCGCATAAGGTAATAAGCCCACTTATGCACTTCTATTTTTTTATCAGCAACAATTCGATTAATTCCCAAAATGCGCTCTAAGGACATAAAACCAATAGGGACAATTACATTTTTATTATAAATGCTTTTATCAATCCGAATCATCTCGTAACAGATAATGGCTGCAAGAATACTTTCGTGTTTGATGTATTTATTAATCAGACCGGTTGAGATAAAGATTGATGACCCTGGCAGAGAAAAATGAAAGGGTACTTCTTTTTTTATGACATGAACGCGAGGAATACTTTTTTGATTAAAAAATAGCTCGTTATTTTGATAAATGTCATAGATCAAATTATTTACGTATTCCTGCTCTTTTGATCTGAGGGGCATTTGCTCAACACCATCTGTTCCCAGATACATTTTTTCAAAAGAAGAGAGGTGAGCCAAATGATCGATATCGGATAAATCCTGCCAATCGGCGGGCATCTCGATTTGAGCTTTTTGTTTTCCCAAGTAAGGAATACTAACCTGTGAGCAGGCCGAGATAAAAGCCAATACAAAGATCAAGTATAACTTCATAATTGATAGAGAGAGGCGCGGAAGCCTCTCTTGATTTATAACTCTAGAGTGCTTTTATCATTAGAAGCCACTGAGCCTATGTCTTGATAGTAAATGGTGAACCCAGCAAAAATCCTGTTAGGGTCTTTAATGAGAGGACGATTATTATCCCAGATGGCCCTCCACTTCTTTTGAGTTCCATAGACATCATTAGAAATTCTTCCCAGCGTATCACCGTTTTTGATCAAGTACGGGTTCCCCTGGGGCTGCCAGTTAAACTCTTGCGACGGCTTTCTATATCTAATAGTTTTACCCGCCATCACAATACCGTTTTTAATATGCTTTTTATTCATCTTTGCCAGTCTGCGCCACTTTGAATAATCACCATAGAGCTTAAAAGATATCATCATCAGAGTTTCATTTTTTTGAACGACGTATTTTCCAAGTCCTGCCTTGGCCTTCTTGGCGGAGCCAGCAGTGATTTCAGGTGTCGCACTCTCATTAGATGTTTCACCTGCATCCAGAGAGAGCAGTGAACTATCTGATTCTGTAGCGCTGTCTTCAGCATCGGCTACATCAGCGAGCGGATCCTCGACATCATTAAATTCATCCGAGCCAGAGAGATCGATTTGAGGGGTTTCTGATTGTGCAACGGTTGATGTTTTAGACCCTGAACAGGAAACTCCTAAAACAAGAACAAAAAGCATCCATGCTATTTTTGACATCATCACTCCCTTGATGAGAACTAAAAGAATTATATTGATTATAGCGAGGTTTTAAAATTTCAGCAAAAATGCGTATTTTGCCTAGAAAGTAAAAAACATATCTTTTTGATCGATTGAATCACCGATCTTTTGAATCAAGCGGTTGAAGTGTTCCTCATTATCGAGAAAATCTAGCTCATCTGTATCAACCACCAGCGACTTACCTAAGTCATAACTGTCATACCACTCATCATAGTAGCGATTGAGACGAGTGAGATAATCAACCGGTATAGACTGCTCGTAATCGCGTCCACGCAGCTGAATCCGCTCTAGGAGCTTCGGAACACTTCGCTTAAGAAAGATCATGAGGGTCGGAGGATTAAGATAATTAGTCATGCTATTATAAAGCGTTTTGTAATTTTCATAATCTCTTGAATCAAGAGTCCCTTGGTCATGGAGAGCACGAGCAAAAATATTGGCGTCTTCATAAATAGACCGATCTTGTACACATGAAGCGGCAGAGCTTTCTATCTGCTTATGAGTAGTGAACCGATTATTCAAAAAATAGATTTGCAGCGGGAAAGCCCAGCGGGCCATGTCACCGTAAAAATCTGCCAAGTAAGGGTTATCGCTTACAGATTCAAAATGTGGCTTCCAGCCAAGTCTTTCTGAGAGCTTTTTAGTCAGTGTGGTTTTTCCACATCCAATATTTCCAGCCACAACAACAAAAAGCTGCTGACCATTGGCCAACTGGTGAAAAACTTTCTCTGACATGTGTTCTCCCGAAATATTCATAGTGGTGTAGCTTAGCCCCATCTTTTCAGAAAATCTTGACACACTTACTCAGGAAACTCTCCTCTGTTTACGAGAGCGATTGTGTCATATAAGCTATTTTCATGGGTTGCAAACACATTCAGATTTTTTTAGTTCTCTTACTTTTTCTATCTCTCCCGGCTTTACCTCAAAGCCTCGTAGAAGATGCGAAATCTCCTCTTAACCTAGGTGACGAAGAGGGTGTTTTTACCGAGACAATAAAAGTTATTGGGCAGTCAAAAAAGATTTTTGTTCTCACAAATAACAACCAACTCCTGGGTCAAGGTGATTTCGTCTCTATTGCACTTAACAACCAACTTGCTGCCCGCGCAGTTGTGGCCAAGACCCATGATGGTCAGGCAGGGATTAAAATTATTAAGATCTATTCTCTTAGCCAATGGACGCTCTTAAGAAAAGGCATCGAGGTTCAAATCATTCGGGGTGATGACTCCATGTTTGGAAAAAAAATAGCTCAAAAAACAGAGCCCACCGAAGAAGCTCCAAAAATCAAATCAGAAGAGGATCTCTTTTCTTTAAAAGATGTGGATGACAGCGGTGACCTGGAAGATGATTCTAAACGCCATATTAAACCAGATAATTTAGTTTCTTTTGCGGTCGGATTTTTAGATGCGCCACTTCCTGACATCAACGGTGGCGGCGCTCGCGCCAATCAATTCACGGGGACATGGGGTTATCAATTTGCTGATAATTGGTTTGGTGAATTCTCCTACTCGGCTGCTGTTTTTGAAGGCTATCCCGCGGCTAATGCCGTAGTAGGAGTCACAACTGTCATTGGTAGACTTAAATTTAATTTCAAAGGCCCCCTCTATACTTTTTTTATGCCCTACATCGGTTTTAGGTCTCAAACAATTGATACAGATGCTGGCACCACGGGAAACCCCACGGTCGACCAACAAGAGTTACTCATCGTATCTGAATTGCAAAAAGTTGGACCTGTTTTTGGGGTGACGTTTCTTCGTCGTCTCGTTCCAGGATGGTTTCTAAAAGCTGACCTCGGCACAGATGTTTTAAATGTTGGAGCAGCCATTGAGTTTTAAGCTCATCATTATTGTTATTGTTCTTGCGGGTTGCGGAGTAAAGGGCCCTCCCAATCCTCAATCACAAAATATTCCATCTGTCTTAGAAGTTGATTATCCTGAACTTAATGTTCCCCCCGCCTCATTACCTGGAGATTAGTTCTCCATGCCACTTATTATTGCGACCGGTACCAATCTCACAGAAAGGTCAGAGCACTTGAGCTGGGCCAGAGATCAGCTCTCTGTTCATTTTCGGCTAATAGCCCAAAGCAGAATCTACCAATCCGCTGCCGTTGATTACGAGGCGCAGCCCGAGTTTCTCAATCAAGTGTTACAATTTTCTTTGCCGTGGCAGAGACCAGAAGATGTGATGAAAATTCTACTTAACATAGAACAAGATCGAGGCAGAGTGCGACAAATCACTCGTGGACCTCGAACACTTGACCTCGATATTCTTTTTTGGGGAACAGATTTTATTCAGAGCACAACACTCATCACCCCTCACCCTCGGTGGAAGCAGAGAAGTTTTGTCGTTAGACCTTTGTCAGAATTACCTTTCTGGCATCTGATTGAGAAATGTTTTACAATCCCAGAGTCATTTGACGTGGAAGCTTTTCCTCATTCTTAAAGGATTTCAAAAATGGATTTTGCAATTACCCCTGAACAAAAAGAGATTCAGGAGTTGGCACTAAAGTTCGCACGTAATGAGATGATCCCTGTTGCCCAAAAATTTGATGAGGAAGGAATTTTTCCAAAAGAAATTTTTAAAAAGGCTTGGGAACTAGGTCTCGTTAATACTTGTATCCCAGCTGAATATGGTGGCACAGGCTTTAGCTCACTCGATGGTGTCATTATTTCTGAAGCACTCGCTTATGGCTGTATGGGCATGAACACTTCATTCATGGCTAACGATCTCGCACTTCTTCCGATTGTTATTGGTGGAAGTGACGAGCAGAAAAAGAAATTCCTCACTCCTTTTACGACAGATTTTAAAATCGCGAGTTTCTGTTTAACTGAGCCAGGAAATGGTTCAGACGCTGGCGGTCTCAAAACATCTCTTAAAGATGGTGGGGATCACTGGATTCTTAGCGGTGAAAAAATGTGGATTACCAATGCGGGGTATGCAGATCTTTTTGTGGTGTATGCCACCATTGATCCCGCTCTTAAGCATAAAGGAATCTGTGCCATTGTTGTTGATCCCAAGAGCCCTGGAATTGAGTTAGGAAAAAAAGAAGACAAGATGGGCCACCGCTCATCCGACACAAGAGGAATTCGTTTTAATAATGTGAAGGTTCCTAAAGAGAATATGCTCGGAGGTGTGGGTGAAGGCTGGAGTATAGCAATGAAGACCCTAGACCACTCTCGTCCCTTAGTGGCTTCATCAGCTCTGGGCGGCGCATGGCGTGCTCTAGATCTTAGTGTAAGCTACTCCAAAGAGCGTACACAGTTTGGCGTAACGATTTCAAAACACCAAGCCATTCAATTCATGATTGCCGAAATGGCCATGAAAGTAGAGGCTTCAAGACTGATGACCTATAAAGCCGCGTGGCTTTGTGATCAGGGCGTTAAAAATACAGAAGTCGCCTCTTATGCAAAAGCATTTGCTTCCGACTCTTGTATGCAAATCACCACAGATGCCGTACAAATTTATGGTGGCTACGGCTACTCAAAAGAATATCCCGTTGAAAAACTCATGCGTGATGCCAAGCTGATTCAAATCTATGAGGGTACCTCGCAGATTCAGCGCTTAGTTATTGCTCGTGAAGTTTTGAAATAGATTCACTCAAGGAGAAGGTATGAATATTTTTGTTTGCGTTAAACAGGTTCCCGACACGGAAACCAAGGTGACTCCTAATAGCGATAAATCTTTTATCGAAACATCTTCCATTAAATGGATCATGAATCCTTATGATGAGTTTGCCGTAGAGCAGGCTTTGCTCGTTAAGCAAGCCAATCCCGCAGCCAATGTCACAGTTGTCCGCGTAGGGTCAGTAAAAGACACAGAAGCATTGAGAACGGCCATGGCCATGGGTGCTGACGATGCTATTTTAGTTGAAGCCAATGACAACCTCGATTCGTATTCGATTGCTAAAGCACTCAAGGGTGCAATCGATAAGTCTGGCAAAAAAGCTGACCTGATACTTACGGGTAAGCAAGCCATCGATGATGACTGTCTCCAGGTCCCACAAATTCTTGCTCAAATGCTTAACATGCCTTCCGTCGCCGTGGTTGTTGGCTTCGAGCTTAATGGCACGACTGTGAAAGCTAAGCGTGAAGTAGAAGGCGGCGCACTTGAAGTTTATGAGATGTCGACTCCCTGCTTGGTTGCAGCTAACAAAGGTCTCAATACTCCTCGATACGCTTCTTTGCCGGGTATCATGAAGGCTAAGAAAAAGCCACTCGCACAATACTCCTTGGCGGATGTGGGCGTGAGCGATGCTGACCGTCGTGTGAAATACTCTAACTTCCAACTTCCCCCAGAAAAACCAGCTGGTAAAAAATTCGATGCGGCTGATGCAGCTAATCAAGCTGCTGTCGTAGCGCAAGTTGTGGGCCTACTTCGTACTGAAGCAAAAATTATTTAATTAAGGAAAAAATCATGGCAAACGTACTCATTTTTACAGAAACAAATGATGGTAAAGTAAAACCAGTCACTCTCGAAATCCTCGGAAAACTCAATGGCCAAAAGGCTGAAGTGGCAGTCATTGGAGACCTCTCCGACGAGCAAGTTAAACTACTAGCTTCTTATGGTGCTCAGAAAGTACATAAACTAAAGGGCGCTAACCTTGATAAGTATTCACCCGAAGGTTATTCAAACGCTCTTCACGGATTTATCAAATCACAAAGCTACGATTATGTGTTAGCTGGTGCGACTTCGACGGGTAAAGACCTTATCCCTCGTCTTGCGGCATCATTTGAAGCTGGATGTGCTTCAGATTGCACTAATTTTACTTTTGATGGTGGAACCTTTGCCGGTACACGTCCACTTTTCGCGGGTAAGTGCTTGGCCAAGGTTGAACTCACTGGACCAAAGCCTCACTTTGCCACTGTACGCCCGAATGCTCTAGGGATGCCTGCAAGTCCAACTGCGGGAGCTGGAGAAAGTGCTGATGTTTCCGCTGACGCTGGTGCGATTCGTGCAGCTATCAAAGAAATTATTAAAGCCGCTTCAAGCAAAGTAGATCTCACAGAAGCCAACATCATCATCTCGGGCGGAAGGGCGATGAAGAATGCTGAGAACTTTAAAATCTTAAATGACATGGCAGATGTGATTGGTGCGACTGTGGGTGCTTCAAGAGCGGCTGTTGATTCAGGATTTGCCCCTCATGCTATGCAGGTTGGCCAAACAGGTAAAACCGTTGCCCCTTCTCTTTATATCGCTTGCGGTATCTCCGGTGCCATTCAGCACTTGGCCGGTATGCGTACATCGAAAGTTATTGTGGCCATCAACACAGATCCAGATGCCCCAATCTTTACAAAAGCAGACTATGGAATTGTAGGAGACCTCTTTACTATTGTACCCATCATGACAGAAGAGTTTAAAAAACTTCTCAGTAAATAATTTGTTTTAGGGCTCTGAGAGGGAGATTTCTTCCTTTCAGGGCCTTGTCCGACCATTTCTCTTATGTGAAGTCAGATAATAATAGCGGCATTTTTTTCCTAACCCACCTTTTTCTCGATACGCTTTCTCCATACTAGTCATTTGTTTTATGGAGGAAACGATGAAATATTCTTTTTTGGGCGCAGCCCTGATTACACTGTCATTCAATGCTCTCTCTGGTGAATCCTTTTTTGCCCCACTCGATGTTAACTCTCTTCACGATCAAGAAATTGAGAGAGAAGTAAAGGGAGAAGCCCCTCGCTTTGCTATTCCTCATGATATTCATTTCAATTCTCTTACAGATAAATCCTCTTGGACTGAAGTGAATGGAAAGATGGTGTGGACTCACAGAGTGGTAGCGCCAAACTCCGTCTCTTTAAACTTTGGTTTTACAAAGTTCAACCTTCCTGAATCAGCTGAACTCAAGATCTACTCAAGTGATTTTTCAAAAAACATGAGATCTTTCACTGCGATGGATAACAATGTTGACCGTCAACTTTGGACACCAGTTATTCTTGCTGACGATGTAACAATTGAGTTAGCTGTTGATGCAAAAGAATTGAATCTAGTTGAGCTTGAATTAGGTCGCGTCGGCCAAGGTTTTAGAACATTTGCTCAAAAGTCAGCTAAGGCTGGCGCATGTAACGTTGATGTTGCTTGCTCGGAGGGGGATGAGTGGAGAGAGGAGATCGACTCTGTTGCAGTGATCTCTCGCGGCGGATCTACATTCTGCACTGGCTTCATGGTTAACAATACTCAAAATGATAAGACGCCATACTTTATGACTGCTAATCATTGCGGCATCACAGCTGCCAATGCAGCAAGCCTCGTGACTTATTGGAATTACCAACGTTCTACTTGCCGTGGTTCTCGTGCTAATCGCTCGAATCAATTCAACACGGGCTCTCAATTTCTCGCTAGCTCTGCTCGCTCTGACTTTACACTCGTTAGACTTAATACTGCCCCACGCTCTGAATGGAATGTAAGTTATGCTGGTTGGGATCGCTCGGGAGACGAAGCCTCTATGGCGGTAGCTATTCACCACCCGGCTACAGACGAGAAGAGCATTTCATTTGAAATGGATCCAACTACGACAACCATGTACCTTAAAAATGATATTGTTAAGAACGGTACACATGTTCGCGTAACAGACTGGGACAAGGGCACAACTGAACCAGGTTCATCGGGCTCACCACTCTTTAACCAAGACCACAGAGTCATCGGTCAGTTGCATGGTGGATATGCCTCTTGCACAAGCCGCACATCTGATTGGTATGGCCGCATTTCCGTTAGTTGGAATGGTGATGGAACACCTTCTACTCGCCTTAAGGATCATCTTGATTCTGCTAATCGTGGCATGAGATTTACAGATACAATTCGATAACTAATAAAAAAAGCTCCCGGAAGGGAGCTTTTTTTTTGTTTAAAATCTAAAACCATACACTTGAGAATCATCAACCTGAACCGCTTGAGCTGTTTCTTCGGCCTGCATCTCTTGAACTGGAGCACCAAATGTTCCAATTTGTTGTTGAGATCCATCATCATTTATAATGGCGGCATACGCATCATTTGATTCAATTTCAACATTGTTGTTTTCTGCAATCTGAGCGTTATTTCCATAAGAGTCTTCACTGCTATTGCCCACATCTTCCTGAGCTTCGGCTTTCGCTTGAAACTTTAATCTTGTTCCTTCAAACTGACCATTTGTGAGGGTAACCATGTATGAGGTTTTATCCATCTGGTAAAGCATTCCGCTCAATACTTGGCCGTTATAATCGTACTCAAAAACATTCCCTACCATCTGAGCGAATGAAATACTTATTGATTCACTATTAGGTAGAGAAACACTGATTGAATCAATCACACCGTCTGTGGCGACTAGTAAGCCATTAAAGTCTGTTGACTTGAGTGACTGTTGATATTTCTTGGCATTGAAAACTTCTACTAATTCAAGACTTAGATCTTCCTGGATCGCTGCCTGTGGCTCGGTTGATTCAAGATTACTCGATGCGATCACTTCTTTGCGTGAAGATGATGCTTTAAGATTTAAATTGTCTTGAACAAGAGGTGCCTTAACTGTGTTTTGTGAAGCAGACTTAAGTTTTACCCACTCACCTGCGTGAGCAAGTTGACGACCCTTTGTCGTGATGCCATTGATCTCATCTAAACGTTTAACAAACTTTACGTTTTGCGAATCCATAAAGGCGTCTGAATTGATGACAACCGAATTATAAACACCAAGGACAATGAAACCGAGGCTTAATAAGCTTATCACTGGTCTCTTAAAAGTATTGGTTTCCATAATGAGCTCCTAAAAAGTTACCTTCTTAGAAGCAAGCAGGATGCCAAATGATTTAACAGGGGGTTGATGCTAAGTGATTGAAATCAATGGCCCCTTTTCGGGGGTCATTGATGATTAATAGACAGTGACAAAAGTTTAGACAGCTTAGGACCTAGTCAACAGTGAGGGTGGCCTTAAGGTAATCAAGATGGCTTGAGCGGAATCGCTTAAGAGCAATCACCACTAATTCATCAATTTTGATTCCAGAGTTTTTTGCCATGAGCTCAAAATCTTCAGCAACTTTCTTTTCGATCATGACTTTAACTTCTTTGAGTTCACCGACATTTTGTTTTTGAGATTTCATCATTACTCCACTGGTATTGAGGGTGCACCATCATGGCCTTTTTATATGACCTTGTCATGAGGCTATCAGCGTGACCCCACAACTTCTATGGCATTCTTGCGTCGCAGGCTAACTAGGGATTCAGTAATTTCAAAGTCCAACAGGGGGCAATAGCGATATAAATCCTCTACTTTGCTCCATTCTGTCAGGGCGCACAAAACCTGAAATTCCGCCTCACCTATGTCTTCAGTAGAATTAAGTATTGAGGCTTTAGCTAGAAGTTTAACATGTGGCGGAGGCCTCAGAGCTGCGACCTTGGAATAGCGATCCAATACCTCCTGAGCACGACTCTTGAGCACAGAGTAGGGATAGTGGATCTGCTTGTCTTCCTCACCCACAATTTCTGGTTCAACGATAAAATCGACATGCAAGGTTGAGGCTGTTTCAATGATGATATTATAAAAAGCTTTAAGGCCTTGGACGCCTTTATAGTGTGCACGAAAGACATCACCATCTTTAACGATAATAACACCTAAGAGTTCCCGATTTGTCTGTTGGAGAATATTCACTCTACCGGTGAAATTAACCATAGCTTGCTCATCCAGAATCTCAAAAATCTTCAGAGACATCTTTTACCTTTGAAAGAGTTTAGAAAGGAATCCTGATTTCGGTTCACTGCCTGGATTAAAATATTGATCAATTTTTTGGGAAACGGCAGTGAATGCTCGATTCACAGAGCGACCTTCATAACTGGGATTAAGCATATAAGGCATACCTTCATCCGCTGATGTTCTTAACTCCAACTCAAGAGGAATGGCACCTAGAAAACTTACATCCAATTTTTTACTCGCTTTCTCTACTCCACCATCACCAAAAATATGGTGCTCATGTTGGCAGTTTGAACAAACAAATGAACTCATATTCTCAACCATACCAACGATCGGCAGATTGAGCTTTCGAAACATCTCTAAGCCTTTGGTTGCATCTAAGAGAGCCACGTCCTGTGGAGTGGAAATGATGATGGCTCCATCAACGTGGCAGTTCTGCACCATAGATAACTGTATGTCTCCTGTACCTGGTGGAAGATCAATCAAAAGGTAATCGATGCCATTCCAATCAGCATCAAAAAGAAATTGATTTAAAACTCCTCCCAGCATGGGGCCACGCCAGATGACTGGATCTTTCTCATCAATAAAAAGTCCGAAGCTTAAGAACTTCAAACCATTAGATTCAACTGGTATAATTTTTTTGTCTGCACTCGCAACAGGCTTCTGCTCTCTCTTACCCAAGAGCATTGGAATTGATGGCCCGTAGATATCAGCATCAATAATTCCTACTTTCTTTCCCATCCGCAACAGTGAGCTGGCAAGATTGACAGTGAAGGTAGACTTACCAACACCTCCCTTTCCAGATCCAATGCAAACAACCTTTCCAACTCCTGGGACAGATTTTTTTGCCATCGGTTGAGCGTGACCAGTTTTTATCTGCGCAGGTTGGGCAGCTGGAGCTTGTGTGCCGACGGCTTTGAAAACATCTGCAGAGCTATTAGAAACAGTCTTTAAAACAATATTGTCGGGAGTGGCAAATTCCTTTAATGCTTCAACCACCATCGCCTCGATCACTCGTTTGTCCTGCGGACTAATTCCTTCGCGATCATAGGTAATTGTGATTTTTCCTGAATTCTCTGAGATTTCCTTCCATCTATCCTCTTGGTGGAAAGATGCTTGGGTAACTGGGTTTTTAATATGACTGAGTCTGGATTTTATGTTTTCAGCATTCATTGGCGTTCCTCTATTCTTGACACGTTTACTTGGTTAAGTAGCCCAACCTCTTAAGTTTGAGATATTTCTGGCGCTAATTTTTTCATCCTATTATGATGAATATAACTATTGTCGTGGAGTTATTTTTTGTCCGTCTACAAGAGATCCATTTTTCTTATCAATCCAAAATTTCAAATCAAATTTAGTTTGGTCATCTGTTCACTTGTTTGGATCTCAAGCCTTATTTATCCCTTCACCATCATGGAGCTTTTTAATACTTTTACCAAAATGTCTCCTGAAGCCAAAACAGCTCTCAAGGCAGCCAGAACTGAGCTCTTTGTTTTTCTCGCCGGCTATCAGTTTATATACATTCTCATTGTTTTTATCATTTGTATCTTTTTGACGCATAAAATCGCAGGCCCCATGTTCAAGCTCACAAATTATTTGCGTGGGATCGCTCAGGGTGAGCCTCCAACACACATAAGTTTTCGTGACGGAGACAATTTCTTTGAAGTTGCCGACGAGGTTAACAATGCCTTTGATCGCCTTGCTGATAAACACGAAGATGATCTGGCTTACTTGACTGAAGTAACCAGCTATATCAACAATCTGGCACTCGTTGTTCCCGAGGATAAAAAGCCCGTTATACAAGAGATTAATGCTCGCTTAAGTGAAATGCAAAAGCGTTTCGAAAGTCACCAATAACTCCCAACTCCTAATTTTGTCATGGTAAACTAGCAACAATGTTTTTCGTGTTGTTATTATTCTTAAACATCCAAATACTTCGGGCTGAAACCGATGCAGTTCTCACGTGGGACAAGATCACGAGTCACCCAGATCTACAAATCACACATGCAGACACTCTCGTTTATGATCACTTTTTACAGATTTATAAAATTGCGAGCAAGGGCTACGCTAGTAATTATTTAATAGATAAAGGTCTTAAAGATTCAATCAGAAGCCCTCGTTTTGCTATTTTTCACGAATGGCTTTTAGACCTAAAAGGCCTTCCCGATCTAAGCTACGAACAAACAACATCTCATTGCATGGGCTTGTCCGAAAGACTCAAAACCACCTTTGGCATGGCTAGAAAGCTTTTATTGCAACGGCTATCGTTTTGTCGGCAGCTGGGATTACAGAAAATGGTGCCTCAAATTCAGAAGGTCGGTGGATTAAGTCCGAATGATTTGAGTTTTCTCAAAAAATATATGTCCTACTTTGTTACCACCAAGAACATCGATGATTTTGTATGGTTTTTAAAAAAACTTGAAGGCCAAGATTCTGCCAAATTAGTGATCACAAATCTTGTGACTGATTTTTCATCTTCTAAGCAAAAAGAAATACCAAAAGACGTCATCGCTGAATTAATAATCACCCCAGACCTCACTCGACAGGTTCAATTCTCTGGTCTTGATAGTCAGTCTACTTTCCAGGTCTTTAATGCCGAATATTCTCGCATGATCGAAGAGGCGTATAAAATCATCGATACCAATGATGCGGCCAACACTCAGGCAAAAGTAACGCAAATCCGAACATGGCTTTCACTCAACATGAATCGGCTTTCAAAAGAAACATCCCTTAGTCGCTTGAGTGATTTAGGAAAAAATTTATGGCGCGCAGGATTTGAAGGAGCCGCTCAAGAAGTTTATGACTTCGTGGCTATTCACGGAAGCCAAGATCTTCGTGAAGATGCATGGTTTTACCGTTTATGGGTCTGGGGCAGCCAAGAAGATTGGAAGTCCAGCCTTAAGTGGATTGAAACAAACAAGCTACATACCCAATTCAAAACGATCAATGACTCAAGACTTAAGTTTTGGATTGCCTATGTTTACCAAAAAAATGAAAAAGAAAGTGACGCGAGAGATTTTTGGGAACAAACCATTGAAGATCATCCTCTTAGCTTTTATGCCATCATGGCCACCAAAGCGCTCCGTAAGTTTCATCCGAAATCGAAGTCTATTGAATTTTATTCAAAAATTGATGAGCACAATAAACCCACTATCACCCTTAAGGGAATCGACCCATCTGTGATTGAGGCCTGGAAGAGAATTAGAGTTTGGTCAAAGCTCGATTCCAAAGCATTTCTCAATGCAGAGGTTAGCGGCTTTGAAAAAAACTTCATACCGGGAATTGCTAGTCGCTTCTCAAAGGATCTTGCCAAAAAAGTTCAAAGTGATTGCTACCTAATCACGGCCTCACTTATTGGCCTTGAAAACAATTACCTTGATTCATTCAAGGTGATTTACCGCGCGCTGACATTAAAAAGTGTCTACTTTAATCGTTTCCTTTTAGAAATTCTTTATCCTCGCCCTTTTTACACACAACTTAATCGCTCTGTGTCTGGGCAAGAGATTGATCCCTTAGTTTTATTGTCATTAATCAGACAGGAGTCTGTTTTTAATCCCAACGCACGCTCAAGAGTGGGCGCCCGAGGCCTCATGCAGCTCATGCCCGCAACGGCCAAGAGGTTTAAGAAAGGCCTTAGTGACAACCAGCTCGTTGCACCTCAGACAAATATGGAAATTGGTACTAAGTACTTTCAACAATTGATTAAGCGTTATCAAGGTAATCTTGTTTTTGTCCTTGCCTCTTACAATGCAGGAGAAAACAGAGTCGAGCGATGGAAGAATCAATACTTCAAAGACGACATGCTTTCGAGCATCGAAAACATCCCCTTTCTTGAAACAAGGAATTACGTAAAGCTCATTTTTAGAAATCTTTTCTTCTACAAAGTACTTGAAGATAAAAAAGAGCTGTCAGACAAAGAAGCCTTTAATGCGATCTTTGACGTTAACGTTGGATTTAATTCTTAAACATTAAAGCGGAAGTGGATCACATCTCCGTCTTTCACTAAGTATTCTTTTCCTTCCATTCTTATTTTGCCAGCTTCTTTCACTTTTCCTTCGTTTCCAAATTGAAACAGGTCTTCACAGTGATAGATCTCGGCCTTGATGAATCCACGCTCGAAGTCCGTATGAATAACTCCTGCTGCCTGTGGCGCCTTGGCACCCTTAGGGAAGGTCCATGCTCTCACTTCTTTTACTCCAGCAGTAAAGTAGGTACACATTCCCAAAAGCTCATAGCCCTCACGAATCATTTTTGAAAGACCAGATTCTTCGATGCCAATTTCTTTCAAGAACTCATCTTTTTCTTCTTGAGATTCAAGTGCGGCAATTTCGCTTTCAACTTTGCCACAAATGGTGATGACCTTCGCATTTTCACGAGCAGCAATCTCGCGCACGCGCTTGACGTGTTCATTCTCAGATTTAATGTTTGCCTCGTCCACATTACAAACGTACATCAGAGGCTTCATCGTGATGAGATGCAAATCAGAAACAGAATCCAATTCTTGCTCATCGAGTACAAGTGAGCGCGCGGGCTTGCCTGACTCTAGGGCCTTAATCATATTCTCAAGAACAGGCTTAGCAATTTTAGCCTTAGTTGAGACTACTTTATCTTGGCTTTTAATCATGCGTTCTAGGTTTGAAAGTCTTTTTGTGACAGTTTCTAGGTCTGCGAGAGCGAGCTCAATGTTAATCACTTCCACGTCAGAAATGGGATCGATCTTACCTGCTACGTGAATGATATCATTATCCTCAAAGCAGCGAACCACATGAGCGATCGCTCCGACCTGACGGATGTGACCCAAAAACTGGTTCCCAAGTCCCTCACCCTTTGAGGCTCCTTTCACAAGACCCGCGATATCGACAAATTCAACGATCGCTGGAACAACTCTTTCCGGCTTCACGATGTCTGACAGCTTCTTGAGGCGATGATCTGGAACATGCACGACACCCACGTTGGGTTCAATGGTGCAAAAGGGATAATTGGCTGCTTCTGCCGGAGCAGAGGTCAGGGCAGAGAAAATGGTGGATTTACCCACGTTTGGAAGACCCACGATACCAACATTTAAACCCATAAAATTATCCTCTTAAATCAAATCTTTCTTATTCACTGCCGATGCTTTATTCACACCGGATATCACACAATCTTCCAAGGGGCCATGAAGCTTTTTGAAAAGCTCGGGCATCCATTCTTGCAGCTCCTTTGAGAAGCCACTTAAAACCCAATCTGATACACTTCCATGCACCGGGCGCCCAATTCCTATTCTCATGCGGGCAAACTGATCAGAGCCCATACATTGAGCGATACTCTTCAAACCGTTGTGGCCAGCTAGTCCACCGCCCATTTTGAAATGAACTTGTCCGAAGGGGATATCTAACTCATCGTGGACCACGAGGATTTCATTCAATGGGATTTTATAAAACGCAGCTAAAGGTTGAACCGACTCACCAGAGAGATTCATAAAGGTCTGTGGTAGCAAAAAAGTGACTTTATTGCCTTTAATCTCTACATCGGAATAAAGACCTTTAAATTTTGTTTTCCAATTAGCAGACTGAAGAGGGGGGTAGCTCTTAAACAACATCCACGCAATATTGTGTTTTGTCTCATCATACTCGCGCCCTGGATTTCCAAGCCCTACGACAAGACGAAACATTGCTAGATGAAAAGCGACGAAACTGAATCGTGATTAAATGTACGATGGATGGCTTTGGCCAAGATGTCGCCAGTACTAACGACTTTTATCTTATCAATTTTTCTACCTTCCGCCGTGAGAGGAATGGTGTCAGTGATGATCACCTCTTCAAGCTCAGCACACTCAGCAATGCGAGTGAGGGCAGGATCAGAGAAAACGGCATGTGTGGCTGCAGCGAAGACTCTTTGTGCTCCATTTTTCTTGAGGGCTTGAGCGGCTTGGACGAGTGTTCCGGCAGTATCAATCATATCATCGATAATAATACAGTCTTTGCCTTTCACATCACCCACGACATTCATCGCCTGGGCTACATTGGGAGCCGTACGACGTTTATCAATCATGGCAATTTCAGTTGAGAGTTTCTTTGCATAGTGACGGACACGCTCAACACCACCCGCATCGGGAGAAACACAAATGAGATTATTTGAATCACGCAAAATATTTTTACGAATGTGCTCAAGGATTACTGGTGAAGAAAAAATATTATCGAAAGGAATATTGAAAAAACCCTGGACCTGACCCGCGTGCAGATCCATCGTTATGACTCGAGAAGTTCCCGCCACCGTTAAGAGATCCGCCACCAGCTTTGCTGTGATGGGAGTTCTGGGAGCATTTTTTCTATCTTGGCGCGAATAACCGTAGTGAGGAATAACAGCTGTGATTGAATTGGCTGAAGCTCGCTTAAGAGCATCAATCATGATCAACAACTCCATCAAGGAATCATTGACCGGAGCGCAGGTGGACTGCAGGATGAAAACATCTGCGCCACGCACGTTCTTTTCAACTTCACAGTAGATTTCACCGTTTGCAAATTTTCGTATTTGAGGATTAACCAGAGGGACATCAAGAAATTCAGAGATTTTTTTTGAGAGCTGAGGGATGGAGGACCCGGATACTAAGACAATTCGTCTCACGCTTTCTCCTCTAAGGCTCATGGGTGAGCAATGCTAAAAAGTGGTAGGGGTGGCAGGGATCGAACCTGCGTATGGCAGAATCAAAATCTGCTGACTTACCACTTGTCGACACCCCTACAGAACTTACAAAAAATTGTGTCTCAGAATGTAACGTGGCCCCAAACTTTTGGCAAGGAAGATGCCGTGCAAAATCATTATTTTAGATCCCTCACCTACAGGACCTTTTTTTGGACAGAGTCCAAGGCTTTGCTTTATCGTCTTTCAAACATGTTTTGGTTATTGAAAGGAGTTATTGTGCACTTGTCCAAAAAGCTATTGGCCCTGACCTTCACACTTGTATCCCTTCCGGCCCTGGCCATTCCTATCGACTGGAACGGATCACTCGCTTTTGATACCATCATGGTGAATAATTTTCGTCGCACCAATGATGCGATTGATAAGAGAGCAACTGCGACTCCTCAAGCTGAAGATGGAACACAGGGCATCCAATCAGGTGATGACTCAGCTCTTTTTCACTCCTATATTTTTAAGCTTAACCCTCATCTCATCGTCAACGATGCTGTTTCAGTGAAGGGCGAGCTCTCAACTGGCTATGCTCGCGGAGGACTTTTGGGTGATAACACCACTCAAAATCAAGCTGGGCGTGGAACAAGTGCCTATTACAATACGGTTCCGGCACAACGCTCAGAACTTAACGTGAATCAACTCTATGCCGAGCTTTACGCTGATACAGCGCTAGTGAAAGTTGGCCGCTACGCCAAGGGTTACGGCTTAGGAGCTGTTCTCCATGAGGGGCGTGGAACATTTGATCGCTTTTATACTCAGTACGATGGTCTCGAAGGCCAGATGCGTATTGGGAACTTCACCCTGACCCCCCACTGGGCAAGGTTGAACTCTTTTGGTGCAGGGGCTTCTGGAACAAACGAGAGAGCACAACCCAACGGGCAAGCCGATGCTCGTGAGATGGGTTTAATTGCAGCCTACGACAACAAAAGCACCAATACCGTGGCTTCTGTGGCTTATACCAAGAGATCTAATGAACTCAATGGTCTTTACAGAAGTAACCCGGAAAACAATCCAGATGCAGCCAATGCCACAACCTTTGCCCGCGGTGGAACCGACGTGACTTTGATTGATATCTATTTTGAAAAGCGCTGGGAAACGGTTGATATAAAATTTGAAGTCCCTATCCTCTCTGGTCAGTTTGGAAATATTTATTCATCTACCGAGAAGTCCAGCATTTCAAGTACGGCCATCTTACTTGAAACAAACTGGTCACCAAGCAAAAAATGGGAATATGGTCTTCATGCCGGTCAAGTTGGTGGGGATAACGGTGCCACTTCAACTTTCGAAGGGTTCCAACTAAACCCCAACTATCATATTGCTGAACTCATGTTCCGCTATAACTACTCAGCCTTCAATGAAGCGCGTGGAAGTATTTTTGACTCTGGTATCACCAATGCTCGCTTCTTTAAACTTCACGCTCATTACAAAACTGACAAATGGACCTGGAGCATGGCCGCAATCATGGCCACGGCCATGGAGACAGCTAAGAATGGATCAAAGGCTTGGCACCATGAAGAAGCTTATCGATTCGTAGCCGCTGCCGATCAAGCTGATGATTACGGTACGGAGATTGATCTGGGCTTCAACTACCAGTGGAATCCGAACGTCAATGTTTCTGGCTTTTTGGCTTATTGGCTTGTGGGTGACTACTACACCTTCTCTAACAGCGCGACCAAGATTGCGACAACAAATGTGTTGGGTGCTGGCATGAGACTTGGAATTGATTTCTAAAAAAAAGTGCCAGCCTCCGTCTAAGATATCTTAGACGGAGGCTGGCACCTGAATGCGTTTATCTGAAAGTAAACATTCCTTGCCCAGTCATATTCCCGTAGCCCTGCCCACCTTGATAATAAGACTGAGGACCGAACCCTGCACCCATCGGCATTTGAGGCTGCATACCACCCCACTGATAAGGGTTCTGTTGACCAGCAAACATATTTCCACCATAACCCATTTGCATGCCTTGTTGTGACCAAGGATTCATAGCTGTTTGGGCTTGTCCAAAATTAAATGAGTACTGACCTTGCATCCCCATCCCCTGCTGCTGTTGAGGCATAAAGGGATTGAAGCCTTGCTGTTGGGGCATCTGAGATTGCCACCAAGGGGCCATGAACTGTTGAGTTCCCCACTGCTGTTGTTGTGCATAGGGATTAAACTGCTGTTGACCTGGAATCATCCCAGGTTGCTGAGTAGGCATCTGGCCTTGCATCATTGGATTATTGAATTGAAATTGATACTGGCCATTATCAGCCTGCTGTTGCTCTCCACTGCGATCGGCGCGTGGGGCCTCTACAGTTGGACCCTCGGGTCTATCACGGCGCGGGCCAGCTTCTTCCTGAGGAGCTTCCTCACCAGATTGAGAAGCTACATAGCGACGCCCCTCTGCTTCCCATTCCTCATATCGTTGAGACTTCTTGAGTAAGTCCTCTGCAATCGCAGCATCTGCTTGATTGCTGAGGCGAAGTTGTTCTCTTAGTTCATTGATTCTCAACATCGAATCGTTCACACACTTTTGTGTATTTCTGAAATAGCGATAACAGTACCCTTGAGGGGGCTGAATCCGCTGAGCTTCTGTGGTGATCTCTGCTTGATAGTTAGCAGTTCTGATTTGAATATTTCTTCTGTGTTGAGCAGCCAGATCGTAATAGTAGTCTGACTCACCGGTCACGCGACCCGTCTTCACTTCATACTCATGCTTGCGATCAACGAGTGTAGCATTAAACTGGCTTATACCTTCTTGGATACGATTGCGTGCCACTCTCGGTGTAATGGCAACACCTCTCTCGCTTACACCCAATCGACCAAAGTGTTGAGCCGTCAGGTGGATTGTATTCACAGACGAAGCCTCTTCAAAAAAGCCTTTCGCCATTAATTTATCAACATCGCCTTGTGCAATAAAAGGAGCATTTCTAAATGAGGCTAAACGTTTCATCATATCTTGAAGCTGAGCTTCCTTGCGACGACGTTCAGCGCTTCCCGATGGAAGGCGCCCGATTTCCTCATGAACAGAAGCTATACGATTCGTGAGTGGATCAACAACATAACGCTGAAAATCGGAGATGATTGAAAAGTCTTCTGTTTGAATATCTTCATTCTTGCGAATTTTTTCAGCAAGTGCGCGGTAGTCTTTTAAAATAAGTTCGTCACGGATGGCACTCAGTGTACCGGAGTACTGGCCGTAGCGATCGATGAAGTCTGAAATATGTCTATAGTTCCCACTCTGACAGATAAGCTGAGCCTGCTCATCTAAGCGCATGCGCTCGCTATCTTCTTGGGAATAAATATTAACGCCACCCTGGCGGATATCCTCGTAATGGTAGCAGCCACTTTCACCCTGTTTGCGATAAACAGCTTTCGCTTCTGGAAGATGAGAGCCGAACCAAACAGGCGCAGATTGTGAAACACGATCAAAAGAGATATCCAAATCGCGGATAACCATTTTACTTGCTTCAACACCGCCACTCTCATTGAGGACACCTGTTTCTTTAAGACATTGCTTAAAACCATCAAAGGATGGTGCAACCGTAATTTGCTTTTCAACGGAGCTGCCACTAGCATCTTTCTCCATTACAGTGAAAGGGCATGAAGCCGCGCCACAAGTTTTGATTTTTAACTCCACAACATATTGTGGGAATTGCGTGGTCGGATTTCTTAGGCCCCATTCGAGCATTCCATTACAATTAGATAAAAAGTCTCCGCCTTTAATCTGCATGCGATTCACGGCTACATCGTGACTAACTTGCAAACTGGCACCACGGGTTCGCTGCATGGCCTGAATAAATTGCAAGGGCACGGTGACTTGACCTGAGGAGGGACAGTTTTGTGATGAAGCGGTAGAGCTGACTGATGGAATGGGCGCTGGTTGATTTGAAACAGGAACACCTGATCCTGATCCTCCTGAAGCCCTTGGACCGGGATCCGTTTGAGAGGAGAGAAGTCCCTCGAGTAACCCTTGCGCATTCACCACCATAGGGGTGAAACAAGAGACAATAAGGGCAAAATTCCAAATATATTTCATAAGCCAACCTCGGTCATGCCTGAGTAAACACACCCACTTTTCGGTGGTTAGGCCAAAAGACTTGAATTTTGATTTAGGAAATATGTTGAGGATCGATATCAATTTTAAGTGAAACACCTGAAATTATTTGAATATTAGACTCAAATGTCTGAATAAGATTATGCAACTGATTAAAATCTTTTGATTTTAAAAGAACCGTCCATGTGAACTGATTCGCTCGTTTTTCCAAAAGGGCAGGTCTGGGTCCCAAAATTAAAACTTCAGGAAAGTGCTGTCTTTGCATAGATTTCAGAGCAGCATCAATTTTTTGAGTCACAAACACTGTCAGCTTACTTTGATCCCTTCCACTGAAATACATCACAGCGATCTTATAAAACGGAGGGCATTCGCAAAGTTGGCGGATGGGTAATTCTATTTTATAGAAACCATCAAAAGATCCTTGTTTGATTATTTCAAAAAGCTGGGCTTCGGGGTTGGCTGTTTGTATATAGACCTTTCCATCATCACTATAGCGACCAGCGCGACCGGCAACTTGCACGACCGTCTGATAAATCTTCTCGTTGGCACGAAAGTCTGGAAGATTGAGCTGATTATCTACGCCTAAAATGATGACTCTTTTAACCTTTCTAAAGTTATGTCCTTTGGAAAGCATCTGGGTTCCCACCAATATATCAACATCGCCTCGATGGAATTCATCCAATCTTCTTTTTAACTCAGTGAGATTTTTAATGATATCACGGTCAAATCTTTCAGTACGCACTGAGGGTAAAATTCTTCTTAGTACTTCCTGAACTTTTTCAGTTCCAAAACCCTTTTGTAAAAGAGTTAGATTTGAACATTCTGGACAGCCTTGGGGCATAGGCTCGTGATATTCACAGTGCTGACAACTTAAAACGTTTTTCTGTTTAAAGTATCTCAGTGTGATTGAGCAGTTTTTACAAAAAAACTGATGCCCACATGCTCGACACTGAACATAGTTTGCGTAGCCCAGTCGATTGATAAAAACCAAACACTGCTCATTTTTTGCGACAGCATCCCTAAGCACCTGAATGCTTTCGGGATGAAATGGCCATACATCCTCTTCGCTTTGAGACTTGGTTCTCGTATCAAGTAATACAATTTCAGGAAGAGTGGCGTTTTCAACTCTGTTTTCTAGTTTCCAATACTTGCTAATAGGATTTGTGGAGCTCTTAAAATGATTATAAGTTTCCAGCGCCGGTGTCGCCGACCCCATAATAACAGGGCAATTTGTTATTTGCGCTTTTTTAACAGCAACATCGCGAGCATTGTAGGTGCAACGATCATCCTGCTTGAAAGAGTTATCATGTTCCTCGTCAATGATGATGAGTCCGAGATTTTTAATAGGTAAAAATACGCTGCTTCGTACACCAATGAAAAGCACTGGCTTTTCCGTCGAACTTGCCTTGTGCCAGATATTGAACTTTTGAGAATCTGTCACCTCAGAGTGAAATGTGTAAATTTCACAGTCAACTGACTGACTAAAGGTTGCAACAAATTGAGGTGTCAGATTTATCTCTGGCAGAAGATAGAGGGCTGACTTATTTTGAGCGATGATTTTTTTAATCAGCTCAAGATATATAACTGTCTTTCCGGCTCCGGTCACACCATGAATAAGATGCTTCGAAAAGGTCTCAATCTTTTCAGAAATCCCATCAATTATTTCTTGCTGTGTTTTATTGGGCGTTATGGGAGTCGTATTCTTTATCGAGGGAACAGGCTCAAGAGGCTTTGGTCGTTTCTTCGCCAAGGGTAGTGAGTCGATAATGAGCTTGCCTGCACTGTAGTGATAATACTGAGACATCCAAATAAAGAGCTCAAGAGAATTTTTTTCAAGGCGAGGGTAATCTTCTCTTTTGCTGATTACATCTTTTATCTTAATTTTCTCATCAACGCTTTGTTCAAATTCCAAAACACAGCCAAGCTCCACTCTTTTTCCAAGCGGAATTTCGACAATATCCCCCACCATGAGCTCAAGGCCCTCCGGGATCCGATAAGTCAGTCCCAGATTTTTTATGGGATAATCAACTGCAATTTTTGCAAACATTTAAAATATGAAGTAGGGCTTAGCTACTGGCTCTCTAGATACTTTCACTTCTTTGTCATAGCGCTTTAGCCTGTTAACCAACTCTTGTCCTGATTCATTAAAATATCTGATACCAATGGGTTCAATATTGTAGTACTGATCTTTTGAGTTTTTAAAAACTATTAGGCGCGGCATTGGCGTCGTTCCGTTGTACTTGATGTAATCTTTTGCAACGAACTCAGTTTCCCCCGAGGAAGTTTTATATACGATCTGCTTTAGGTCACGATTTGAATCTCCGACCCATGCCTCAAATGCATCCGCCTTAACATTCCAAGCAGCCTCACCCTCAAAGCGCACCAAGCCCATTTGACCGGTAGAGGCGTACATCGGGAGGGCCATTGTTTGATTTACCTTTTCACGCTCAATCGCTGACACGGGAGTCAGGGGTGACTCTTCGGCTTCTTTCTGTCTCCCGCCCTTTGTTTTGATCAGCCAAAGCCTGTGCTTTTCAAGAAGTTGTTTTTTTTCTTGGTTAATGAGCTCACGATTCAAGGCAACGTTTATTCCTCGTGTTTTAAGAAATTGAGTTATAAAAGACCCATCATTAATAATAAGACTATTCATGATGGAGTAGAACAGCCCCCTCTCACTCATTTCTACGCTCTGATCAAATGAGTTGGGAGAGAGTTCTGAGAAAAAAACCTTACTCTCGGCTGAAGAATCTACAAAGCCTGCATTTTTGTAAGTTAATTGACTCAGTTTTATTCTTCCGCCAGCTCCGAGATGGTAAATTATTTTTACCCATGTACTTTGTCCCTGAGCTTGTTCATTTTTTTCAGCCAAGGGATTAACAGGAGTTATCTTAAGTGTCACCATCGCCGCATTTTGTGTGAGATCCGGATTGTTGCCATTACGAAATAGACTTTCCACTGTTGGCACATATGAGTGAGCAGAGAGAGAAACAAAGACAATTAGAAGCCATCTTTTCATAAACTTACTCCATGAGCTTTAAATCTTTTTCTAATGATTTCAATCATGCCATCTCTTGTTTCGGTGTCTCGTAGGGCAAAGTCAACAGTCGCATCAAGGTAGCCCATTACGTTGCCAGTATCGTATCTTTCTCCCTCAAATTGATGGGCGTAGACTTTTCTTTTATTGCACAAAAGATTAATCGCGTCGGTGAGTTGGTATTCATTACCTGCACCACGTGGAATGTTTTTTAGTAACTCAAATATATCTGAAGTTAGGATATATCTTCCCGGTGTCACAAGGGTGCTGGGCGCAGATTCTTTTTTTGGCTTCTCTACCATTGACTCCATTAAAAGAGTTTTTGTTCCCTTTATTAGTTCTCCCTTCACAACACCATAACGATGAACTTCTTCAGGACTTACATTCATCACTCCGATCACGGGAGCCCCGGCATTATTTACGGAAACATCTATCAACTGTTTCGTGCAGGGAGTAGCATTTTTAACTATGTCATCACCCAATAGCACGGCAAAGGGCTGATCCCCCATCATGCTTTCCGCCATGAGGACGGCATGACCCAATCCCAATTGCTGTTTTTGTCTCACGCTGACCACGCTAACCATTGATCCAATCTTCTGAATCAACTCTAGCTCTTTGAGTTTTCCTCTCGTTTCAAGGAAGTGCTCAAGCTCGTAATTTCTATCAAAATAGTCTTCAACTGAAAATTTTCCCGATGCCGTAACAAACACAATCTCTTCAATTCCCGATTCGACTGCCTCAAGCACTACGTGATGGATCATTGGAATATTAATTATGGGGATAATTTCTTTGGGCATTTGTTTCGTCGCCGGAAGAAATCTAGTGCCCTTACCCGCGATGGGAATTATCGCTTTTTTGATTTTCATGAAAATCCTTGAGTTCTCCATGAGATATGGTTAGTTTGATAATAGACTCTATAGCACATTATCACTGGTTGCCATTATGCACTTGTTCTTTCTGATTGGTTTTTTGATTTTTATTTCTGACGCTAAAGCACAATCGATTGCTTCTATCAGGCCACTACAAACAACACGTCTTCACTCAACTTCTGGAGCAGGCGTGGGCTCTATGCTAGTAGCCGAATCGGCCATTTTGAATCCCGCCCCTGTCGCATTCTTCCAGGACACTTTCATTTCCTATCAAAAAAATAATGCAGAATTGGGAAATAGCTCTCCCCAAAGAGTCACTGACGCCGACCCATTTGGTCAACTTAATAGCTCTGAGAGTTTTTATCTTTTTGATAATTCATCTGAGGTGAAAGGCGGATTAAGCTACCAACATCAAAGAGAAGACGGACAAAGACGCAAACGCCTGACGGCCACAGTCTCAACGCTTGTTTACGATAATCTTTCTGTAGGTGTTTTGTATAAATACACAGAGGACACCACTTACTCGGCTCAAGCGAACAGAAGCCGGATCTCAAATCCACTGACGCTCGGGTTTACGTATATTTATCATCCCGGTCTAATTATCGGTGGTGTGTGGGAAGACCCAACTCGCGCCAGTCGCGATGAAAATAGGGCTATTTTGGGAACTCAAGCTAATCTAACCGAAAAGATTGTTTTTATTTTCGATGTTGGTGGTAACCCCACCAAAGATTTTAACGATAGTCGAATTTGGCGTGGGGCCCTTCAGTTGGCCCTCCTGAGTGATGTATATGTCCGTGGCGGAAAATACCAGGATAGATCACTCCTGTTAGAAGGTGAGTCCTGGGGGGTGGCCTGGATTGGCCCAAAGCTAGGAGCGGAGTTTGCCATGAAAACATCTCGTCGCTTAACTGATAAGCCTGGTCTACTTTATGAGAGAGAGAGAATCACTGACGCAAGCTTTGCCTTTCATTTGAGATTTTAATCAACAAACTTACCCAAAGAGTCGATGAGGTAGCATATGTCCTCATCGGCCAATAATTACAAAAAGAAAGTGCGAGACTCGCTTAAAGAGCGTGAACACATCGCTATACTTAAACATAAATATGACACTCGAATTAGTAACGTAAAGATTGGTAAGCATGCTTTTAGCAAGGGCGATTTTCTGACTGCAATCAGAAAATACACGGAGTACCTTGAAGTTGTTGCTGAGGTTAATAAAATCCCCGGCATTTATGAACTTCATCCCAATCATTTTGATAAAAATAAAGATATTACAGAAATGTTAATGATCTCTAATCTGTATTTTGAGTTGGCAAAGGTCTATGATGCCACCGGAAAGTTTCAAGATGATTTAGCCAAGTGCCTTGATCAGTTTGTTTTATTTTCAGCCAATCAACCCTTCCAGGTTGTAAATTCTGAGATGTGCCGAAAGCACTTGAGGAAATTTAAATTTAAAAACCACGATTTATTTTTCAAATCATACCAACAAATTTTTGTCAAAAGTCGCAAATGCTATATAGCCACGCACTGCTTTGGGGAAGATCATCCCCACACGGAAAATTTACGAAATTTCCGGGCCATGATTATTAACAAAAGCTTGGGTCGCGTCTTTGTTAGGACTTATTATTTACATTCGCCCAAATTCGTCTCTTTACTTGATAAGAATCCTACTCTGGCAAAAATTATTACCCCTCCCCTTCGTTATGGATTAAGTTTGTTCTCAAGATTGCTTCATCGTCATATACTAATTAAATGAAATTGATCTCACGTCTCTTTATCAAAGAATGGTTTAAAGCCCTTATCGGTTCAATTTCGGCTTTAATGTTGCTTATCACAACGGCAGATATCATTAATGCATTTCTTATGGGTCGCGATGGGGCGCGTGCAATTCTTGAATGGTCCTTTAAGATGCCTGACCTTACAGGAAAAATGCTGCCCGTAACGTGTTTGCTTGCAACACTTTTTTCACTCAACAAACTTAAGTCTCACAACGAACTAATTGCAGCACTGGCTGCAGGGTTTTCTTACGGAAGAATCACTCAAATCATCGCCACCTGCTCACTCAGCGTTGTGCTTCTACAGTTTATTAATCTCGGATACATTGAGCCATATGCCAACAACGTCAAGCGCTCCGAGATACAAAGATCGCGCTTATCAGAGGGAAAATATCTCACTCGCAGTATGGTAGATGGTGGTCAATTTTGGTTTAAAAGCCAAAATTATTTCGGAACCTTTTCTTCTTTTGATAAAAAAGATAATACCTTAACAAATCTACAGCTTTTTTTCTTTAACCCAGAGGGACTTCTTTCCCATCAACTCATTGCAACCAGGGCTGCTTTTGACGGAAGCTCTTGGACACTTATTAATGCAAAAAAAATTGATCAACTAAGTGGAAACCGATTTCCAATAATTACCAGCGAAAAGAAAGTGGTTCTTACTCTCGCCGAGACACCAAATGAATTTAATGAGTTTGAATCTGATCTCACGACACTCAACTGGTTTAACTTGAAAAATGTGATAGATAAAATTTCTCAAACGGGTATCAATACGAATGAGTATTTCATTATGCTTCATCAGAAACTGGCCCTCTCTTTGAGTTGTCTCGTTTTTGCCCTTATACCCTTGGGCTCACTTTATCGACCGAATAGAAGATCTGATTCATTTGGAATGAATGTGGCCTTTACATTGGTTCTTACTGTGGCGTTCTGGTTACTTTTTTCGAGTTCTCTTAGTTTTGGGCAAAGTGGCAAAATACCCTCATGGCTTGCTGTGTACCTTATCCCCTCGTTATTTCTAAGCTATTCCCTTTCAACATTTGTCCGTCATAGGAAACTGACATTTTAATCCCCCTCGGTCCGTGATATAAAATGGGCATGAAAATTGAAAATTATACTCTCGAAGGGAAAATGCTCCCGATATTCACTTATCCCGAGCCTGTTTTAACTCAAGTTGCAAAACCGGTGGAGGTTTTTGATTCAAACCTAGAAACACTTGTAAGAGACATGCTTTACACAATGTATCATGCTCCGGGAATAGGTTTGGCTGCTCCACAAATCGGCCAGTCCATTCGACTTTTTGTAGTCGATGTTGATTATGATCGCGATGAGGTTGAACTTAAAAATGGTGAAACAGAAATGGAGTTTAGTAATCTAAACCCGATGGTTTTTATAAATCCAGTTTTTACAAAAAAGTCTGGCTCAACTATTTTCAAAGAAGGCTGCCTCAGTGTTCCAGAGGTTTACGAGGAAGTAACACGAGCAGAGCTTGTGACTGTCGAGTACCAGGATCTCAAGGGAAACAAGCTCACCCTGGAGGCGGACGAACTTCTTTCTATCTGCTTACAGCACGAGAACGATCATCTGGATGGGATTGTTTTTATTGATCGTTTAAGCCCGCTTAAAAAGAAATTTTTTAAAACTAAACTCATTAAAGAAAAGAAAAGAATTTAGGTGGTTGCTTGAAGAAATTTAAAACACTCTTCTTTGGTACGCCTGATTTTTCTGTCGCAACCTTAGAGCTGCTTCAGCATCACCCACTTATCGAATTAGTTGGTGTTGTTTCAATGCCCGATCGCCCAGCGGGTCGTGGTCAAGAACTTAAATCCCCCGAAGTTGTAAGCTACGCCAAGCTACACAAGATCGATTACTTTCAAACAGAAAACGTTAATAAAGAAAATCATTTACTAGAAAAATGGGCGAATGAAAAAGTTGATCTCATCATCGTTTTGGCTTTCGCTCAATTTCTAGGCTCTAAAATACTCCAGCTCCCAAGACTCGGATGCTTTAATATCCACACTTCACTTCTACCTAAATATAGGGGAGCCGCTCCCATTCAATATGCTCTCTGGAATGGTGACGCGCAGACCGGTGTCAGTATTCAAAGAATGGTAAAAAAAATGGATGCGGGTAATATTGTTGTTTCTGCCCCCACCCCCATTTTTAACTACGAAACGGGTGGTCTTCTTACAACACGCCTAAAGCATCTCGCGTCCCTTGCTACGGCAGAGTTGATTGATAAAATTGCAGCGAATAATCTTAATGAAACAATTCAAGATGAATCTCTTGTAAGTTTTGCACCTACACTCAAAAAAGAAGATGGCTGGCTTGATTTTACCAACCAAACGTCGTCTGCGCTGATTAATCGCTTTCGTGCCACTGATCCTTGGCCGGGATCCTATGCATTTCTTTCTGGGAAAAGACTTAAGATTCTCTCCCTTGAATCATATGACTTCAAACTTGCTGCTGGGAAAATGATCAATCACCACAACCAGCTCATTGTAGGGACGAAGGATGGCTGCCTTAGGCTCACCCGAGTTCAACTTGAAGGCAAAAAAGCAACTAGCGACATTGAACTGCTCAATGGTTACAAGTCTGAATTGATTTTAACGAGTTTACCTAAGGCACAAGAATGATTATCTCTCCCAGCCTTCTATCAGCTAACTTTCTCAATCTTGAACAAGATATCTTGGAACTAAATAAGGAAAAAGATCTTTGGCTACATTTGGATATTATGGATGGGCATTTTGTACCCAACCTTACCTTTGGGCCGGTTGTTGTATCGAAGCTTAAAACAATCACGAGTATTCCTCTCGATGCCCACTTCATGGTAACCAATCCTTCGGATCACATGGATTGGTTTAAAGACGTAGGACTTAATAATTTCACCTTCCACTGGGAAGCAGCCACCCATCATGATCGCCTCATTCAAAAAGCCAAAGAACTCTATCCCAGTGTTGGCATCTCACTTAATCCCTCAACTTCTTTACGGGTGATTGAAGATTTTATTTTTGAAAAAGTGGATCTTGTTCTTTTAATGTCAGTCAATCCTGGTTTTGGTGGGCAGAGTTTTATTGATGGCACAATTCACAAGGTTGAAGAGCTCGCGGCGATTAGAAAAAAGAAAAATTTGAATTTTACCATCCAGGTTGATGGTGGTGTTTCCGATTTCAACTCCCAAAAACTGATTAGGGCGGGCGCAGATAATCTAGTTGCGGGATCCTTCGTCTTTTCCTCTGGTCGAGGAAACTATCATCAACAAATTAATAAATTGAGAAAACCATGATCCAAAAATTTTCCATAACAGGTCTGAATCTCTCACTAGATGACGTTAATACTATTTCTC
>DIVA01000073.1:0-5161 GCA_002435705.1 Bacteriovoracaceae bacterium UBA6144
ATAGCAAGATGCACCCTCTTTTTTTATAAAGCCCCGTCGTAAGTCGGGGCTTTTTTTTTGCCTATGAAAATAAAAGATTTAGCTATCTTAGGAGTCCGAATATCAATTCTCACTTTTATTTATAGTGGGATTCGATTGGCTTTCTATCTTGCTAATCATGAATCATTTGCCAATCAGACGACTGCTCAGATTCTAAGTGCTTTTGTGCATGGAATTCGTTTTGATTTAGCTGCCCTGTTTTGGATTAATGCTCCTGTTTTTGTGATGCTACTTTTGAAACATAAAGTTATTCGCACAGAAAGAGTTCTTTTTTTGATGCTTAATTCGATTTTTCTTATTGCAGGCGGTGCAGATGTAATTCTTTTTCCCTTCAATGGGAAAAGAATGTCGCGAGAATTTTTCACGAGCATTCAAAAAGATATTCAGGATCAAATTGTACAGCTCACTATTTACTATTGGTATGTGCCTTTTGCTGTCGCCGTTGTAGGTGTGCTGGTATATCGACTCGATAAACTTTTGGAGAAGCTACCCATTAAGAAAGAATTATCTCTCAAGAGAGGGGCGATTCCTGCCTACGTGTTTACACTTGGGCTTGTGTTTGTAGGAATTCGTGGAGGTTTGCAAGATAGATCCATAAACATCATCGCAGCTTTCACGGACGGAGCTCCTGAGTTAGGCCACCTTACGCTCAATACTCCTTTTCATTTCCTTCGCACCTTTAACTTGCCTCGAGTAGAGAAGCGCACATGGTTCACCCCTGAAGAACTAGAGTCGAAGCTTCTGAGCCTCCGACAGAAGGCTCAGTATCCAGGTAAGCCTAGGCATAATGTTGTGCTGATTCTGCTCGAGAGTTTTTCGCTCGAGTACTTTGAGCAAGGATACACACCTTTTCTGACTGAGCTTGGAAAAAAAGGTCTCTTCTTTTCACGCAATTTTGCCAATGGTCGCCGATCCATTGAAGTTCTCTCTTCTGTTTTTGACGGGGTCCCTTCCATTCAAGATATTCCTTTCTCTCGCTCCTCCCCACAGGCTATGCCCATCCTAGGTCTCCCACGAAGACTTAAGGAGGCTGGATATGGGACAACTTTTTTTCATGGATCTCACTACAGTTCGATGGGATTCAGAAATTATGCTCTTGCTCGTGGAGTAGATGAATATTTTTCTCGCGAAGAATATCCCGGCCCAGCCAGTGATTTTGATAATCACTGGGGTATATATGACGGGGCCTTTTTAAAATTCTTCCTTTCAAAAATCAAAACATATAAAGAGCCATTCTTTTCAGGTATCTTTACAGTTAGCTCTCACCATCCATTTGTACTCCCTCCTGAGTACCGAAATAAATTCCCAAAAACCGAACTTGATATCCATCCCGTTATTCGTTATACCGACGAAATGATGCGTGAGTTTTTTGAGGCCGCAGCCAAAGAGCCATTCTTTAACAACACATTATTTATCATTACTGCAGATCACACTCATCAGATGATCGGTAAAAAGTTTAACAACAGTCTTGGTAACTACCGCGTACCCTTAATTATTTATCATCCTCAAGTCAAATTTGATCCAAAGCTCGCACAGAAAGTCACCCAGCATATCGATATACCGGCCACGGTGCTCGATTTTTTAGATATACCTGCTAAAGGAATAGTTTGTGGGGGAGAAAGTGTTTTTGCACCCGGCCGTGGTCGTGCTTTCCACTATCTCCAGCCTGGTTGGCAGTATGTTTCTGGTAATAGGGGTGTTTTTTGGCAGGAAAACTCAAAGCCTGAATACTTCATTTGGAATGATGCAACTGGAGAAACCCAATCAACAACAAAGAATGAATCATTAGATGAGTTTTTTGAGTTTCAGCTCTTGAATCAGTACTACTTTGAAGGCTTTGTTGATCACGCCTGGCCATTTGTCTGCGCTGAATAATTGCCATTCAAAAGACCCTTAAGATACCATAAATCATCAATATAATTCACTTTGGAACATTTTTATGAGACCACTTTCCTCGAGCATTTCTGCTCAATCCGAACAATACAAACATAATTTTGAAATCAATAAGTCCCTCGCCTTGGAGCTCAGAAGTAAAATTGAAAAAGCTCGTGAGGGTGGAGGGGTAGATGCCACGATTAAGCATAAAAAACGTGGCAAACTCATGGCACGCGAACGCATTGATCTCGTGCTAGATGCGGGCTCGCCATTCATCGAACTCAGTACTCTGGCTGCTGAGGGTGTTTATGACGACGATGTACCAGCTGCCGGCATGGTAACGGGAATTGGCTTAGTTCACGGAGTAGAATGTCTTTTTGTCGCCAACGATGCCACAGTCAAAGGCGGTACTTATTTTCCTCTCACGGTAAAGAAACATCTGCGGGCACAAGAAATTGCTCGTGAGAATTATCTACCCTGTATCTACCTCGTGGATTCAGGTGGTGCTTTTTTGCCAAAACAAGATGAAGTCTTTCCAGATAAAAAGCATTTTGGTCGCATCTTTTTTAATCAAGCACAAATGAGTGCTATGGGCATCCCGCAAATCGCGGTGGTGCTGGGATCATGTACGGCCGGTGGAGCCTATGTGCCGGCGATGAGTGATGAAACGATTATTGTTAAAAACAATGGAACGATCTTTCTTGGAGGCCCACCACTGGTGAAAGCGGCTACAGGAGAAGAAGTGAGTGCCGAGGATTTAGGTGGTGCAGTTGTACACACATCAAAGTCCGGAGTGGCTGATCACTTCGCAGAAAATGAAGAAGAAGCACTCGCTAAGTGCCGAGACATTGTTTCAACACTTAATTATCAGTCGAGCAATCCTAAGAAATTTATCTCGAGCTCCGTCAAACCACCACTTTTTGCCAGCGAAGAGATCTATGGAATTCTCTCTAGTGATACTCGTAAACCTTTTGACGTGAGAGAAATCATCGCACGCTTGGTTGATGGATCTGAGTTCCAAGAGTTCAAAGAAAATTACGGAGCTACACTTGTGTGTGGCTTCGCGAAGATTCACGGATATCTCGTGGGGATCGTGGCCAATAATGGGATTCTTTTTTCAGAATCATCAGTAAAAGGTGCTCACTTCATTGAATTGTGCGGCCAAAGAAAAATTCCTTTGGTTTTCTTGCAAAACATCACCGGCTTTATGGTCGGGCGACAGTATGAGAACGAAGGCATCGCCAAGCACGGAGCAAAATTAGTTACCGCAGTCTCAACAGTGCAGGTGCCAAAATACACGATTGTTATTGGCGGTTCCTTTGGTGCTGGTAACTATGGCATGTGTGGACGTGCTTTCGGCCCAAGATTCTTGTTCATGTGGCCCAATGCACGCATCTCAGTCATGGGTGGAGAGCAGGCAGCAAACGTACTTGCGACAGTAAAACAGGATCAATTAAAAGCAGCAGGCAAGACGCAGATGAGTGAAAAAGAACTCGAGGAGTTTAAACGTCCGACTCTTGAGAAGTATGAAAAAGAAGGATCCTGTTACTATTCAAGTGCAAGGATTTGGGACGATGGAGTGATCGATCCAACTCAAACCAGAGATATCCTTGGACTCTGTCTTTCTACCGGACATAATCGTGAATTTGGTGACGCCAAATTTGGCGTCTTTAGGATGTAATATGATTGATTTAAAAATTGAAAAAAAAATTGCCACGCTCACACTTAATCGACCAGAGATACATAATGCTTTTAATGCAGAGTTAATCTCAGCAATCACAAAAAACCTTGAGGATATTAAGGCAAGTGATGTCAGACTGCTGATCCTTACGGGATCGGGTAAATCATTCTGTGCAGGTGCAGACCTAAACTGGATGAGTTCCATGAAAACCTGGACTGAGGAAGAGAATTTTCAAGATTCAAAAAAAATGGCAAAAATGTTTCGCACTCTCAATACCATGCCTATGCCTGTGATTGGTAAAGTCAATGGCTCGGCACTTGGTGGAGGATCTGGTCTTGTTGCTTGCTGTGACTATGTCATTGCTGCAGAGAATGCCATGTTTGGCTTCACTGAAGCACGATTAGGTTTGCTTCCCGCCGTGATATCCCCCTTTGTTATTGCTAAAATTGGTGAATCACAGGCGAGAGCTTGGTTCTTATCAGGTGAGCGTTTCAATGCCTCACAAGCCCAGATGATGAATTTGATTCATGATACTGCTCCAATGGATGACTTAGACGAGAAAGTAGAGAAAGTCATTTTGAGTTTTATGCAGGCCGGGCCACAAGCTGCTCGCGAAGCTAAGGAATTAATCTTTCGAGTGCGCGTCTCTCAGGAAGTCGAGGATGAGACCTGTCGAAAAATTTCAAAGATTCGTATTGGAGCAGAGGGACAAGAAGGAATGCGTGCCCTTTTAGAAAAAGATAAACCTCAGTGGGTGAAGCCATGATAAAAAAAATCCTCATCGCTAACCGTGGTGAAATTGCAGTGCGTGTGATTAAGAGTGCACGTTCAATGGGGATCAAGACCATCACACTTTATGCGGAAGATGATCAGCATTTACCGCATGCCTTTATGAGTGATGAGTCCGTGTGCCTAGGGTCAGGGAGTTTACAGGAGACTTATCTTAATCAAGATAAGATTTTGGAAATTGCTCAAAAATACCATGCTGATGCCATTCACCCAGGTTATGGATTTTTATCTGAGAACGCAGGATTTTGTGAACGGGTAGAAAAATTAGGCATTAAGTTCATTGGCCCAACTCCTGAGGCCATTCGTCTGATGGGAGATAAAATTGGCTCAAAAATTGAAGCGGAGAAATATAATGTGCCCATGATTCCCGGTTATCACGGAGAAAAGCAAGACGAAGCTTTTTTAAGTTCAAAAGCCTTGGAGATTGGGTTTCCCGTTTTAATTAAGGCGTCTGCTGGTGGGGGCGGTAAAGGAATGCGTATCGTTCATGCTGCATCCGAATTCAATGAGGCGCTCCAGAGTGCAAAAAATGAAGCTAAGAAAGCCTTCGGAAATGAGGCAGTGCTAGTTGAAAAATATGTTACTAATCCACGCCATATTGAAGTGCAAGTGATGAGTGATGAGCATGGTCAGCATTTTCATCTCTTCGAGCGTGAATGCTCGATTCAGCGTCGATATCAAAAAGTTATTGAAGAATCTCCAGCTTTTATTATGAAAGATGAAACCCGCCAGAAAATTTGTCAGACGGCGGTGAGTATCGCTCGTGGAATTAAGTAC
>DIVA01000073.1:5200-18682 GCA_002435705.1 Bacteriovoracaceae bacterium UBA6144
TCTTGAGCAGAGTTCAATTCGGCAGAATGGTCATGCCATCGAATGTCGCATCTGTGCCGAAGATCCTGATAATGATTTTCTACCCACGGTTGGAAAAATTCATAAAATCGGTCTTCCTACACTTAAAGACGTACGTCTTGATTGTGGCTATGTTGATGGTAGCACAGTGGGGATTAACTACGATTCAATGCTGGCAAAACTGATAACTTGGGCGCCAACCCGCGAAGAAGCCATCACTAAAATGCTTCATGCTCTGGATGAAGTTAGTTTCTCTGGCATAAAATCTAATCGAGATTATCTTCGTCGAGTTTTAAAGCATCCGGAATTTATTAAGGGTCACACCAACACTCACTTTATTAAAACCCATGCAGACCAATTAAAGCCAGCTGCCTTGGCCCCTAAAACTCATGGGGCTCATCTCGCGGCTTATCTTTTAAGTCTGAAATCAACCTCGAATTCACTTTCTGTTTCTCAGAGTACTCCGTGGAATGAGATTTCAGGATTGAGGAATTAATATGAAAAAATCAGTTCTTATCAATGGTCAGGAAATTCAATTCGAATTGATCGAACTCAAGGCAGGGTCAGTGCATCTCCGCTGGGGAGATGAAAATCTTCATTATCGTTTGGTTGCTCAGCACGATGATATGCTGGTGTTGAAAGATCAACAGGATCAAGTGATTCGGCTAAGAAAGAATTGTTTTGATCAACAGACCCTCATTTGTGGAAACGGTTTAGATGCGATGGTTAGTGAGAAATCAGCTTCATTGACAAAAAACGCTGCTCTTGCCGGGGGACTTAATTCTCCTATGCCAGGTAAGATTTTTAAAGTCATGGCAGCTGAGGGTGATAAAGTGACTAAAGGACAAACGATTCTGATTCTAGAAGCCATGAAGATGGAGCATGCGATCAAGGCTGATAAAGACGGAGTACTTAAAAAGGTTTTTTTTAAAGTTGGTGAGCAAGTTCAGGGTGGAGTGGCACTGGCGGAGATTACGGTATGATAAATATCGTGGAAGTTGGTCCTCGTGACGGACTTCAAAATGAAAAATCAGTCATCACCACTGAAGATAAATTTGAGTTTGTTCGACTCCTCGCTCTTTCGGGGCTAAAGAGTATCGAAGTCACTAGTTTTGTTAAACCGCCTGCGATTCCACAAATGGCAGATGCAAAAGAGCTCTTTATCAAAGTCAGAAGTGAGCTCTCTTCATCAAGAGTAAGCTTTCCATGCTTGGTTCCTAATATGTATGGTTTTGAGACGGCAAAAAGTCTGGGCGTAAAAGACATTGCACTCTTCTCAGCAACATCAGATACCTTTGCTAAGAAAAACGTTAACGCCACCGTGGATGAAACCTTTGAGCGAATGATGCCAGTGGCAGAGCTGGCTCACAAAGATGGAATGAGTGTACGAGCTTACATCTCTACCGCCTATGGCTGTCCCTATGAGGGCGAGGTGGCACACGCAAAGTTAATGAAAGTTATTGAGCGCTTTAAGAAAATGGGAGTCAGAGAGATATCAATCGGTGACACCACTGGAGTTGCGCGTCCGAGACAAGTAAAGGAAAGTTTGAAAGAGATTAAGAAGGCATTTGGACTTGATCAAATTGCTATGCATTTTCATGATACTCGCGGGATGGCCCTGAGTAACATCCTTGTCTCACTAGAAGAGGGAGTCACAACCTTCGACTCTTCAGCTGGGGGATTAGGTGGGTGTCCCTATGCCAAAGGAGCTACCGGTAACGTGGCCACAGAAGATGTTTGGTATCTCTGCCATTCACAGGGACTTGAAACTGGGATCGATCTTGATAAGTTAGTAGCGGCTTCTAGTTTTATTCTCTCGAAAGTAGGTAAAGAGACTCCTTCAAAATTTCTGAAATCATATTTGAGTACGGGGAAAATTTAATGGAGCATATTCAGGTTGAAGACAAAGGTCATGTGAGATGGATTTGGCTTAATCGCCCCGAGGCCAGTAACGCTTATTCGGCATCCATGGTCATTGATTTTCCTCAAGCCTTGGATCAGGCCAGCCGTGAAAAGAATGTTCGTGTGGTTGTCATTGCCGCTCGTGGAAAAAACTTCTGTGCCGGTGGAGATGTGAAGGCGATGAATGAGAAGACTGGAATGTTCGCCGGAGCAGCTAATGAGCTACGTGAAAGATACATGGATGGCATTCAACAGATTCCTCACTCTTTTTCTCGTCAAAAGAAACCTGTGATCATGATGATCCAAGGAGCAGCAGTGGGTGCAGGCTGTGATCTTGTGGCCATGGGTGATTTAAGAATCGCTGATAATCAAGCAAGCTTTGCGGAGACCTTCACGCGTGTGGGTTTAATCCCTGGAGATGGGGGAGCGTGGTTTTTGATTCGTGCCGTGGGATTCTCAAAAGCCAGTGAAATGTTTTTTACCACGAAATCCTATTCAGCACTTGAGGCTCAACAAATGGGGCTTGTTCATGAAGTTGTGCCATCGGACCAATTAGTACGAAGAACACAAGAACTCGCTGAGCAATTGGCAAGTCTTCCTCCAATAGCTGTGCAACTTACTAAAAAAGCACTCCACCATGCTTATGAATCAAGTATTCAAACTCATTTAGATGTAGCTGCTGCACTCCAAAGTATTACTCAAACATCATCGGACCACCAGAAAGCAGTCGCAAGTCTTCTGAATAAAACGTCTCCGACTTATTTAAATGAGTAATGAGTTGAAATAAATTTTTGACAACCCATGCATGGCCCCGAACAATGATAGGAGAGGGTCATTACATGAAATTATTTTTTTTAAGTTTGCTGTTCGTATCCGCTAGTTGTTCTACCATTCACTTCCGTTCCAACCAAACCATTCCCGTGACTCTTGAGGGAAATCCCTTGCACCAGAAAAAGATCGAGATCACTGGTAAGACCGATTTCTACTTCTGGGGCAATGATCCTGATCACACAGTGGTCTTCGTGGATGAAGAGGTCAAGCGCGCTGGATACACAGCTCTCTCAAAAGCCATCTTCTACGAATCCAAAGAGCCTTCAAATATTCTCATTAGCTTTCTCACTTTCGGGATCTATATGCCCACGGGCTGGACGATCACTGGATTCACAGAGGGAGCAGCAGAAACTCAAACTCCATCAAACTGACCGTCAGGAAGACAGTCTTCCATGGATGGATATTTGGGCCAAGGATGGCCCTTTTTATTTTTTTAAGCCAAAAATTTCAAATCACTTTGTTGCATCCTCTCTCGCTCCCTGCGACGTAGTTATCACTACGCCTCAGTCGCTCATTCGGTCGCGCCTAGTGCTTTATAAATTTTTGACTTAAAAATAGAGTTTAGTTGAGGGATTTGATGAGGTCAGACAGGAAGTCGTTTTTGACTTCGTTGATTTCTTCTTCGCTGAGGCCCACAAAGGTGGTGCGGTCTTGGACCGTCATCGCTTCGGGGTAATTGACGATAAAACGAGAAGGAAAGCGTTCGATGTCTTTGCCGTAGAGCTTTCTCTGTTTGGCGTGGGTCATTACCAAGCGTTTGCGGGCGCGAGTAATGCCGACGTAGCAAAGGCGGCGCTCTTCATTGATGTCACTGTTTTCGACGATGGTCTTCTTATGAGGAAGAAGCTCTTCCTCCATGCCAACTAAATACACGTAGTCATACTCTAGACCTTTAGAGGAGTGCAGAGTCATGAGCGTCACCTCATGCCGAGTCTCATCTCCGCCTCCACCTCTGGTGTCTTGAGAGTCAGCCAAGAGGAGCCTTTCGACGAATGTTCGAAGCGTGGCTTCCGCTCCGAATCGATCGGTGAAGCGTTGAGCGGAGTTGATGAAATTCATGACATCTTCTTTTTTGCGAGCAGCAAGCTTAGAATTGTCATAACTTTTATCGACGTAGGGCAGATACTGCACGCGCTCGATCAGTTCACGAACTCCATCGACGAGACCTTTTTGATTGAAAATATCTTTTAGGTCCCTCATGGTTTGGGTGAAGTGCTTGATCTCTTCTTTCTTCCCGACTTCTGATTCATGCTCGATGATGTTGAAGAGCGGCTGCTTCTGCGCACTTGAGAGGCTCAGGTACTTGTCGAGGCTCGCGTTACCGATCCCGCGGTTAGGAGTGTTAAGGATTCTCCTCAGGCTCAGCTCATCTCTGGGATTCATGATAACAGACAAATAAGCGATCAGGTCTTTGATCTCTTTTTTCTCATAAAATTTCTGGCCCCCAATAATGGTGTAGGGGACTTGATTAAGACGCAGCTGATCTTCAAAGGGCGGAATCTGTGTGTTCGAGCGATAGAGGATCGCGACTTCACCCAAGTGCACTCCTTTCTTGGCCTGCAGCTCGATGATGTCATCCACTACCACGGCAGCCTCATGATCCGTATCATGAGCCGCCCAGAGGAAGGGTTTCTCGCCGCCCACCTGCGAGGTGCGCATGGTTTTGTCTTTTCGATTAAGGTTTTCTTTGATCACGCAATTCGCAAGCGTCAGGATGGGGGCGTAAGAGCGGTAGTTCTCTTCGAGTTTTACCACCTTGGCTCCAGGGAAGCGTTTTTCAAAATTTAAAATGTTTGAAATATCAGCGCCTCGAAAGGCGTAGATAGCTTGGTCGTCGTCACCTACGACACAAATGTTGTTGTGTTTACAAGTGAGGCCCTGGATGAAGCGGAACTGAAGACCGTTGGTGTCCTGGTATTCATCGACCATGAGGTACTTCCAGCGCTCGGAATACTTCTCAGCAATCTCCGGGTGAGCTTCAAAGAGTTTAACCACTAGGAATAAAATATCATCGAAGTCCAGAGCGTTGTAGAACTTGAGTTTGTCTTGATAGAAGGGATAGACCATCTCGACGGCGCCATCGTAGGGATTTTCAGGATCATAAAATTCTGAATTCACAAATTCATCACAAGAGATGCCTTTATTTTTCAGCCAGCTAATTTTGGATTGCACCATACCTTTATCAAAGGCTTTATTAGCACGAAAATTTTTGAGGCCCTCGCGGATGATGCTCATCTGGTCGGCAGAGTCGTAGATAGTAAAAAGATTGTTGTAGCCCAAGTGATGAATGTCTTCTCTCAGAATCCGAAGTCCCAGAGAGTGGAAGGTGGAGAGAGTTAATCCCTTTCGAATTTTAGGATTATCCACTAATTTTCGAACACGCTCCTGCATCTCTTGGGCGGCTTTATTGGTAAAACTCAAAGCGAGAATTTCCCGGGCTGAGATTTTGAGATTTTCGAGCATGTGCGCTACACGATAGGTCACTGTGCGGGTTTTGCCAGAACCAGCACCGGCCAATATGAGCACAGGGCCATAAATTGTTTCAGCAGCCTGACGCTGTTCGGGGTTAAGATCGAGGAGCGATACCATAGGGGACAGAATAAAGGATAGGCCTGCACCTCGTCAAAAATCTTCTGAGACAATCCGCTGTGTCAGGAGCTAAAATAGCTGGCATGAAACACCTCATTACTTCTGCCCTTCCTTACGCCAACGGTCCCCTTCATTTTGGACATATAGCCGGAGTTTATTTACCTGCTGATATTTTTACTCGTCATAAAAAACTCAAAGGCGAGCAAGCAGTGCATATTTCTGGGTCCGATGAGCATGGCGTGGCCATCATGCAGAACGCTCAAAAAGCGAAAATCCCTTATAAGGAATATGTCGATAACTGGCATCAAACACATAAGGCACTTTTTGACCGCTACGAGATTCAATTTGATTTCTTCGGTCAAACCTCCAGTGACTATCACCGTGAAGAAACACTCAAGTGGTTTCATAATCTGCATGATAAAAAGTTTATCGAGAAGAAAGATGAAAAACAGCTGCAGTGCCAAGACTGTCAGAACTTTCTCCCAGACCGCTTTGTAGAAGGGGAGTGCTATGTCTGTGGGTACAAAGAAGCGCGCGGCGATGAGTGCCCAGATTGTGGGACATGGATTGATCCACTAAAATTAAAAAATCCTGTTTGTAAATTTTGTAACTCAAAGAATGTTTCTACGGTTGATTCCTTTCAGTACTACCTCAAGCTCTCGAAGTACCATTCGGAATTCTCCGAATGGTTTAAAACGAAAAAGAGCACGTGGCGCAAGAATGTGATTCCTTTTGTGGAATCACTTTCAAAAGATGAACTCGTTGACCGTGCCATCACTCGCGACCTGGATTGGGGAATCGACGTGCCCTTGGCAGAAGCCAAAGGCAAAAAGATCTATGTGTGGTTTGATGCGCCGATTGGTTACGTCAGCAACACCAAGAAGTGGCTCGAGTCTACAGGTTCGAAAGAGGATTATCTTAAGGACTGGTGGCAAAATAAAGATGTCACTATTTCAAACTTCATCGGTAAGGATAACATCATTTTTCACGCCATCATTTTTCCGGTCATGAGCATGGCCAGCGGAATCGTGAACCCTGTCACTGAGCTACCGGCCAATCAATACGTGAATCTGGAAGGCAAACAGTTTTCTAAATCCAAGGGATGGTACGTGGATGCCGATGAGGCGATGAATCTGTTTGGAGCAGACGCTCTTCGCTTTTATTTAACGTCACTTATTCCAGAGACTTCTGATTCGAGTTTTACCTGGAAAGGACTCGAGCTCAAAATCAACAGTGAGCTTGCGAACAATCTTGGCAACTTCGTCAACCGCTCCATGAAGTTTTTGAAATCTAAGTGGCCTGAAGGCATTTCGGCAGCTGCATTCGAAACGTTTCAAGCCGAAGGGCGCATGACTGAATTGGAGTCATTCTTCAAAGCTCACCATGAACTTCTTGATTCTTATCAAATCAAGCGAGGCCAGGAGCACATCATGGAGCTTGGTGGAAAAGTGAATCTTTTCATCACTGAGAAGGCCCCGTGGACGCAGTTTAAAACCAGTCCTGACGAAGCCGCTCAAACGATCGCCACGGCAAGTGTGTACACGCTGGCCTTAGGTGTGCTGCTGCAGCCCTATGTGCCAGGGCTTTCGCAAAAGATTCTCGAGTATTTTGGCTTGAAGCCATCGGATAAAATCGTGGCTCAGATTTATCAAGGTCATATCCAGTCATTGCTCACTCATTTTAAAACGGGCTTTAAGCTTGAAGTAGAGCCCGCGGGCCTTGTGCCAAAGATTGACCCCAAATTGATCGAGGAGTTGGATCTTAAACTGAAAGCGAAAGTTTAGTGGCGGTGGCGTGCCTTCTCAGGAATCGCCACTCCCCAAGTTTTTATGACATGACCAGATTCTGAATCGACTTCCGCAAAAAAGCTTGTGTACTCACCATCCTTACTTTCAAGCTTCACGATGACTCGTTCCACCATGCGGCCCTCATCACCATCAGGAATGATGTATGACTCCTGAGGAGAGACTTGCAGTGTTTTAAGTTTTTCTCCACCTAGGCGTCGCAGATTTACTTCAAGTTTCTTTTGCCATTGAGCAGACGGTTTATTCACGAGCTTAAGATCTTTGATGTCCTTGAGTGCCGGAGGAAGAGTGCCATAGAAGCTTCTGTTCCCTCGCTTAAGAGGGGCGGGGGCAAGAACAGGTGGCAAGATTGGTGGCGCTGTTTGTTGGGGTTTAGCTTTCGCTGTAAGATCACTGGCCGTAGGTGGTGGACTTTCTTTCTGGTCAGACTCTTTATTTAAACGAATATAGACAAAAACAAGTGTCAAAAACACCATCAGCGAAGAGACTATGACTATACGAGGTTTTTTCATTCAATAACGAGAAAGTTAAGGTCGAAGATCTTAAATGGCTTATGCCCACCATACTCAATATCAGTAAATTCATTCATCGAATTGGGTGCTGTTTCAAAGCAATCTGAGCAATTTGAAAATTGTGCTCTCAGGCGACAGGTAAAGTTAGTACCCGGTGGAATCCATTTATTAAGCTCCATGACCAAGATACTTGAAGAGGCAGGCCCTGGGATATCGCTTAGAGGGATTCTCTGAGCAGCTGGAACACTCGCGTTGAAATCGGCATAGGGTTTTGAGAGTGTTTCAATGTAGCTTAACCCTGGAGCTATTTTTGCCATGAAAGCCATTTCATTTCCTGGCATAAAGCGAGTGAGGCATTCTGCAGGTGTAAAGTCAGGAGTCCCAAAGCCCAAGCACTGGTGGTCTTCAAGTTGAAGAATCTCACGACGGAAGCGATCTTGTGAAACCCAGCGTGTTTCATTGTTTTCAGACATCTGCACTAAACAAACCGGATGAAGGGCCTGAGAGGGATAGACACCTGTGGAGTTTGGTTTATAGCGGGCCCCATTGGGTGGAAGGACTTCATGGCCGCACTCGACGGCACCCTCAGTGAAGCTAGGAAATCCATTAATAGAGCAAGGTCTCGCTTTATTTTTATCGGTCGCACTTAAGGCAGGATCAATCTTCATGTGTGCCCAAGGAGTGGCAAGAACAGTCACTCCGCCAATTGGAATGTTCGAACTATTCACCAGATCAAGACCAATGGCGATGATTTCCCCGGGAGAGATTCGGTTATTGCCATTGTTATACTCTGGACCGGCAAGACCTACAGAAGGAGAGATGACTCTACCTTGAAAGAGAATCTGAGAAGAGATGGCATTACCAAAAGCTTGGGTGTCATCGATGAAAACAGAACTGAATAATCCACCTGGTTTGCTGACCAAGGATGCCTTAGGAACAATGACAGACTTAATACGATTCACTTCTTCGACTGCTGTCGGTTGGATTGTTGTAGGGGTGATGTTTAAGTTGGGGTAGTTTGAACCAAATATTTGGAAATCATTTGTGCACCCAGGGCTTCCCACGAATGGGCACTGAATTCCACCACCGGTAATAGTCGTGGCATAGCTATCAAAGCGCGGATAAGTGGTTAAGGCTCCAACCGCTGTGGTGGTTTGTGATGGAGAGTCACTAAAGGTTCCATTGTCATCATAGTGCCTAAACAGCAGCAGACCATACATATCAAGGAGTCTTTCGGAGTCATCTTTAGAAAAGAGTGGACATAAGTTGAGAGAGATATGATGGTAAATATTTTTTGCCATCATTTGAGACCAGCGACGCATAGAGATGGGACGAACAGAGTAATACCAATCGTAAGCAGCACTTGGGTGAAGATTTACCAGAAAGCGAGACGTTTTGTTAACGTCTGTACCCTTCGCAGTCATATCACCCAGGTATGCAAAACTATCTGCCATCGCAAGCATGACATAATCAACAGCGGTGTTGTGATCAATGAAACATTTTGATTGTAGTTCACGAGTCAGTGCCACGAGATAGTGCGAAGTTATGAGTCCCGCTCCGCTATGGACATCTTCGAGGGGAAGTTGTGGTTGGGCTGGCTCATACACGAGGTAGTCAGGATAAGAGAGTCTCTCATCTTCAAGAGAGCTAATCCCCGGAGCATGCTGTGGACTATCTTCTGTCATAGGTCTGCGACCAAAGACGAAAGTTCCAAAGCCCCAGTCACCGAGAGTTGGGCGCTGATTAATTATGTAGGAGAAATAATCGGCTACACCTTCTCCAATCGCCCCAAGTTCTGAGTAAAATCCCAGATAAGGTGCCGCTTGGTAGGGCAGAGGATCCCACGAAAAGGTATTCGTGTTGTAGGTTGCATTTCGATAGTTCAGAAATGTTGTCATGAACGCATGACCCATTTCATGATAAATAATGGAGGTATCTTCCACCATGAGGACATGAAAGGGGTCTCCTGGTTTGTAGCCAGGATAAGTGGTCCAGCCAAGCTTCACAGAGTTTCCAGCCGGTTCATAAAAGGCATTGTTACGAAGAGCTTCTGTGGTGATGGTTGAGTAAACATTGAGTTGTGATGTCTGAGTCATGGCAGAGACGCCGTTAGAATACTTGAACCACCACGTACCCATCTCTGCGAGGCGATAGGGAACAGAAGGCGGAGCAGACTTAGGACCGAAGTGAAGTTTATCGTGAAGAAAACTCACTGAGTTCATCATTCGTTCAATGACTTTATTACTGTGATACATGGCCTGCACTTGATAGAACTCAGTCGATCCCGGTGGGTATATCCAATTGCCATTGTTAGATTGAAGGGGAGCTATCCCTGGCACATCTGATGAGAGTACTTTTATGCAATCGATGTATTCATCATAGTCAGTTTCAAAAAAGAGAAAAACTTTTTGCTGAAAGATACAATCATTGGTGAGGGTCGACTTGCCTACGGGGGTAATCTGTTGGGCATCACGATTGAGGATTTTACTTATATCAAAAAAGGGTGGCTGCTGCTTGCCTGTTGCGTTCACAGGATCGTCCTCATAGACGTAAGCTTTCCCTAGAAGATTTTGATTCACAAGATTAGGGTCACTTCTGAGACCTGCTTTCTTGACTTGCGCAGGATTACAGCCAGAGAGGATGAGTAAAATGCAAATAACCACCTCTATTGAGGTGGCCATTTGTTTGATTTTACATAATGAGTAGGGCATCCATGCTTTCTTCATCGCTATCCTCTATCGACACTTTTGGGGCAATTCTTAAATAGCTCTAATTGCTCCTTGCTTGCTGAGTTTCAAGCGCACTTCTGGTGAGTGATTCAACTGAGTTCAAGATGGCTTTCCCGACTGTTGAACCAGAATTGTCAAGTGATCCACAGACTGTTGATCTATTTTCACCGAGTTGGGTGGTTTCTTCGTTAATGGCCGCCTCCGAACTTACGTATTCAGCGACAACGGCATCTTCGTATCTTTCCTGGAAGCGGGATCCGCAAACATCGACAGGTTTTTTCTTTTCTAGTCCTTGACCCTTCTTTGTGAACTCGCCGGCGTCGTTACCCACGAAGTAGCACTCGAGAAGTTTTTTACACGCGCGAGAGACGTTAGCTGGATTTTCAAGGTAGTTAAGTTCACAGTATTCTGTTGGGTCATCTGAGCCAGAACTCTTTTTAAAGACGCTCATTCGGTCATTGTTATCATCAGAATTAAATTTCTTACACGTCTTGCTAAAGCCTCGAAGATTTCTAGCGGCGTTTGCATCACCAAGACGCGCTCCGATAGAAGAGAGCTCATCGAACTCATCAGCAGATTCACATCCTGGCATTGTGCCCACGGCTTGCATTCTTGAGCAGTATTCACCTTTCTCTTTATCTGATTCCTGCTGCTGTCTCATTCTGTCGGCTGTGGACTGTCTCTGGCCCTGCATGAAGGCCTGGAAGGCTGCCTGACATTTATTCTTATAGTCTTGAATCTCCGCGATCGCTTTTGTCATGTTCTCATTGATGTTAGCAATGTGACCAAGGACACCACTTTGAGCGGCACTTCCCGGAGTGAGGTTTGAGTCTTGGGTTCCCTTCATGACCGCCACGTTTTGCTTTTTGATTTCATCTTTAAGGGAGAGAAGATTTTCTTTCATCATGTCAAAGTATTGATCAGGGTTCACGATCTCAAGATCTTCAAGATTCTTTACAAATTTTCTGTCTTCTTTATTGATGTGGAACTTGAGGTTCTCAGTTGGAAGCGTCAGTGACTGCTTAAGTTTTGCGGAGATGTTGATGCCATCGATAGCTGTGAGGGCTTCAACTTGCTCATAGATTTTACGAAGGTCAGCTTCATTCTTTTCAATGTTGGCTGAGTATTGAGCGACGGCCTGGTCACGCTTCTCTGTGACTTGCTGCACCTGTTTATTGGCCTTATCTAAACATTGGCGCATGTTGGTGGCACAAGAATTGGCACGCTTCAAACAGAAGTCAGGGCTTGCAGTGGCGAATGAGTTTTCGCTACAGACAGCTACTCCGGTTGCATTAGCTTGGTAGCTATCCGAGCAGTTTTTTACGCGGTCATTGATCTGGTTGACGAGGTTTGAGGCGAGAGTCGAGCGGAAGGCTTTGACTTCATTTGAGACTTTCTTGAGGTTTTCAGCGACCTGTCTATTCGAGAAGCCGGCTTCGTTCACATTATTATCGTATTGCGCCTGACAGTTTTCAATGTGCAGCTTCACGAAGTTTGCTGGGGATAACTTACTTGTTACTTTGAGAGAAGTATCATTCATGATCGCTGAGGTTTGCGTATCCACGCGATAGAGCGAGTTTCCATCTTTTGATTCTTGTGCAGCGATAAGATTCATTTTTTCTTCAATTGTGAGTTCCTCTCTCTCAAGAGTTTTTCTTACAAAATTTGCATAAGCATTATCAGCCGAGCGATTGGCTGCGTCGGAGCCTGACGGGTTCACGATGGCCAAGCCACCACTGATAAGACTTGAGATATTTGGCTGCTTCTTTAAGAGACACTCATTTTTAGATCTTCTTTCAAAAATTTTTATTTGCTGATCAATATTTTTATTCGGATCAAGAGCAGCTGATCTGAGATCTGTAGGAATACCAGGAGCAAATCCCTCAATCTTGGTGCCAAAGTCTTTTTGCTTCTGTTCTGCTTTTTGTCTTTCTTGAGTAATCACATCTTTAAGCGCCCCTGAGCCATTGAGCCCAAAAGCAGATCCAACTGACATTTTATCATTGTTAATTCCACTTACACCCTCGCGGTTGACTTCACCAGCCAGAAAACGTGTGATCTGATCAAGCTGCCTTTCTACTGCCTGAGCCGTGCTGGGAGTGTACTCAGCCGCACTGAAGCCATTGCTTCCTTGAGGCTTTTTGTTCACTGTTTCTGAGACTGATGTCTGAATCCCTTTCAGACCTTTCGACTTACCAAGTTTTTGAAGATTTTCACCGTCCATCATTGAGCGGCAGGCAGGATCGTTGAAGGCATTGTCAAAACGAACAGAATTTTTTTCTAGTGTAGGTTTTCCACCCTTGAAGCTGTCACCGAGGAGGAGCGCTTGAGCATCTTCAATTTTTGCTCTCTCACGCTCGGCTTGTTTTTTGAAATCATCTTGAGTCTTCTGCATTTTATTAATGAGGTTATCAATTTCTTTCTCACGCTGCTGAAGTTTGCGACCCAATTCCTCGGCACGGGAGTTCAAGCACCCGATACCCAAATTTGACGTGTTGTTGGTCGAGAGCATGAAGTTCTTATAAGAGTTCTCCATCTGAGTGTAGTGCTCATAAAAGCCCAGCGCCTGACCGGCTTTCGCACTTGATGTCAGGTCATTAGGGTCGATGCCGTTGATACACACGCTTGGTTCTGTGAAGTTTGGTCTCGTGTTTAGGATGTTACATTCTGGAAAAATTTCACTCACGCAAGGAGCAGGTTGTCCGTTCACTGGACAGACGTGAGGATTCATTTGACTTGTGAGTTGGCGCAATTGGTTTTGGGCCTCAGCCTGGCTGTACTGCTGTCTCATTGTATTAAGAATGTTGTTAGCGATCTGTGTGGTTCCTTGCATGATGTTGGCAAATACATCTGCACCAGACTGCTTCTTTTCGGTGGATGCCGGAGTCGTTCCTCCGCTTGCCGTTTGAGCAAAGACATACTGAGGAAGCATCAGCTGTGTGATAAGAGTGAAGTTGATGAACTGATTTAAAGTTTTCTTCATCATGAGTACGTCCTTATTAAACATTTTTCTGGTAGTCTTATCGGACAAATATCCAGAATTATTAAAAAATACCTTATATCTCTCTATCTTAAGGCATGAAGGCCCAAGAACCT
>DIVA01000057.1:0-4202 GCA_002435705.1 Bacteriovoracaceae bacterium UBA6144
ATAACTTCTGGAACTTGGTTCTGAGCACGAGCAAGGTACACAGGAACAAGTTGCTCACGAGTGAACTTATCAAGCACAGCTCTCTGATCTCTTTGTTGCATGTAGTTGAGCGCGATGGTGTTTGCTGACGTTGCCGCAAAACGAGCCACTTCAACTCCTTGGTCGTCTCTAAAGATTGAAGTTTTTGCAATTTGAGACTCATTCAGAACTCTGGTTGGGCTTACGTGTTCGAGATTTAAAGAGTTGTAAAAACCCCAGTTCGCACGACGGTTCTCAGCTCGCCCAAGGCTGTCTTTAACAATCGGAATCAAAAGTTCACGGAAGTCTGTCTGGACCTTTGTGATTCCCAAGAAGCGGTTGAGACCATTAGAGAGAGAGCGGTTAAATCTATGGGTCTTTCCAATATCAAAAGTATGAGGGATCTTAAGGCTTGAACCATCCGCCATCTGGATATCAGCTTCACGCTCGATAGTTCCATTCATAAAGCCAGCCAAGACAGTACGGATCTTATCACCAAACACTGGGTAATCGAGGAAGTTAGAGCGGTAGTCATCGAACGTTGAGATCCCTAATACACGCTTTGTGAGGTAGTTTGCCGCGTGCACCTTATCGAGCCAGATACCACGGATGGAGATCTCATCAGGGCGTGCGACAAGGTCACCAGGGAGTTCATCGGCGAAGCGACGGTTATCAAAAAACTTACCAGTCTGGCCTACCACGACGAAGGGGGCACGAAGACGAATCTTAGCATCGAAACAGCTCTTGGCTTCGCGACGCTCATCGAAGTCGCTGATGGGTGAAATCCCTTGGAGTCTCTGAGTCTGTGAGTTTACGATCACACAGTGCACATCTGGAGTGGTGAGGACATCAAGGTAGAAGTCTGCAGCAACCTGAGCCGCACCTTTAAGACCTTCGAAGAACTCTTTATTAGAAGTCATGATCTCACGAGTTCTCTCATCTGGAGCGTTAGCAATTTCTTCGTCCCAGTTAAGATCCATTACACCTGGGTAGATGTTAGCAATTCTATCGTAGATTTCGAAGAAGCGACGGAGAGAGCCGAAGGTGTAATCCGTGCGGAAGTAGTGAGAGACATCGCCAGAGTGGGTGTTGAACTTCTGGCGGAGGTTTCTGAAATTGCGCTTGAAGTAGTCTTCTTTGTACTTATCAACGAAGTTCTGAGCAATTTCTTTGAGATTCGTTCCTTCGTCGAAGCGGTTACAGCCAGGATTCACTTCCACGTGCTCGTCTGTACAAAATTGGTAATCCTTAAAGTCTGTGAGACGATTTTCTTTCTTCAACTGTTCCATTGTCTCATTTGACTGGAGCTGGTAAATCGAACCATCTTTCTTCTCAACTGCTGACTTGTAGCCGAAGCGAAGAGCGGCGATGTCGTACTTTCCCATCACCGGAAGTTGATTGATCGAACGCTGAGAGTAGTCCATCACTGAAGAATAGACGATCTCGCGTGACAGGCCCATCGACTGACGCTCTTGGGCTGAGTAGAAGTTATCTTTGTCCTCAGAACCATTAAAGTTGTGGCGAAGACCAAGGTTATGTCCAAGCTCATGCACGAGGGTCGGAACGAAAACAGTAGGCATGAGTTTATCAATGATTTTATTCTGCTCATCATCAGTCAGATCATTCCAAGGCTTAAGTTCAGAGACGCCAAGATTATCCGCACGGACCTCTGGTGCAATAGAGCCAGCCACATCCATGAATGATTCGTGGTAGAAACAGCGGTGACTCATTTCATTTAAGGTCGCACGAGCGATTTCTTCTTGAGTAAGGTTCTCTTGATTTTTGAGTTGGTTTAACCAGAATGAGAGCTTGATTTGTTTTTGACGGTCAAACCCATTCTTTCCAAGCTTCTCTTTTGTCATGATCGTAGAAAAGTCAGCACGAGCTTCCGACCGGACGGTCGTACGAGGGGCGGTTGTGCGGTTTGAGCTGGTTGGGACGATGCGGCTCATGAGGTTTGAGTGCGCCTGGTTGCGGAGCTGGTCGTCGGCTGAAAGAGCTGATCCGTGAGAGTGGTTACGACTGGCGGTATTTGCCAGTGGAGCCACTTCACGAGTTTCTTGTTCTCTAAGTTTTTCTTCAACTAACTCCTCATAGGCTTCACGAATCACAGCCTTGAGTGTTCCGTAGTACATAACCGTCTGAGCTTTTACGATCTCACCACTGTTAGGGTTAACTGCACTTGGGCCATATCCAAGAAGACCCGAAGCCAGTTCGTCAGCGACAAGTACGATGAAACTATTACGAAGATCTCCGATCTGTTTGTCGCGGCCATCTTCAAGGCGGATTTTCATATCCACGCCGGCCTTAGCAAAACTCGCGTTGATGGTTTCAACGGCCTGATAAGTGGCAAGACGGACAGCTTCCATCTTTGGACGGTAGAAAGGCTCATTGAGATAGTAAACAATCTCTTTGCGATTAGGATTCCAACGGTTCATCACTTGGTAAGTAGAGTTCACGGTTGGGCGGCCATCAGCTGAACGGCGCTTGAGGTCAGTGGTGAAATAGCCGAATGATCCTTGATCTTCAAATGGATACACGCGAGTCTGATAGTCAGGAGAAGCAATTTTTGAAAGCTTTACAAATGAGTAGTAGTACTCAACTGTGAAAGTAGTATTTGAGAGGTCACGGACAGTAAAATCACCAAGATCAGCACACAAGATATTGGCCTTCCAAGTTCTTTGAACTTTGATATTCAAAACACCGTCTTCAAGCTTGAAGTTTTTAACAGTAATATCCCCTTCCCCATAGCAGTTGATGAAAAGGTTGGTGATTTGCTCGGGAAGCGTATTGGTTTCAAGAACTTTAAGCGAGGTCAGTTTGATCTTCGCAAAACGCTTTTGTGAGTCAGGGCGGTCATCGACTTCTTCTTCTGCGTTAGCACAAGCACCAAACTGGTCTTCTTTACAGCGATAGTCTTTATGGTCAATGTCGAAGCTTAGGACCGGTGAGAAGTTATTTCTGTTGGCCTGACCATCAGCGAACTCAGGCAACTGCTCAGCGATAAGTTTATTTTCCGTGAAACGAAAACGGACCAGCTTCTCTGAACCGAAAGCAAAGGGACGTGCCGACGATACGTTCATCGGAGTCTCACCCACAGTAGGCATATAAAGGTATGGGTCGTTTGAGTCTTCAGAGAAGGCACTCTTCAAGAAGACCTCTTCTTTATAAATTTCATCGAACTCACGCTCTTTCGCACACCCAACCATGAGTGCCGCGAGAAGAAGAAGTTGTGTCAGCATTAAATTTTTCATGTCCCTGTCCCTTTATTAAAAAACCCAATACAAAGCTGAATAAACGGTACTTGTTCTATTGTCGAAAAGTTCAATGGATTGATCTGTCCCCTGCTCGACTCGACGGATGTTTCCGGAGTTCGACCAGCCAAGGGCCACAGTGAAATTCTTGGGAAGCGTGTAACCGATTTCATTAGAGAACCCAAAACTTGGATCCCGCTGGGTTCCACCATACGACCAGGCCTGACCGTGTGAAGCCACACCCTGCCAGTAGATTCTGTCTGTGAAACTGTAAATTCCCACCAGCACGTTACCCACAGAGTACTCAATATTATTGTTCTGCAAACGGTTCTGCTTAAAGGCGTGCACGTTACGATTTACCTGTGGGAGGTAGATCATCATGAATCTTGGTGTCAAACTGGCTATGAAAATTGGGACCAAACTGACCCCAGTGACTTTTGAATCCCGCTCACGAGACTCGCGGCTCATGGGAACAGAAAAACGAACTTGCTGACCAATCGTGAGTTTAGAAGAGCGGCTCCAAAAAGAGTTATTCACCCAAGAAACAAACCCATCGGCAGGTGTGAACTCTCTGCCTTGAGTAAAAGACTGGTTACCGCCGACGAAGCCACGAATGAGGTTGGCTCCCTTTAAACGGTAGTTTACGATCACATCCGCCGAGCTCGAGGCCTCGTAGGAATTGGTGTCGGGGTTGTAGAGGTTCGAGTTAAGGGTCGCAGAAACGTTGCCTGAGAACTTCGGAACATTCTGGGTAGAGAGGTTATTCTGAAGTGATGACTGGGCAAATGCCACCGCCGTAGAGATCACCATCAAGAATAAAGCTAGTAAAAGACGCATACACTCTCCAAAAAGTGCGTCCTATCCATAGAACTGATGGTGCAAAATCCGTTTGCATGCCAAGTTCATGCAAGAAGCGTGCTAATTTTTACA
>DIVA01000057.1:4289-6147 GCA_002435705.1 Bacteriovoracaceae bacterium UBA6144
GAGAAGATCATCTTCACGGCCCAAAACATCTCGGCTTCAGTGATAGGAAGATTCAGCTCTTTCACAATGGCCGTGGCGAAAGCGCGACTACCAGGAGGACCGAAGTCTTCCTGTGGAAGATGCTTTTCATCCATACTCATATCAGACAACATCATTTTAAAAACGGAACGGAGCATGTTCGATTTTTCCAAGAAATACCGAAAGGTCCAAACCGAGAACTCCTCCACCGACTCGTCAGGGTGAGAGGCAATGTAGTCTTCAATCGCCTTGGATGTCTCGGAGTACCCCAAGTCGATGATATGCAAAAAGAGATTCTGCTTACTAGAAAAATGATAGTTTAAAGCCGCGATGTTCACGCCAGCAGAGCTTGCGATCTCGCGCACACTCGCTCCCTCAAAGCCCTTAAGAGCAAAAAGTTCACGAGCGGAGTTGATAATCTTTAATTTTGTGTCGTGGAGCTGTTCTTCAGTCATGCCAAACTCTCCTCTTCCACACTGGCTTCGACCTCTTTACCCACTTTTGAGAAAACTCTAAAACCTGGCAATCTCAAAAGGAAAGAAATCCAATCCTGTAGGATGGCATAGGCCGGTGGAATGAAAATCAAAGTAAAAATGGTCCCAGTGGTTAATCCCCAGGCCATCGCCATGGTCATCGGAATCAGCATGGCATCAGCACCACCAATCCCATAGGCCGTAGGAAATAATCCTGCGACGGTGGTGATAGAGGTTGTGATCACGGCCCGCAGTCTCATGCCAGAGGCTTTCACCAGAATTTCATGAAGAGAGAGTTTTCCTTCCTTCTCCATGCTCTGAATAAAATCAATCAACACAATTCCTGAGTTCACGATGATCCCCGCCAGTCCGATGATCCCAATCAGGGCCATGAAACTGATAGGTCTGCCGTGCAGGTAAAAAGCGATGCTAAAGCCGATAAGTCCCAGAGGGATTGTCATCATAATGATAAAAGGGGTTAGGAAGGATCTAAACATGAAAACCATCAGAGCGAAAATCCCAATGAGTGCCAGAACCATCGCTTGAAATAATGACTGCAGGGACTCAGCCGTACTCTCGGCTTCACCACCAAAGACCAAGGAAACTTCTGGGTACTTGAGTTGCAACTCTTTCCAGTAATCGATGACTATGGCGTTGGCCTTGGGAGAAGTCATCTTCACGCCATCGACGGCACCAGTGACCGTACGCGCTCGCTTATAGTCACGACGCTTGATTTGTGGAGTCCCGGGTTTACTCTCAAAGCTCGCAAGCTGAGAGAGAGGAATGAGATTTCCCTGACGATCCATCACTGGGATACTTGAAAGATCGTTAAAATCTCGACGGTTCTCATCTTTAAATTTTACGTTCAGTTTCACTTCTTTATTATTCAGCGTCACGTCTGAAACCAGGATCCCTCCGAAAGCCGAACGCACTGTCGTCCCAATATCCGTGACCGATACCCCTAAGCGGTCAGCTAGAGGATAATTGATGTTCACCATCACCTCATCACTGTCCACGACGTCCTGGACTTTCACATCAAGAATGCCCTCGATCGTTTTTAGTTTATTAATCATGAGTCCGATGACTTCCTGGAGCTTCAAGCTATCACTTGAGCGAAAGGTTGCATCAATCGCTGCTCCTACTGGTGGACCATTGACCATCTCTTCTATCACAACATTGCCGTAAGGTTTGGTATCAACCCCCTCTCTCAACTTTTTTAGAAACTCAGTATAAGGGATTTTGTTTTTTGCGTACTCAGTTGCGTAGATGCTCACGAGTCCTTGGTTTGCCCCTTCACCACCTTTCGGGTCACCTGGGCGTCCCACAGAAGTTCCTGAGCGAGCGACCACTTCACGTACCCACTCCTT
>DIVA01000057.1:6193-8339 GCA_002435705.1 Bacteriovoracaceae bacterium UBA6144
AGCATGAGAGCAGCAACGATCATGCCAAACATGCCAGTAACAGTGATGTAGCGGTGATTCACAACCCATTCCATGAAGACTTCAAAACGGTCACGGTACTTCGCAAACCAATCTTTCCCCCCTTCGCTCGTCATTTTGACTTTTGAACCAACAAAGGACAATCGCATAGGAAGAAATAAGAATGACTCCACCAATGAAATCAAAAGAGCAATGGTCACAACAATTGGAATGGCCATGATAAATTTTCCCATGATCCCTTTGGTGACGAGCATGGGAAGGAAGGCAGCAATGGTGGTGAAAGCGGTGGCGGTGATTGGCGCCCACAAGTCTGCGACTGTTTTAACTAAGGCCGCATGGGTTTTCATGCCCTGCTGTCTCAAGGACACAAAATTATCTGTGATCACAATGGAGTTATCGACCAGCATCCCCATGGAAATAATCAGCGCGAGGATAGTGATCGAATCTAGATTCATTCCCATCATGGGCATAATGCCAAGGATCGCCAAGATCGCCAGTGGGAGTGAAAAGCTTGCCATGATCCCAACCCAGCCAGGCATAAAAATCAACAGGGCCGTCAACACAATGACTAGCCCTGAGACAGCATTTGAATTTAAAGTTTCTAATTTAGCACGAACTCGTTTGGCTTCGTTGTTATAGACATTAAAGCTTACTTTACCTTTGTAACTTTCTTGATAACGCTTCACAATTTCAAAAACCTGATCCGCGAGCTTAATTGTATCGGTTTTCGATTTCTTATTCACAATCAGGAGCACGGCATCCTGTCCATTCCAACTGGCCAGAGCACGGGGATCTTCCGCTCCGTCAATGGCTTTTGCCACATCTTTAAGACGAACAATTTGACCTGAGAAGTTTGAGCGAATAACGAGATCACCCACTTCTTGAGCACTCTTCATTTTCGCATCCACACGCACAAGCTTCTTTTGCGTCGTCTCCTCCATGTCTCCGCCTGGACTCGAAATGTTTCTTAGCCTAGCCTTCTGGAGGACCTCAGCCACTCCGATATTGAATTGCTTGAGCTTCTGCATATCAATTTCAATCGTGAACTCCCGATTACGAAAGCCCGAGGGACGCACATCCTTGACCTGAGGAATATCTTCGATTTCTTCTTTCAAGAGATCGGCAACGGCGTCCACGAAGCGACTATCCTTAGGGCCCACGACTGCGATTTCAATGGCCGGAAACTCTTCACTCTTCATTTCCATGAATTCTGGCTGCTGCTGCAGATCCACAGGAAGTTTATTCACTCGTTGGACAGCTTTCTGAATGTCATCCATCACCTTCACCGTATTGACGTTATCCATATCTGCGCGAACCACAATTTGGCTTTGCCCGATTCTTGATATCGATTTGACGTCTTTCAGTCCTGTGACTTTACGGATCTCATCTTCAATAGGTTTTGTGATGAGAGCTTCAATATCCTCCGGACTTGCTCCAGGGTAATTTGTGGTGATGGTGGCGGTGGCAAAATCCACGGCAGGCCAGCTCTCAGCATTCATTTTGGAAAGTCCCTGCAGACCCACAATCGCCATAAATCCCATCAGGACCAAGGTCAGTTTATAGTTTTTGATAAAAAAATCAGCAATATTTCTCATGCTTAAATCCTGTTAAATGGGCAAGGAGTTTCAGTAAACACGCTTAAATAATCAAAAAGAGTATTGATGATTTCAAGCTGGGTATTGATGGTCGATAGATTTGAATTCAGAAGAGAGTCTTGATCCAAAATAAGATCATTCACAGTCACTCGAGCTTCGCGGTATTTACGAGTTTGTACCTGCAAACGCTTTTCCAGAGCAGCACTTGATATTTTTTGCTGCTCAATGAGTTCCGTCAGAAGCTTGATCACTCTCACCAACTGCTGATGTGTCGTAATGATATTCGTGTGAGTTTGGTTTATTTCACTGTCAAAGCGTTTTTTAGCCAAAATCTCCTGGGTATCTTTTGTTTTGCCTCTTCCAAAGGGAACACTCAACTCAAGTGCCGCAGCATACCCTGTCCGATTGTTGTCCTGCCAGTCATCAAGTGCGGCTCCGTAGGAGCCTACTCTTTGATTGTTACCCGCATCTCTGCTACCAATACCTGTGGTTCTCACGGTTCCCACAAATTTCAAATCGACTTCGTCATAGGA
>DIVA01000013.1:0-7208 GCA_002435705.1 Bacteriovoracaceae bacterium UBA6144
AGTTCGCCGGAGCCGGCGCCCACGGCTCTAAGGCATGGTATTCACGCTCCTGTGCCCTTAAGCAAGCAAACACCCCACCCCACAGACTCACCCCTTGCAACTCCTCTGGCAGACTCACCTGCGCCTCCAGCGTCCACTGCTTTTGGGTCTCAGTTTCTGAGAGCTGACAGCGAGACTGAAAACTCAAACGCAGGGGAGTGTAAAAACTCTCCCGCGGCTTCTGAATCACCAAGGCCAGAGGTTGATTCAAGGGAGAAACTTGCAATTCAAGATAGGGGGCTGAAAAGTCTTCCTCATGTCGGCGCAGCTGGAGAAATGTTTCCAAAACATCTGACTCCCAGAGCAGCCAATTTTTACGATAATCCTCTCCCATCTGCGCTTGCGTATGCCAGGGAGTCTTAGGACCGATACATTGCATATTCCAGTAGATGATCCGTCCCACCTGATGGATCTGGGCGCTCACACTAAATTGCGACTGCGGGGTGTTTATGGGGACAAGCTTCATCCTCCCATGATAATCAAATCCCATGAATCGTGCAGCAGTTGAATGGACTTTTTTTTGTATCACCCCCTTAGGTCTTGAAGAGCTGGCAGCTCTCGAATTGCAACATAAAATCACTATGCTCGGTCGCGACAGTGTTCAAATCAACCTGCTCAAAGGTGGCTTTGAAGTCACACTCCCATGGGAGCAGGGTCGAGGATTGGTGCATATCCTAAAGATTCCAACTCGCGTTCTGGTGCGCCTCTGTGTGTTTAAAGCGCGAGATTTTGCCAAGGCCTTCAACAAACTTAAATCCCTTCCGTGGACACAATGGATAACTCATCCTGAAGTGGAGTTTGAAGTTTCTGCCAACGAATGCCGCCTGATTCAAACCACTCGCATGCGCGAAGTGAGTGAAGATGCACTTAAGGCTGCACTCAAAGCTTCACCTCTCTCTCTGCGCTACCAAAAAGAATCAATTGCTCCAGAAACAATTTATCTAAGAGGGGTCAAAGACGAGTGGACTGTCTCAATGGATCTTTGTGGCGACCCACTGTATAAGCGCGGACTCAGCCTCATAAAAGACCTCGCCCCCATTCGTGAAAACCTGGCGGCTGCCGCTCTTTTCGCTCTCAAAGACAAGCTTTCCCAAAAGCATCATCTGTGGGACCCCATGTGTGGATCTGGAACATTTGTGTTTGAGGCAGAGAACTTTCACCAACCCAGTCAGAGATTTTTTAGTTATCAAACCAGCGTGCTCAACCTCGGGGTCCCCCCATGGAAATCAAAAACCGGTGAACTTGAATCCCTTTTCTCATCTGCCAAGGGATCAGATATTTTAAGCGGGCTGATTGAAAAATTAGGCTCCCCTTTTTTTACTCATGATTTTTTCTCTCCCCCTCCTCAACTTGAAAGGCCTTCCGTGGTAGTGATGAACCCTCCCTACGGGGAAAGGATTAAACTGCCTGTGAGCATTGAAGTTTTCCAAAAAAATCTCATCGACCAGATTGATCAGCTAAAGATCAATGATGCTCTCATCGTAAAGCCCTTGAGCTGGCGCCCTTTTATCACTCAAAATTACTCCACTACTACCCTCTTTAGAGTCTCTAACGGTGGCATTGACGTGGAGATGATTCATTTAAAGCGAAGATCTTAAGTCAAATCTCCTAGGCTCCGATATAATAAGTGTATGAAATGGTTCCTTCTCACTTTTTTACTCACTCCGCTTGCTCACGCCCGCTGCACAGATATGGTGGTCGCTCAGTGGCGTCTGAACCTCAGTGAGAAAAACATTTCTCTTGTTAACTTCGCTCCCCAGGCCGTCAAAATTTGTCGAGACCCTGCAGCTCCTGTTACTTGGGTTTTAGAAGTGAAGAAAGGCCGCAATCAAGTGAGCTACCCTGTGGATTTACCACAGATGCCTAAAGGCATGGATCTATTGACCAGTGACCTTGACCTCTATTTCGAGGCTCCTCTTCCATTGTGGGCGAAGAAATCTCAGCTTCGTCTCATAAATAAAAATGACCAGAGTGTTCTTGCAAGCGGGGAAATGAAATGAGCCAGCCAGGAAAAAAAACTCTCAAAAAATTTGATGTCCTCATCCAAGAGGGAGAGCGTTCCACTGCGATGTACCTCTTGCAATCAGGCCAGTTGGTTGTCACAAAGAAGAAACAAGGATCAGAGGATATTCAATTAGGTTTTATCTACTCCGGTGAACTGGTTGGAGAGATGAGTTTTTTAGATAATGAACCACGCTCCGCAACCGTGCGTGCTGTTTCAGATTGTGAGGTCATTGAAATTCCCAATGCACTCATGGAAAAAGTCATCGATAACCAGCCTGCGTGGTTTAGAACTCTACTACGTACTCTGACCGAAAGACTTAGAAAGACGAATGCTCGGGTGCGGATCTAATCACAGACTTCGTAGGAGTTCCACTCACCCAAGGGATGAAGCCAATCTCCTGAGAATCGATCGATTCACAGTCTTGAAAATTTGAATTTTTCATCCAAACCAGTTTCGCTCTTTTAATTTTTCCAAGGGGCGAGACGACTTCGATCTCTTGACCCACGGAGAGTTTTTTTCCGAGCACTTTGACCGCTAACCAAAAAGATTTCTTTCCATCGATCACTTCTGCGATGATGTCAGGAGACTTTTGTAAGTGTGGATTAGTGAGTTTATCAAAAAGGACATCCGATTTATTGATGTTCCAATAACCACGCATCCACTCTTTACTCCACTCACTCTTAAGGGCATGGCAATCTTGTGGCGAACGGATAAATTGCCGGACCATCTTCTGCGCCGTCATACTCTCCAAGCGATCATCGATTCGATAAAAACTTAAGCCACTTGAGGCAAGCTCCTCGAAGCGATCAATGAGCGCGAGATCCTTGGGGTGAAACATGAAGGTGCCATGTTCATTTTCGAGAAGAGGAAAACCTTTGTGGGGTGACTCCACACTCGCACCTATCGCCTGCAACTCCACTTGTAAATCATTCTGATGCAAAGGCGAGAGAAGCTTTCTGGGAGAATGAAAGAGCAACAGAGGCCCCAAGGCCAGAAGCTCCGTTTGAAGTTTTAAAACATCACTCCAGATTTGAATGGTTTTTTGCGGCAGCTCGTTTGAGAGAATTATTCCTTTAAGCCGCTCCCCTAATCGCTGCTTCCAACTCTCTACTGCCCACTGATTATGGTGCCCGGCCTCCAGATGCAGCCATATGTCTTGGGTTGTATGGTCTCTAAGCCATAAAGCAGCCCCCGCATCTTTGACTCGTACACTTGAAATAAAATCCGTTGACCAATTATGCGTGAAAGAACGGAAGCGAGGCTCTTCCATCAAAGCATCCCACTCCAGATGCAATTTAAATCCTCGCGCGTACGCCTCTTTGATTAGACTCTCTTCCAGCTCGCTCGGGTTTCGAGAAAACGGTTTTCGAGCGATGATCAATTCCACGAGAGAAGTATCTAGTTGCGAGAGATCGGTTTGATTCGTCAGATAAATTCTTGCAATCATGACTCGCCTCGAAAGAGACGGATAACCTGCCCCTTAAGAGCACGAGGCTCATAAGGCAATCTAACCAGTGAGGCAGGTTTCGTTTTATCCAAAACTTCAAAGTCAGCAGCTAAGATCTTTGAGGTATCAAGGCGAATGGCCGCTCCTCTAAAAGGCAGAAGCTCTAAATGCGTATGAGGCGTAAATCCATGACGGCAATCAATCAGTAAACCTGATGCAGGATTTGATTCCAGCACCACCGCTGCCATCAACCAAGGGCTATCAAGATGTTCTTCTTTATCATAGACAGAGTCTTTCCCCGCAGGAGCCAGAAGGCTGGCCGTGGTTGCCTCTCGGTGTGGGAGTTTTCTTAATTCCTGTTCCCACTCACCCCAAGGAGCGGCTTCGAAACTTCCATGCTCTTTCCAATAGTCTAGCGCCGCACGGTAAATACGAGTGGTGCTCGCGGCATAAAGAAGACTCTTCATGCGGCCTTCAATTTTGAGTGATTGAATGCCTTCTTTAATAAAGTAAACCAGAGCGTCTAGACCTTCGAGATCTTTAGAGCTCATGAAGTGGGAAACTTTTTTGGATTGATCTTCAAATTCTATGTCATAGCTAAAGCGGCAGCTGTGAGCGCACCCTCCTCGATTGGAGTCACGCCCTTGGGTGTAGTTTGAAATCACACAATGGCCAGAGTAAGCCATGCACATCGCTCCATGGACGAAAAGCTCCATCTCCACTTGAGACAATCTTCCCAGCGCGCCTGCGTCCTGAATGGTGACTTCTCGACCCAGCACCACTCGTTTGGCCCCTAACTCCTTCCAGGCCATGACACCCTGAAGATTGAGCACCGAGGCCTGAGTGGAGACATGCAACTCCAAAGGTCCATGCTTCTCCACCAGAAGAGCGACTCCTGGATCAGAGACGATCACAGCGTCGACCTGAATAGATTTGAGAAAGGAGATAAAGTCCGGAAGTTCTTTGAGATCTTCGTCGTGCAAAAATCCGTTGAGGACCACATACACACGCGCGCCGTGGGAGTGAGCAAAAGCGACTCCTTCACTCAACTGCTCCCTGGTAAAATTATCTGCCGCAGCTCTCAGACCGTAGTCCTGGCCGGCACAATAGACGGCATTAGCGCCATAAAGGATGGCCGTTTTAAGTTTATCGAGATTTCCTGCCGGGCTTAAAAGCTCGGGAATAAAATAATGGGGCTGACTCATGAGGGTGTGTTTACCAAAATCTCTTCGTAAGATAAACTCAAACTAACATGTTGATAAAACTTATAATTGCCATTCCCGCGGGCCTCCTCCTTTTTAGCTCATACTGGCTCTATGATCGGTACTCCACCTATCGGGGCGGCATCTTTCCCACACCTTACGAGTTCAGCACCACCACAGATCAGATTGCTGTAGAGGCCCCGATTCTTCTCATGGGCGATCGCATGGCATTGCACCTGGCCCGCTTTAAAGAAAACCTTGCTCTGGAAATTTCTCAAGGTTTATCAAAACCCATAAAAATTGAAGTTTTAGCTTCTGAATATGATGGGATCCACCGCACCCTAGAAAAGGCCGAACACATCACCAAATGGCCAAAGCTTATTCTCTACACCGGCGGCTCAACAGAGCTGTTTGAAGAGCGCTTTTTAAAATCACAAATACCCAAGGTTCGCACGAACATTGCCCGTTACCAAGACGATCAGTGGCGCACGCTTTTAATGATTTGGCCCACCTTCGCTAGATTTTTATATGAGCCACTTCAGAGAGTTAAACTTCCCAGCGATGTGACCTTGAATGAAAAAGAAATCACTGAGGTTGAGTATCAAGCACGCCTAGAATTAAACTACCAGCTCTATGAAATCCTGCTTAACCGTTTTGTCGAAGTGGCGCGGGAGAATAAGCAAAATATCATTCTGATGACAGTGCCGGTGAATCTGGATATTGAACCCCGCAAAACCTGCAGCCTCACCTACACCGAGAAAGTCAAAAAAGAAATCGAGGAGATCAAAATTCTCATCAAGAATCAGGACTACAAATCAGCCTACCCAAAGTCGCAAGACTTAACGCTGGCGACTCTGGCCAATGCCGAAGTCTTCTGGCTGCACGGTCGAGTCGCCATGAAGCTTGGGAAAAAGATGGAAGCCAAAGAAAATTTAAAAAAAGCTGCGGCCTTTGATTGTGAGTTTTGGCGCTCCAATGAGGTGACGAATAATATCATTCGTAAAGTCGCCCAAGAACAACGAGTCACCCTCTACGATTTTGCTGAAGTGCTCGAGGGGCAGTGGACTCTTAACACCACATTTTTTGATGATATCTATCCACAAAATCTTTATTACGACAAAGCTGTTCAAACACTTTCGGTAGCTATCCGTAAGATGCTCAAAATCTAGGAGTCGCCATGGAATACGAACAAATCAAACTTAAACAAGATCAAGTTCTCTGCCGCGAAGGTGATAAAGAAAATGATCTCTACATCATTGAAAGTGGTGAGCTGCTGGTTTGTATCCGTAAAGGCTCACAGGTGACTCCGATTGCTTATCTCTCAGATGGAGAATACATCGGAGAGCTCTCCTTTTTTGACGACAAGCCTAGGGGTGCTGACATCATCGCACTCAAGCCCACTACACTGATGAAAATTCCGGCCGCGGAGGTTCGTAAAAACTTCCCCTCATGGATGGGAACACTGGGACATGTGATGTCGTCGAAAATCAGAAAACTCGATGATGTCATCCGCCAGAAAGGCATCAAAAAAGCCTCGGCTGAATCCATCAAGCCCCTAGACGTGGCCCAACAAACTAAATACTTTCAAATCCTGAGTAAATAAATCATATCGGGCCATAGATAAGTGTGGCCCATTTATCTTCCCCAGTCCCAAACTTACCCCATTTTGGACGCATCTTGTCCCCTCAGAAACGATTTAAGCCCCTCTAGGCTTGGCATCAAACTTGTAAGTAGTACTTCCAGAGGAGATCACCACTCCTTTGGGAGAGCAAGAAGCCCTCTCATTCACTCAAGGAGGACTTTATGAAACTACTCAACACACTTCTCGCCCTTGCCCTTTTTACCGCTTGTGCAAGCCCTAATCGCCAACTGGCCCAGGATGAAAATAACCAAGAACTCAACAGCCCAGAACAACGGGAGTTTATTCTTTCACATGCGGCCGGTTTTAGAAATTAACACCTTGTCATAGGCATCACTCCCCTTATAAAAAGGTGCGATATAATTCGTACTTTTTTGAGGGGGAGTAAGCCTTGAAGCAAACCTACACACAGGCCAATACGCGTTTTCAAAACATCGATGCCTTTGAAGAATGGACCACCGATGCCGCCGATGAAGTTTATCAAATCTCGCGCTGGGGTGAGGGCTACTTCGCCATCAACAACTCCGGTGACCTCTGTGTACTCCCCAAGAAAGACCCCAAAGGTCCACGCATCAACATGATGGAAGTGATCGATGAGATCAAATCCAAAGGCTTGCCTTTCCCATCTGTGATCCGCTTCCATGACATCCTTCGCTCACAAGTGGCCAACATCAATAAAACATTTCGCTCAGTGATCGAAGAAGCCCGCTTCAACGGTCAGTACATGGGTGTCTACCCCATTAAAGTAAACCAGATGCGTGAAGTGGTAGAAGAGATCGTCGATGCCGGCGCACCCTTCAACTACGGACTAGAGGCTGGCTCTAAGCCTGAACTCATGGCCGCACTTGCCATGAACGTGAATCAAAACTCATTGAC
>DIVA01000013.1:7229-34093 GCA_002435705.1 Bacteriovoracaceae bacterium UBA6144
AAAGTCGGTGTGGAGCCCATGATCGGAATCCGTGCCAAGCTGGCCACCAAGAGCAGCGGTAAATGGGCCGGCTCTTCGGGTGACTACGCCAAGTTCGGTCTCACGATTCCTGAAGTCCTTCAAGCCACGCGCCTTCTGAAGTCCAAAGGGAAAGAGCACTGTCTTAAACTTTTTCACTATCATATCGGCTCGCAAATCCCCGACATCCGCACCATCAAAGAATCCATCACCGAAGGCGCCCGCATTTTCTGTAAGCTTGTCAAAGAAGGTGCACGCCTTGAATACTTCGACGTCGGCGGTGGCGTGGGCGTGAATTACGATGGCACCGCAAGCATCAACTACACACTGAAAGATTATGTGGAAGATGTGGTTTATATCTTGAAGCAAACCTGTGACCTTGAAGATGTTCCCCATCCCAATATTGTGAGTGAATCTGGGCGTCTTGTGACGGCTCACCATTCATGCGTCGTCACCAACGTATTTGGCACGATTGAAATTGGTAAGAGTGATATGCCCACAGAGAAAACCATGAACGAGCACGTGCTGGTAAGTAACATCCGTGAGCGCTCAGGTGAAATCACTGATAAGAACTACCAAGACGTTTATGCTGATGCTCTGAAAATTAAAGAAGACACTGAAAGTGCTTTTAAGCTGGGTGTTCTATCACTCGAAGAGCGAGCCAAAGTCGAAACTCTCTTTTGGAAAATATCTCGTCAGGTGGTCGAGTTCTCTAAAAAAGATGAGTACGCTTCGGATGAGATCCTGATGCTGCGTAACCAAATGGCTCAACAGTATCTCTGTAACTTTTCAGTGTTCCAGAGTGCACCCGACACATGGGGAATCGGACAGATTCTTCCCATCCTGCCCATTCATAAACTCAACGAGCGTCCTGAAGTGTTGGCCACAGTGGCCGACATTACCTGTGACTCTGATGGCAAGATTGACTGTTTCCTCTCTCCCGATGGGCCTTCACAGACAGTTCCTCTGCATGCGTTTAAAACTGGTGACGAATACTACATCGGTCTCTTCATGACTGGAGCGTATCAGGACATCATGGGTGATATGCATAACTGCTTCGGCCGATTAAATGAAGTCCATGTGTTCTGTGATGATGATGATCCAACTGATTTTTACATCGAAGAAATTATTCCCGGTAATCGCTCTGAGCAAGTTCTCTCTACCTTGCAATACAATCCTGAAACAATGGCGCAAACCATGAAGCAGAATATTGATCAACAGGTAAAGAGGGCCAAGATTCGCCCCAGAGAGGGTGTGATGTTGACTGATTTCTATGAGAATTGTCTTAAGAGCTATACCTACCTAAAGCGCTGATACCTCAATGCTGGTCCTAAAGTGTCCCTGCTTGCAGTGGGGACACTCTGCCTCGGCCTTTGCTAAACCTTGAATATTTTATGATCTTTTTTGGCATGTATCTTGGATAGATACGATGAGGCGTCCAAGGAGGACCAAATGCAAAAAATATCCCTCATGATTGCTCTTTTAAGTTTTGTTTCCTGCGCCAGCACTCGTAAGAATTTTGATCGTGTCCAAAGCCGTCAGACTGCTTCTCTCAATCACATCGCTCTTGGCAGCGGAAAACTACTTGGCCCCTGAATCTTCTTGCTGCATTTTGAGATACTGATCTTTATAAGCGAGATAGGCGCGATAATGATTAGCGTAGCCGTGAGCTTCCTCGTCAGTCAGTGGACGCGTGAGTTTAGCCGGATTGCCCATGATCATGCTTTTTGGGGGAAATTTCTTTCCGGGCGCAACCAGAGAGCCAGCGGCTACGACCGAATTCTCTCCAATCACGGCCCCATCTAAGACAATCGCTCCCATACCAATCAGACATGAATCTTCAATCGTACAGCCATGCAAAACAACGTTGTGACCAAGGCTGACGTTTTTACCAATTTTTAGTGCATTCAGCTCAGTCACATGTAACATGCTGAGGTCTTGAATATTACTGTTCTCACCAATCGTAATAGTGTTCACATCTGCTCGAACGACCACGTTGTGCCAGAGAGAGACGTGATGCCCTAAGTGAGCTCTCCCAATAAGCTGAACTCCAGGTGCGATGTAAACCTGTTCACCTAAAATGGGTTTCCAATTCAGATAGCGCTGTATCACTCTAATTCTCCTTAGCTCGACAAACTTTTTTAAATATCGCATGCTTTATCTCATGACTCAAGCTCCTCTCATCCCCACCGACTGGGGCCTCAACCCTGAGGACCCTCGCTCTAAACAGCTTAATGAACAGCTCTCGGCCCTCGCACGCAGACTGATCCAAAGCTTTGAAGAAACTCGTGATGATAAAGAAGCACGCAAAACGGTGATCCAGCGCTTTTATCGCAAATACTACACCATGACGCTTTGTAAAAGTTGTATTCAGGCAGGGGTCAACTCACATCCCGCCCGCGATCGGGTGCTTGATTTCCCTTGGCTTATTCTCAAGGAGGATCGATTTATGTGTCTCAAAATCTGGGAGAAAATCAATAAATGAAACTCATCCTCGCCAGCACCTCTCCTTACCGCAAAATTCAGCTTCAGCGTCTTTATGCGGATTTTACCACTGACAGGCCTCAGGTGGATGAGGACGACTATAAAGCACAAATAGCAGACCCTGAGCTCTTGGCCCGCCGGCTGGCCCAACTTAAAGCCGAAGACGTCTTCGAGCGCCACCCAGAGGCTTTGGTCATTGGAGGGGATCAGGTGGCAAGCTTTCAAGGAAAAATTCTAGGGAAACCCCATACCCACCAGAAGGCCATAGAGCAGCTCTTCATCATGCAAGGTCAGATCCATCAACTCTTCACGGCCCTTCATCTCAAGGGCCCCAAGATTTCCTTAGACATTCTTGAGGTGACAACACTGACGATGAGAAATCTGACGAGGGCCGAGATTGAAACTTATCTCAGAAGAGATCAACCCTATGATTGCGCCGGCTCCTATAAAATTGAAGAAAGTGGCATCAAACTTTTTTCTCATATTATGGGGGATGACAAAGAAGCCATCATGGGAGTCCCCTTGATGAAACTACAAACACATCTGCTCGATTTAGGCTTTCCTCTATTTTAGAGTTTCGCCAGCTCAATGATCTGTTTATTCTCTCTGATGAATGATCCCTCATCCCCACTAATAGCATCAAGCACCATGGCCTTTGCAATCTGCTCCGCACTGACGGGAGCAGACTTAGGAAGATAATTCTGCAAGGGAGATCGTATGGGAGAGAGTACTTTTTGAGCGACTAATTCCATCATCCGAAGCTCTTTTCGTGGGGTCAAAATCAATGAAGGCCTATACACATAGAAAGCCTGAAAAAGATGGTCTTTAAGAACTTTCTCCACTTCTGATTTGACTCTGAGGTAACCATAGTAAGACTGAGGATCCACCCCTTTTGCAGAGACGAGATAAAAACGTCTCGCTTGGACCTGTTTGGCGACCACGAGCGCCTGATGAGCGACAGAGAGCTCAAGATCTTTAAAAGCTTCTAGGGAACCAGATTGCTTCAAGGTGCTGCCAAAACAGTAAAAGAAATCAGTTATGGTCTGATCCAACTCCCACGGTCGAAAAAACTTTTCAAAGGGGTAAGAAATAATTTTTTTTGACTTGAAGTCTAACTCTTTACGGAGCGGAAGATGAATTTTAGAAAACTTGTCTGAATCGACTAATTGACGCAACAGTTGTTGTCCTACAGCACCAGTGCCGCCTAGAATGAATGCGTGTCTCTTCGGTGAGGCCATGAGCAGATTTCCTCTTCTCTAGTTCAAGTGAGATTCTACGATGTCATGGATGAGATTTTTAGTCATATGCTTTTTAACTCTTAGTACTACTTATGTCGAAGCTTTCACCCCAAAAGTTGAGAAAGACTATAGGGTAAGTGAATGGGCACGGGTCCCCCACCCTTTGCAAATGAAGTTTAGCTCAAATACAAAATCTCTTTATGTCGCCTCTCATGCCAATGGAGGCACTTTGTTTAGGGTTCATAAAGGAAAAACAGAACCTTTACTCACTGGACTCAATCTCCCCAGCTCCATCGAGCTTCATCAAGGGGATTTATACATTGCCCAAAAAAACGAGATCAGCGTCGTCAAAAATATTGATCAATACCTGACAACGAAAAAGAAGCCGACCCTGCAAACGCTCAAGAGCGAACTTCCGCAGGAATTTCAAAACTCTTTAAAAAGAATTCTCATCCATCAGGGCTCCCTCTACCTAAGCCTCGGGGCCCCATGTAATGTCTGTACCACCCAAGACCCCATGGGAGCCATCCAAAGGATGAAACTCAATGGGAGTGATGTAAAGATCGTTGCACGAGGGATTCGGGTCGTAGGGGTGATGAATGTAGAACCAAAAACTAATAATATTTGGTTTAGTGACTTCAACCGAGAAAAACTTGGACCTAATCTACCCGCCGCAGAGATCAACATCCTGAAAGAAAATGCACACTACGGTTTTCCATATCTGCATGGCAAAGAAGTTAAAGATAATTTTTATTTTAATCAAAAGCCTCAGGACCTCAAGATTGAACTCCCCCATCATGAACTTCCCGCTCACTCCCAACCAACGGCCATGAACTTTGGGTCTAAAAAAGACTGCCTCTATATTGTGTTGAATGGCTTCAAGCATGAAGGAATATGGAGTGAGCCGAAAGTGATCGAGAGCTGCCTCGAGAAGAAAGGCCGGAAGGATCGAGACATACTCTCCGGATTTCTGGAAATCAACACTCTCAAGGGGCGCCCTTTTGACATGATTACCATTGGTCCCAAAGAATTTTTGGTCAGTGACGAATTTCTCGGTGTAATTTGGAAAGTGGAGCAGAAATGAAATATCTTTTTATCTTGTGGATCATCGTCTCATGCGCCCATCAGAGTGGATCAAAAAACACATCAAGCCGCCTGAGCATCCTGCAACTGGTGACCAATGAATCAAGTGTTGAGTTCAATATCCTTTTACCCCGGGGACACAACTATCAATTCAGTGTCATCACTCCTGAAGGAAAAAAACATCTGGCACTTCAAAGCCAAGTCAGCGAATTTGAAAACTCAGAATGGGTCATCCAGAACATCGCCTTCACCGGTCTCAAGTACTCCCCAGAGGTATTTAAGCTGCACGTCGAAGGAGCACTCAAGACAGAAGAGGTGAGAGATTTTAGACTTTTTTCCCAGTCCAAAGAGTCCTTTAAATTTGCCGTCGGTTCTTGCGCTGACGAGAAACATATAGACCAAGGTGTATACCAGCAAATCGAAGCCCGAAAACCTGAATGGATTTTTCTTATCGGAGATAATCACTACCCAGAAAGACTGCCGATCTCGAGTCCAGAGTATCTATGGAAAAGCTTGATCACTGCTCGACAAGATTTTTCTCTCTACCATATGCAAGAACTGATTCCCACCCATGCGACTTGGGATGATAACGACTATGGGATGAATAATGGTGATAAAAGTTTTACACATAGAGAAGCCAGTCAACATCTCTTCAAAGTATTTTTTCACCCTCAACTCTTAGAGGAGAATATTCATAAAGGTCCAGGTATTGCCTCTCGACTGATGCTTCGAGGCATGCACTTTAGCTTTCTTGATAACCGCAGTTTCAGAGATGCTCCTTCCTCTGAAGGAGAGCACTTCGGGCAAGAGCAGGAAAACTGGTTTTTCGAAGACCTCCAAAAAGAAGCGCTCCCAACTTGGATCATCTCAGGGGATCAGTTCTTTGGTGGATACCATGAGTTCGAATCCTATGAAGGCCTTCACCCCCAACGCTTTGATCAGTTCATTGGACGGCTCAAAAATATCCAAACGCCTTTCGTCTTTATCTCTGGAGATCGCCACTTAAGTGAGATCATGCAATTTCCACGGGCAGTCTTGGGTCAATTGAGTTTTGAATTCACCACCTCGCCCATGCACGCTAAAACCTACCCGGGCTCCGTCGAGGCCAAGCCCAATCCTTGGAGAGTGGTAGGAGTCGATGGAACTAACAGCATGATGTTCTTTGAAACTCACCTAGAGGAGCAGAGTTGGAGAATTAAACCTCAGGCAGTTGGCCCCAAGGGAGAAATTCTGTTTGAAAGACAATTGAGTTTAACCACTGAGCGCTTAAAAGACTTTGAAGCGGATAAACCTAAACAGAGAAGATACCGGCGGGCCCGCTGGCGCCGCCGGTAGAATTATTTACTTAAAGAGCTTTTTGATTTCTTCTTTATCACTAGCTTCTACTTCTTTGGTCTTCTGAGTCTCACTGGGAAGACCTTTCTTTCTCACTAAGACTCGATCCAGGTTACGGTGATAGGCTTTTGAAATTTGCTTAAAGAGCGAATCATCTGCTGTGGCCTGAAGTTCCTTGTCGCGAGACTTATTAGCAGAATCCAGCATATCTTTAAGATCATTTTCTCGCATCCCAGTCACCTTCGAGGCATCAGAGAGTTCTTTAGCCGCATCTGCTTCTGAGCTTGATCCGTATTGACCAAAGCTTGCACTGTAGTCGATGGCACTCGAGCCAGAACTGCCTGAGGATGATGAGCCTAAGCCTGAAGCTGAACCTCCACCAAATGAACTCTGTGGTGGAGTACTTGCGACAGCACCGTACTTCTGATCAGTTTCACCCTCTTTTTTACCAACACCTCTACCGGCCGCACCGAGCTGACCCATGGTACCGCCGATGCCTGAGTAGAAGCTATTGTCTTTTGGATTAGCGAGAGCTCCCACCCTAGAGATCGGTGAATTGGCGGCTGAGAAGAAGCGAGTGGTGGCCCCAATACGGCTTGAGGCGGTGGCACTCTTCTTGGCTTGAGCTTCAAAGTTTTTAAACGCACGGTTATCAGCTGCAACACGCTCAGAGTGGCGTTTGGCTGCATTCAACACCTGACGTTGAAAGCCACCAAGATTTTGTGAGTCAGCGCTGCTTCCTTTCACGGCTGTTCCTGGAAGATCTCCACCAGAAGGCAAACCTTCAAATTCAGCACTCAGTGGGAAACCCAGAGCTCTGAATGATCTGAACACTTCCGAGCGAACCTCGTTCTTCTTTTTGCTCTTCCCCATCCCCACACCATAGTTACCAGACTTCAACTGATAGTTTGAACGTCTAACAGCAAGGTCATCGGCATAACGATTATAAGCATCATCAAGCTCAAGACCTTTCTTGATTGAAAGCGTGGTGAGAAGACGAATATTATGCAAGAGAGTCAGGTAGTAAGACTGCAAATAGGCCAAGGGGTATCCAATACCGGCGTCACCCGACATGTGTCGCCAGTTGAAGTGCATCTGGTACACATAATCGGCAAAGAGTTCAGCTGTGGCTTCATCCTCGAAGATATCTCCAAAGCCCTTTGGATTGGGGTGCTTGCCATCGTAATGTTTTGCTCCGCAATCATAAAGGTTCGGGTAGCGGCCATCTGTGCTGTCTTTTGAACAGAGGGCATACTTCTTAACAGCTTTTTTATAGTCATCAATCTTTTTCTGGTCGTAGACGAAATTCCCTAAGAACTGACCGTTGTTCTTGTTAATGAACTTACCAAGATCAGGGAAAAATCTTAGTTTATCTTCTGGTTTGGGGGCATATGACTTACTTAAGCCCTCAATCCACTTACAGCCTTCTCCAAATCCCTTATGCATCTCACTCATCCAGCGAGCATCAGTGTTCTGCTCTCCTTCGTAGAGATCAGGCCACACAGGATCCATCAGCATGCGTGGGGCCATCATTTCGATCCATGGCTTATACTCTTCTTGTTTGATGATTTTAGCATCAGGCATTGGACGATAGAAACTCTGTGCGCACATCGTTCCCTTAAAGGGCCCGGAGCATGGGTTTGGATCCATCCCCCCAAAAGAGATAGCGCGTGCCATGGTCTCGGCACAACTTCTCGTCTCTTTAAAGTTATGAGGGAACTGATTTTCTATGCCAAGTTTATTAGAAAAAACTGGCCAGTGAAGAATTCGGTAGAAGGTCTTACACCATCTAAGCTTCAGTGGACCACATGTTCTCTTTTCCACTAAACGTGTTTCAATGAGAACGGGAGGGAAGTCTTTTGCTAAGCTTCCAATAACAAGAGACGAAGTCTGAAACCCACTCCCTCCGCTTGTGACAATGGCCCCAACCAACAATACACCTCCAGCAATTCCCAGAATTGCTAAACCTGAAGTTGCTATCGTCATAGCGGTAAAGATGATAAGAGCACCACCGGTGAGGATTACCAGGAGGGCAAGAATAAGGAAAAGCAGAAACTTCCACGATTTCTTTGTGTACTCTTTAAACTTACTTTCTGAGTGAAAATAACCTCTATACCATTTCGTTTTACTTGTATCTTTCTCATAGAATTCAATCACCTTCGAGTTCACTTTCTTATTTTTCATTTCCTGAAGGCGAGTATTCCAATACTTCACCATCCGATCATTGTCTCGACTCGCAATTGAAATATCTTTCACCACATCTTGAAGTTTTGTTTCTACTTTTTCTGCGTCTAAGAATGTATCGATCTGGTTACACGATCGGATTCGTAACCAACGGACCAAAACTTCTTCGTGGCTAATACCCGAAGCCCCCCCATCGATCCCGTCAATGTCATCCTTTCCTTTTTCACCTTGGGAATCCATTTTCGTCAAATTCTCCATGTACATTTTGACGTAATTTGGAAACTCAAGACCTTCCTGATATTCCTTGGTCGGAGAATCGGCCAACTTCAAAGAATCCTGCATACTCTGGCCGCCAGCATCCGGATTTGATGAAGTTCCTAGGACCTTAGCATCGGAGCGACAAATTTTATTCTTTTCAGACCCTGTACACTGACTAAAAAAGAAGGCCTGCTTATCGGCATCAAATTTTTCTGGGCCGAAGGTGTAGATACATTGGCAGGCCATGATTAAATCGATGTAGCGCGTTTGATCGAGCTGGTGGTTACGGTTATCACGCAACTCGGTCATAAGATCTTTGGTACGTTTATAAAGATTATCTTGGTGAAGAGTGAAAGATTGATTGGGCAGGTGCCAGCGGTCCTGGGTCCCTTTACCGGAATAACTCACCTCGAATGAACGCAAGAAGAGTTCTGCGTTTCTGGTGAGGTTCGGTGAATCAATCCAGTTGTCTTTAGCCGTATTAAAAGTACAGCTCTTGATATCTGAGCGACCTTTGGGAGTGATCGAGGGAATATTATAGCGCTTAACGTATTCCTCTTGAGTCATGGTGTAGCCGATATTTTTTCCAGCTTTTTTCGCTGCCACGTTATCAGAGGTCATCTGCTTGCGCTCTTTATAGACCTTGAGCAGTTCAGCTTTTCTTTTTTCTTTATCATCGATCTTGAGGGCGAGCTTGATTCTGTTTTCGATCATATCAAGCTGCTCTTTGGTCAGAGCATCATCGTTTTGCCAAGTGTTTTGGATTTCTTTTTTGAGATCCGGCTTTGGCGGATCGACTTCCGCGTAAGCAGGGGCAAGTGTGAACTGTGCGAGCAGAACAAAAATAATATGTTTCATAGTTTTATTCTGTGTTTGAGGTTTAATCCTCTCAAAGTTCATCTGTTGTAATTGGTCGTTGGTTTGGTTATCAAATTCACCACTGCCTCCGCCTCCGCCGCCAGAGGAGCCGCCAGAAGTGCCACCAGAAGACCCACCGCCACTGGTGCCGCCACTAGAAGGTGTCAAAGGAGCATCTCCCGATCCACCTGCGCGTGGAAGGATGAAGGGCGGAAGATCCGGGATGCAGTAGCCATCGAGGTCTTCAATTAAACCTTTGCAGCAGAGCTGATTTTTTTCAGCTTTTACACCCTCGTTGACACAATCAACACAGATATAACGCTGAGTACATTTTCCTGAAGCACAGCTAGCCGAGCAGCATTCGGCATTATTCGTACAGACCGCATCCATCGGCTTACATTGAACCCCTTCAATCCCAGAAGCCTGAGGCATACACATGCCTTTGAGACAAAATGGATTTTCCGGGGAACACTCTTGACCAAGACCTGCTGGCTGAAAACAGGCCAGGGCAGGTGAACACGTTCCTTTTGGTTCATCTGAATCAAAGTTACAAATTTTTGAAGCACACTCTCCGTGATCAACACACTCTTCATTGGCTTTTTTGCCTTGAAGGGTGGCTTCTAAGGAAGGAGAGACTCCTTCTTTTAAACCCTGACAACACACACCACCGGCAAGCAGTTTATTCGCCTGAATACAAGCCGGTGCTGGAGAACTAAGTGAGGAATAATTGACAGCGATATTACAAAGTTGATCGCGCGCCAACATTTTATCTAAGGAGCTATCTTCGCGAAATGCCTTCTCTGCATTAGCACACGTACCGATCTGAGTTTTCTTGGAATTAAGCTGAGCAAGAGAAATATAGCCAGAGCGATAGAGATTATCTGTCATAGCGACGAGCTCAGAATTAAACATATCAGGAGGAAAGGCTTCTTTCCCATCATCTTCATCAATCTTTCTGGATTTCATGTCAGCGAGCATCTGTGGAGCCAAAGCATTCACAGAGAGAAAAGCATCTGAGCGTGTCATGACACCTTCATCTTGAGCAAAACTTGGAACTGACATCAGTGCCAAGGCCAATAGAAGGGACAAGTATTTTAAATTTAATAACTTCATATACAACCTCTTGATTATTCAATTATGATTATAAGTCCCTAAGGGATGGGGTACAAGTAAAGCCTACTAAGTTTTGGAATTTAGAGGATTCTACTAATCACTTCTGTCAACTATTTGTGGCAACTACTTAAAACCCTATGGGTCTTAAAGGAAAACGCAAGATGAGCACAAGCAACCCATGGGGTGAAAGCACAGAGTTTTTCTACAAACTCACTCCGGATGTGATTGATGATGTCGTGCGCTCTTTTGGTCTGAGGCCCCTGGGTCGAGTGGTGCAGCTCAACAGTCTTGAGAATAGAGTTTATGAAGTAGAGGTTTCAAAATACACCAATGAATTTGAAGGCCCTCAAAATCTCAATGCTATCGTGATCAAATTTTACCGCCCTGGCCGCTGGAGCGAGGCTACTATCAAAGAGGAGCATCGTTTTTTATTCGAGATGCAAGAATATGAAATCCCTCTCATCACTCCCCTCTCGCGGGAAGGTGAAAGTGTTTTCACCCACGAAACGTCAGGATTGATTTATACCGTTTTCCCAAAAGTCATGGGTCGCTTAAAAGATGAACTGAACAAAGACGAAGCTATTCAGATCGGCCGCTTGATTGCAAGACTACATAACATTGGCAAGCTTTCAAACTTTCAATCCCGTGTCCGTTTTAATACATCCGACTGGTTACTCTCGGGGTTAAGTGAAATTGAGGCGAAGGATTTCATCTCTCAAGACATCAAAAAAAGTTACTCTTATCTCGTAAACCTGATTCATCAAAGTATCACCCCCTATATCGAACGATTACCCGTGCAACGAATCCATGGAGATTTTCACAGAGGGAATATCCTTTGGGGTGAAAGAGGTGCATGGATTACAGATCTCGATGATTGTGTCATGGGGCCTCGGGAACAAGACCTCTGGCTCTTATTTCCTGGTCAAGATGATTGGTCCAGAGATCTGCAGAAGCATTTCCTCGATGGGTACCATGAGATGAGCCGCGAGCCGATCCACGTCAGTCATTTTATCACCGAAGCTCTTCGATCCATGAGAATGATTCACTTCAATGGATGGATTGCTAAGCGCTGGGAAGACCCTATTTTTCCTCATATGTTCACGCTTTTTGCCACTCAAAACTATTGGGAACAGCAGGTGATCGACCTCAAGCAGCAGGTGGCCCTCCTTCAAGACCATCTCCATTCTGGCATGGGGATTGAATAGAATACTCTCAATAATAAAAAGTAGACTGATTTTGAGGGTGTTAAGCCTTTGTGATCGTCTAAACTTTTAACACCTGTTGAGAGGTTGATATGAAAATCTGGTTTTTACTTATTGCTTTTTCTCTGAGTGCTCATGCGCAGACCTTGGGAGAGATCAAGATTAAAGAAGATATGCTCAAGCGGGCACGGGAGATGAGGGTCGCAAGCGATGAAGCCCGAGAGCTCCTTTCTGCCATCCAGGTAGAAGAGGCCTGTCAAAAAGTTAATTTTATCTTTAAAGAGATGCCCCAGCACTTGAGCTCTATCATGAGTCGCATGAATATATTTGAAAAAAAGATCCAAGACATAAAAGATGAATCTCTTTTTCTTTTACAAGAAACTCATCGCCTCGACAATCGTTGTCAACAAGGTCAAGCCTTTGAGTTCGTAGACCCCAAAAAAGCCGCGACCTTTCTTAAAGATTTTTCTAAAAGAATTAAAAAACATGAGAAGCTCATTAAGAAATCAAATACTAATTTTAATAACACTTACTACTATCAGTACGAATTCTAACTTTCACTAGTAGGGATCTTGTCGACAAACTTGATCCCTATTTTCCATATCTCACTATGTGCCCTGACACTCATGACTTCACCAATTAATATCACGTCGAGTTCATCTTCTTCTAGCGCTGCTACCTCAATATATTCACCCTTTTTAAACTGGTCCTCTTGCTCAACCAGAAAAGACAATCCACCTCGCGAAATATCAAACATCTTATAGATCGCACGAGTCTCGGGCTCACCTGTTTTATACAGACTTACTTTCTTCTCCCCTTGGGGCCTAGCGCGAGGAGCTTCTCGCAGACTTGAATAGACCTGCTCTTCTTCACCAGTATCAAGCTTTTTTAATCTCCACGGCGCCTTTGAAAAATCCATCTCATTGAGGGCTTGAATATACTGAACATCATCATCTTCTAAAATTTTCACAACTAAGGGTGAAGAGAGTATAAGCTTCGTCCCCTCAATCGCGGCCACTTGCGTTTTAAAAATAAAACTAAGCTCTTCACAGTACCCATAGAGGTCTTGTAGAGAAAAGGCAATTGCCTGATCTGGATGCTCGGTTAAAGTCCATTCTGACTTCTCTCGATTAAGTGCACTAAGATTAAAAAATTTTACCTTTCTCTCCCCCTCACTCTCTAGCTGCCAAAGGATAATAGGAGGCATAGCTTTCTCAACGGAGAGCCAAAATGCTTCGTACTCAGTGCTATTTTTAATAGTTAAAATTTTCATTTTCTTTGCATAGACATAAGCCTTGATTAAATTTTAGCATGATAGATAAGAGACAATAGATATTTTTTGGAGTCCCGATGAAATGGGTCATGATCCTTAGCTTGTGGGCAGCAAACGCCATGGCTCATAAAGTTGAACAAAGCTACCAATATTGGTGGCTCAAGGGGCCTCAGCAAAAATCTTTTCAGTACAATCTGGCCGCTTCCCTTGATTTGAATCTTTCAGAAAGTTTCCTCATCGGGGCTTCCCACTTTGAACGCTTTCAAGAAGTTGACCAGCAAGTACTTTTGGGCTGGAGAAAGAAATGGGGCACTACCACCTTCGAAGCCAGTTATAGAAATGGTGGGGGCAACGAAATACTCTCCCAAGATGAAGCCAATCTGACTTTAGGCTTTGCTCTATCTGATGGCTATTCGATCTGGAGCTCTCTGCGCTCACAAAATTTTAAAAATAACGATGTGTACCTCGCCACCATCGGTGTGGAAAAAGAATGGCAGGGTGGCTTCTTTGCCGTTGCAAGCCTCACCGGTGGTCGTGCCACTTACCATCAGATTGCTGACACCTCTGAGGTGTGGGGCACGCAATTGCGTTTAGGGAAATACCGAGAAGATGACTGGAAGGCATGGGGCTTTATGGCCCGCGGAGAAGAAGCCCAAGCCTTGGCCAGTTTAAACCAAAGTGCACCTTTGCAGTTGGTGAGTTTCGGTGCCGGTTTAGAGATGACTTTTAAGAAGTACCAACTGGGTCTTCAGCTCGAACGTTCTTACTATCGAGCCATTCAAACACGTTTTGAAAGCGCACTTCTTTATCTTAACTATGCTTGGGGCAAGCAATGAAAGAACTTATTCCACTCGATCTGCTGCTCTTAGCTCTGAGTCTCATTGGGAGCTACTTTCTCTCCATTTACATGATCCAAATTATTCTACAGACCTTAAGTATCCAGCGCTTTAAAAATTATAAATTAAAAAAACAACTTGAACTTCCCTCCCTCACCCTCCTTATTCCCGTCAGAAATGAAGCAGAACTAGTGGTAGAGGCCATCAATCGTGCGCTCCAGTTACCACTACCAAACTTCCAAGTCATTGTGATTGAAAATGCCTCGACGGATAAAACCTATGATCTCTTGCACGAAGTATTCCAACTGCGACCAAATGGTAAGCCCGACACTTTTTACACGCCACTCTTTCCTAATTTGCGTGTCATAAAATCCCCTATTGCTGGAAAAGCTCATGCGCTTAACCTCGCTCTTCCTCAAGTGAATACGGAGATTGTGGCAACTCTCGATGCAGACACTATTCCTGAACCGCAAGGTCTCATCACAGTGCTACAAGAATTTGCTCACCGACCTACAATTAAAGCGATCGGTGGTATCGTGCGTGTGATCAATCCCTCCATGAACTGGTCACCAAAGGTGAAGCTGCCTTCAAGTTTTCTATATGCTCTTCAGGGTCTAGAGTATCTGCGTGCTTTTAGTGGCGAGCGACTGGGTTGGGGATTACTGCGTGCAAATATTTATATGTCAGGCTCTTGCGCGCTCTTTCGAACGGAAACGCTTAAAGAATCCGGTGGTTTTCAAATTCAAACCGTCACTGAAGACCTAGAAACGACACTCGAACTTCTCAAGCGCTCTCAGGGAAAACCTCACCCGATTGATATTCTGCCTGTGGTGGTGGCGTGGACCCAAGTGCCACATGACTTAAAAAGTTTATTTCATCAACGAAGACGCTGGCAGGCCGGCCTGTGCCAGTGTCTTTGGAAGTATAAGTCACTCTTTTTGAATTCTCGTTGTGGTCTCATCGGACCCTTTACACTCCCCTACATCTTCTTCACTGAAATACTCGCACCACTGCTAGAATTTATCGCCTTTCTCCTTGTTGCCCATGCGCTCTTCTATGAATTGGTAGATCTCAGACCTGTGATCATGATTGCGGGAGCGAGTCTTGGTCTCTCAGCTATTTTAACCAGTCTGTCAGCACTTACAGAGAATCGCTATCTTAAATCCCGCTGGTCAGTCATTGGACTTATTATTTTAAGCTTTCCCCTCAACATCATCTATCGCCCCATTATTAATCTCTATCGGATCGAAGCGACACTGCGCTTTCCGTGGTTTAAAAATTGGCGAAGTATCGAACGCAAGGAGCTCTCTAGCCTCCCGCAAGCTTCACCTTAAAGCCCATCTTCTCGAGGATGGTCTTAATTTTATCCCGATGATCTCCTTGGATCTCGATGCTTGTATCCTTAAAGGTCCCACCGGTTCCACACTGTGTTTTGAGTTTCGTGGTGAGAGTTTTAAAATAGTCGGGATTACTAGGGAACTCAAAAATCACCGTTACGGCCTTACCACCTCGACCTGAAGTTTCTCGACGAATCTTCAGTGTGAGAGCCGAGGGAATGATCTCCACCACTTTGCACTCACAGGGATAATGCCCACAGCTTTTGCACTGTTTTTCGTGGGAGCCATCGGAAGAATAGAGAATGCGCGCTTTATCACTCATGTGCTAAAATTAACGTATGAAACACACCTCGTCTGGCCCCTTTCAATACATTGTTTTTCATAAACCCTACGGTGTGCTCAGCCAGTTTACACCCGAAGCCGGTGCCCGAACACTGGCCGAATTTAATCTACCCAAAGATGTCTATGCGGCTGGACGCTTGGACAAAGACTCCGAGGGACTCTTGCTGCTCACCAATGACGGGCCCTTCATCGAAAAACTTCTGGATCCAAAGAACGAGAAAGAGAAAACCTACTGGGTGCAGGTGGAGCGCATCCCAAGCACAGATAAACTTCAGCAACTCTCCTGTGGTGTAAAAATTCAAGACTATACCACTCTGCCCTGTAAGGTGCGACTGATCGAGGACCCAAGTTTTCCTCCGCGAGACCCACCCATTCGTGTTCGAAAAACGGTACCGGACTGCTGGCTTGAGATCATTATTCGTGAAGGAAAAAATAGACAAGTGCGCCGGATGACAGCGGCCATTGAGCACCCGACGCTCCGCTTGGTGCGTGTCCAAATAGGAAAACTAAAACTTGGCACTCTCGCTCCTGGAGAGTGGAGGGAAGTTTTAAAAACTGATATCTTGTGATTTTTTGCGATCGCGCCAGCTGGCCGTGGCCGTGAGCTGCCCTTCAGTCACACCGTATTTTTCTTGTGATCCTATCAATCTAGCGACCGTTTGATAGTCTTGCGTGCCTGCTAAAAGATCGAGATAACTTTGAATCTTCGTCTTGAGAATTTCACCTCTTTCATGAAGCGCCTCAAAGCGCCAAAAGCCAAGGGTGTGCTGAGAAACTAAAAAGCCTGCCGACTGAGCTGTTCCTCGATACATCGTATTGCGGCACTCTTGATCTGCCTTCAAAAAGTGCATATTCCCGTAGCTGTCTTTCAGTTCTACCGAATGCTTTTCACAAGGCTTTCCGCAATCCCGAAAGCTAGTGCCCTTTGACATGAAAGCGGCAAACACACAGTGTTCCATATGAAACTCAGGCATGTACTGATGCAGGCATACTTCCACCTTCGATTGATCCACATTTTCCAGCATGCTCTTCAACTGTATCTGATTTAGATCATAGGAGAGACAGAGGCATTCAAGATTTTTTGAAAGCAAATAGTCTACAGTGATTGAATTGGAAGCATTAAGAGAGAAATCTCCTAAAAGCTTTACGCCCTTATCTTGCAAGTAGTGAAGCGCACCAAGATTGCGCACTAAGATCGCATCCGGCTCAAGCCTTAAAAGTGAGTTGAGATTATAATACTCCATGGGTTTTAAAATTCGAGTGGTAGCCAGGGCCACCTTAAACCCTGACTCTTGGAGCAGCTTCACAGAGGTGTGATAATCTTTTCCAAATTCAAAATCAAGAATCACATATCCAATCGTTTGAGAACTTTTTTGAAACTCAACAAACTCTAAAACCTGAGCTTTTTCTCTTAATACAATATTTAAACGTGCTGAGATTGATTCAGATTTTTTGGATGAAGACAAAAACTCATAGGGCCTGAAGCGCTTCACTCTTGCCACCCGAAGGGCTGACAATTCACCGATAAATTGATTCTTTAATTTTTTAACGTCTTTTAAATTTACATGGCCCCCCGCTCCCAGTATTTCCACCTGATCGATGAGATAGGGTGTGTGAGAGAGAGCAGAGAGTTCTTCGACAATTTTTTTATGAAAATCCTTTGATTCACTCACAGAAACTTCCGGCCAATAGAGCGTGACCTGACGAAGCTCTGGGTCTGTCATAACCATTTTGCAAGCCTCACCTACATTCAGGGTCAGCTCAAGCTTCAGCGGAACTCGCCTCATGTGCTCGCGGCTGGTGATGGCCCTCTTCGTTTCCTTGGTAATGGATTCATCCGAATTGAGCCAGATTCGCTGACCTACTTGCACAAGACCCATGTCTTTAAATTCATGCAGCTCAAGCTCGCTTGAATTCTTGAGAACTTTGAGAGCAAAGATTTTTGCTCCTTTCTCTCCCTCGCGGGTTTCAAAGACAACGCCTTGACCGGCTCTCAGTGGATGGGTTGAATCGATGATAATTTTTTTTCCACGCACCTCTTGCACTCGACCGAGCTCGAGTCCTCGGTGTGAGGAATAGGTCCCTTCAACGAGCTCTTGGTGGTTGACACCATGAAGCCAACCAGAGAAGAATCCTCTCGAATAGCTGATGGCCAATTTTTCCCGCTCTCGCTCATTCGGAACAACACCCGTCAGTGCGAGCTGATAGCTCTTGGCAGCGGTATAAACATAATCAGGAGACTTTAAACGCCCTTCCACTTTAAATGAATCCACCCCGGCCTCTTTGAGTGCACTCACCTCATCCAGACCGCAGAGATCTTTGGGACTGACGAGATACTTCTTATCCCCTAACTCTCGCTTCTCTCCATCGACATACATTTCATAGCTCAAACGACAGCTCTGAGCGCACTGCCCACGATTGGCGGAGCGACCGCCCAAGGATTCAGAGGTGAAGCACTGACCGGAGTAAGCGACACAGAGAGCTCCGTGCACGAACACCTCAAGTTCCACATCGGTGTGATCTTTTATGAGTTTAATTTCTGGGAGAGAATTTTCTCGACCTAAAACAAAGCGATCGATTTCGAGATCTTTTAAAAGATAAATGGCATCTTGATTGGTGACCGTCATTTGAGTTGAAGCATGGATGCGCACATCTTTTGTCATGGAACGAATCATGCGCGCCAGTCCTAGGTCCTGAACGATGAACGCATCCGGCGCGAGCGGAATCAATTGCAACAAAAGCTCATGGGCCAGTCTTAGTTCTTCTTCAAAGATCAGCACATTAAAAGCCAAATTAACTTTGACCCCATAAAGATGACACTGATCGATCAGCTCTTTTAGTTCTTCCAGACTGAAGTCATAGGTTCTGCCGCGAGCGTTAAAGCCTGGGACACCGACATAAATCGCCGTGGCACCACCGTGGATGGCCGCAAGGGCCATGGGCATATTTCCAACAGGCAGTAGAAGTTCAGGCTCTTGCATAGAAAGTTAGAAACGAATCTGTTTCACTCCAATGACTTTTCCTAATACTCGATTAGTAATGACACTCGCCTTGGAGGCATTTTTCCCATTTTGCTCTAGCACCCAGCTATCACCTTGCTGAGTCACATCGAGAGCGAGCGTTTTTCTAGATCCTGTAATGCCGTTAAAGAGATGATCAATCGTCACAGGACCGCCGTATTGAGGTTCAAAGCGATCCGTTAGGCGCAATCGAATCACTTCATGCTCTCCGGCCATAAACATCACAATCCCCTGACGAGCTTGAGAGAGTGAGAAGGTTTCATTCGTCTTGATTTGACCACTGCTCATGGTTTTCATATTCATCCCGGATATTTTCCCAGCTTGAGTGACCACAGATAAAGTCGTGACATCTTTGTCTTGATCATTGACCACGTCTAGAATTTTTTGCATCCCCGCAAAAGCCGATACTGATAACGATAATAAAATAGCACTGAAAAGTGTTCTCATATTGTTTCCCCCTTTATGAGATCTCTGGCGTGTTTAACATCCAAAGCAGGGATCACATAGCAGGGTGAAATTTTTACAGACCTAGAACTGAGAAGTCCTCAGCATCACTAGGGTGCAACCTTCGATAACTTCAATTTTTTGTTGAATCAGGGCCTTACTTACTTTTTCAGATTCGCTGCCCGGATTCATGATCACTCGCTGGGGGTGAAGCTTGATGATCGCGTCTAAGTTTTGCTCCAAAATTTCAGGATTAACATAGATGGTCAAAGTATGGATGTCTTTAAGTTCTGCCAGTGACGCCACACAAGGGAGGCCAGCGATGGACTTGAGACGGGGGTTAATCAGCTGAACTTGGTGCCCTTTCTCTATCAAAAGCTCTAAGGCCATAAATGAATAACGAGTTGGATTATCAGAAGCTCCTAAAATGGCAACGACACTCAATGGCCACATCCTTAAAAATGGGGTTATTATTTTATTATCAAGGATAATAGAGATGACTATCAAGACAAAAAGTTTTCAAAACACCGATGAGCTCAAGGCACACATTTTAACCCAAGAGCCCACATTTTACACATCTTCTAAAACTTCTACGGTCATCCCCTATGATAAACTAAGTGAAGAAATAAAATCTTCTCTGACCTTGGGAGACCTCTCCAAGATTCCTCCACAAATGACTTTGAACGGTGACAACCTTGTGCTTTCGGGGGCTGTTAACTGGCAAGATGCTGATCAATTTCTTAAGGCCAACCAGCGGGCCATCATGACCTCGCCCACTGAGCAGTTGGCGCTGGTACTGGCGGGTGTGGCCACATCATGCACAGGTGAGCGCTGTTTTGCCTTTGGTAATCTTCGTAAACAAATCGTCCGTCTAAAATATTTAGACTTTGAGGGTACAGAAAAAGAGCTTCATCGCTCTCAGCCCTTCCCTCACATCAAAGGCCTTGAAGCCTATCAGGCTGCCTTTGCTCCCTATGCGCACTTCAAGAACGCTCCTTTCCCTCGTTTTGAGACAGCGACGGATCTGATGATTGGCACTGAAGGTCAGCTGGGTATCGTGACTGAGCTAGAACTTGAAACAACCCCGCACGATAGTGTGACTTATGTATTTCTTCTGCTTCCACGTTGGGAGGAAGATTACCGTGCGCATCTGGAAGTGTTTGAAAAAGTTCAAAGCTATCGCGGCGCTGTGATTTCTTGCGAACTTCTGGACGCCAACTGCATGAGCTTTCTCAAGCCTGAGGAGCGGATGGGAGTTAACCAAGACATCATTCTCATGGAAATAAAAGCTAATCAGTTCGAGGACGTGTTTGATCATCTTCTCAACCAACTTGTGCACACAAGTATGGAAGATGTGTTTGAGGTCACCGGTCACAAATTTCACCAGATCCGCGCCAGTGTCCCCCGTGCTGTGTTTGAAGAAAACTCTCGTATGGGCGTCAAAAAGATGGGTACAGACTGTCAGGTAAAGGGAGAGGATTTCTCGAAACTTCTCGACACCTACCGGGCGGCTGCGAAAATTGGCGTGCGCTACAATCTCTTTGGTCACTTCGGTGACGCCCATCTACACTTTAATTTTATGCCGGCCCCCGCCGACACGGCGATTTGCCAAAAAGAGTTCGAACATTTGTATCAGAAAGTCTTTGAATGGCGTGGCTCCCCCTTCGCAGAACACGGGATCGGCCTGTTAAAGCAAAAGTTCATCAAAAGCTTCATCACCGATGTGCAGCGAGATGTGTTCAAAGAACTTAAAAAAATTCATGATCCTAAAGGGCAGTTTTTCCCTCAGGGCTTCATGCTCAGCGTATGACTGAAGTCAACGTCAACGCTCTTCTCGCTATTTTCACAGCACTGGTGCTCTTTCTTTTTGCGATCGAGTCTTTTGGACGAAATCTCGAACACACGTTTAAAGATAAGATCAAACCACTGATTCAAAAGGCCACTCGCCATCCTTTGCTTTCTCTGCTCACCGGTGCCATCGCGACTGGACTCTTACAATCCTCCAGTGCTGTGTCAGTGATTATTGTGTCGCTTGTGAGTGCAAAAATCATGAATCTTCATCAAGCTGTCGGCATTCTGCTGGGGACAAATATTGGGACCACTCTCACGGCCCAACTCATCGCTTTCAAACTCACCAATGTGGCGCCCTACTTTCTAGTCGTGGGTTATTTTCTCAATTTTGCCAAAGGTAAAATTGGCATGTGGGGCAAACCACTCTTCTACTTCGGTTTACTTTTTTTTGGTCTCAACCTCTTAAGTAAAGAAGTCACTGTTTTACAAGATCATCCTTTTATCAAAGATTGGCTTTTAAACACCCACTCACCTTACTTGGGTCTCATCGTTGGTGCCGTACTGACAGCTCTGTTGCAGTCCAGCTCAGTCATGACTGGGCTTATTATTATTTTTTGCTCTCAAGGCCTTTTGAATTTCGAACTGGCCGTCCCCTTGTTGATTGGCTCAAACGTTGGCACGACCGTTACGGCGATATTTGCTTCTTTTAATCTAGGGGTGGATGCTAGAAGAGCGGCAGCGGCGAATCTGCTTATCAACTTTGCCGGGCTTATACTTTTCACACCTTTTTTGATCCCCTTCACAAGTCTGATGCAACAATCCGCCAGCAACTTAGGCCAGCAGGTGGCCAATGCCCATCTCTGCTTCAATCTTGTCACAGTAGTACTGATTCTTCCCTTTACCGGAAAGCTCGCCCACTTTGTTGAAAACCGAATTCATTAAATTATTTTATCGCCAAGAGCAGCACTTCTTTGTGATGCGAGGGCAAAAGCCGCACACACGTGCGATACCCCCACTCTTGTACACGCGCTTCATGCTGCGCAATCTCGGCGGCCACTTCGGGCTTAGCGAGCTTAAGCGTAAGAATGAGTCCACGAGGCATCGTATCCACACTGCGAAGAATTCTCCCTAGATGGGACAAGACGGAACCAGGAGCAAGATTTAAGTCCGACAGCCACCAATCCACACCACTGGTTTCTTCAGGAGTGAGTTCTTGAAAAGGTTTTTTGAGATGAGTGAAGTTGGGGTGACTCAAAACTCTTTGATCCATCAGTGCAGGATCTACCCCTTTCACTATTAATCCTCGATCCAAAAGATTCTTCACCGCTCCGCCCGGAGAAGCCCCCACTTCCATGGCCACATCACCACTCATCAAAGAGAGGTCAAAGAGACGAATAGCTTCCTCAATTTTAAGCCAGGCCCTTGAGGGAGAATCTTCGGGCAGAACAGCTTCAGGGGCACCAAACCAAAAAGGTCTGGGAGTATGAATCTTTACAGTCCACTCACCACCCTTTTCTAAGCGCAACACCTCTCCACCCTCTAGTTCTCCTTTCCCCAAAACCTCACCCCAGTAGCGCGCCAGATAAGGCCTGTCCGGGAATTTTCCTTCGCCCTTAAAGGTAATGAAGCCGGGTGCAGAAAAAGAGAGTTTCCAGGATGGAAAACGTTTACTCATCTCAAGCTTTAAAGAGGACTCAAGACCTGGATTAGTGAGGCAGAAGAAAAAACTCATGGCCCCTTTATGCTTTCCCTACTTATCGAAGTCAAGAATGTTAAGGCAGAATAAACCCATGAACCTTCGCTCTTTTAGTCAGGACCTTATGGCGCTCTATCAAGAGATGGGTGAAGAATTTGCCAATACTCAAAAACGCTCTGGTCTAGCTTGCCCCACTGGCTGTGGGTACTGTTGTAAAACACCCACGGTTGAAGCCACAGTCATGGAGATGATTCCCATGGCACTGGCGCTACTGGAGCAAGACATGGCCGAAGAGATTTACGAGCGCATTCAAAGGGAAAAACCTGAGACCTGTATCATGTATCAAGATCACGGTGGTAAACTAGGCCAATGCACGCAGTATGCTACCCGTCCCAGTCTGTGTAGACTTTTTGGCGTGGCCGGCTACTACACTAAGACTCACACTAAGGAGCTCTCCATTTGCAAAGAGCTCAAAGCTCATTATCCAGATTTTCAATCCATCGACATCAATGCACTCAATCCGGCCATGATGAGTGACTGGTCAACACGCCTGATTTCCATCCATCCAGAGATGCTTCAGGAGCGATTACCTATTAGCTTGGCTTTAAGTAATGCATTAGAAAAAGTTATGCTTTATTCCCGACTGGATGCATCCAATTAATTGATTTTGTTAAGATTTTGTGAGCAATAAAAAAAGCATGACAAGGGGTCTCAGCCTTCATATAGTAATTTTAACTTAAGATAAGGACTTCTTATATGTTGCGCTTCTTTTTATTAGGTTTGATTACTCTTCAGGCGTGGGCCATCAACCCTAATCAGCGTCTTCAACAAGGCACTCTCAGTTATTACGGTGCCGACTTTAAAATAAAAAATAATCCTGCACTTAAGTCCGACACTTCACGTGTGTTGAACATGATTCACACTTATAGACCTAATAAGCCTGACATCATTGCAGTCTGTGAAAACAGCGGCGAGTGCTACCGTCATAAGACGATGAGTTACTCGGATGCTCGCATTGTGCTTTTCGATCAACTCCATACTGAAAATGATCGTGCAGGAAAATTTGTTGAAGATGTTTACTGCATGAAAAAGTTCTACTTTACCAACGTGCGTGACCTTGCCGCTCGCCATGATCAAATCAATGTTGAACATACATGGCCTCAAAGCCGCTTTAATGCTCGAATTAATAAAGACATGCAGAAAACCGATCTCCATCACCTCTTTCCTACAGAGTCTCAGGCAAACAGCATCCGTGGTAATCATATTTTTGGTGAAGCCCCGGCCACCAACACGAATCAGCCTCTTTGTAACACGAGCCAGATTCATCACGGGCGCAATATTGTTTTCACACCTCCCTCTCAGCACCGTGGCAATGTGGCCCGCGCCCTCTTTTATTTCTCAGTCAAGTATGACCTCCCCATCACTTCTGAAGAAGAAAAAGTACTGCGCCAATGGCATGCAGAAGACCCAGTCGATTCAGAAGAAGAAGAGCGTCACAATAAGATCGCTTCCATTCAACTTACGCGTAATCCCTTCATCGACTATCCTGAAATGGTGGATGAAATCACCGATTTCTAAATCAGCATAAAGCTTGCGATCACGACCCCTGATACGATGAGATAAATAATACAGAAACTCATGATATCTTTGAGTTCCATGCGTGCCATGGATAAGAGTGGTAAGGCCCAGAAGGGCTGAATCATATTGGTCCAAGCATCTCCCCAACTAATGGCCATCACCACTTTCTCAATGGGAACATTCAATTCCTGAGCAGCCTTAAGCATGATAGGACCCTGAATAATCCATTGTCCTCCCCCGGAGGGAACGAAGAAATTGACAAGGCCCGCACTTAAAAAAGAAAAAAGTGGAAATGTTTTGAGCGTTGAGAGATTCACAAAGAACTGGCTCATCACTTCAGCTAAACCAGAATTTTGTATCATCCCCATAATACCCGCATAGAGTGGATACTGAATCAGAATGGGTGCGACCACACGCACACTCTTATCGAGCTCACGAGTGAAAGAAAAAATTGAACCATAGGATAGCAGCACCAGAAAAAAGAAGATGAGGTTCACGCTATTAATATGAAAGCCTCCCTCGTTCATAAAATAAATTAATAGATAAATGAATCCGACCAATCCTACCAAACGAAGGCACCACGGATTTGCCTGCCATTTTTCAGAAAATGTTTTTGCTTCACCATGTGTTGGCATAGGCTCCGTGACACTCACTTCCAGGGTTTCATCCTTGGTATAGGTTTTCAGAAAAAGTGCTGTCAGTGAGAGCGCCACGACCAGCACCAGAACTAAGGCAATATTATGAGCACTCAAAATAGTTGCACTTAAGGGCAGGGCACTCAAACCTTGATTCACTAAAATTTTATCCTCTCCTGCCACACTCAGCGGAATGGAGCCGGATAGTCCTCCGTGCCATACTAAAAATCCTGCATATCCCGTCGCTACGAGGTAACCAAAGTGCAGTCGAGCAAAACGTTGTTTAAAACTAATCGCTAAAGCAGCAGCACTCATTAGCCCCGCCCCCCAGTTCAACCAACAGGCAAAACTTGAAAGCACAACTAGTAATACAATGGCACTCCCCTCATTCTTAGGAAGACTTGCCAAGTACCCTAAAGTTTTCTTGGCCGGAGGACTTTGCGCCAAGAGATGACCCAATAAAAGAATAAGCACCATCTGCATGGCAAATGTATGCAGGCTCCAAAGAGAGTCTCCCCAAAAACTTAAAAGTTTGAGGGGTGAAGTCGGTGTACCAATGAGCGCAGCAGCAAAGACAAAAACGCTCAAGATCAAACTAAAACTCAGAGCGTCGGGAAGGTAGAAACTAAAAAATTGGGCCAAAGCCTGAGAGATCTTTCTCATTTTCGGTTCTCGCTTTTAGGGGTGTCATGTTAAGTTTACCCTACTTAAGGAGTGAATATGCAAGGTTTCAATAAAGTCGTAACCAGTTACGACGAGGCGATGAAAGGTCTGAGTGACAATATGCTATTGATGGTCGGAGGCTTTGGTCTCTGTGGCATCCCTGAAGGCCTGATTAAGTGGATCTATGAGCACGGCCAAAAAGGCTTAACCTGCATCTCTAACAATGCTGGAGTTGATGGCTTTGGGTTAGGACTTCTACTTGAGAAAAAACAAATCAGAAAAATGATCTCAAGCTACGTGGGAGAGAATGCTCTCTTTGAGAAACAAGTACTCAGTGGTGAACTTGAACTTGAACTCACCCCACAAGGCAGTCTCGCAGAAAAAATTCGTGCCACTGGTGCCGGCATCCCGGCCTTCTTCACCGCTACGGGATTTGGAACGCTCATCGGAGAAGGCAAAGATGTGAAAGTCATAAATAACCGCTCCTATATCCTCGAGCACGCGTATCCCAAGCCTGATTTTTCTCTCGTGCGTGCTTGGAAGGCAGATACTTACGGAAACCTGATCTTCAGAAAAACGGCCATGAATTTTAATCCCATGATCGCTCAGGCCGGTGGCATCACTGTGGCCGAAGTCGAAGAGATCGTGGAACCGGGAGAACTCGACCCCAACTTCATCCATGTCCCAGGCATCTATGTGAGTCGAGTGATCAAGGGCAAATTTGAAAAGCGTATTGAACAGCGCACACTAAAGGCATAACCATGGCACTTTCTAGAGAACAAATCGCACAACGGATCGCGCGTGAAATCAAAGACGGCTACTACGTCAATCTTGGTATCGGTATTCCTACTCTCGTGGCGAACTATGTCCCTAAGGGTATGAGCGTGATGCTACAGTCAGAAAATGGAATTCTTGGTATGGGGGAATTCCCTACTCAAGACACCATCGATGCAGATCTGATTAATGCCGGCAAACAAACCGTGACCGTGATTCCTGGTGCAGCCTTTTTCTCATCTGCCGACTCTTTTGCCATGATTCGTGGAGGACACGTGGACCTGACGGTCCTGGGTGCTTTTGAAGTGGATCAAACTGGGGCCCTGGCCTCGTGGATGATCCCGGGGAAACTGGTGAAAGGTATGGGTGGAGCGATGGATCTGGTGGCCGGCGCCGAAAATATTATCGTGGCCATGAGCCATGCCTCTAAGGCTGGTGAGTCTAAAGTGCTCAAGAAATGCTCATTGCCTCTGACTGGTGTGAACTGCGTGAAACTCGTGGTCACAGATCTGGCCGTGTTGGAGCTTAAAAATGGTAAATTCCATCTGCTTGAGCGTGCTCCAGGTGTGAGTGTGGAAGAGATCAAATCCAAAACCGAAGCTGATCTGGTCATTAGCGGTGATGTAGCGGAGATGAAGTTCTAATTTTTAAAGTTTAAAATTTTGAGCAAAAAAAAGGGCCCCTTTGATCTGAGCCCCGATT
>DIVA01000054.1:0-8457 GCA_002435705.1 Bacteriovoracaceae bacterium UBA6144
GCCTGACGAATTTTTTTATCATGGACATTTATCTTTGGTGTCGTTGGGAGAGTGAAGAGCTCAAACTCAGATTTCTCACCTTCTGGAAGCTTGAAGTGAGAGATGACCTTTTCAAGCTCTTTACGATTTGTCAGGTCCCCCGCCACTACAATCATGGCATTTTTGGGATTATAAAAACGTTGTCTAAAAGACTTAAGTTGATCAGGGGAGAAGTTTTTAATGGTGTCTTCTCGTCCCAAGATGGGGTGTTGGTAGCCACCTTGAAAACAGTTCGCTTGGAGCTGCATGAAATGGAATTGAGAAGGGTTATCAAGAGCACGACGGTACTCCTCAAAAACAACTTCTCGCTCAGAAGGGAAGTCCTCATCATTGAACATGGGATTAGCGACCATATCCAAAAGGATGTCCAGGGCGTGGTCAAGTTTGCGCGCCGGAGAGTTGATGTAGTAGCAGGTGTAGTCAAAACTTGTGAAAGCATTGACCTCACCACCAAAAGATTCGATCTCTTGGGCCAACAGGGCCCCCGGACGTTTGGGTGTGCCCTTAAAAAACATATGCTCTAAAAAGTGCGCGATGCCTTGATTGGATTTATCTTCTAGAGCTGAGCCCGCACGAAACCACATCTGAACGGTTGAGGCGGTTGAGCCCGGGTTATGAATAAAAAGAGTGTTGAGTTGACCGAGTTTAACTTCTTCTACCTGCATGTATTCTCCACTATCGTTGCCAGTTATCAGTCTAAATAGTATCAATGCTCTCTATGAGTTCTGTCACGAGTTTGTATATTCATGTCCCTTTTTGTCGACACTTGTGCAATTACTGTGATTTTTATAAGCAGAAGTTCGAGCGACCTTCTGCGCAAAGAGAAGAATTTTCCCAATATATTCTTGGAAGCTTAAAGCGCCATGAGTCAATCCTGAGTGAAAATCACCACTCTTGGGAGCCTCTTGAAACACTCTATTTAGGAGGCGGCACGGCCTCGCTTTGGGACGTAGAGGGTGCTGACTGCTTTGAAAGTTTAGGTCTCAAGTTAGCGCAAGACTGTGAAGCCACGCTTGAGATTGATCCTGGCGCCTGGACAGAAGAGGGTCTGATGGCTTGGAAGAAATTAGGTATTAATCGCTACTCAGTAGGGACTCAAAGCTTTGATACCCATCATTTGAAATTACTCGATCGTGCGCACGATCTGAATGAGACAAAAGTCCTTCTTGAGCGACTAAAGGGTGAAAACTTTTCGGTCGATTTTCTCCTCGGTGCCCCTGAGAAAAATCAAGCGCGTGATGTGATTAAAGAGTTGGAGAGTCTTTTAAGTTATTCTCCCAAACATTTAAGCCTCTACATACTTCAGCCAGCTGCGGGCTATAAACTTAAAGCACTCATTCCCGACGATGAAATAACTTCAAAAGAGTACTTGCGAGTGAGTGAGTTTTTAAGAAGCAGAGGGTTTCACCACTATGAGGTCTCAAATTTTGCTTTACCCGGCTTTGAATCTCGTCATAACCGTCGCTACTGGGAGTCACAGAGTGTCGCCGCTTTAGGACCGACGGCTGTGGGGTATCTGGACCAGGAAAAAGAGGCGATTCGTTACAAATGGAAACCCAGTGCGCCTGAAGTGGAAAAAGAGATTCTTACTCTCAAAGACATCAAACTAGAGCAGCTCTACTTACGTCTTCGCACCTCTGAGCCTATCTCGGCGCAGCGACTTTCTCTCGAACCCAATGCCTTTGAGAGAAGGATTGAAAAATGGGAGGCCCGGGGTCTGTGTGAGCGAGTAGCGAGGGGGTGGCGCATGAAGCCAGAGGCCTGGGTGATTTTGGACAGCCTGGTGGAGGATCTGTTTGATATAATGATTTAAGTGACTTAGGGCCTGTTTTAATTTTGATTTTTATTTATTTTTTTCTATTCCTAACATTGACACCCCCATGATCGAACCCATCTTGGATGAAGACATAAGATGAGGAGAGAGTGTGACAAACGAATCTAATAACAACGCAGATAAAACTGAGGAAGCTAGAGCGACTCAAGAAGCTGGCACTGAGGAAACAACCAAGACTGAAGAGATTGATTGGAAGTCAAAGTACTATTACCTAGCTGCCGATATGGAGAACTTTCGTAAGCGCTCTGAGCGCGAAAGAGAGAATCTCTTAAAGTATGGATCTGAGAAGATTCTCAATGATCTTCTCGATGTTGTTGATAATTTTGAGCGTACAGTTGATATGCTGAAATTTGATGAAGATCAGAAAGTAAAGAACATCGTCGTTGGTCTTGATATGGTGAAGAAGATTTTTCTTGATTCACTCGAAAAGCATGGACTCACACAACTCGAAAGCCTCGGTAAAGACTTTGATCCTAATTTTCACGAGGCGATGGCACAGGAATATCAGGAAGCTAAGCGCCCGAATGAAGTGCTCAAGGAGTTCCAGAAGGGATACGTTCTTAACGGTCGTCTACTCAGAGCTGCAAAAGTCGTTGTGGCCAGTGATAAACAGTAAAAAAATCATAAACTAACAGGAGAATATATATGGGTAAAATTATCGGAATCGACTTGGGAACAACCAACTCGTGTGTCGCTGTCATGGAAAACGGCGCTTATAAAATTGTTCCAAACTCTGAAGGTCACAATACGACCCCTTCAATTATCGGCTTTGCTAATAACGGTGAAAACCTTGTGGGCCAAGTGGCAAAACGTCAGGCCGTGACTAATCCTAGCAAAACCCTCTTCGGGATTAAGCGCCTTATCGGTCGCAAAGCCACTGATAAAGAAGTGACAAAATTTAAAGAAGTCGCTCCTTTTGATATCTTCGCGAATAAGAACGGAGATGCGTGGGTAAAAGTCGACGGCAAAGAATACTCTGCTCAAGAGATCTCTGCTAAAGTTCTTGAGAAAATGAAGAAAGCGGCTGAAGACTATCTAGGTCAGCCAGTAACTGAAGCTGTGATCACAGTTCCGGCTTACTTTAACGATGCTCAAAGACAGGCCACAAAAGATGCTGGTCGTATCGCGGGCCTCGATGTGAAGCGAATCATCAACGAGCCAACGGCTGCTGCTCTTGCTTACGGTCTTGATACGAAGAAAGATAAGAACGTAGCGGTCTTCGACTTGGGCGGCGGTACTTTTGACGTATCGATCCTCGAGATCACCACTGACGGTGTCTTCGAAGTGAAGTCAACTCACGGGGATACTTTCTTGGGTGGTGAAGACTTCGACTACCGCATCATCAACTGGCTCGCTGAAGAGTTCAAGAAAGAGACCAGCATTGATCTGAAAAATGACAAGATGGCACTCCAGCGCTTGAAAGAAGCGGCTGAGAAAGCCAAGCACGAGCTCTCGAGCGTGACTCAAACGGATATTAACCTTCCGTTTATCACCATGGATGCTTCAGGTCCAAAGCACTTGAACATGAATCTTTCACGTGCCAAGTACGAAAGCTTGATCGCTGATCTCATTGATCGTTTGGTTGAGCCATGTAAAGTTGCGATTAAGGATTCTGGATTAAGTTTGGCTGAAATCCACGAAGTGATCCTCGTGGGTGGGGCGACTCGTACTCCTGCAGTTCAGGCGAAAGTGAAAGAGATTTTCGGCAAAGAGCCTTCGAAAGGTGTGAACCCAGATGAAGTGGTGGCTGCTGGTGCTGCGATTCAAGGTGGGGTACTGGCCGGTGACGTGAAAGACGTTCTTCTTCTTGACGTGACTCCTCTCTCTCTTGGTATCGAGACTCTCGGTGGTGTGTTCACTAAAATCATCGAGAAGAACACCACGATNNGTGAGCATTCACGTACTTCAAGGTGAGCGTGAGTTTGCAAATGACAATAAGACTCTTGGGAAATTTGATTTAACAGGTATCACTCCAGCACCTCGTGGTGTTCCTCAGATCGAAGTCATTTTCGACATCGATGCGAACGGTATTGTGAACGTGTCTGCTGTGGATAAAGCGACAGGAAAATCACAAAACATCGTCATCACATCGAACTCGGGACTTTCTGAGGCTGAAATTAAGCGCATGGTTGAGGAAGCGGAGAAGAACCGTGAGTCAGATCAAAAGCGTCGCGGTGTGATTGATGCCCGCAATAGTCTTGATTCTTTGGTTTTCGCAGCAGAGAAGGGTCTCAAGGATGCTGGTGATAAAGTTCCTGCAGACAAGAAATCTGAAATCGAAGCAGCGATTGCTGAGGCAAAAACAAAACTCACGAGCGAAAACTTGGATGAGATTAAAGCAGCCACTGAGCGCTTACAAAATGTAGCTCACTCAATGGCGGAGCACATGTATCAGGGGCAGCCGGGTGCTGATGCCGGTGCTGGTGCTCAGGCGCATACTGCAGGTGCTGATGCAAAAAAAGATGACGATGACGTCGTCGATGCAGATTATAAAGAAGTTTAATCTTATAGAGCTTTGGGCCTCTCCTTCGGGAGAGGCTTTTTTTAATTGAGGCATGTATGGCTGGCAAGCGTGATTATTATGATATTTTAGAGGTCCAAAAGGGTGCCTCTAAAGATGAAATCAAAAAGGCTTATCGAAAGCTTGCGATGAAATACCATCCAGATCGCAATCCCGATAACAAGGATGCAGAGGGGAAATTCAAAGAAGCTTCTGAGGCAGCGGAAGTTCTTTTAGATGATCAGAAGAAGGCCCGCTATGATCAGTTTGGTCATGCAGGTGTTGATGGATCCGCTGGAGGCTTTGGTGGTGCTGGTGGAGGATTCTCTGGTGACTTCGGTGACCTAGGCGATATGTTTGGAGATATTTTCGGGGAGATGCTCGGAGGCGGCCGTCGTCGTGGAGGTGGTGGGCGTCGCTCGCGTGCTCAGATGGGGGATGATCTACAAACTGAAATTGAAGTGACGTTCGAGGAAGCAGCCTTTGGTGTGGAAAAAGAAATCACCATGCAAAAAGCAGCAAGCTGTGGAGAGTGTAGTGGAACCGGAGCCAAGAAAGGTTCAAGTCCTGCTACCTGTGATATGTGTCACGGTCACGGTGAAGTGAGACGTCAGCAGGGATTTTTTACCATCGCTCAAGGATGTCCAAAGTGCCAAGGCTCCGGTCAGATGATTAAGGACCCTTGTGGAACTTGTCATGGTCAGGGCAGAGTCCGTCGCAAAGAAACTCTCAGCGTGAAAGTTCCTGCGGGTATTGATGAAGGTCAGCGCTTGAAACTTTCTGGTCAGGGAGATAGCGGCTCTAATGGAGGCCCGGCAGGAGATCTTTTTGTCGGCATCAGAATTAAGCAACATGAACTCTTTACTCGTGATGGCTTTGATGTCATCTGTGAAGTGCCAGTGAGCTTCTCTCAGGCAGCTCTAGGAGCAGAGGTTGAGGTGCCAACTCTTGGTGGCCGCGTTTCCATGAAGGTTCCCGCTGGAACACAAGCGGGAAAAAAAATGCGACTAAAAGGGAAGGGTATTGCGAAGCTTGGAGGATATGGCCTTGGTGATCAAATTATTTCAATTCATGTCGAAACGCCGACAAAACTTTCAGGCGAGCAGCGCGAGATTTTCGAAAGGCTTGCTGCACTAGAGCAAGATCAATCTAATCCGATGTCTAAAGGATTTTTTGATAAAGTTAAAGACCTCTTTCAATAAACCTTCACTGAGCGGTACACTAGACTCACTATTTTTGTGAATCAAGAGGTACCGCTCATGCGAAGTTTAGCCCTTTTTCTCATTCTCTTCCTTTCTTCATGCTCTCAGGCCCCCGTTAAGCCAGTTGAGGCTCCAAAAATTCGTCCCCAGATTCAAACCCGTCTTGATCAAGCCAGACAACTTATGGGACGCGGTCAGACTCGCCAAGCGATCAATCAGTTGAACCAAATTAATGATGCGGAATTAGAAAATATTGAAAAGGCGATGAAGTATAACCTCAAAGGTGTTTTCTATTTCTCCGAATCTGATTGGATTAATGCCCTTAAAGATTTTGAGATGGCGCGAGTCAATGTACCCACGAGCACAACTCTCGAGGCTCAGGTATGGCTCAATATTGCGAGTGTGCGGTTTAAGCAGGGACTCTATGCGGAACTGAAAGGCAGCTTAGATAAGATCGAACCTCGGTTTCTACCGAATGTTGAGGTGAAAAAATATGGTCAGCTGAAATTAGCATGGGCCGTAAAGTATGATCGCCATTTTGAAATCGTAGAAACAGCGGTTCTTCTTTTAAAAGATGCAAAAACTATTAATGATATTCAAGACTCTGTTCTCAAAGAGCGTTTAAATTTATCTTTCAAAGCTCTCAGCGATACGGAAAAGGTTAAAATTCTAGACTTGTATAAAAATGAAAGCTGGCTCTCACTGGCTTACTTGGCCCAGATCGAAGCAGAGTCGAGATATTTTCAAGGGGACACGAGTGGAGCACGTGATGTGATAGATTGGTTGGCCAATCGCTTCTCGGCTGATCAACAAATCATGGCATTTGTCAGTGATTTTAAGCAACGCCTAGATAGTTCCACACGTCTTTCTATGGACGGGATTGGGGTCATTCTTCCACTGAGTGGGGATAAAGCTAGTTTTGGGCAACAGGCCTTGATGGGAATCGATGCAGCTATCAAGTCGACCAATTTTGGTCGAGAGATAACTATTCACATGAAAGATTCCTATAACTCGCCCTCGGTTGGTGCTCAAGCGGTCAGAGATTTAATTCAACAACACAAAGTCCCCCTGATCATTGGTGGAGCCTTCTCTGAAACAGCTAAAGCAGAATATCTTGAAGCAAAAAAATGGGGTGTTCTCTATATTTCTTTGGCGCCGATTTATATTCCGCGCGATGAAAAGAATCATCTACTGATTGAAATTCAGGGCTCCATTGAGTCACAGGTGACAGCTCTGGTAACGGATGACATGTTGAACAGGTTTGGAAAGAAAGTCGGTGTCATTCATCCCGTTGGCGAAGCAGGAAGGGCCTACGCTGATGAGTTCTGGAGAGCGGCACTCACCAAAGGAATGAATATTTCTGCGCTCTCTTCCTACGGACGTGGAACGCTTGATTTCAGAGATACGATTCAGCATTTTTTGGGACTTAAATTTCCTCGTGAAAGATCAGAAGAATTGGAGATTTATCAAGAAGTTTTCGCTCAAGAAAAATCGAGCATAAGAAGAATTCAGAATCTCCCGCCGGCCATTGATTTCGACTGGGTGTTTATTGCATCCTACCCACACGAGGCCCTTTCACTGATACCAACTTTTGGGTACTACGATGCCAGAAATTTAAAAGTTTTTGGTGGACCGAGTTGGTCATCACGATCTTTTGTGAATGAGAAATCTTTGGGGCGAGTCTATTTTGTGGGAGAAGACCCAGGGGACATTAACCAAGAATTCTTCAAAAACTTTAAAGCGCTCTATAACAAGACGCCAACTTTTCTTGAATCCGTGGGATATGACAGTTTGACTGTTGCCGCCAAACTTCTTGAAGATGGCTCCGTTTCAGAGCGAGCAAAGTTCGATGCCAAAATGAGAGCACTCGCAGAACTGAGAGGCATGAATACTAAATGGGTTCTGAGTGACGGGATTTGGATTAAGAATATGCAACCGCTCTCCATCAGAAACGGTGAGATTGCAAAAATCTTTGACGGAGAGCTGCGTTAGTTAGGGTAACGAAGGGAGAAAAGGTCTTCACAGTTGCGGCCGTAATCCTCAAGATCAAGGCCGTAGCCCACAACGAAAGTATCATCCAACTTCTTACCAATGAGCTCTGCCACGACGGGTACAGCTCGCTTGTAGGGCTTATCAAAGAGCGTAACCACCTCAATGGATCGAGGTGAGGAGAGTTGGAGGCGTTTTTTGAGAAAGCTCAAGGCCCGGCCCGTGTCAATAATCTCCTCAACAATCAAAACGTTTCGATCAACTAAATTCGTTGTGAGGTCCTTTGAGATGCAGATGGTGCCAGCTGACTCTTTGCTGCGACCGACAGACTGAAGTTTTACGAAATCAACATAAACACGCACGCCCTTTATGGCCCGTGCAAGATCTGCCATGAAAGTCATGCTACCCTTTAACACACCCACGAGAACAAGTTCCTGTCCGGCATATTTTTGAGAAATGGCATGTCCCAAAGCCTCAACCACGGTCTTAATTTCTTTGTGGTCGACGTATTTTTCAAACTGAGTTGAAGCAAAGTGGGATGGAAATTTATCTTTCTCGCTCATGGGACTCCTTAGGGATAAAATATACTAACCAAAGTCACAGTGGGCGACCAGCGGAAAGCCAACAGAGTAAATTAGTCGGGAACCATATTTACCAGACAAACTGTTGTAGTAAATAGAACAGGATGATAAATTTTTATCTACAAGGAATGGCAAAAAATCCATGAAAGCAAGGACAAAGAAATCCAGCGTGAAAAAGGTGACTAAAAAAATAGCACCCAAGAGAGCTACGACTAAAAAAGTGGCTTCGAAATCTAAACTTTCTGAAACTCAGAAAACTGAGTTCGCTGATAAACTTGCTTCAAAAACTAAGCAGCCTAGTTTCAAACTCCC
>DIVA01000054.1:8534-16062 GCA_002435705.1 Bacteriovoracaceae bacterium UBA6144
TCAGCTTTTGCAGCCGCTTCATCAGAGAAAGCAAAGGTAACGATTGTTGAGTTTGGGATTGGATCTGCCATGGCAGCTTTAGTCATGGAATTATTATCTGTGATCGAACCCAAAGCGGTTTTATTTTTAGGTATGTGTGGGGGAACTCACAACTCACTAAAAGTGGGGGATTTCATTCTACCCATTGGATCGATTCGTTCAGAGAGTGTTTCAACGCATTTCATGCCGCCGCAGGTTCCCGCTTTGCCGACTTTTAAAATTCAGAAGTTCGCAAGCCAAGTACTTGTTGAGCATGGCATTGATTACCGAACAGGTGTTGTGCATTCGACGGATCTTCGCTTCTGGGAGTTTGATGAAAACTTCAAAATGAATCTCTACGAAGAAAGAGTGATTGCTGTTGAAATGGAAACAGCTGCACTCTTTGTCACCGCCTTTGCTTCAAAGGTCAGTGTGGGGGCCCTGTTACTTGTAAGTGATATGCCATTACAGCGTGGTGGTATAAAAACAAAAAAATCTGCAAATAGTGTTTTTAGAAGTTTTACGGATCAGCATATCGAGCTTGGCATTGAGATCATGGCCGATATTGCGGAACGTGGTGATACAATCCGACAATACAAATGGTGAGAAACTAAGGATATAAAATGTTCAAGAAAGTACTCGACTGGTTTTCAAATGATTTGGCGATCGATCTTGGGACCGCCAACACCCTGGTTTACGCCAAGGACAGAGGAATCATTGTGAACGAGCCTTCTGTGGTAGCTGTTCACCAAGGATTTCGTGGAGAACAAAAGGTTCTTGCCGTAGGTAAAGAAGCTAAAGAAATGCTTGGGAGAACCCCAGGATCAATTAAGGCCATTCGTCCGATGAAAGACGGTGTGATCGCTGACTTCGAAGTGACACAGGCCATGTTAAAGTATTTCATTCAGAAGTCTCTTAATGGTTCAAAGCTCATTAAGCCTCGAATTATTATCTGTATTCCATTTGGCATCACTCAGGTTGAAAAGCGTGCGGTTAAAGAATCAGCTGAGCAAGCTGGTGCTCGCGAGGTTTATTTGATTGAAGAACCAATGGCGGCAGCTATCGGTGCAGGTCTTCCGATTACTGACCCATCTGGAAATATGATTGTTGATATTGGCGGTGGTACAACTGAAGTGGCAGTGATCTCTCTTGGTGGTATCGTCTACTCTAAATCAGTACGTGTCGCCGGTGATAAATTTGATGAGGCGATCGTGAGCTACATCAAAAAGAAATACTCTCTGTTAATTGGTGAGCGCACAGCTGAGATGATTAAAATTTCAATTGGAAATGCTTATCCATTTGATGATGAAGTCAAAACTTACGAAGTAAAAGGGCGCGATCTTATTGCGGGTGCTCCGAAAACTATTGAAGTCACTTCTGATGAAATTCGTGAAGCATTGGCAGATCCCATTAGCGAGGTGATTGAAGCTATCAAGATTTCACTTGAGAAGACACCACCGGAGCTTGCAGCTGATATCGTCGACAACGGAATTATTCTGGCTGGTGGCGGCTCGATGCTGGCCAACCTAGATATTCTCATTAAAGAGAAGACAGGTCTTCCTGTGGCGCTGGCTGAAGATCCTCTTACCTGTGTTGTCAGAGGGTGCGGGATGGCATTAGAGAGCATGAGTCTACTTCGTCAGGTAACAACGCTGACCTAATTGAAGGATAGAGATGTCACAGGCCACGAGGACCATATTTACTTCTCTCAGTCGCTCAGAGAAGCAAAGTAAGTTGTGGCAGCTTTCTCAAGCAAATAACGTTTGTACACTTTGGGCAAAGGGATCGAAGCAAAAGATTCCATTTAAAGTTTATAGCTATAGCCGCGAGGAAGACTCACTTGCAGTCTTTGCTGATGATGCTTCTCTGCAAATTAATCAAGAAGTCTTGGGTACTTTTGATCTCAAGGGTGTGAGTTTTTTCTTCAAGGCGAAAATAGAAAAAGCCCATGAGGATAAAGTACTTCTTACTTTCATAGGTGACTTCTACAAATCGGAGAGAAGAAATAACTTTCGACTCATGGCTTATCCTATCTACAGCATTTACTGCTTGTTTGATTTACCAGCGGGGTATGAAGGGCGTGGGGTTATCGATTTTAAAAGTAAAATGAGCCAGACTGGTTTATTTAAAAGTTTTCTAAAACTGGTAGATAATGATCCTCAGTCTGAGGATCTTAGAAGATTAAAGCTTCGTGTTCAGGATATTTCGGCAACAGGTCTCTCTTTGAGTGTGGGGGAAGATGAGCTGGAATGGATAAAAGCTGGGGAATTATTGAATCCCTTGCAAATTCAATTCAGTGACTTGAGTCTCGAAGTAAAAAAGGCACGTGTTGTTTATGTTGTCGATTATCTGAGTCATTCCGAGAGAGGAATAAAAAAATATAAGGTAGGAATAAAATTTGAGGGAGTCGATGAGATCTTTGATCGAACTCTAAGTCAGAAGATAAACTCCTTACTTAGAGAGATAGATGCTAATTCAGATTTTGAAGATTTTCTTAAATGATGAAACTGCTACTACTGCTGCTTGTCACTTCCTGTGCAACGGTAAAGCCTAAGCTTAATAAAGTCCGCTCTAATAATGGCCAGATATTCTCTTACCGAGATGTGAGTGGTGAGTTTGAAATTGCCCGAGAGATAAAAGTAAACAAACAGAAAATAGCGACGAGAACTCGAATTTTTTCACCAAACAATGAAGGCGAGAGGCTTCTGGAAAAGACTTTTGCTATCTCAAATGTTGGTTCCGTTAAAACAAGTGGCGGCAGAGCGATTGCGATTAGGCCCGAATTATCACAGCATACAGTCTGGCTTGAAGGGAAGCAGTATTTTAGTCAACTGAAGCTTATCCCAAGTAGAAAAGTGCTAGAAGTTATTATGCAAAGCCCTGAAGAAAAGTGGCAGGGGAAGAAAGAGTATAAAGTTCCCAAGGGGCAAATATTTTGTTTTTACTCTCAATTGCCTGAATGTTTAGTGGCAAGCGGATTACTTGAAAAAGCTAAGAAGCGGGGAAGCCGCGCGCGCTTCATTCTGATTTGGGACTCTTTTCCCTATCACCAAGAACACTTTTCAGGACTAAAGGCTTCACCTTTTAGTACTGCTAGTCTTGGTCAAGAATCAGCGACAAGTTATTTAATTGAATTTAATGGTCAATCAATTTCGATTCATTTCTCAAAAGATGCGATCTTCGCTAGACTGTTATGGACTTCACAGGGCATTAGCATTTTGCCCCCAGCTGAAATGCAAGACACACAGGATATGTAAAAAGAAGGACTGAAAGTGGATTACCCAGGCACTCTGATCATTACGGGAATAAAATCAACATCACTGAGTGATGAAGAAAAAGAATTTATAAAAAATGAAAAAATAGGAGGGGTCATCCTCTTTGCTCATAATTTTGAAAGTCCTGCGCAGATTGCAGAGCTTGTGAATTCGATTCAATCACTGAGGGATGAGTGGCCTCTCTTCATTGGTGTCGATCACGAGGGTGGTCGAGTGATGAGATTTCGTTCAGGCTTTACACAATTCCCGGCGATGTATGATTTGGCTCGACTTGATTCTCCGAAACTCACTTTTGAAGTTCATTCACATATGGGACGTGAATTAGCGGCGTGCGGAGTCAATTTAAGTTTTTCTCCTGTCTGCGACATCTGGACAAATAAAGATAATAAAGTGATCGGCGATAGATCTTTTGGTCACGACGTAGAAACGGTAGAGAAGCACGTGAGTGCTGCGATTAGAGGCTTGCAGAATCAGAATGTTCTTTCCTGTGCCAAGCATTTTCCTGGTCATGGTAATACCATCAAAGATTCTCATTTTGATCTTCCAATTATCAAGGAATCAATCGAAGAACTTCGCCAGAGAGAGATTCAGCCATTCGTTAAAGCTTCAAAAAGTAGAACGGAATTTATGATGATGGCGCATCTGATGATTGATGCGATTGATGATAAGCTTATTACAACAGTCTCACCCAAGGCCTATCAATTTCTAAGAGATGAAACCAAGTTTACAAAAATAATCTGTACTGACGATATGGAAATGAAAGCGATCGCTGATCGTTATTCAATTGAAGAGGCTGCATTTTTAGCTATCGATGCCGGTGCAGATATTCTTCTCTACCGTTTTCCTGAGGATGCAATGAGGGCAACAGCTTCGCTCAGAGAAGCCCTCAAGACTAAAAGACTCAAGAAAGAGAAGTATCTTCAGAAAATTAACCGAGTTGAAGAATGCAAAAGAGAACATTTCAAAGAGTATAAACCAATCTATGTTCCTAAAATTACGTCTGCCTTTAACAATCCCGAAGCCAAAAAAATCATAGACCTTGTGAATGATAAAAAAAGCAAAGTAGTTGGTTAATTAGCCGAGCGGAGTTTTTTTCCTATCACATGCAATTTCGGTCTCTTGCGCCTATCTCTGTTAATCTAGAAGAGTATAGGAGTAATCCAACATATGGAAATGAGGCTACGAGCAATCTTAATTTTATTGATGATCTGCTCAGGTCAAATTGCATATGCGCAAAAATGCGCAGATCAATTTGGCAACATTGATGAAACTTGTATCAAGGCAAGCGCAGCAAAGCTGTCTGAAAAAGTTATACCACTCACAAAAGAAATTGTGGATAACGTTTATTTTTATCAAACCAGCCAAGGAAATTTTGGAAAGCTCCAAGTGGTTTCTGTGGTTAATGAAAAAGATAGTTCTTCAGCTGATAAGAAGAGAGGAATTTTTCAGTGTGTTCTTTATTACAATGCGACAACTTACTTTAAGGGTCAGGCCTATCAGCCCAATTCCATTCTCAGTATTAAATCAGAATTTAATACATGGACTCAAGATCACGTTAGTTTAGATCGAGTGGGGGCTCTGGATCTACGTCTCGAAAGAGATGGGGATAAATGTGTCATTAAACCCCTCGCTTCTAAAATGATGATGTATAAAAAAATATCCAGCAACTCTTATCTTTTTGGTCGCGCGGGTTCGCAAATTCTTTTTTATTCATCACTCATCTTGATTGGTATTGCCGTTTTCTTGGTGGCACGCGCCACGCTAGAAGAAGAGAATAAATTTAAAGCAGCTGAAGCACTTGAAGATGCCGATAATGAAAAGAAGCAGCAAACAACTGATTTTGTCTTAAAGTACTCGAGACCATTTTTTAAAAGATATTTTACGCCGATTGTGCAATCAATGAAAGGCCGTCAAAAGCTCAAGACAAAGTATAAGAGAAAACTTGCCAATGCTGGATTAACCAAAGAGCTTACTCCGGAAGATTTTTTTGCCTTCAAACTATTTTTGATTATGGGTTTTCCAATCATCTTCATTACCCTCAGAGTTCTTCTTGAGGAGACCTGGAGCCTTGGATTAATACCGATACTTGCCGTGGTAGGATTTTTTTATCCCGACATTTGGGTCAATGGAAGAATAGAGAGAAGACGTGATGAAATGATAAGAGGCATGCCTTTTATTGTAGATATGCTTGCCCTATCCGTTGAGGCTGGTCTTGATTTCATGGCCGCTATTCAGAAAGTTATTGAGAAAGCCCCGCCTTCACCATTGGTCGAAGAATTTGAAACACTTATCAGGGAAACACGAATAGGTTCGAGCCGTGCCGAAGGTTTAAGGCAGCTTGCTTGGCGGGTAAACGTACTAACGGTAAATTCATTTTGTGCGACTCTTATCGCTGCCGACTCAGTTGGGGCGTCGATCGCTCCGATTTTAAAGCAGTTGTCTAACGAGATGCGAGGCAAACGATCGTCAGAGGCTGAAAAGAAGGGTGCGACTGCTTCTACGAAAATTCTCTTCCCCATGATTCTGTTTATCATGCCAGCCGTTTTTATTGCTATTGCTGGGCCCATGATACTGAAGTTTATTGGAGGAAATTCATGACCAAGATAACTGTAAGATTCCGAGAAACGAATCATCAGATATCAGATGTTGCCATTGCCGATGACCTCGTCAGTAGAGTCATAGGATTAATGTTTAAAAAGACCCTGAACGGAATGAGTGGGTTACTCATTAAACCTTGTAACTCAATTCATACTTTTTTTATGTTTTTTGATCTTGATGTCCTGTTCTTAAATTCCTCCGGTGAAATTGTCAAAATCATACGGGGCATGAAGCCCTGGAGGATGTCGTGGATCTACTTTCGGGCAACTCAGGTTCTCGAATTGAAGGCAGGAAGTCTGCCAAAAGAAGTTAAGAGTGGGATGAAAGTCGAGGTTGTGCATGTATAAGTTAGTTGCTGTTGGAGGAAAATTAAGGGGCCAAGAGATCCAGCTCTCAGAGGGAGAGAATATACTCGGCCGCTCACCAGAATGTACTCACCAGGTAGCAGTTGAAGGTGTTTCAAAAAAACACATGAGAATAACTGTCAACGGGGACACGGCATACGTTGAGGACCTTGGAAGCTCTAACGGAACATTTGTAAACGGTAAATTAGTTAAAAAAATCACAGTCAAAGACAGTGATAAAATCGCTTTGCCAAATATTATTTTCCAACTCGTTCACGTGACAGAGAAAAAAGTCGTGGTGAAAAAGAAAATCGCGAAACTTAATGAAACTGACAAGGAAGAAATCCTTGATGAGAATGAACCAGCTCCAGCGAGTTTAGTTGCAAAGCCACTTTGGCTATTCAAAAGAAAATTGATGCCTGTCCTTTATAGCTTTAACGAGCAATACGAATGGGGGGCAATCTTTGGAATTCTATTATTCGTATTCATTGGGGTGAATATCTCCTTAACGATCTTCCCAGTTTTAAGAGACTCAAAGAGACTTCTTATCCTTGAGATTGCATTACGGGGTAAGCAGTATGCCTCTGAAGTAGCTCGCACGAATTCAGTCGCTCTCTCTCGCCGTGAACTCGACAAGATTGATACTAACTTCTTAGAAGGTGTTGAAGGTGTGGCTTCGTATGAGCTCTTTGACTTTGATGGTCGAATCGTCAGGCCAATTGGCAAGCTGAACACATACATTAACGATGCTCTTTCAGTTGAAGCTCTGAACTTTTATAAGGATACAGGTAACCAAGAACGAGAATACATCAGTAGCTTAGGTAGTAATAAAATTGGAATTGCACGACTTATTAGAGCTTATGATGTTAAAACAGGCCGACAAGAAAATGTCGGTGTCATTGCCATTCGATTTGAGCCCCTAACACTTGCTGCCCAGGCCGCAACCAACTCAAAAGCATATCTAGAGTCATTGGTCACCTGCTCACTCATCGCTGTCTTCTTCTTTGGTGCTATTTACTTTTTAACGACAAGACCGATTGAAGAATTTCGCATCCAGCTAGAAAATGTCTTGCGTGGAAAACAGAAAGAACTTGAATCCCGCTATCTATTTAAGGAACTAGTTCCATTGAGAAACAGTGTGAATTCCGTCCTCCAGAGATTAAGAGAGCTGCAAAATACAGATCAGGGTGAAATGGCTTCCGCAGAAGAGGATGCTCCCTATGTGAGGTCACTCTTGGAGTTCGTTCGAGGAGCACAGGGCCCGGTTATGGTTCTTAATTCGGAAAAAAATAT
>DIVA01000025.1 GCA_002435705.1 Bacteriovoracaceae bacterium UBA6144
ATGGTGGTGGAACAAAAACCATGGCAGCGTTTGCCCCCGTGTGATTGACCGCATCGAAAGCCGAGTTAAAAACCGGGATTCCTTCGTGCTTGATTCCACCCTTGCCTGGAGTCACGCCGCCCACCACTTGAGTTCCATAGTCACGGCACTGGAGAGAGTGAAATGAGCCCTGTTTCCCAGTGAGACCCAAGGTAATAAGTTTTGTATCTCTATTAATTAGAATCGACATATTAGTTTCCTCCCTTCGCAGCCACGACCACTTTTTCAGCAGCGTCAGCAAGATCATCTGCAGCAATAATTTTCAGACCCGACTCGTTGAGCATCTTCTTTCCAAGTGCAACGTTGGTGCCTTCGAGACGAACCACGAGAGGAACTTTCACACCCAAAGATTTAGCCGCAGCGATCACACCATCGGCAATGATGTCACATTTCATGATGCCACCGAAGATATTGACAAGAATAGCTTTGACGTTTGTGTCCTGTAGGATGATCGAGAAGGCTTTCTCAACCGTCTCTTTACTCGCGCCACCGCCCACATCGAGGAAGTTGGCAGGGTTTCCACCTTTAAGTTTGATAATATCAAGGGTTCCCATGGCAAGACCGGCGCCGTTGACGAGACAGCCGATGTTTCCATCAAGAGAGATATAAGAGAGACCATACTTGCCAGCCTCAAGCTCCTGAGCACTCTCCTCCGTAGGATCACGAAGCTCAGCGATATCAGGGTGTCTAAATAAGGCATTTTCGTCAAAATTCAATTTTGCATCAAGAGCAATAACATCCCCTGACTTGGTCGTCACAAGAGGGTTGATTTCTGCAATTGAGCAGTCTTTTGAAACGTAAAGATTATAAAGACCTTCAAAAAACTTAATGGCTTTTTTCAATGGCTCACCATCAAGGCCAATGCCGTAGCCAAGTTTTCTGCCAGCAGCAGCTGTGAAACCTGCAGCCGGATCAATGATAGCCTTAATGATTTTCTCTGGTCTCTCATGAGCAACCGTCTCAATCTCAACTCCACCTTCACTGGAGGCCATCATGACAAACTTACCGATGGAGCGGTCAAGGACCACACCCACATAATATTCTTTGTCGATGTCACACCCTTCTTCAACGAGGACCTTAAGGACTTTCTTACCTTCGGGGCCCGTTTGGTGAGTCACCAGCTGCATGCCAAGAATCTCGGTGGCATACTTCTTCACTTCATCGAGAGACTTTGCCACTTTTACGCCGCCGCCTTTACCGCGACCGCCAGCATGAATCTGTGCTTTAACGACCCAAACTTTTCCACCTAAACCCTCAGCCACTTTAACTGCCTCATTAACAGTAGTAGCTACTCCTCCGCGCAGAACACTTATACCTTGTTTGCGCATAAGTTCTTTGGCCTGATATTCATGAACATTCATGCTGACTCCTTAAAAAACTTGAACTGGACGATGATATGAAAAATATTCAATTATTATAGGCACTTTCCCTCTTAGAGCAACACAATGATTGAGGTATGTTATGACAAAATATTTTGCACTTCATCCGGCCACATTTAAGTTAGACGGTGGGGCAATGTTTGGAATTATCCCCAAACCTCTCTGGGAAAAGCAGATTCCTGCTGATGAACTCAATCGAATTCATTTGAGTTTACGCATTTTGTGCATCAAGACTGAAAAACGTGTCATTCTCATTGATACGGGAATTGGCGACTATCATGACCCTAAATTTTTACAACGCTTTGCTGTAACGGGAGACTCTGACCCTCTGCTCAAGATACTTAAGGAGCAACTCTCCCTAGAGCCTACTGATGTGACAGATCTGGTTGTATCCCATCTTCATTTTGATCATATCGGTGGACTGTCCCATGAACCTGGAACTTTTTTATTTCCTCATGCTCGCATGCATGTTCATAAAGATCACTATGCATACGCACTCAATCCTACCGCCCGAGATACTGGTTCATTTCAAAAAGAGTATTTCAATCCCGTCATCGAAAAACTTATGCAAGAGTCACGCATTATTTGGCATCAAGGTCAGGAGGGATTGATTCTTCAGGACGGCAGTTATCAGTTACATTTTCGCTGCAGCCATGGCCACACTCCTTGGCTCATGCATGCCTACGATGATCAAATGATTTATATGGCAGACCTCGTTCCTACATCGGCTCATGTTCCCATTCCTTGGGTGATGGGTTACGACATTTCTCCGGGACAGACGACAAAAGATAAAGAGTCTTTCTATCAACTCATTGAGAAGAAAAATCTTACGATGATTTTTGAGCATGATATTAAATTTTGGGGGGCGAAGATAGCGCTGAGTGGATCTTCTGGGGTTGAGGTGACAAATCGCTTTGCCGCCACTGAAGCTAAGGTGCTTGAGCTGCCTCTAAACTAGCCGTTTCCCTTTGGATGATAAGTTCAACCTCAGAAATGGCTAAATCAATTTTCGACTGCTCAAGGGCAATCGAGTTCTCAAAGTTTTTAAGCCATTGATCAAGGTCAACTCGATTGGGAGTCACGCCCTTTTGATTTATCTTTTCTATGAGCTGGCTCGAGACCAGACCGATTCTTTGAGCGAATCCCACGATCAGAGGTGCACGTCCTAAAATCTCTAGCTTCATGGGAATATCTAATTCAGCAAGGCGCTTAAAATCAGCCTCGTTATTATCTAGAAATCCTGTGAGAAAACTCCCAAAGCGGATAGTGTAGTTTTGAACTGTTTTCTCCACTCGCTCAGGCCACTTTATCCGTCTATCACCAAGGATTTTAAAATCTGTGCTAATTTGCAAAGAAATCGCCTTGAGAGTTCTTAGTTTTTCGTTGATTTCTCTCCAAGCATCGATACTGGCCAGTTGTAGTCTTTGCGCGTCTTTTATTTTTTTCTTTTCTAACAAAGCTAAACTTTTTTCTAAATCTTGAAGACTTCCGGAGTGAAAACTGTGGCGAAAGTTGAGAGCGAAGTCCGGATCATTTTCTTTGATTATTTTTTTCCATCCCAGGGGGCTACAGGCAGAGCGCTGGAGGTTAACTTCATAGTGCCCAGGCACAAGCCTTTGACCATCTCTGAAATCAAAGCGGTCAAACACAACCCAGTGCTGATAAGACTGGGCTTGTGCTGTGAATGCAATCTGTTCCTGAGAGAGATTCTGTGAAGCTTCTGAAAAAAAGTTAATGCTATACGAGCAATTTTGAGAGGAGCGATCCACCAGAGAGATCTTTTTAAAATCAAGCGAATGAATCAGTCTCGGGATAGGTACAAACGCATGAGTATTCTCAAAAAGTGTCTTTAAATCTCTAAACTCGGAAACAGAAACCGTTTTGGGGCGGTCTAGCACTGGTTTTTCTTTTAACTGATAGAAAACAACACCACCACTCAGTCCAAAAAGAACCAGAACAAGGCTTCCAATAACCTGAATCCTTGGACGTTTGATCGATGTTAATTGAACAGGCTCAACCGGCTCCTCTGGATCTTGTTCAAAAGAATTAATCTGGCGCGGATCAATTTGTTCCTCAAAATTGAGGTTTGTTATTTGAGACTCAAATAGGTTTCGCAATTGCTGCAATGCTACTGCTTCTGGCCAACCGCGTGCCCAAATAAGAATATCGGGTGTGACTAACCCTTCAATTAGTTTGCTTTGAAGCTGGTCATAGGAATAGGGACCTTCATGAGCCGTTGGCTTAATGATGTACCAGACACTCTCGCTTCTTGAAGGCATTTCATTTATACTGCTAACCATGACCATTATTTTAAACCAAACTCGCCAAGAACGCTCAAAAGAAAATTTATTATCTTTTATTAAATCGTCCTCACCTAGTGAACTCACCATCGCTTGTGCAGAAAGTGACCTCGGAGTCATCTCAAACGGAGGTCGACTCGGGTCTCGTTGGGCCGCCAAAGCGATTCTTAGCCAAATGGTGAAAATGGCTGCCCCCAAAGATTGCCCCTACATCTACCAAGAGTCTCTTTGCACGCTAACGACTTCCTTTCAAATGGCCCGTGACCATCAAATCTCTCGCTTAAAGGAACTGCTCAAGCATTCAAGAAAATTAGTCCATCTCGGCGGTGGACACGATCATGTTTTCTCTCTAATGAAGGCCATTCATGGTCCCTTAGTGGTTATCAATATTGATGCCCATCTGGATACACGTGCAGATGCATGGTCTCATTCAGGAAACCCCTTTAGAGAATTTTCTGAAGTCAGCACACAAGATTTTAAACTTTTCCAAATAGGCATTCACCCTTTTGCTAACTCTTTATCTACGCAGCAGCCTCTCGCAAAAGGAGAGATGCATGTCCTTAGTCGTAAGGCTTGTGACCGTGAGGGAGAGGTAAGAGCTTTTTGGAATAAAATTATCTCAAGCCTTTCAGACACCACGACAATTCTATTTAGCATCGATGCCGATGCTATCTCGGTTGATAGTTTAAAAGCGGTGAGCGCTCCTAATCATAATGGTCTTTCCTTAGAATTTTTGTCTCGCCAGATGAACTTTTATAAGGAGATTTGCTCACAGAGATCCCAACAACAAATATGGGGACTTTATGAGTTTAATCCTCTCTATGATGATGTCTCTGGCTCAAGTGCCAGGGTGGCCAGTGGATTAGTTTATGAGATGCTGTTCGGAGATTAGGCAAAAAAAAACCCGATCCAAAGACCGGGTTTTTTTCGAGAGACTTCGTAAGTTACCTAAAGAATCCTTCTCTAAGCATCTCACACACACACCTTAATTATAGCAAACCCTGTGCCAACTTTTTCATAAGATGATCTATTGTGATATCGAGAGGAAGACGCGGGGCACACAAGGCTAAAGCGTCAAACCTATGACCCTGGCTCCTCAAAAGCGTCAAGCTTTCGACAAAACTGATCATATCATTCAAAAATCCTTCCATAACCCTTTCTACAAGCGCATAATCACTGCATTCATTCATTAACTTGCTTGTGTGCAAAGGAGATCTTCATGTTGCGCTCTTCAGTTCTATCAGTATTAGCTGCTCTTTTTGTTATGGTTGGTTGTGCTTCTAAAAAACCAGCAAACTCACCTGACTCTCTCACATCAGATGCTGGAAATAATTCTGGCCTCTCGCTAGAACTCAGAGGTGACTCTGACTCTGGTACTGCTGGCGGTCTTCAAACTGTTTACTTTGCATTTGATTCTTCAACTCTTGGAACAGAAGCAAAAAGCACTCTTAAAGCTAACGCTGAATTCCTTAAGTCGAACACAACTGTAGACGTTCAAGTCGAAGGTCACTGTGATGAGCGCGGTGGAATCCAGTACAACCTTGCTCTTGGTGAGCGTCGTGCAAAAGCTGTGCGTGATTACCTCGTGGCTCTCGGTGTAGCAAAAGCTCGCGTCTCTGTTGTTTCATACGGCAAAGAAAAGCCATCAGCTTTTGGTCACGATGAATCTGCTTGGAGCAAAAATCGTCGCGGCAACTTTGTAGTTACTGCTAAGTAATGTCTAAATTCGGATTCATCTTTATCCTATTTCTTGGGGCGTGTGGCTTAACCACTACACGCCCAAAGATTGAGATGAGTCTTGCCCAGTCAGCCTTCCTAGCAGCGAAAGAAGCTGGAGCCGATACAAAGTCCCCCACCAATTATCGCAAAGCCGAAGAATTCTACCTCAAAGCAAAGTCCGCTTATCGCCGTAAGTATTTTAATAAAGCAAAAGACTACGCTATCCAGTCTAAGAAGTTTTCTGAACGTGCTGAATACGAATCAGTTAGAAAAACTGCTCTCGAAGGCACGACACCCTAATTGCTCATCGAGGCATTAAGATTTAAACTACTAGGGTCTCAAACCTTTATGGAGTCCTATGAAATTTATCCTGCTTTTATCACTTTGTTTTCTGGCTACAGCTTGCTTAAAAACTGCCGAACAACTTCGCCGTGAGCAGAGGGTTGACTCAATGTCTCAGCAGCTCTCTGAATCACAGAATATCGTGGCGGATCTCACCGTTATGCTTAAAAGCCTTCAGTCTCAAATTGATGCCATTAATGGCCGTTTGGATGTGCTTCAAAAAAACTCTGACGAAAAATCTAATGCAAACTCAAAAGCAATTGCCGACCTAACAACACAAGTCCAAACCCTCTCGAATGCTGTGGTGAAAATGGAAGAGGAAGTCAAAGCCCAGAGAGGTTTTGTAGAAAAGGTCACAACTAAACTCGGCTCTATGGCAGCTCCTGCAGCGAGTAGTTCATCGGATGCGAAGTCTATTATTTCTCAAGCGAAGAGCTTAATGAATAAGAAAAAATATTCTGAAGCAAAATCAAAACTGGAAGGACTCCTTAACGACTCATCTGTCAACACCGCCGACATGAACAAAGTCCTTTTCCATCTCGGTGAAATTGAATTTTCACAAAAGCAGTGGGAAAAATCTCTCGTCTATTTTTCTAAAATTTACACCAAGTATCCAAAATCGAGCCTGGCTCCATCCAGTCTGCTCTTTATTGGCAAAGCTTTGAAGTCCCTTGGAAAAACTGATGAGTCCAAACAAGCCTTTGATGAACTCAAGGCTAATTACCCCGGCTCCAGTGCAGCCAAAGAAGTAAAATAAATGAAGAAGTTCCTGCTCCCCTTATTGCTCGTTATCAGCTGCTCTCAGCTTATCTCACGCTTAGATGACGGCTACCATGAAACAATAAGTGTGAGCGAAGGCCATAAAGAAGTGGCCCTTATTTTTTCACACAATATCAACGGGGAAACACAACCCTGCGGTTGTAGAAAATTTCCTTTGGGTGGCCTCGAACAAGTGGCGGGTCACTTCCATCAGGTAAGCCTTAAGTCTCCTCTCATCTACATAGATACTGGTGACATGCTCTTCCCTTCACCTGTTCTCCCTAGCCATGTTCACAGTTCAATGGAGTTCACTGCTAATAAACTGATTGAGGCTTCAGAAGAGCTAGGGCTTAAAATGTTTGTCCCCGGAGATCAGGATTTTGCCCTTGGTATTGATTGGTTGGCGCAAGTCTCTAGGCGCGTGAGTTTTACATTTGTTCTTTCAAATGCAACTTCTCAAAACCCACTTAAATCAAAACCTTTTGTAAGGATCACTGTCGGTGATAAAAAATTTCTTTTTTTAGGAATTTTGGATCCTGAACTTTTAAATTCTCAGGAAGCTTCATACTTTCAATCCCCACAAGCGGCACTCGAAGCAACTCTTAAATCAGCGGCACCAAGCACGGATGAGATCGTCATTCTTCTCTCTCACTCAGGCATGGAGAAAGATAAACGTCTGGCACAACTCTTCCCTCGTTTTAATTGGATCATTGGTGCCCACTCTCAAGCCTACACCATTCGCACTGTCGATGAAGGTGCCACACAAATTGTTCAAGTCCTCTCGCGGAACCATTTTTTAGGATATCTACAATTTCCTTTCGGTGCATCCACTCAAGCAAAATTCTCTCTCCTCGAAACCAGAGAAGAGATGGCTCAAGTGGTTAAGCCCAATCCTCTTGGACAGTTGATGATTGACTGGAAAAATGGCCTAGCCCAAGTTCAAATCGATGAACAAAAAAAATCAGCTCTCAGTCAACCTGTGGACCCTCTGCCTACTTTTAATTCGTGCCTTGAGTGCCATAAGAAGCAAACTGATTTCTGGACCACAACCTCTCATGCACATGCCTGGAATACACTTGCCGCCAAAAAATCAGATAACGACGTCAGCTGTGTTGGTTGCCATTCAGCTGGATGGCTTCACCCTCAGGGCTTCAGTGCCACTCCCGCTCGAGTGAGGATTAATGGGCAGATTGCCGATGAAGCCAACCTTGCGGCCTACACCAAAGCACTGACACAAAACTACCATGGCGTCTCTTCTGTGCGAGCGCTAGCTTCTGCCCAAAGAAAAAAACTCGGTGCAGGTCAGCTCAAAAGCATTGATCTCCATGGTGTAAGTCATGATTTCGGAAATGTTCAGTGTATCAACTGCCATGATAAAAAACGTGACCATCCCTTTGATGGTAGTTTGGCGAGTGATTACAAAGACATCACCACTAAATGCATACAGTGCCACACTCCTGACCAGTCACCAGAATGGTACAAAGATAATCAACCCAATCAAGCGGTCATTCAAAAGAATCTTAAACTTGTCACATGCCCCAAAGGTAAAGAGTGAAGCGACGGATCCTAGGTATCGAAACCAGCTGTGATGACACTTCTGTCTCAATCGTTGAAGTCGACGGCGCAGAATCTAAGGTTAAAGTTTTACATAGCCTCAACTCAGAGAAGACTCTCGCTCGCTGGGGTGGAGTCGTACCGGAAATTGCTGCTCGTGAACATGTACGAGTGTTAGCAGGCCTGATTGAGCTCACTGTTAAAGATGCAGGTCTAAATTATGACGAGATAAGTGATATTGCTGTGACTGCCCAACCTGGCTTGATTGGAGCATTGCTTACGGGACTGAATGCAGCTAAGACTCTTGCGCTTTTGCATGAAAAACCTATCACTCCAGTGCCCCATCTTTGGGCCCATCTAGAAGCCATCCACCTCACTGAAAAAGTGAACTATCCCTACCTGGGTTTGCTGATTAGCGGAGGGCACACTCTGATCGTACTAGTGAAAAATCATGAGGAGTTTGAAGTGCTCGGTCAAACACTTGATGATGCAGCTGGGGAAGCCTTTGATAAAGGCGGAAAACTTCTGGGGCTTGGATATCCCGCAGGAAAGATCATTGATGAGAAGGCAAAAACGGGAAACCCAAAAGCATTCGAATTTCCCATCTCCTACATGCGTGATCGCCCTGGCAAGATGTCATTCTCTGGATTAAAAACGGCCCTTCGTGTTTTTCATGAGAAGAACCCTCGCGCTGACATTCATGACGTGTGCGCCTCTTATCAACACGCCATCATCATGACACTTAAAGATAAAATGAAAGAAGTCATGAAACTACACCTTCTGCAAGAGCTACCTGTTGTGGTCGGTGGAGGGGTCGCGTGTAACTCGTACCTGCGCCAGGAATTCACAAAAGCGTTTCGTAAATCCTTTTTCGTCGCTCCCAAGTACTGCACCGACAACGCGGCGATGATTGCTTTCTGGGCGGCACTAAATCCCAACGCACAGGTAACCTACCCTGATTGCCTGAGTCTCGATGCAAAAAGTAAGATGATCGCAAAACCACCGATGAGAAGTTAATGGCGACATTTCCACAAGCCGATAAAAAATTTGGTCAACACTTTCTCCACTCGCCCCATGTGATAAAAGCAATTACTCAAGACGTTCCGAGCTTTGAGTTTGATGCCATTATTGAAGTGGGTCCAGGGCCTGCAGTCTTAACTCCCCATCTTAAAGCTCATGCAAAGCCACTCTATCTCTTTGAAATGGATAAACGCTTCCGGGAGACTCTTGAAGCTGTGGTGGGTGCTGACCACCTGACCCTCACAGACGCACTTGAAGTAAATTGGGAAAATTTTCTAAGTGAGCGCAACATTCGATCCGCATGGTTGGTTTCAAATCTTCCCTACAACGTCTCCGTCCCCCTGACGATTTCATTTATGCAATGTCCGCGCATCACCAAGATGACTCTGATGTATCAAAAAGAAGTGGCGGAAAAATTTCTACCCCGTGAGCAAAAGAACTCCATGAGTTCACTTTTTGCACTGGCTTCAATATTTTTTAAGACCAAAAGATTAGTGGACGTGCCTCCCGGAGCTTTTCAGCCTCCTCCCAAAGTCATGAGCCAAGTCTTGAGCTTCGAGCGCAAAGTGGAGCCTTTGGTAGAGCTCAAGGACTGGAACGCTCTAGAAGAGTTTCTGCGCCTTGTGTTTCAAAATCGTCGCAAACAGCTGCAAGGTATTCTCAAAGAGAGGATCGAGAAAAATCTCCTCGATGAATTTTGGAGAGACAATCAGATCCCCTCCACCATCCGTGCAGAGGCTTTGACCCTCACCGATCTCCTGAAACTCTGGCAACTAGACCGAAAGTCTAGGATCGACTAAACTAGGCCCATGGGTATTAAAGTCATTGTGAAAAATTCGAGGGTGGGCTACGACTTCTTTCTAGAAGAGAAGTATGAGGCTGGTCTTGTCCTTCAGGGAACTGAGGTTAAGAGCCTGCGCAATGGTAAAGCGACACTGGCCGAGGCTTTTGTGATGATTGATGGCAAAGGCGAGGCCTGGCTGTATAACATGAATATTCCTCATTATACGCACGGCAATATTCATAACCACGAAGAAGGTCGCAAACGAAAATTATTGCTTCATAAAGACCAGATCAACGATATCAATAAACGCATGGCACAAAAAGGTCTGACTTTGGTCCCTACTTCCCTTTATTTCAAGGACTCGCGGGTCAAATGTGAAATTGCCTTAGCTAAGGGCAAAAAACTCTATGATAAACGTGACGCTTCGGCTAAAAAAGATGTAGAGCGAAAGTTAAGACAGGGACAATACGAATGATGAATCAGGTCGAATCACCACTGCGTCAATTACATCATCTTAATGAGCCACGCCTTTTTACTCACGAAGAGGCCCTTGAGTTATTACCACTGCTCATTATTATCACAACACGCACCAAGAAAGAGCTGAATAACCTCAACGCTCAGCTCGCCTACTTTAAAAATAGTCCTGAAAAAACCAATATGATCCAAGATCGCATCAACGGCAGCATCCAAACTTGGACAGAAAAGATCCGCCGCTTAGGAGCTATCCCTGTTTCATTGTGCAAAGTAAAAATTCCTGGTCATGGGAATCAGTATTTCTGGGAATACCCGGAACCAAAACTTTTCCTCAGCTAGATGCTCGCCACACTTAGATCCCTTCCCCTCAGAAAAACTCTTATCATCGCTGCTCTCTCAGCTTTTGCCCTCGATATTTTAAGCTCAGCCTACTTCATCGAGTATTGGCAAGCTCAGGGTCTCTCCTCTCGCTTCGTCTCTCTCTCACTTCTCACGCAAGGTGGAAGTCGTGCTGATTTTGATCTGCACTTTATTGCTGAACTTGAAGGGATGGTAGAGAACACCGCGAGATTTATTCTCATGATCTTTCTGATCGTGAACGCTGTCTTTTATGCTTATTTGCCCTTTCAAAAGAAATGGTCCTGGCAGTATGCCTTAACTTACACCTCGACGGCTTCACTCTTCTGTTTAGTCACAGCGCTCGAGCGACCGAATGTTTCAACTGTTTTTTCCGCTTATAATATTCTCGCCATTTTTCTATATGCCTTGTTGGCGCTGGTTTTATGGAGCAGAAAATCAGAAGTGCAGGAGAAGGGTTTTCGCTTTAAAAGCGCGGAACAATAAAATTTCCGCCGTCCGCATTGCCCCATTCGGGAATAGGTTGGAGTTGATTGAGCAGGACTCCCTGTCCAGCGAGGGCCAGCAGGAACGAATCAAAGGCTTTGGGATTTTTAATCAACATTTCTAGGTCACGGTCGTAGATAAAAAGTTTCAACTGCTCCTCGATCCCGCGGATGAGAGTCTCCCGTGCCATCGCTTGGAGATCTAAATCGAAGAGCTGCAGGAGCTGGAACTTCCCCACGAGCCGCGAGCGATAGAGCTCTAAGAGCACAATCTGAATACTCGACTCGTGCAGTTCAAGGCTTGTGGGCAGATGGCGCACCAGATACTTCAGTCGCGCCAGCAGCATGACCGATACATGCCCGTAGGAGTCGTAGCTGGTTTTAAAAATATTTAAGAGCTGGTCGTAGTAGTTTTCCCAGATCCAAAAATCAATAGGCCGATGCCAGTACGGAATGAAGCCTTTGCGCAGCTTGCGCTTAAACGAGCGCGACAAAATGTGTTGGTTAGATGTCTTATGCAGAAGATCCCGTGACCAGTCCATCTCGAGAGCCGCTTGCCGGGCCTGCTCGTAGCGCTTAGGATTTTCTTTCTCCATCTGAGCATCAACAGAGAGCAGACTGTGCATCTCACTTCTCACGGCCTGCACGGAGGGCTGCGGACAAACATTTGCGCCGGGACACTGGAGCTTACAGGTTTGGCAAGGTGGTCCAGAGAGAGGAAAATCCACAATAAGTTTTTTAAGACCATACTGCTCCACCCAAGAGGTGATGATCTCATCGCGGTCTTGAATCTCTTCGTCTTTTACCTGATGAAGAGATTTTAAAAACCAGCGGTTTCTATCCGGGTAGTGCTCGAGGAGACAGAAAAAGAAATTCTCTCGGCGTCCACCACCAAGAGAGAGGCCGGCGACACTGCCTTGGTTATGCACGAGGGAGTGGAGCTTCGATTTTAAAATCGAGTCTCTTCATGTTGAAGCGAAAGATGTAACTGTTTAACACTTCATTTGAAAGACCGTTGTGGGTCAGGATGAAACATCCCCCACCACCAGCACCACACATCTTAAGTCCCACCTTATGGCCATCTTTCAGAAGCTCATCGGCGAGGTCACGGATCTTATCCGTCACAATGGAGGGGAAGAGTTTCTCTCGCGCTTCGCCTTCGAGACCGATCAGCTCGAGTACACGCTTAAAGTTTTTCTCTTTGAGAGCACTACGAGTCTGACTAGAAATTTCTGCAATGGCTTTTAAGCCCTCAACCACTTCTGGTCTGCGGTCAAAGAAGCCTTTGTAGACTTCCCAGTTGTTGATCCCCGATGCTCTTGAGAGCCCGGAGTACACGAGCGCAATGTGCCCTTCCAGAAAACTCTTGAGTTCATCTGAGTAGTGCTGCTCGATGATCACGTCACCTTCGACGCCTCTCAGGGCGAGCACACCACCGACGAGGGCCGGAAAATAATCTTGGTAGCCGGCCATGCCTTGATTGAGGATGCGTGACTCTACGCCTTTCACTCGTTGCACGGCTTTCTTCACTTCAAAACCAGCTCCAGTGTAGCGTGCCAGTGCTTTATACAAAGTCACTCCCATCGCTGAAGATCCACCTAAGCCTGAGCCCGCAGGAGCCCCACTTTTCAGAGTGACTTTAATATTCTTATGGATGTTAAACAGATGTAAAATCTGCACTACAAAGGTCATCTCTTTAAAGCGGTCCGTGTAGAGGATGTTGTCTTCTGTTAATTCTGATTCTTCAAAGCGGTAGGTCTTATTGTAGTCAGCAGAGTGGATCTCGATCCCCGGATGATTGGTTGTCTCGAGCTCGACGTGTGCCTTGAGGCCCGTGGCGACGTTCAGGGTCCAGACGTCTTTGAGGATAAGATTGATCGGTTCGATATCAAGTGTGCCGCCAACGAGATCAACACGCACTGATCCTGATTCAGTTACCTGCATTGAGCACACCGATGTAAGGGAGTTCGCGGTAGCGACCGGCATAATCGAGACCGTAGCCGATGACGAATTTATCTTCAATCTCAAAACCCAGATAATCAATCTTCACTTGGTGCTTGAGTTTAGCGGGCTTAAAGAGAAGTGAAGCAAGCTTCACGGATTTTGGCTTTCTAAGGGCGAGCATGCCCATCAGCGTTTGAATCGTCAGACCAGTGTCCACAATATCTTCTACCACCAAGACATTCTTGCCTTCGATGTTAGAGGTGATATCCATATCTAAACGGACGTCGCCCGAGCTCTGAGTGCCGTCACCGTAAGAAGACAAGGAGATGAATTCAAGATTCACAGGACGCTTAATTTTTTTAATGAGATCACTGCAAAACATGAAGGCACCCTTCAGCACGCAAATCACAACAAGGTCCTCTTGTCCGTATTCACGAGTGATAGCTTCACCAAGAGCTTCAATTCGGTGAGCGATTTCTTCTTCTGAAATCATCACTTCAGGGGTGTACATTTCCATTTTCTGCCTCCAAGGGGTGGAAGCAGTATTTTAGTGGCCTAACTGTGCGGTGGCCACACGCTTTTCTTCGTCGAGAGGAAGGAGCGCCTGTTCTTCATCCACTTCGTTTTGATAATGAGCACGACATCGTGCTTCATAAGCATCCGTTTCACCTAAAAGCACCTGCTCTTTACTCTTTGAGAGGCGCTGAGAGCGCACGGCAGAAGCTCCACAAACCGTACAGATGGAATGGATCTTAGTCACGTCGTCAGCAATGGCCAACAGTTGAGGAATAGGTCCAAAAGGCTGGGCGCGGTAGTCCAAATCCAGGCCCGCACAAATGACACGGCAGCCACGAGCAGCTAATTTCGTGACAACGGTAATAATCGAATCATCAAAGAATTGAATCTCATCAATCGCGACCACACGAGTAGAATCTTTAAGACGGATAAGTATGTCCACCGCACTCTCGACCGGCTCAGCTTTCATGGCCTGAGAAGAATGGCTTACCACCTCTTCTTCGGCATAACGTGTATCCATAGAGGGCTTAAAAATTTGAACGCGCTGTTTGGCGATCTGGGCGCGTTTGACACGACGGATGAGCTCTTCTGTCTTACCAGAAAACATGGGACCGCAAACGACTTCAATCGAACCGGAAAATTGTGGCATCATTGCAATAATTCTCTCTGGGGGTGTGAGACTCCGAGCATCCCTTGATTCGGAAAAGATGACAATTGCTCTTGGATAATATTTACCCCGCAAACTACCGAATGCCCGTGGCCGCAAGAAAATGTAGGCCAGTCATTAGCCTGCAATTAAATAAAAAATTCCTAAGGCCAAAAGACTGACACCCATAAGCATAACGACGGTTGGTGTCATGAGGATTAAAAAAGCGAGGCTACGACTGGCGCCAAGCTGATGACGACAGCCAATATAGAGCAGAATCATCCAGGAAATTTGCTGAAAAACCACTCCAATAATCGGCACGACGAGAAAGAAATTTGAACTGAGTGCCACACTTGTTATATCTCGCACCAGCTCATCACGATCACCTTCAACTTTAAGCCAATTGGCAAAAAGCTTTAAAACAAAATTCCAAAGCTCCGTACTAATGAGAGTGAGAATAGGAAAAAAAACAAGATCCAGAGCGGTTGAAAAGATCAAAAAATAATAAGGAAAAAGCCCTGCTTCCACATCCACCAAGGCGTAGAAGAAATCATTAGAATTTTGGAAATGAAGAAAGAGATGCATCATTAAATTGGCGAGCATCAGACGAGAGAGACCTTGGAGGATGGCAAAACTCCACGAGATACCTATCTGCACTCCCACTTCTGGATAGGGCAGTTCACGGTCAGCATAAGGGGCCACTCCAAATCTCATCCAATCCAGCATCAGCTTGGGTCGAAGCAGACAAAGAGCATAACTGTGTAGATAGGGATAAATGGCCGTCATGGCACCAGCTTAACAGAATCTAGTGAAAAATCCAGCGGTGAGTCTTTCGGCAGTCGATAAGTCCATTCAACTCCAGTTTCACAGTCGCGAATCAACCAACTCTCCTGACTCCTTTGCAGGCGATACTTGATTTGATTGATATTCATTTCAATACTTCCCGCCTCAGAAATACATCCAGAATGGATGCTTATCAGATCAAAACTTTGCTTCGTTTCTAGAAATTCTTTGAAAATTTGAACCGCCTGGTCACTGAGCTTCGGGAGAAAACTAAGTGCCTCTTCAGGAGTTTTGAGTTGCATAAGAAATGGTTTATCTATCAACCGCTCAGGAAAAGTTTTTACCAGATCACTACTAGGCTCGTTGAGTGGATAGGCTTTTTTTAGACTATCAATCCAAACATAAACAAGATCAACTTGAGGATGCTTAAAGAACTCCCACTCTTCAACGCTGCCATCAGGTTGAGTGAGAGACCAGTTTTCGATGATGTTAATTCCTTTAGGCTTCTCTTCTTTGATCTCTCCTAAAATTTCTAAAGACTGGAGACCGGCCACAAAACTTTTGATGAGCTCATTGCCCCAAAAACGCTTCGAGAGAATAACTGGATCCAAACGAACATTACCTTTTGAGAAAAGTAGAAAACCTGAACGTCTGAGAACGTAAAAGAGTCGCGTCTCTTGCCAGCCGTGCTCAGGAAACTTTAATAGATCAGTCGTGCGTTGATATTTGGCTTGGCGAAGTACGTTCTCATTATCTCCCACGGCCATCGAGCCCAAATCATCCAGCTCCATCACATAGACATCTGGGTCGCCCTTGAGGGAGAGATAAAAGCTATCCATGGCTGGAGACATTTCACCCCACTGAAGCTCTAAATCATTGATTTGAACCACAATATTATTAGCAAAAAAACTCTCTCGCTCGGGAGGACTCTTTATCACCCGCTGGATCTTTATGGACTCGAGAGAGCGATGAAGTTCGTCTAACAACTCAGCTCTCAGGACTATGCCTTTTGAACTCTGCCAGTGAGAATTTTCAAATCGAAGAGTCGCCTGTGGAAGCTTATAGAGAGTCGGATTTCTTAGTGCCGCCTGTAACTTCTTTTCAAGTTCAAAACTCTCACTAAACTGACCACTTTCGGTCAGCATCCAAGTCAGACCAAGTAGAGCGCAGAGAATTGTGAACAGTGCTAAAATCTTTTTCATAAGCGACGACGGCGACGGTACACAATCAGGGCCAGGACAAATGCCAAGACAGGAATAGTGAGAACGGTGATAAAAAACACAAATCGCATGTGCTGAGCACTTAAGACCACAGGTTCATGGACGAGGCCTGGTCGGTTAAGGCTTACGAGACCCTCATCGTGAGACAGCCAGCCCACAATGTTGAGAGCAAAATTCATATTCGCCGTTTGGTTTTGATACGAGTTGCGGATAAAGCCATCGGTACTTACCAGAGCAATGCGGGTATCTTTCTCTGCTTTATTGGCCGTGACTCTTTCTGCCACTGCAACGAGGGTCACCGGCCCCTGATCATCCTTCCCCTCGTTAAACTCAGCTCGCCCGGACGCTAATCCTTTCAGATCTTTTTCTGCCCAGGAACTTGGGTAGCTCGAGGTTTGTGCCAAGCCCGAGGTCGCTACATTTTCATAGAGAGGCAGGCTCATATGAATAGAACTTGCCAGCGGAAGAAGAGTTCTCTGCCTCCAACCCCGAGTCAGCACGTGACCAGAAGAATAATTCTCAATAATAGGAATTGTGGCTTCTTGATTTTCTAGTGTCGATTTTTGATCAATCACCAAATCATTATTCAACGAGAGTCCCCAGCGCTTAATGAGAGCTCTCAATTCTTTATGGGCATCGCGCTCAAAGTCTGGACCCTGAAGCCAAAGCACTGAGCCACCTTTTTCTAGGTAGCGCTGCAGACGCAAAATTTCTTGGGTCAAAAAATCTGAGCGTGGTCCCCAGATGATCACAACATCAGCATCCTGAGGGACATCCCGACTGGTTTGAAGATCAAGGGGAGCGATTCGGTAATTCTGAGCCTTAAGCTGCTCACAAAAAGCTGAACCACCATCAGCGTTTAAATCCTTGCAGTCGACTTCACCATGGCCCCAAGTAAAATAAACGTTTAATTGGTAAGAGCGGATCATTTTCAAGATAGAGTTCGTGATACTTAATTCATCTTTAAGGATGAAACTCACTTTCTTGCCCAAGGACTCAATGACCACGGTGCCATTATCACGAATACCTTGATTCTTTGCCAGTTGTGGTTGCGCTTCAGGGTCCACAGCATCAAGCGTGAGATCAGGACGCTCCATTTTATAGAGCTTCAGCATGGCCATGGCCCGAGGCCAGTCTGCTCTGCGAGCATAGAGAGTCATCTTTGAATCTTTTGGGAGATCGGCCAAGATACGACGTGTTTGATCTGACAGGGTGTTGAGTGAACGCTCCGTCGTGTCTATTTGCAGGGGAAACTTCCATGCCAGGAAACTCAAGAGGGAGAGGATACAAAATAGGAGCGTCGCTTGGGTGATATCTATCGCCGCATTTTTGGCCGTGCGACTTTTCACCCAAACTTCAAAACTAGCGCGGCGGGGGTAAAAAAGAATGAATCCCAGTATGACCGTAAAAATAGTCGTTGAGATATTCAATAGCAGATGCTCTGGTGCCACCAACCACAGAGACAAGGTTGCAATAATAAGAAGAACTTCAGTGCTGAGCCAAACAAGGTAGTACATATTACCAGTTCCTGCTTGAGAGAGTAAGTTTCGAGACATAAAGGCTCATAAAAATCACACTCCCGTAGTACACCAGATCCGCACTCGAAAGCACACCTTTCAGCAGATTTTCAAAATGTCCAGTGATTGACATCCACCTTAAAATTTCAGAGAGCATGAAATTATCTACACCTTGGGAGATCCAAGCCAAAAGCCAAGTAAACATGATGAACATAAAACCCAAGAGTGCAGCCACCACTTGATTTTCGGTCAAAGCACTCGCCAGAAGTCCCAGTCCCACATAGCAGGCCATATTAAGAATCAGTCCTAAATAGCATCCTACAAGAACTTTCTGATCAGGCACTCCTGCCCAAAATAAAACGATTGGAAAAAGCAGTGTGGGCAAAATGAGAACAATCGTGAATGCCCAGGTAGAGAGAAATTTACCCATTATAATTTGCGTATCCGTAACGGGTGAAGCGAAGAGGAGATCGATGGTGGCTTGTTTCCTCTCTTCGGAGATCAATCTCATGGTAAGCGGAGGAATGAAAAAGAGCAGTATAAAGTTCAAATTTGAATAAAGACGTAAGACGACTTCTTCTAAAAAACTGATTTGTGACTGCATATCCGCAGGAATAGCTTGAATGTTATCCACATACCCCACCAGCAGATTAAAAAAAGTCCAACCCGCAAGAAGAGAGAATATCCCGATCATCGTGAGTGCTAAAGGAGAGCGCCACAGGAGCATAAATTCTTTTTTAAATATGATCAGTGTCTTACTCATGCTTATCTCCCGCTTTTACGAGTTCTAGGAAGATATCTTCCAGTTCACTTTCTATACGAGAAATTCCTAGTACCCCTACCCCTGCACCCACGAGGTGCTTAACAATCGCATCTCGCTTCTCATCTTTAGTTTTTAACTGCAGAATAATTTTTTTCTCCTCTCGAACAATCGATTGAACAAAATCCATCTCGAGTAGTAGAGAATCAGGGCAGTCTCCTTTAATCTCTAGCTCAACCTGAGAATGCTTACGATAGCGCTCACGCACATTTTGGAGCGACCCGTTGGCGAGCAAGACTCCTGAATGAATGATTGAGACCGTATCGCAGATTTCTTCAACTTCATGCAACAGATGACTTGAGAGCAGAACTGTTTTTTTATCTTTCAAATTTTTTATGAGCTGGCGGATCTCCACGACACTCTCCGGATCAAGCCCAGAAGTTGGTTCATCCAAGACAATAACCTGCGGGTCATGAATGATGGCCTGAGCGATCCCCACCCGCTGCTTAAATCCTTTAGAAAGATTGCCCACCAAACGTTTGGCCACAGCATTTAAGTTTGTCAGCTCGATGGCTTTTTTCACTGCAGCGTCGAGATTTGATTTTTCTACATCATGCAATTGGGCGGCAAAACGCAGATATTCTGAAACGGTCATCTCTTTATAGAGCGGTGGATTCTCTGGCAGGTAACCGATCATTCTTTTAACCTTGAGGGGATCAGTCACTGGATCAAAACCTTCGATCAGAACTCGTCCACTCGTGGGTCTCAAGAGACCACAGAGCATTTTGATAGTAGTAGACTTTCCTGCTCCATTTGGGCCCAAAAAGCCATGAATAACCCCACTTGGTACACTGAAATCCAATTCTTTGACTGCTGTGACCCCTGGATAGTCTCGGGTAAGCTTTTCTGTTTTGATCGCCCAGCTCTCTTGACTCATAGATTCCTTCAAAATCACACAATGCTTATTGCCCTAAGGGCGATAAATAGTGAAAATATAAACACATAACTTAATTTAAGTCGGTCTTTTACCGAAAAGTCATTCATGTCCATTGTAGATAGGTTCAAGTCAAGAATTCAAGGGATCAAGTCCGTCGTTTTCACAACGCACGTGATTCCTGATGCTGATGGGATTGGATCAGAAATTGCTCTCTGCATGGCCCTACGAAAGTTGGGGATTAAAGCGGTTTGCGTCAACGATGAACCCCTTCCTCAGCGTTATCGCTACATGGATCCTGATCAAGTTATCTTCGGAGTCGATGAATTCGAAGCCCAAGTCTTTGGGGAAATTGATTTATGGGTAGTGGTTGACACCAACACCGTTGATCGCGTCTGTCCGGCCCTGCACCAGTTAATTAAGAAAACAAATAACGTGCTTTTTGTGGATCACCATCCGGCTCCTCACGTCAAAGACCTACATAGCCACTGCATCGACACCACCGCCGCTGCTACGGGCCAGCTGGCCGGAGAAATTATTCAGGGACTAGGCCTCACCTTTGATGCCAAACTCGCTCTCCCACTCTACACCGCTATCATCATCGATACCTCAAGCTTTCGCTACCCCAGCGTGACGGCTAAAACCCATCACCTTGTCGGTGATCTGCTGGCGACAGGCATTGCTCCTGGTGTGGCGTATAATGGAATTTATGGCGCAAAAAAAATAGAGCACATGCATCTATTAGGAACCATTCTCTCTACCACCATGTGCACACCCTCAGGTGAAATTGCGTGGATACATCTCTCTAAAAATCTGATCAAGCGCTTTGACTCTGACGTGGAAGATACCCATGCCTTTATCAATCATCTTTTAATTTTGGACAATATCAAAGTCGCCTGTATGTTTCGTGATGACGGTGATTCAATCAAAGTCTCTTTCCGCTCCAATGGAGCTTGGGACGTAGGACTCTTGGCGCGTAAATTTGGCGGCGGTGGTCACTCCCATTCCGCGGCGACGGTGATCGTGAAAAATGAAAATGAAAACGTCGATCTGCTCATTCGTCAGACCGTGGATAAAATGACCGAATATCTCTCAGAGATTAAGTGCTAATATTCAATTTGGCTTAGGGGCTACAAAGTTGAGGGGTTGCCTGACTTCTACCTGTTGATTATTGATTGGTTTTGGGAATTTCATCTGACTAAATTTTGTTATCACACAAGTATTCAAAGTCTCTGGGTTAAGTTTGGGCTCAAGTTTCACAGCGACGACAGAACCATCTGGATTAATAAAAAAGCTAATTAGTGAAGTTCCGTTTTCTGACTTAGAAAATTCGTCAGTGAGACAAGTACGAATTTCAGGAAGATGATCAAGGATAACACTCCGGATGGCATCGGCCTCAGATCGAGGGGTGCTGGAGCAGCCAAAAAGTATAAGAAGTAATAAATGCTTAATCATCAGTATTTTTCACCACGAGCTTTGCCCACGCTCGAAACTGATTCTTAAACAGGCGCTCGTTGTATTTAAGTCCCATCCGTCTTAAAACTTTTTTATCTGCAGAGAGGTAGCGCTGGTCGACTTCTGCCAGAAGTTTACCCATTTGACCTTGATAAAACCATACGGCTTCCGGCAAAAGGACTTCATGATTCTCAGGCGTGTCGAGTACAACGGCAGGACGACCACAAGCAAGAGCTCCCAGGGCTTGAGAAGGAAAGCCTTCTTTAAAACTCCAGACAGCTCGGGCATCGTGGGTCATGGCCGCAGTAGTCGCATCACAGTGATCACCGATAAATTCAAAATTTTTGTGTTGTTTTAGGTCACTATATTTTTCATCCGGTCCCACGAACTTCAAAGCAATATCGCTCTTGAGGGCAGCGTGGGATAACTCTCTCACAAGACCTGAGTCCACTCCCTTTAGATGCACGAGGTGGTGGGTGTAGATGCCGGTATGAATCTCATCAGAGACCAAATGAAAATCTTCCGTTTTAAATCCTGGGTAGATCACACGCCCCTCTAGACCTAGATCATTTTTTAAGGCTTGAGAACTAAATGCCAGATTCTTTTCGTGCTTGAGGGATTGGAGCTGAAGATTTTGGTGGTGGTACTTAAACACTTTCTTCCAACCACTGAGGGCCGTCTTGTCAGAGAAATGAGAAAGCCATACAAAGCGCTCAGTGCTTGAATTTGATTCAAAGGCATGGGCCCAGCCACTTGAGAGAACGATGAGTTTATCTACATCACTCGTGATCTTCAGTTGTTTGATCGCACTCGGAATCATCCAGCTCGATTGCTTGAGATGATCATAAGTTTGAACAAAACGGCTTAGGGGTGAAGAGATTATTTTATGGTTCTCTATTCGACCTAAGATCTTTCCTTTAGCGTGAGCCAGAGTATAAATCTCGGCATCCGGAAAGCCCGCCAGAAGAAGTTCCAAAAGGAAGACTTCCTGGTTGCGCTCTAAAAGAAAATCGATGGCAAAAGCTACTTTCATACTAATACTTTTTAAATTGCAAAATACAGGCCCCGAACATCAAAAGAGCCCCACCGAGAAGTTGCACATCAGAGAGTTGCTTACCTAAAAAAACATAATTCACAAGGATCGCCATGAGAGGGAAAAACATCTCGATGATTGTAACGACTTTGGCCTGTAGTCGCTTCATCCCTTGATAATAAAACCACATGGCGAGTGCTCCAGAGAAAATCACCATGACGAGTAGTCGGATGTAGTCGGTTTGGTCTTTAAAAATAAAATCCTGCCCCCAGGGAACAAAAAAGGCAATGGTCATTAGACCCACTAAAAAGCGGCCTCCGGCAATGTTTGTGGGTTCAAAACCATCGAGGGTAAGTTTCTTACCAAAGACCGTGCTGGCCCCCCAACACAAGACTGAAATAGCGACCAAGCCGTAGCCTCGAATCGCACCGTCAGAAGCCAAGCGGCTGGGATCCATTCTCAAGAGCTGGATGACTTTTTCAATATCAGGTCCACTGATCAGCAGTGCTCCGATCAAACATATCGAAGCCCAAAAGAGATAAGGACGAGGCAGTGGTTCCTTAAGAATCCAGTGCGCAAGCAGAATGGCAATCACGGGTTGAAATTTTTGCAACAAAATAACGAGAGAGGGATTGAGGTAGATAAATGCTGAAGTAAAAGCGATGGTCGCGATCGCCGATCCACCCGCACCGACAACGAGAAATGAAAACCCATGGCTTAATGTGAGACTTCCGATCATGGGAAGATTGTTCACAAGCTTTGGAAGAAAAACAAATGTCAGGATGAGATGCTCAAGAAACACAATCACTACCGGATTGATTCCGCCATCGACGAGTGGGTAGCGGATAAGGGTATCCAGTGCCCACAAGAAAGATGCAGCCATAATACTAAGCATTCCAACCACACCGCTCTCCGCTTTTTTATATCCTACAACTGTTGACTGAAACCTGAAAACACTTCCCTGGCCCGCTGAGCGGCGAGCTGTTTTCTTACTTTTTTCTTCGGTCCTGATTTTCTCTGCTCACGGGTCATTTCGATATTGGGTAGCAATCCAAAATTAATATTAGACGGGGCAGGCTTCTCGATCGTCATGACATAATTGACCAATGCCCCGATGCCCGTCTCTTTCGGCCAAGCGAGTTCTTCTAGTCCTTGTAATCTGCGCCAGAGTTGGTGGGCCACATAGAGTCCTATAGCCGCTGATTCTGTGTATCCCTCAACACCCGTAATTTGACCGGCAAAACTCATTTGCGGAAACTTCAAACTGGTCATGGAGGAGTTGAGAAGTTTTCTGGAATTTAAAAAAGAATTTCTATGACAGGAGCCAAGATGAATGAAGCTGGCTTCCTCGAATCCCGGAATCATACGAAACACACGCACCTGCTCTTTGTAGGTCAGGCGGGTTTGAAAACCGACGAGGTTAAAGGCAGCCCCTTGAAGATTTTCTTTCCGCAGCTGCACCACCGCCCAAGGCTCGCTCCCATCAGGAAGCTCCAGCCCGATGGGCTTCATGCACGAAAATCTTGCGGTCTCGGGTCCTCGCTCAGCCATGAGATCAATAGGTAAGCAGGACTCAAAAAATTTCCAATCCTCGAAATCTTTCGGAGGTACTTTCTCCGCCGCAACCATCTCTGCGATGAAAGCGTCGTACTGCTCTTTGTTCATCGGAGCATTCAAATAGTCGGCGCGCTCATCAGGCGTTCTGTGGCGGTCTTTAAAATAGAGTTTTGAGTAATCGAGAGTATCGGCATCCACCACCGGAGCTATGGCATCGTAAAAATAGATATCTTCACTGGAGAGATTTTCCGTCAGCCAGCTTTCAAGTGGATTGGTGGTCAAAGGACCTGAAGCTACGATCACGTGCTCACACTTGTGCTCTTGCATGAGAGCGATAGGATCGCTGGCTTCAAACGCAATCACCTGGATATTGGGATGAGTGGAAAGTCGGTGGGTGATTTGTTGAGAAAAATGCTCACGATCAACCGCCAAAGCATCTCCGGCCGGAACCGCCGTGGCATCAGCCACATCTAGCACCAAGGAGCCCAAGGCACGCATCTCTGTTTTGAGTAATCCGTGGGCAGAGTCAGGATCCATGGACTTAAGCGAGTTGGTGCAGACCAGCTCGGCAAAGGTGGAAATCTTCTGAGCTGGATTGAGTTTAAGCGTCTTAACTTCCGCTAAAACGACCGACACTCCGCGCGTAGCTAAAAGCCAGGCTGCTTCTGAGCCGGCAAGGCCCGCTCCAATAACTAACACTCGTGACATACTAGGTCCTCTTTTGGGAGTATAGATGTAGTTAACTTATCCTTTTCAGTCAACGCGAGCCTAGGATTATTATGCAGATTCATCTCCATCAAACTCACCATACCCTGGCCGATTTTTCGACGATCTTTCAAACCCTTAAAAGCTCGATTAAACGCACGGGCATCCATCTCTACCCAGAACTCTTCCTGACCGGTTATCCCTTGGCGGACCTTTGCCTTTCGGCCTCCTTTATCCAGAGCTACCACCAATTTTTAGAAGAGATCAATACCTGGGCGAGCTCCCTGCCAGAGCAAGACGACTATGTTTGTCTGCTCGGCGGACTTTCCTATGACCTCGGCCCTGAGGGAGTTCCGGTGGACATCAGGAATGTGGTGTATGAGTTAAAAGCGGGCCACAAGCTGCGAGAGGTCTACACCAAAAGACTCCTTCCTAATTATGACATTTTTGATGAACAAAAATACTTCACTGCTGGTCAAACGCCGGGAATTTGGGAATTCGGTGGAGAGAGATATGGTTTGCTTATCTGTGAGGATATGTGGGCCTCTAGTTTTCACCATATGGATCCGGCGCGGGAACTTGCCAAAGCTGGCCCCTTTCGAGCCGTTTTCAATCTTTCGGCATCCCCTTTTGATATCTACAAAGCTCAAAAACGCCGGGATCGTGCCCGCGCGCTCTCAACACTTTTCAAGGCTCCCTTTTATTACGTAAACCGAGTGGGGGGAGAAGACGAAATTCTCTTTGATGGCAGCTCCTTTGGTGTGAATGGTTTTGAAACTCTTGGTGCGGCTCCCCGTTTTGCTGAGCACACACTTTCACTTCCCTTGGCGCTGGCAACCCAATACCTTCCGGTTGGGGATGACCTCGAGGAGAATACCTGGGAGTCACTCTTTGCTGCACAATTCTCGGCTGACAAAGCTCTCCCCCGCCGCTTGAGGATCTGGGACAACGACGAGTGTGAGATGATCACGGAAGCTCTTAAATTTGGACTGCAGGAATATGCCCAAAAATCTGGCTTTAAAAAATTCCTAGTGGCCTTGTCCGGCGGTCTGGATTCAAGCCTGGTGCTGACCATCGTGAAGATGTCTCTTTTGCCAGGTCAGGAGGTCGAGGCCATTTATATGCCCGGCAATTACTCCAGCCCTATTAGCTGGGATCTCTCTAGTAAGCTGTGTCTGAAGCTAGGGGTCAAACTTAACAGTCTGCCCATCAAGTTCCTCCACTCGACGATCAAAATGAATTTCCAGGGCACATTCTCTGAGAGCTTTGAGGGCTTAACGGATGAAAATGTTCAGAGTCGGTTAAGAGGACTTCTCCTCTACACCCGCTCTAATCAAACCGGCGCCATGGTCATCAACACTTCAAACAAGTCTGAAATCGCCGTGGGCTACTCAACCCAATACGGGGATTCGGTGGGAGCGATCTCGCTCTTGGGAGATGTCTATAAAACCGAAGCCTATCGCCTGGCTGAGTGGATTAACTATAAGTTTGGAGCAGTTATACCTGAAGGAATCATCCAGCGCCCCCCCTCGGCAGAACTGCGTGCTGATCAGAAAGACCAAGATAGCCTTCCTCCCTATGAGAGACTAGATGCCATGTTGGAAGGGATACTGAGCTTCCGCTATACCCATAAAGATTTACTCACTCAGGGCTTTTCAGAGGAGGAAGTAAAGAAGGTCTTTGAACTTTATTACAAATCAGAGTATAAAAGGCGTCAGTTCTGTCCCATCATCAAAATTAAGTCGAAGAGTTTTGGTTTTGGTTACAGAGTTCCACTTACCAAAAACACAGGCTTTTATCGGCCACAACCTTGAGGAGCACACTATGCAAGACAACAATGGTAACGTCGTTTTAGAGGCTATCGAGAACGTCAAAAAAAACGTTCAGCAAAATGTTAAGAACGTAAAGTCGACTGTTGAAACACTTGTAAGCGATGTAAACGTCAATCAACTCAAGAGCCAAATCAAAAAAATTGTGAAAGACGCACAAGCTGATCTTTCGAAAATCGTAGACCGCGATATCTCGACAGCAAAAAAGAAAATCGCTGCAGAGAAAGCGGCACTCGAGAAAGAAATCAAGAAACAATCAGGCATAGCGAAGAAATTCATTGAGTCACAAAAGAAAGAAGTAGCGGCACTTCAGGCAAAACTTGAAAAGCTCATGAAAGCGGCACCTGCAAAGAAAGCTACCAAAAAAGTGGCGACGAAGAAAGTAGCGACCAAGAAAGCTGCTCCCAAAAAAGCAACGAAGAAAGTTGCTACCAAAAAACGCTAAAAAGTGTGAGCCTCTACTTTTAAAAGTAGAGGCTGCTTTCTCATGTCAAAGAAACTCATTTATATTGTTGATGACGAAGAAGATATTTTAGATATTTTAAGTATGATTCTAAGCAAAGGAGGATATGATTTTAAAACCTTCCTTTCTCCCCTGGATTTACTCAAAGAATTCTCTACAAAAAAACCAGACGCGATCCTTTCAGACTTTAGAATGCCAGAGATGAATGGAGTAGAGCTTTTAAAGTCTGTCCGCTCGACTCATCAGTCTCTTCCTTTCATTATTATTTCTGCTCAAATTGAAAAGAGTCAAATGATAGAAGCTATCGATCTTGGCGTCACGGGGGTGGTTGAAAAGCCCTTCAAGGACCAGGACCTACTAGCGAAACTCTCAAAAGCCCTCAATAAGGCTTAGTATTATTCCTTGGCCAGATTAGGCAATTGATCAATTGAAATACGCTCTTTGAATTGTTCAAGCATTTTTAAAATGAGCGCATTATCTATATCTTTCGATCCCTGAATGAGTCTCGTCCAAGACAGCATTTGATTAACCATCTTAATGTCGAGTTCATTGACATCTCTATAGGCCATGCCCCACTTAGTAAAAATTCTTTGTGTGGCAGCAATGTCAAAAAGTACTGTTAGATTGCTATGCCTTGGGTCTTTAAATATTTTAGAATAGAGATGATCAACATCAGCACTCTCCCCTTCCAGCAATTGCAAAAAGAGTCCTGAATGATAGAGCAGTATACCGCTGATGCCTGTTTGATTATTGTAACTATCTGCTTTAGACAAAATGTCCTCAATATCCTCTTTTCCCCTAAAGCTCAGGCTGGTATTACTGACGTAGAAAAGCTGTTTCATCCCATTTCCTTAAGATTGTAATAAAATGAGAGTCAATTATCGCATGAAATAAAGAAGACGAGACGGGAGAAATATTTTTTTTATAATGCTTCGCTTTCTGATAAAAATGCTCGGTTTCGTGAGTTGATTTTTCTCTCTCAATTTTTCATTGTGTAAAAAGTTAAAAGCACAGAAAATATCAAGAAATAATAGGTGTGCCTTGGAAATAAGTACTGAAGATAGAGAAGAGTTTATCAATGAAGCCCTAGAGCTTCTGAGTATTGCCGAATCGGCCCTTATGGCCATCGAGGACGGGGCTAATTTCACTTCAAAATATGACTCGATATTTCGCTCCTTTCATTCCATTAAAGGCGCCTCTGGAATGCTAGGTATGACCTATTTAAATGCCCATATGCATAAGATAGAAGATGATTTCGGTAAACTTAAAAGCAGAACAGAACTGACCCAAAGCCAATGCACCTATTTTCTTAAGGCCATCGATACCGCAAGAATAGGTTTAGATGGCAATGAAATTTCTTTTGATTACGACACGAAGATTTCAGAGCAAGAAGTAGAAAAAATAGAATCGGTCGATGCTTTCATTGTTGATGACGAAGAAGACTTGGTAGAGATTCTGGGAGCCTATCTCGCGAGGGAAAAAATTTCATGGCGAGGATTTAGCTCCCCAAGTGCTGCCCTTGAAGCGATCAAACTCTCTCCCCCTCGAATAGTTTTAACGGACTTATCAATGCCACAAATGGATGGCTTGACTCTGAGTCGGGAAATCAAAAAAATATATTCTGAATTACCCATTATTATTGTCAGTGGATATCTAAGCCGAGAGGCACTGCTGGAAGCGAGCAAGGCAGGCATTTCAGGGTTTGTAGAAAAACCAGCAAAGCACAATACAGTCATCACACAAGTAAAACAAGCATTGGTAGAAGCAGAGATGGCTTCTTTGCTAGATACAACAATCAAGATCATTCTCTTTCAATTACCGGAAATAGAAGAATACCTCTTGAAGAAAGGCAAAAGTGATAATTTCAATTTATTAAAAACAGATATTATTAAACTCTTAGAAAGAAAAAGACTGCTAAAAAAGTTACGAACCTCTTAGTCCTTAACTACGATTTGACGAATTTCCCGGCAAGCCCCCTCGATCCGATCCATGGCCTTAATAGAGCGATTAAGCTTATCCAATTTCTGTTCGTCCGTAAGAGGCATGTCGCCGCTAAGTGACATTTGAACAGCCTCACAGAGACCTCGAGAGATCGCAAGGGCATTCAATAATTCGTGCAGCAAGGGTCTAATCTCGTTCAATGTAACCTCAACTTTTAAGTGATAAGATAATTTTTTTAAAAGGGTCTTTCAGTGTGAACTCCGGATGAGTCGTAATGAAATCTTCCAATGACAACTGATCCGCTTTCTTTTGAAATGAGTAGGCGATAATAGCTTCGCAGATGATAAACAAGGCTCCCAATGCGGAGATCCTTGAGGCACTCAAGCCCCTAGGAAACCCCTCTCCATTAGGCTTCTCATGGTGCTCCATGATAATGCTGTCCACATGGTTTGGAATCCCCTTGAGAGATCTTGCCAGTTCAGCTGCCCTAAAAGGGTGCGTTCTATATTCAGAATTTGAGGCAGGAGAAGCATTTTCGATCTTTAATAACTCAGTATCATCATAAAGAGCTTCATCTACAAAATGATCGTGCATCAAAGAAGCCATCACAAGTTTTTCATGAGTAGCCTCGTTGTGCCAACCCAGTTGCGAAGCCACAACACAAGTCAGTACACAAAGTTTTGAAACATGAGCACCATAAGTATCATCCTCAGAAGGCAATCGAAGAACAGCGGCTAAGTTTTTATTCTTTTTTACAAACTGGACCGTTGCTGTGACTGTTTTTTGGGCTAGCTGCAGGGATTCGTGGCTCCATCCAAAGCTTTTACAAAGAAGGGCCACAGAAGGGATGACGCTCTCAACGAGTTCAAATTGATTCTCAGATGAAGAAGAAATCCTTTTCTCTAAAAAATCTTCGAACTCTTTAATGACATTAACAGCATCGTTTTTAAGTAGATAGAGACGGTTCAGGAATTTATTTTCAATTTTTAAATAATCAGACTTATCTAAGGCATCCCCAGACTGATGAAGTTTAATATATTTCCCTTCCCCTAAACGAACAAAAGTATCAAAACTTACAACCCCAAGCCTTTTTAGGTAGCCAAAAGGGAGCTGTACATATTCCTGAGGGATTGGTGTATGCACAAAATTCTTCTCAAGGTACTGCTTTAGTGGCTTCATCATATTCGGCTTTTGAATGAACTCAGAGACAGCGGGGAACAACTCTTTGAGCTGCGCCTCTGGATTGCCGGAACAAATGATATAGGGAACACTTGGGTAGAGCTTTTGCACTTCGGAGAAAAGAAAAACCCCGTCCCCATTGGGCATCTTGTAATCAGACACGATAAGGCTAGGGACTCCCTGTTTCTTGAGAATTTCGATGGCTTCATTACCACAACACGCTTTAAAAATCACCGACTGCGTTGTGGTAGAAGTTATGAGCTCAAGCATATCTAAGATATCTGGCTCATCATCCACGAGTAGGATATAAGACATGTTTAATCTCTCTGGTAAATAATCGCTTTATCTACGGCAATTTGCTTAAATCGATCACTAACCCCAAAGAGACTTTCCGCTGCTCCCAGAATCAAATATCCCATAGGATTAAGGCGCTGATAGATGTTCTCAATGACCTTCTTTTTATTTTCGACATTCTGATAGATCAAAACATTTCGAATAAAAATGACATCGAACTTCCCAATATCTCCCCACTCTTCGAGGAGGTTAATCTTCTTAAAATTCATCATGGATTGAAGATGACTTTTCACTTGCCACTGGTCCTCGGGAGTTTTTGAAAAGTACTCAATCATCAATTTTGCCGGAAGCCCACGTTGGATTTCTATCTGTGAATAGAGTCCTTTCTGGGCACGCTTTAAAATGGTGTCAGACACATCCGAAGCCAGGTAACGGATCATGGGAATTTTAATTCCAGTCTTTCTGAGCTCTTCAATTTCCATGGCAATCGAATAGATCTCTTGGCCTGAGCTAGAAGCTGCTGACCAGACATTTATCACAGACTTAAAAGCATCCTTGGTGAGTTCAGGAATGATATGAGAGCTCAGAGCTTTAAAGATACTGGCATCTCTAAAAAAGCTAGTTTCATTGTTAGTCGCGAGGTCTAGCAAGAGACTTTTCATTGAGCCCGTAATACCTACTCGAGCTTTTTGATAGAGCTCATCGATGCTACCAAATCCTAGCTGCGTCGAAATGTCGCGTAGTCTGTGTTCCAGTTGGAAGTAATTAGCTTCAACATAAATGATACCAAGTTCTTTCTCAATAAACTTAGCAAAAAAAAGCAAAATATCTTGTGAGATGGCCATAATTACTCTTCTAGAATGGATTTAACTTTAGATTCAATGATATCTGCTGTGAATGGTTTTAATAAATAATCAACGACTCCTGCCTCAATCATTTTCATGATATCGAGGGGGTCATTTTTTGAAGTAAGCATGACAACGGGAATCTTGAGATTCATCTTTTTCATTTCTTCAAACGCCGTGGGCCCATCCATCACCGGCATCTCCCAATCAAGAAAAATCATATCGTAATCTTGTGATTTCTTTAATTGCTCAACGCCTTGCAGTCCATCCATGCAATCATGAATCTCCTTGGCAAGAGGCTCTAGACACTGTCTTAAGTAAGCATGAACCGATTTCGAATCATCAATAAGTAAGAATTTGTACTGACTCATGAATTCCCTTTTAGTGCTTTATGAAAGAGGTCTCTATTTTCTTTAATTTGGGCATATCTCTCTTCGGTAAACTCTGTAATCACAAGATTTCTAAGCTTCCATACTTCTTCATTGCAATCACTCAGGTTTGTCGCAACGGAACGGAGCTCATCTTCAGAAAAAATTGATGGGTCCTGGAGAGAATCAATTTTTGATTGCATGTGCACCAGAAGAGCTTTCATGTGACGAATGCCAATAGCACTGGTGAATTTAATCACAGGTTGTAGAATTTTACTCACGTCCCCGAGGAGTTTTGTAATAACCTTAGGATCGGGCATATTTTTATCTTTAACAAAGGAGAGAGCCACTTTAACGGCTCGATACTTTCGTTCATCTAATAATGTCTCGAGTTCTACCAGCATTCCCTCAGGGTAGGTCAGATCTTCTCCGTCGGTAAGAAGTTCTGTGGAGTCACCTACAGCCGTGACAAGTGGAATCACTGGTTGTGGCTCTGTCACAGCAGACTCAAGTGGTGTCTCTGCTTGAGAGAGGTAGTCATCGAGCATCATCGTCAGTGATTTGAGATCAATGGCTTTAAGGTTCAGTAGAATTTGACCAAGAGGAGTGCGTTTCTCTTCAATCATAGATTCGAGACCTTTAACAACATCACTCTTCTCACCCTTAAGTGCTTTCACGGCCCAAAGAAAACTTAGTCCGCGCTCTTGTTGGAGATGAAAAGCTTGAACAACTTCATCAGGATTCAAGAGATTCATTTCGAGAGCGAGTTCTGCAACAGGAGGGACTTCTTTCGTTTGAGTAATAAGGGCGCGGGCCAAGTCTTGAGGAGAAATGGCATTTTTTGAAATAAGATATTCACCAAAGTATCTAATGCTCACTTGAGAATTCCTTTAAGTAATTGAATAATTCCATCGAGACTTGCGATCTCATCATATTCATCTTGGGCGAAACAAGCCCCAGGCATCCCAAAGACGACACAGCTTTCTTTATTCTGAATAAGTACTCTGCCGCCCTTGGACCTCACTTGTTTTGCTCCTATTAGGCCATCTTCCCCCATACCGGTCAAGACGATTCCTAAAAGTTGATGGCCATATATTTCGCTTGCTGTTTCAAAGAGGTTGTCAGCAGCAGGACGTACTGAATTTCTCATCGCCGTTTGATTAAGCGTCGCATAGATCCCGTCTGCTTGCTTGTTAAGAATCATGTGATAGTCGCCAGGTGCCACAAGAAAGGAGTTCGTCGTCACTTTCTGAGACACCGCTGCTTCGGTAGCGGGAGCGTCTGTGAGAGCTGAAATTCTTTTTGCTAAAATCTGAGTGAATACTGGCGGCATGTGCTGAACTAAAAAAATTGGTTTCTTAAAAGGACCTTTGAGCTGAGAGAAAATAGTCTCTAGTGCCGTGGGGCCACCGGTTGAGGAGGCTATTACGATTGCTTGCGGATCAAAACCCTGAATGCGCTGCTTGGCTGATTTCCCTACCACCACAGTTGGCTGAGGGTTTAGTATGGACTCGCCCGTGTATATCGTTTTAGTAGCAGGTGCCTTGAGAGTTTGAAACTGCTTAACCCTTGGAACAAGAGAGAGACGAATCGAGTCAAGAGCAGTTTCAAAATTGACTCCATCGCCCTCGGGCTTAGCCACGACGTCATCTGCTCCTTCACGCAGAGCCTCGAGAGCTTTCTCTGCTCCACGAATTGTTTGAGATGAAAATACTATGACCTTAACATTGAGACCTTTCTGTCGAATCAGTTTCAGAGTCTCAAGACCATTGAGTTCAGGCATTTCCATATCAAGTGTGATGAGATCAACCTGCATCTGCTCAAGTTTCTGCAGTGCAATTTTTCCATTGGCCGCTGTCGCAACGATCTCAATTCCCTCTACTCCCGTAAGAGCAGAGGAAATCTGAGAACGAAAAACAATAGAGTCATCAACGACCATTATGCGCATTTAGATCGCCATACCTTTTACAAGAGCTTTTAATTTTTCAGCAAGAGTAGACAAACTTTTCGCGGCTTCAAGAGTCTGTGAAGAACCCGCCGAACTCTGCTGAGCAGAATTCGAAACATTTCTCACGACTTCAGCAATCCCCTCTACACCATGATTTGACTCTTTCACCACTCGAGAAACTTCGTTTGCCGTCGCTGTCTGCTCTTCAACTGCAGCCGCAATCGCAACAGAGATCATATTAAGTTTCTCAATCACTTGAGAAATACCTGTGATCGCTGCCACAGCACCTTTCGTATCACCCTGAATGGCGTTGATCTTATTTGTGATGTCGTCTGTTGCTTTAGCTGTTTGCTTAGCAAGTTCTTTTACTTCGTTGGCAACAACCGCAAAACCCTTACCTGCTTCACCGGCACGGGCAGCCTCAATCGTAGCGTTAAGAGCAAGAAGGTTAGTCTGTTGAGCAATAGATGAAATGACCTTAATAACATTTCCAATCTCTTCTGAACTCACACCTAGCTGTGTGATTGTCTTATTTGTTTCTTGTGTACGTCTCATGGTGTCTTTTGAGATGTCCGCAGCTTCCGAAGTATTGCGGGCGATTTCTTTAATTGAAGCCACCATCTCTTCTGTGTTGGTCGCCACAATTTGTACACCCTTAGATACCTCTTCCGTATTCGCTGCAGCAGTATTCGATTGCTGAAGCGTACTAGTAGCGTTGTTATTGAGCTGAGTGGCTGTGGCGGCAAGCTCTTCAGCGGCAGCAGCCAACTGTTGCGCTGTCTCTTCAAGGGTTGCAATCAATTGAACTTTTTCAGTGATCAGCGCCCACGTCACCATCGGTCCTATATACTCACCAGCAGAGTTAATGATTGGCGAAACGAGAAGATCGAGTGTTTCCGGTCCAACACGAATCTTTGAAGAAAGTGGCAGGTTTCTGGCTTCAGAGATAATGCGTCGTTGATGCTCTGGACGCTTGTGGAAGATATCAATGGATTGACCGACCAAATTATCGACTCTATCAGGGAGATGCTTCTCGAGAGTTCGTAGTGTGCGACGAGAGGCTTCGTTCATATAAACAAGCTTACCAGTCTTATCAGCTAACATCGTGTTGATCGGTGAAAGATCCACCATCTGCTTCATGTTTGAGAGCTTTTTCGTTTCAGTGATGTCCGAAGCAACCTTAATGACTGATGTCACCTTGCCATTTTCATCTCTGACCGGCTCGTAACAAGCATTCAACCAAATCTCCACTCCTGATTTACCGTATCTTGGGAAGTCACCTTTTCTTCCGACTCCAGAGGCAAGCTGCTCCCAGAAAATCTTATATTCATGAGAAGCGACGAGCTCTTTGCTACAGAACATTGAGTGGTGTCCACCCTTGAGCTCACTCATGGAGTAGCCCACTGTTGAAAGGAAGTTTGTGTTAGCATGCTTGATGATACCGTTTGGTTCAAATTCAATCACGGCGTAATTTTTATCCACAACTGTGGCGACGGCAGACTCAAAGGCACTTGTTTCTTTTGGCATAACGATCCCCTATTGGTTAAGAAAACTGACTAATTTATTAATATCTAAAATACTTAAAATATTATCTGGTAATTTATAAACACCATTCATGAATTGAGCGACATGGAGCGAGATTGTATCCGGAGTCTCTTCGAAATCTTTATCGTCGACTTCAATGACATCCCCAATTTCATCCACAATTAAGGACAAGAGAAGACCGTCTACCTTACAGACGACATTCACATTTCTATCCACATCAACTTGAGCTCCAAGTTTAAAGAGCTCACGAATTCCGATGGCGGTAGCAATTTGTCCACGCAGATTAATCAGTCCCTTAACGAAGTCTGGGGATAGTGGCACCGCTGTGATGGGCATGGGCTTCGTAATCTCTTGCACAATTTTCACACTCACCCCATAAAGTCGACCATCGACTCTAAAGGTAGAGAATTGGTGACTACTCATTTTTTCCTCCCATTATCTTATCTATCCCTTGAATCAGTTCATCTGGTTTTAATTTTTCTAAATAAATATTAAAACCAACCTCTTTGCCTTTTGCTTGGTCATCAAGACGAAACCTTGTGGTTAGGGCAATAAGTGGCATGTTCTTAAACTTTGCGTGAGAGCGGACTTTTTGTGCAAACTCAAAACCATTCATTTTAGGCATCTCAATGTCTGAGACGATTAAATGAAAACGCGATGGATCACTAGCTTCAAGGATTTTAAGACCCTCTTCACCATTTTCCGCGTGCACAACTTCGTGACCAGATGAGGTCAGAGTCCTCGTAATTTGCTTCACAAAGAAAGCCGTATCTTCAAGGAGCAAAATAGATGCTTTAGATTTTGCCTTAAGGGCTTTGGTCGGGGGTTTACCTGTAGCAACATCTATTAGTGAATAGCCATCAATCACCGTGAGAACTTTTTGTGACTCGAGAATTAAGTTTCCAAGAAGGCCATACTGATCCTTCACTTGAGGTGTAATTTCCTGTGAACTTGAGACAATGTCTACAATTGAATTTACAACGAAACCAAAATAACGGTTATTCTTAGAGACTACGATCACAAAAATATTTTCGTTCCCATTCCCAATGACATCACCCGACTTGCCTAAGAAGCTATTGGTATTTATTAAGCTTAGTAAGCCCCCTCTATACTTAACAAAATACTCATCTCCAGACTGCTCAACCTGCGAGACCTTAAATTCTTCAAGCCTAAAAACTAAAGCCAAAGGAATGGCGTAGTGTGTTTTTGTTTTCAAATCAAAGATAAGGTATTCAGCCTCAACCGTGCGAATATTAGCTTCTGCCCTCTTCTCCTCGGCTCTCAGTTTAACCGATTCAACATTGGTAGACTTCTTAAACATCGAATGCTGGGCAATTCCCTGGGTATCGACAATTAACGACACACTCCCATCTCCCATCACCGTTGCTCCAGAGAATATATCTCCACGCTTTAGGAAATTCGGCAGAGGTTTCACCACGATGTCAGCAGTATCTTTAATCTCATCGACCACAAGGCCATAAGGATGGGGATCAGCGTTTAAAACAACAATATTAAACACACTTGGATCTTTTCTCGTGCTTTCGGGATGCATGATCTTGTGGCTTGAAAGCAAAGGCAAAAGTTGATCTCTTAGGCGATAAAATTTCTGACCTTGGAGATGCTCAATTTTATGTGTGTTCTCTTCGGTGTCTACACGAAGAAGCTCCTGAAGCTTAATCTGTGGAATGGCAAAATTTTCATCGCCTGTTCTTATAATCATAGCAGGAACAATCGCCAGAGTCAGCGGGATTCGAAGGCGAATAGTCGTGCCCGCTTTAAGCTGGGACGATATCTCGATTGTGCCCCCTACTTTTTCAACGTTGGTTCTCACGACGTCCATGCCAACGCCTCGCCCAGAAACAGCGGTCACGCTTTCTGCCGTTGAAAAGCCCGGTAGAAATATCAATTCATGAGCTTCTTGAGTACTTAAATGGAGAGCCTGTTCAGGTGTGATGATTTTTCTCTGAAGTGCTTTCGCTTTAAGCTTCTCTGGATCTAGACCAGCACCATCATCACTGACCTCAATGATAATTTGTCCACCCTCATGAAAAGCCTTGAGATGAATATTACCAACGGCACTCTTACCTGCAGCACTTCTAAGAGACGGAATCTCAAGCCCATGATCGCAGGAGTTTCTTACAATATGAGTGAGGGGATCTTTTATGGCCTCCACTAATGATTTATCAAGTTCCGTTTCAGCTCCGTGGATGTGGAGTTCAATGTTTTTACCAAGATCTTTCGAGAGATCTCTTACTAAGCGCTGAAATTTCGTGAACACGTTACCAATCGGCTGCATGCGCGTTTTCATAACGTTGTCTTGCAACTCTGTGGTCACGATATCTAAACGTTGAGTTAGTTTTGAAAGGTCACCGTTGTCATTTGTTTTTGCATACTGCAGGACCTGATTCCTGGTTAGAACCATTTCGCCCACGAGGTTCATGAGTTTGTCGAGCAAACTCACTTGCACACGAATACTGGTGGCTTCCGCCTGTTGGTCTTCCATGGGGGCACTCACTGGTTTGGTTTTAGGATTAGTTGCTATCGTCTCTTGAGGTTTTACTGGAATACTTTTTGTCTGTGCTACTGGCTGAACTTGAATCATTTCCTCATGAGGCTCATTAACTTCTGTCGCGCTTTCTACTTCATGTGGTCTGAACAGCACTCCCTCACTAGAAATGAACTCTGTTTCTTGGACAACCTGAAAAGCCCCTTTGAATTTCATCGTTGCCACTTCCATCATCTTCGGAATGAGAACTTTTAACTCCTCTCCGAGAGATGGATCATTGCTTATATCAAGTTCAGGATTTTTTAGGATACGAGAAACAAAATCAAGACTCAGATAAATGAGATCAATGAGTTTTTGATCTAATTGCATTTTACCTTGTCTTACTGGCTCCATCGCTGCTTCTATGGTGTGCGCAACCAAACCAATATTTTTAAAGCCGAAGAGCTGAGCTGTCCCTTTGAGAGTATGCATGTCACGATAAAGGCCATCTAAGACATCTTTACTTAGATCACCTTGTTCGATTTTTGCGAGACTAGAAGATACACGTTGCAAAATTTCTTCGCACTCAGCATAGAACTCATTTAATGCAGCATCAGGAACCTTACTCATTTATACCTCTCAAATGATGTTAGTTCGCTTTGCAATTAGCGCAACAAAAGAAAACTATGGAATTAAATGATTTTCGTCATCTCAATCTGGATAAGATCAGACAGGATGCTGTGATTTTTTTTGAATGCGATGGACAATAAACAGAGAAAAAAATCTTCGAATCGAAAAAAAATATTTCTATGATGCTGACACTAAAGATATTTTAAAAACTCTTTAACATCTCTACGCAGCTATTGAGGATGTGCTTGTCGGCACAAGCTCATCCTCAGTATGCACAATGGATGTTTTTACCTCATCCATATCGAGTAGAGTGTAGGTCTTATCGGAGTGAATAATATTTCCTCTGATGCCCGACTTTTTGCGTAGGGATTCGACTAGATTAAACTCAACTTTTTCTAAATCTTTAATGTCTTTAACAACTAGACCCAAATAGCCGGTCGTATGCTTGACGATAATTGTTTTAAAATCATTTTGCTCAGATGATTCAATTGAACTTTGATGATTTTTAAAAATGGTCTTCTCAAGCTCAACTAAAGTCATCATTGATTCTCTATAAGGCATCACGTATTGATTTCCACTCTTAGTGAATCGATCGAGCGTGAAACTTTCCACTCGAAAGACATCTTTCTCTAGCAAGCAGTACTCGCCCCTCTCTTGAAAAGTGAATGAAATAATGGATTCGAGGACGTATTCATTTTTAATTTTAGTTTCTTCCAATTTCTTTTTAGCCAAAGAAAGTTGCAACTTCTCAGAGAGGCCATCAATATCTAATACAAGTCCAACAGTCCCATCCCCCAAGAAAGTTCCACCCAGATAGAGACCGATATTTTTTAAAGTAGAAACATTCAAAGGTTTTATCACTGCATCTTCTATGTCATGCACAGAACTTACTCTCAGGGCCATCATCTTTCCATGAGCATTAAGAATGATCAGAAGATCTTCGTCTACGCGAGGCTTATCAAGAACTTCTGCCAGGGACACAATCGGAACCAAATACCCATCAAAGCGTATAAAATCAGAGCCATCTAGTTGATCAATTTTTTCGTGTAAGAGAAACTGTCTATCAAGAACTTTAACAATAAACTCTTGGGGTACTCCTAAAGTCATGCCAGAAGCCGTCACAAAAAGGCAGTCAATAATCTGCACTGATTTTGGAATTGGAATTTCTAGAGAAAAAGTTGTACCTTGACCAGCCACTGATTTGATACCAATTTTACCATTAACCTCTTCAATCGTTTCTTTAACCATGCTCATTCCAACGCCACGGCCAGAAAACTCTGTGACTTGCTGAGCGGTTGAGAAACCGGCTTCAAAAATCATGAGATGCAGCTCTTCTTCTGTCATCTGATGCATCTCTTCAGGTGTTTTGAGATTTTTTGATATAATCTTTTCTTTGATCTTTTCCGTATTAATACCTCGACCATCATCTTTAATACTAACAACAATGGTTTCGTTACGAATCTCGAATTTAAGAACAACTTGTCCCTTCTTCGGTTTACCTAGCTTAACCCTCTCATCGTTACCCTCAAGGCCATGATCGAGTGAGTTTCTCATGAGGTGCACTAGCGAGCGTGAGAGTGTGTCAGCGATCGCGTTGTCAATTCTCGCCTCTTCACCCTCAACTCTAAAGTCGACTTCTTTACCTAGGGCCTTACAGGTATCACGTAAATTCCTGGTGAGTGGTTTCACGAGTTGTGTGGCTGATACTCGTCGAATATCTGTGATTTTATTTTGCACATCTGAGTTAATCTTGTGCATCTCATCCAGAAGCTCACCAAGAGCAAGAACATCTTTATCGCCTCTATAGTTCTTCTCTATGGAGCCAACTATTTTGTTAATCATGTTTCGAATGACAGTCAATTCACCCGAAACCTGGGTGAACTCATCGAGCACTTTCATGGAGACTTTAATATCATTCTTCTTCGGTTCAGACTTAGACTGAGGCGAGTGAGAGGATTCTTTCTCTCCATCACCATCACTCACAATCTGGTCTTCACCATGATTGACGTGCAAGACTTTTTTCAGTTCAGTAACATCATGATCTTTGTGTTCACCAGTGATGAACTCTTCATTCAACATTTTGATAACATCAGCTGCTTTGAGCCATGAAGAGATCAGGTTTGAACTAATGGCCAAATGGCCAGCTTGCACTTGTTTAAGGATTTCTTCAAACTCATGACCAAAGAGGTGTAATGTGCGTGGATCAAAAAATCCTGATGAGCCCTTTATGGTATGAACGAGACCAAATACTTTTGCAATGGTCTCAAGATCGTTGGGGTCTGACTCGAGACTTAAACATGAGTCTTCAATTTCAGCGACAATGTTGACCACATCATCGGTAAAAGACTTAAGCATCTCGTATTCATCTTTAATGACTTGGGCACGTGCCTCCCCTTCACCTTTGAGAATATCGACTAATGCTTCTGTTTTAAATGGCTTTTCAATAAAGCCGGTAATCTTGTACTTGATACCCTCCATGGCGAGATTTCTATCAATATAGCCAGAGAGAATATAGAATGGAATATCTTGTGTGACCTCAAGCACTTTCTCCCGAAAGTCAAAACCAGAAATACTCGGCATGCGGTAGTCTGAAATAATAAGTAGAGTTCGTGCTTTATTTTTTTTGAGAAACTCAATTGCTTTTTGATGATCCGAGGTGGCGAAACAATTTATTCCAAATTCTTTACATCTCACCTCAAAAACTTCTAAAGCATCTGCTTCGTCATCAAGATAAATAATCGTTGGCTTTAATCCCAAGAGCGCCTCTTCAAGCTGAGTCGCTTTACTTTTGGAGTTAAGGTCAAACCATGGCTGCGTAAAGATCTGTGACATAAAGTTACCTCGATTAATCTCAGGTAGCTTTATCGGTGATTTGAATGAAACAGTTTATGCCTAAGGAATTATTAAGAAAAATTAAACTATGACATCACCTCAGTGACATGAAAGACCTTACCGCGACCTGATTTCTTGGACATGTACATCATCTGGTCAGCAAAATCGACTAAGTCCTTGGCCGTGGCTGCATCTAAGGGATACACAGCAATCCCGACCGAAAGACTCAGTTTATAAGGTTTCTCTTGCACTGAAAATTCATTCTGTTTGATGGCAGTAGAAAGTCTCAGGGCAGTTATTTTTGACTGCTCAAGATCAAGTTTAGGGAGCAAAACAATAAACTCATCTCCACCGTAACGATAAATCAAATCAGATCCACGCAGTTCTTTTTTTAATATCGTCGCCATATCTATCAAAAGCTGAGAGCCGTGAACATGACCAAACTGATCATTCACAGATTTAAAAAAATCAATATCAATAAATAAAAGGGAGAAAGGCTCTTTTGATTGCACTCTCTCGTCTAGGTCTTGTGTTAATTTTCTTTGGTTCCATAACCCCGTAATCTCATCTGTGAGAGCTAGTAATTTCATCCGCTCGCGCTCGAGATGAACTTCATAATGGTCTCTCTGACCTCTTAGGAGGTTGGTAAAGCCAGTGCCAAAAAGTTCGTCACCATTGACCTCTGTTTTAAAGGAAACATTCCAATAACAAACAAAATTTGGTGCCAGTTTAATGATCCAAGACCATCGTTTTCCTTTCTTACTAATACCAAAGAGTAAAGATTTGGGATCATTTAAAAATTTATTTAAATAAAGGATTCGTTCGGGGCTAAGCTTGTGTCGATTTTTTACGTACTGAGTGACACTGCCTTCGATGAGGAAGATCTTCTCTTCTTTATCATTAACAAAGAGCGAGAAGTATCGCTGAATATTATCTGCAAGATCATCCCACTGGCCCGTAATAGATCGAGTAAAAAAATGAGCTGCGGCTTGAAGTGGGGTCCAGTCAAGAGGTGACTTTACTTCTATGGGTCGCAACAAAACTCTTCTCAAGGACTGGACGAGCTCGTAGGAATCGAAGGGTGTAAAAAGAACGTCGTATGCACCCGCGCGAAAGAAATGCACAAGAAGATGAGGGTCGCTCTTGGGTGAGATGACGATCAAAGAAGATTGAGGGTATTGATAAATGATCTCTTGGACGAGCTTCAAAGCATTACCAAAATGAAGAGGGACTTGCAATATGATCATGCTCGGAGAAAAGTCTTTTGATTTAAATTTCTCTATGGACTCACAGAAATGTGACCTCATGGGGAGCTTATATTTTTTCACCGTAGTCTTGATCTTCTCTTGAAAAAAAGGATCAAGCCCTACTCCCAGGAGGTGGGGGCGTGCTGCTTTAACCTGCATCAGACATCCAAATTCTTTTTTAAGCGCTCAAGGGTAGCTAACTTGGGGTCGTCTGTTTCAAGTATTCCGATTGCAGCCCGTAAGGTCTTGATGGCTTTATCAAGCTTATCCTCTAGCTCACCCTTGTCCCCGATATTTCTTTGCTCATTGGCCGTAAGAGTATCGATGTCGAACTCCATGGTATCAATCTTTCTTTTAAGCTCAAGGATCTTCATGTCACGATGGCGAATCTGGGTTTCAGCATCGACTTTCAACAGCTCAAGTCTCTGCTCTAGTTCGCGCTCTCGACTTGAAACCTTTTTTATTTCAAGCTTAACCTTTTGTTGCATATTGAGAGCTTCCTGCTGGAAGGCTTTGGCTTTTTCTTCAGCAAGCTTTCGTCGCTCTTGCTCGAGCTCATACTGATACTTAAGATCTTGACTCTCCTCACTCATCCGTTTCTTCATGATCTGAATTTCAATCTTCTTCTCATCAAGTTCAGCACGCAAGCCCAGTGAATTCCGGTTCCACTGAATTTTTTCCTCTTCCAGATCAGTGATCTTTTTGACAAGCCCCTCTCTGTCTAGTCGCAGATGATTTAGTGTGGCCTGGAGGCGTTCTAGTTCATGCCCATAATTACCAACCACTTCCTTGTATGCACTACGTTCATCAGAAGTTGATCTGCCTGGATTCACTTGACTCACAGGAGCAGAAGGAGCTGCTTGTTTAGCTGCCCTTGAGGGCTGCTCAGGCACTTCAGGAACTTCTTTTGGGGAGACGTGAATATCATCGCTCGTCTCATCAGCATTAGTCGTGAAGGAAAATTCTTCATCATCCTCCTCTACAGCACTCACTTCAGCAATTTTAGGAGCAGCAGGTAAGGGCTTCTTCTTGGGAGCGGAGCTTTCTATGGGAGAAGCAAACATATCATCACCAAGTTCTTCCAGTTCGCCTCCACTTAAATCACCTCCCAACTCACCACCATCAAAGTCTCCACCTAAGTCCCCGCTCAAGTCACCATCGAGACTGAGTCCGTCGTCGGAGTTATCTTCACCTAAAGAAAATGAATCATCCCCTCCAAGCTCTAATCCTTGATCATCTCCAGATTCACCAAGTGAAAAACTTTCATCAGACCCAGCGTCGTCTCCCAGTGAGAGGTCTCCCCCTAAAGAAAGTCCCAAATCATCTCCATTATCTTCATTGTCTGCATCAAGCTGCTGAGCGCTTGGTCGCAGCATTGTGTTGGTGGCATCTGCCTCCATGATTTGATCTATCTCAGCCAGCTTGGCCATTACATCATCGCCTAAGTCTATATCATCGCCCAGAACGAGCTCATCACCTGCTGAACCAGTCTCCGGAGCTGAGAAATCATTGTTGTCGCCAAGAGATAGCTCCATATCATCAGACATACCAAGGTCTAGTCCTTGGTCTAGAACCGCTTCGTTAGATTCATTTAGCGATTCATCCAAGGAGTCATCTGACATACCAAGACCAAAGTCTAATTCATCTAAGTTAGCTTCCTCTGGTTTTGCTTTTACATTTTGCACACGGGTTGAATCTTCGTCACTCACTTGAGCTTCCTTTGCTTTAAATGCAGAACCAAACCTGGGAAAAACAGAGTCAAAACTTGATTGAATAAACTCATGGGAAGGATGATCAAGAAATTTTATATTCTTGCTACTCTCACTTAGACCCATGTCTGCTGCCATTTTTGGCTTTGGTTTTCCAGTCACAACAATTCTCCTAGCATATACATGGACTTAGGATATCACCGGAAAGAGATTTGAAGAACTTAACCTAAAGCGGCAAACATTTCTTGATCAAAATGATCCAACAAAGCTTTTTCAAGCTGATCCCTTGTGACGTGCACATAACTATATTAAAATTAGGACTACTCTTAGGGAGGATAAGTGATTAAATTTTTTACCAAGACGTCTCTCGTCTTAATATTTTTTGTATCTAACGTTTTTGCTCAGGATTATCTCCCAAGCTCAATTATTAGAATGGATTCCATCTTTGCTCACCATGTGGTGCTGGTTGAAAAATCCACACACAGTTTAATTGTTTACCGAAATGAGAATGGTATCCCTAAAGAAGTTAAGCGCTTTAAGATTGCTAGTGGGAAAACAAAAGGTGATAAGTTTCGCGAGGGAGACCACAAGACACCTGAGGGAATTTATACTCTTCGCGAATTCTTTTCTGACAAGATACTTCTGTCTCGCCACGGTGAGATGGCAAAAATGTACGGAGCTGGTGCTTTTACCACTGACTACCCCAATCTTATGGATCAGAGATCCGGAAAAACGGGAAGTGGTATTTGGCTTCACTCCACAGACGATGCCACTCGTATCGACAAAGGTCTCGACTCCAGAGGCTGCGTGGTCGTGAATGATATGGATCTCAAAGAAGTTTCAACTTTCTTAGATCTGGCACGAACACCAATGATCATCACACAAGAAGTCGCCTTTAGGCCAAGAGCGGCTTGGGAAAAATCTCAAAAAGAACTTTCTGCTGTTGTTGATGGCTGGACAAGTGCGTGGAAAGAAAAAAGATTTCAAGACTACATCAACTACTACCACCCACAAGAATTTAAAGATCGTTCACGTGGCAACTACCCTTCTTATAAGGCTTATAAGCAAGCCGTATTTGCAAGAGCTGACTCACCACAAATTAATTTTGACGGTATTTCAATTCTACAAGCTAATAACTATGCCGTCGTAACGCTTCGCCAGGATTACCGCTCTGAAGTTATCAATGATATTGGCAAAAAAACGCTCTACCTCATTAAAGATCAAAACTATGACTGGAAAATTGTCGCTGAGCTATGGGAGAAGTTGCCAGATAATATGAATCTGAGCTTTACCCCCTCTCAAAGATTCTTCAACTGATTATGATACAAAATAAGTCAACCCACATTGAGATCATCCTAAACGATCACCCAGAACCAGTACGTCTGATTAAGATTTCAAAAAAAAGACTGAAATTTTTTTTTCTAATCACTCCTGTTTTTTTAGTCGCTCTCTTTCTTGCACTTTCAGCCACACTTTGGTGGCGTGAAGCAAGTATACCTATCGGAATTAGTCTTCCCGATCTTCCTTCGACTGATGAGTCCAAGGTTAAAGAGATGCAAGATCAGTTAGCCGAGCTAGAGACCTCGAACAAAACGTTACAAGAAAAGATCACCAGCTCACAGACGGGAGAAATTGACGTCTGGATAGGCCCTGTGAAAAAACCTTATGCCCTCCAAGATCTGAGACCGAAGAAGTTGCTCAGGACAGAAAACATTGTTTTGGAAGATAAAGCCGGAAAACGTGTTTTAAAGTTTCAATTAATAAATAATGGCCCAGAAATGGATCGCGTTTATGGACACGTATTTGTTTTCCAAATCGACAGCAGAGGCCAGTCAGCATATCCTGCGATGACAAACCAAGAGTGGATTGAAGGTATTCGATTCAACAAGGGTGAAACCTTTGCGGTTTCTAGACTGAGACCTGTGGAAGCAAGCTTTCCACCAGCAGATAATGATGCGCGTTTTTTAATTGTGATTTTCAATCGCGAAGGTGACCTCATCCTAAGACAGGTTCTTTCGGGCACGACAGTGGTGGGTGAATAATGGACATCAGTGACTTCAAATCCTCTCGCTACAATATCATCGGTTTGAGTTCTCATATTAAAGGTGAACTTCACCTTTCTGGTAGAACCTCAATCGAAGGCCAAGTGGAGGGCAATATATTTTCCGATGATGATTCAATGTTGATTATTGAAAAGAACGCTACTATCACAGGTAATATAAACGCATTTAATATTGAAGTTTTTGGCAAAGTGATTGGCGAATTAAATGCCAAAGGCACTCTGAGCATTCGCCCCGGCAGTCAAGTTGAGGGCACCATTAAGTCAGAGCGCCTAGTAATCTATCCAGGCGCTCTAGTAAACACCAAAGCTGACGCAGGTTAGAGAAGGCCCTGCGCTTTAATCATTTCGACAGGTCTAATGGCTTCTAGTGAAGTCTTAAGCGATGGATCACCGACCACCACGATAACCATTTCATCCCAATTAAAGAGACGCTTAACTCCATCAGCAACGTCTTCTTTTGAAAGAGCTTTTATTTTTTCTGGAAACTGATAGAGCTTCTCAAGGGGCTCATTGACATGATCAAGCATCAGAAGCTGCATTAAGAAACTAGAAGAGGCCTCAAAAGAAAAGGGATAGTGACCAATCACATAATTTTTCATGTGCTCAAGTTCTTCATCTTTAATTTTACTTGGCTGAGAACTCTCTTTTAAAATGCTTTTAATCAAATTAATGGTTTCTGCGACGGTTTCATTTTTAGAAAAAGTACTGATTCCAGCGCGGCCATATTCAGACTGCATACTGACGTAACTACCAATGGAATAAGTAAGTCCTCTTTTGACTCGAACTTCTTGAATAAGTTTTGCCGTAAAACCGCCTCCAAGATAGCTGGCCGTGAAATTGAGCTTTTCATCTGGGTCTTTCACTTCGTTTTGAGAAATAAAACGACCGATTCGAATCTGGGCTTGATTAGCCCCGCTAACAGGGACTAAAAAAATCTTATGACTCATGGCCGAGAGAGGATTTTTCAAACGAAAACTCTGACTAGAACTCGTCTTCCATCCGCAATCTTTTAAAAACTGATCACGCACGAAGAGTGCTTCTTTAGGGCCTTTTATATAAAATCTTTTTGGAGCCTCATCCCTCAGTTCCGACCATTTCTTCTGCAAGCTCTGCGACTGCATCAATTCAATTGAAGCAAGATTTCCATCTGTCGGGTACTCATAGCTTGACCCTTTCATCATGATGCTTCGGAATGCACGCTCAGCCAGAGCAGAGTGCTGTGAAGGTAAATTACGTAGTTGTGTAACGACTCTCTTTTTGTGTGGGATCAACTCATTACGCGGATATTGTGCATCTTTGATCACGTGGCAGAAACGCTCAGTCACTTTTGGAAGATCTTTCACAAGAGCGGTAAAACTGAGAACTGAATACTCATGAGTGACGTTACTCGCAAAACTTACACCATAAAAATCAAAAAACTCACTTAAGCTTTTTTGATCGTATTTTGATGTTCCCGCAAAGAGCAAATCAATTGATGCTTGGGTGGTACCGGCTTTTTGAATACTGTCCTGCATGGCTCCGTTAGCAAAATAGATGGTAAAGGTTGCTGTGGGATAGCGGTTATCTTCCAGCCATGTGGTTTTAAAATCTCCCCACAAAAGTTTTTGAATTTCATTTTTTCTATAGTCGGCAGCCAAAACTGTCGAGCTCATCACAATTAGGAATAATAAAAATTTCATCTGATCCCCTTATCTCACGGCCTGGTTATTTTCCCACACGGTCACCCACACATAGGCTTTCTGAGAAAAAAGACGTTTGCATTCTTTTTTAATATCATCAACTTTGAGAGCATCATAAATCATGAGTTCTCTGCGGTAATAAGCCCAGTCGTTATATAGTAACTGACGGTCTCCAATAAAGCGTGCCAATCCTCCCAGAGTGTCAAGGCCAGAGAAGAGTTCACTTTCATATTGGTTTTTAACTTTCTGTAAACTCTCTGTAGTGATCGCTGCTTCACAGGATTCATTGAGGGATTTTAAAAGTTCTTTCTTCATTGTTGAAGGAGCAACCCCCTTTACGATCTCTCCGCCAATCATGAAGGCCCCGGCCTTCTCAAGAGAGTAGTTCCCGGTGTAGACTGTTGAAAACTTCGGCCGTGCCGTTTGTACAAATTTCTGGTTTAAATAAGAACTCTTCCCGTCACCCAAGATTGAAGCAAGAATATCCTGCGCATAAGCTTCTGGTGCACCTGCTTTGGGAGCAGGGTAAGCCAGCATAAACATAGGAGATGGAGATTGTCCCTTGATATTGAGTTCAACTGGCTTTTCTAGATTATTCTTAAAGGCAGAATCTGGCATTGATCGGCGAGTTTGCTCAGGCACGGGTGAAGAAGGTAGTCCATCGAAATGCTTCTTTACTAATGACTTCACTTGAGAAGCGCTCACATCACCCACAATAACCATCGTGGCATTATTAGGAGCATACCATTGGCGGTAGTACTGATAAATTTGATCACGGGAAACTGTTTTAAGATCTTCGATGTCGCCGATCACAGAGGTGCCATAGGGAGTTCCCTTGAAGAGCTCTTCCATCATCGTCATATAAACCTGACCGCGGGGAGAATTCTCGTAGCGCATCTTGCGCTCTTCAAGAACCACTTGCCGCTCATGTTCGAATTCATCTTTCTTAATAACCAAATTAACCATACGATCAGCCTCAACTCCTAACATCATATCGAGAGTAGAGCTGGGCATATTTTCATAATAAACAGTCATATCATTTGTGGTATAGGCGTTCGAGCTTCCTCCATTCCCTTCAACAATAAAATCAAACTTTGAACTGGAAATGGATTTTGTGCCTTTGAACATAAGGTGCTCTAGGAAGTGACTAGCACCTGTGAGGCCTTTTCTCTCATCCTTACCGCCGACTTTGTAGAACATCTGCAAAGAAAAAATGGGTAAACGTTTATCTTCGATCACCAACACCTGCATCCCGTTTTCTAATTTAAAACTTACCACATCAAGCTTTAAAGGATCCGGGAGATTGGCAGAAGGACTCTTGGGGCCGGAGGAGCAAGCAGAGAGAAGCGCGGAAAATAAAATGAGCACAAAACGCATAGTGAACCTTATGATAGATGTATGAACATAGTGACAATACTAGGATCAGGCACAAGTACCGGAATACCTATTTTAGGGTGTAACTGCGAGGTTTGCAATTCAACAAACCCAGCAAATTCAAGATTGAGAACGAGTGTTTTCCTGACTACTGCACTTGGAAAAAATATTTTAGTCGATACTACTCCTGACTTACGATTTCAGCTTCTGACCCACAAACCTGACTCTATTGATGCTGTGATCATGACTCATGATCACGCTGACCACACCCATGGTATTGATGACCTAAGGCCTTTTAGTTTTTACCAAAAAAAAGATCTCCCGCTCTACTGTTCCCCGGAAACGGCTGAATCTCTTCGACGAAAGTTCGACTATATTTTTAACCCCAAACCAGTGATCGGTGGTGGGATTCCCCAGCTCAAGCTGATTGAAATCCCCTTTGCCCCTTTTGCCATTGAGCAAGAGGAGTTTGAATTTTTTTCACTCCCCCATGGCAGAATCCAAACCACTGGATTTCGCCATCGATCCCTGGCCTACCTCATAGACTGCCATGACGTGCCAGATGAGCTTTGTGAAAAACTGAATAATCACCCATTAGATTGGCTCATTATTGATTGCGTTAAGCCTGACCCTCATGACACCCACCTGGGATTTGATAAAACCATCGAGATCATAAAAAAAATTCAGCCTAAGCAGGCTGGACTTATTCATATGGGTCACGAATGGGACCATGACCAACTCCAGCTTCGCCTGCAGCGCAATGGATTATTTGAAGCAGTGCCCCTCAAGGATGGAGATATTTTACAGTATCGCTGATTTTCTAGCCTCCCCCATGAAACTCCGGTTATGATGAGCTCCTATTTTTGATTAAGTGTCCTAGGAGACCAAAATGAAAATTGCTATTCCTAAAGAAATTAAAAACAACGAAAACAGAATTGCGATTGTCCCAGGGGGCGTGCGCCAACTGGTGCAAGATGGTCACGAAGTGTTCGTGCAAAAAAATGGCGGCGCAGGAATTGGAATCTCCGATGAAGAGTACATCAATGCAGGAGCTAAAATCCTCAATACTCTTGAAGAGTGTTTTGCTGTCGGTGAAATGATCATCAAAGTTAAAGAGCCTCAACCAAACGAGATCGCTCTCTTGAAGCCTCATCATATTCTTTATACCTATCTTCACCTTGCCGCTGACAAGCCTCAAACGGAAGGTTTGATGAAGTCAGGAGCGACCTGCATCGCGTATGAGACGATTCAACTTGAAGACAACTCACTCCCACTCCTTGTGCCGATGTCAGAAGTAGCTGGAAGAATGTCTGTGCAGGTGGGCGCAACTTACTTGCAACTTGATAAAGGCGGCAAAGGGATTCTTCTCGGTGGTGTACCGGGAGTCCGTCGCGCGAAAGTCACGATTATCGGTTGTGGTATCGCGGGAACGAATGCCGCTCAAATGGCGATTGGTATGGGCGCCGATGTAACGCTGATTGATCTTTCAACCAAGCGCCTCGCTGAGATGGATCACCTGTTTGAAAACAAAGTGAACACGCTTTTCTCGAATGCTCAAAACATCGAAGACGCCGTTGTGCAGTCAGATCTCGTGATCGGAGCTGTACTGGTTCCAGGGGCTAAAGCACCAAAGCTTGTGACTCGTGATATGATCGCCAAGATGGGCAAAGGATCGGTCGTCGTGGACATCGCCGTCGACCAAGGTGGCTGTATTGAAACCTGTAAACCCACCACTCACGAAAACCCGACTTTCATTGTCGACGGTGTGGTTCACTACTGTGTGGCCAATATGCCAGGTGCTGTGGCCCGTACTTCGACCTTCGCTCTCACGAACGTGACCCTTAAGTACGCTCGTATGATCGCAGGCATGGGCGTGGATAAAGCGATCATGAAAGACAAGCCCCTACGCCTTGGTGTGAACATCTACAAAGGCAAGCTTGTCTATGAGCAGGTTGCTCGCGACCTTGATCTTCCTTACACTCCACTTTCTCTCGATAAATATCTTTAGTCTTTTCCCGTCATAGCTTTATAATAGAGTTATGACGGGTAACTCTCTCTTCGATAAAATTCTTTTGGGTCTCAATGGATTAGTGGCGCTAGCCGCGGCTGGCATAGTCTATTACGCCCATTTTATGATCAAGCCACCCCCAACCAACATCACCACAGAAGAGCAGGCCCTCTACGATAAGGCCCAATCAGAATCTCAGGTCTCTGCTTACACCATTACCACTAAGCCCGTTAATCTCTATCACGAGGGGGCTCGACTTCGTCATCTTTCGACTGAATTGAGCATCATCCCCTTCAAAGAAAGCGATAAGGAGATCCTCAAGGCGCGTGAATATGTAATAAAAAACGCTCTGATTGAAGTGGCGGCTCACATGACACCTGAAGAAGTGAGTACTTTGACAGGTAAGCTATTGCTTGAGAGTAGAATTAAGAAATATGTAAACGAGAGCCTAGGGGCTCCCGTTATCAAAAAAATATATTTCGGAAAATTTACCGTTCAGTAATTACTGAAGATTTTGAGCTTCTTCCATTGAGATCGCACTCTTAGCATCGTCTTGAAGTTGAGCAAGCATCTTTTCAAGCTGCTCTTTAGTGATCTTCCCTTCGGCAAGTAGGCGGTCACGAAGTCTTACATCCAAAAGTTTCTCATCAAGTGCTTTACGTAGTTTCATTGGTTACCTCTCAAGATATCCGGATTTTATACATGATTCAAAAAAGCGTGTCTATCACAATGCTTAGTGCCAATACTTAGGCTTATCATCATCTGGCTTCACGAGTTTTAGATGCGACGCATTTTTTGCTCTCTTGCTCGCTCCCCCGCCAGTAGGTCTCTGATTAAACCATGCAGCAATTAAGGCGGAGGTTTGGAAACGAATGAGTAAAAATCCCATTCCCATACTCAACAAGTGGCCAAAGGCCGCTGGGTTGCCCGAGAAGAGAGCCATGTATAACTCAACTCCGACCATGATGAGACAGAACCATTTCGCTTTCACTGGGAAAGCAAACATCATCATAAACTGTCGATCGGGATAGAGAGTGGCGTAGGCCACACAGAGGGCATAAGAAAGTCCAGCGAGCCCCATCAGGGACCCAGAACCCAAAACAGTCCCCTTGAGTAGGAGCTGGCTGGTAAGAAAAAACAAAATGCCTGTCACAAGGCTGCAGGCGAGAAGAAATTTTATATAAATTTTCTCACCCCACTGGCGCTCAAGCTCACTGCCTAAAAACCACATCACCAGTCCGTTAAACATCACCGAGAGAAGATTCGTTTCCAAGAAAGGATAAGTCAGGACAGTATAAAAGTTCATCCACGAGTGCGCATGCACGGCCAACCAAGGCGTAAGGCTAAAAGCGCCCAGGGCCTGCCCCAGTGAATGAATCACAAAAAGCACGATCACAGTGATGATGATTGTCTTATTCACTCTTGTGAGAGCGGGCGCTTGAAAACTCATGAGTGCCTCCCACTTGAGATTTCAATCAACACACCACCGGTAGATTTAGGATGAATAAAGTTCACTAAACAGCCACCAGCTCCCACTCTCAGTTCGGGGTAAATAAATTTGTAGCCGCGAGCCTCGAGCTCTGCTTGTTTTGCCTTCACATCTTTGACTTTAAAACAGAGGTGATGAAGCCCCTCTCCACGGTTGGCGATAAATTTTCCAATAGGCGTATCAGGTCCAGTGGGTTCGAGTAATTCGATATGCGCGTGGTGATCAATCGGCGCGAAGGCGGTGGTGACACCTTGGTCACTGACCACTTCACGCTCTGGATGAAATTTAAGTCCCAGGTCTTCCCAGACCTTTATTCGTTCCAGCGAGCTCACAGCGATGGCTATATGGTCAAGAACTGCATCATCTAACTCAGGAATCATACTCTCTCCTCTGGACCCCTATTATGGCCCTGAAGAGAGTTTCAGGCTAGAGGTTTGGAGGGTCAACAGCATCATCACAGGCATCAGGGGAATTCGGGTCAAAGAAAGGATCTTCACCCGGCAGTGGGGGAATACAAATGCCTTGGCGGCAATCACCGAACTCTTGAGAGTTGTAACAGCGCTTAGCACAAGTGATATTTCCTTGGGGATCTGTTCCTGTTTTAACAATTTTACAATTCACCACATTGGTTTTCTGACACCACTCTTTAGCCACGCAGAATTGACCAAAGGGTTTACTACAGAGCACCGGATTTTCGCCACGGTTATCATGAATCCCACAGCGCCCCGTTGATTGGTTACAACACAAACTCTGACATTGAAAATCTGACTGACACACAGAACCTGTTGGAAAGTTGCCATTAGACTGGGATTGCTCCACACACTGAGTAACAAGATCATTACTCCAACAGCGGTTGTTAAAACAGCACTCATTGCCACCACACTGACTGGAGTTCTGGCACTGCTTGAAATTATCAAGGAGGTACTCTTCACCTTCGCCTGAAATTTGGGTTCCACGCACAAGCTGCAATATGACTTCATTAGAACTTGCGACGGTGTCATAGGAATTGCCGTCTTCACTGGCAAGGATTTCAATTTTTCCAGAGGCATTACATGACCCCAGATGCTCACCTTGAAAGTTCACACTGGCCACACGTAAGTTACAGCCATCGACCATCTCCGTCTCGCCCGCTTGAGGCTGAACGGCAACATTTTTCATATCTAGATTTTGTGGGTCGGTACGAAGGTATTGGACATTCGGACCAAGATCCATGAAGCCAAAACGTGGGAAGAGTTTAGATCTAAAAAGAACTGCGCTATCTAACCTCTGCTGAAGAGTCAGAGCAGGGTTAAGAAACTGGATCGGATTGAGGCCTGGATCAAAGAGCCCATCTTTTGAAAAAATAAGATTATTACGAATCTCCCAATTTTCAGCGTTGATTGCTTTGAATGGGCCGTTATAAATCAGGGACTGAGAAAAAATCGGAGATAAATTAGGTGGCGTCACTGGAAATTGCTCGAGCGTATAAATCTGACCTAAAACATTGACACCTAATGTCTCGAGTCCATTGATTGTTCTGCCTGCAACCACAGCTCCAGCAGAATTCAGATTCGCCACGAGATAACTTGGATCAGTTGATGATTTATCCGGTAAACAACGGTTCAGAATATTCTGTGGCGTTTGGTTATAATAGCCAGCACCCGAGATATCAATTTGTGAGAGTGTCGGAAAAATTTCTTCCAATATAAAAACACCTTGGGAGTTTGGTGTTCTCTTGGTCACACCTCGGTCAACCACCTTGGCATACGAATAGAGACACTTCTCACCGTTAGGCAGATTATTGGCCCCCAACCCATCACAAGCACCCACCCCATTGAACGTGGGATCATCTTGCAAGCGCAGAGCACGGCAGAAAAGATTTTGGTCACGATTGACTTCAACGGGCTCTGCATTGATAGCGGCTTTATTCGTACTGTTGTCGTAGTCCTTATAGTCATAGAGGTCGTAGATGAGTCGGACTTTATCGAAAGGCTTTGAACGCAAATCCATCACGAGCACGTCGATCTCAGTGTTGGGTGTAATACCCGGGGCTCGAGAGGGAGTGGCGGTGACTTCAACCTGCTCGCGGTTCACACCAAAAGTGAAGCGCACTTTGATAAATTTATTTTGAAGAGAATTAATGTTAATCCCACCCAGATACAACAATCCTTTATAGTTTTGCGGGAGTGTGAGTTTTCTCACATAAGAGCCCGCTCCCGATAAACCTGTTCCGGTGAAATAAGTTGGATAATCGGCGGTGGTGATTTTTGGTTCAACAAGGTTTCTAATTTCCACTCTTGGAGGCGCTGACTGAAGAGCACCACCGGTTGTTCCTGAAGTTGTCCCTACCCCTACTCCACCACTTGATCCTCCATTAGATCCAGCTGTCTGACCCGTCACACTGGCCCCTGCAAGTTTACGTGTGGGTGCCTGCTCCGGCATACAGCTAGAAAATGCGATGAGCATCGCCAAAAGAAGTGGATATTTACGGTTAAGGCTTAAGTTCAAAGAACGCTCCCTCCAGCTTCCTTATCGACTTAAAGTATTGAGACTTTTAGCACTTTTATATTCTAAACCTGGGTAGGCAGAAAGAGGGTAAATGAGTGCTATCCCTTTGATTAGACGTAAACATGATCAGCTTTAACTGATCAAAAATGCCCAGTATTCGGGTTAGAGAGTGGATTCGAAGGTTCCCTTCTGACGATTCTTACGAAAGTGAGGCGCCTCAAAAAGTCTTCCATGAAAGGTCATCCAGTAGCCGGGTTTTTGAAGATGAGCCGCAAAAATGGCCTCAATCACATTTTGAGTGGCATCCGAATCATCAAATCCCATCGGTTTCATGGCCCCCGTGAAAACCACCGGAACACTTACCTTCTCAGCATGATCTACGCAATACTGAGCGGTGAGATCCATCGTGTCGGTTCCGTGGAGAACAACGATGGGAAAACCTTTTTTGGCATGCTCAAGGATTGTGTCGCTAATAAACTTACGGTCAGCTTCATCCATTAAGAGTGAATCTTTGGCCATCACCGCCGACACATGAATATCGGTGTAAGGCAGACGCAGACGCTGGAGAATTTTGTTTTTTATGATCGTGTCACGATTGATGAGATTTCCATCCGATTCATCGTAAATCTTCTCAATGGTGCCGCCGGTCGTTAAAATGGTCAGCGGACGAATGGCATTATGATCCATATATTTCTCAAACACCCTTGACGCTCGGGAATTCGACTCCATATTGTTTTCACTCAAACTTAGCATACTTTCAGGGAGAACGACCATGGCCCGCAGTGGAACAATTTCAGTTAAAACTCAAGACATCTTTCCTATTATCAAAAAATGGCTTTACTCAGAGCACGATATCTTCTTGCGAGAGCTTGTCTCGAATGCTTGCGACGCTATTACCAAACGCCACACCTTTGCACGAACAGAGAATCTTGAGGCCCCTATTGGTAAAGTAGAAGTATTGATCAACAAGTCTGCAGGGACACTCACCATCCGTGATAACGGATTAGGTATGAGTGAAGAAGAAGTGGAAAAATATCTCGCGCAACTCGCCTTTTCCGGTGCGGCGGAGTTTGTGGAAAAAATGAAAGCGCAAGGTCAAGAAGCTGATGTCATCGGTAAATTTGGTCTTGGATTCTACTCGGCTTTCATGGTCGCCGACACGGTCACAGTAGACACTCTCTCCTATCGTCCCGGCTCAAAACCTGTGAAGTGGGTTTGCCAAGGGGACGTCGATTATACCTTCGAAGAAGGCAGCACCACACACGTCGGTACAACCATCACACTCAAAATTGCGGAAGACTCTAAAGACTTCTTGAACTCATGGAAGGTGGGAGAAACTCTGCGCCGCTACTGTGATTTCATGCCTTATGAAGTCAGCTACACGGACATGGAAGAAAAAGTGGAAGAAGGTAAAGAGCTCACGGCGAATGTGGTGAACGATACGACGCCTCTGTGGAAAAAAGATCCGAAAGAGATCACCGATGAGCAGTACAAAGAGTTTTACCGTAAACTTTTTCCGATGGACCCGGAGCCTCTGTTCTGGCTCCATCTTAATGTGGACCATCCTTTCACGCTGCAAGGAATTCTCTACTTCCCTAAAATTAATCTTCAAAAACCGATGCAAGAACAAGGCATCAAGCTCTATTGCAAACAGGTTTTCGTTTCAGACTCTCTGAAAAATGTCATGCCCGATTTCTTGACACTCCTCAAGGGAGCGATGGATTCAAATGACATCCCTCTCAACGTCTCTCGTTCGGCTCTTCAGGGTGACCCGAACGTGAAGAAGATCGCCAACTACGTCATCAAAAAAGTGGCTGAGAGTTTGAAGAAGCTCGCCACCAATGAGCGTGAGCGCTTTGATAAAGTCTGGGAAGACATCGGTCTGTTCGTGAAATACGGCTGTGTCTCTGATACCAAGTTCGATGAGCTGGCTCGCCCCTTTGTGCTCTTTAAAAATTCTGACAATAAACTTGTGACTCTGGCGGAGTACACGGAGAGCATCCCTGAAAAGTATAAAGAGAAACTCAAAGAAAAAATTCTTACGCATGATCTTCAAAATGGAGATGAGTCTCTTCGCAAACAGCTTCTTGCAGAAGGTGTGCAGTCCATCAGTCTCGATCAAATGATTGACCCGCATTTCACTCAGCACGCCGAAATGCATAAGCAGGGAGAAATCTCCTATAAGTTTGTGACCGTAGAAAATGAACTGGAAAATATCCTGGAAGCTAATCCGGCCACTGCTGATGATATAAAGATTCAAGATTTCTTCAAAGAAGCCTTGGGTGCAAAGCCGGAAACTCTAGACGTCGAAGTGAAAGGGCTAAAGAACGCTGTCACAGCCGCTTACTTTAAAGTAGATGAGTCTATGCGTCGTTTTCAGCAAATGACCAAATCTATGGGTCAAGGCGGTTTTAATATGCCCCTTAAGAAGACACTGGTTGTGAATCCCACTCACCCCCTAGTGCAAAATGCCTTTAAGCTCTGGGAAAATGATAAGAAAGATTTGGCCCGTAAACTTGTCACACATGTGCAAGATTTGGCGACTCTCTCAAGTGAAGGACTCGCCAGTGATAATAAAGAAGCCTTCGTGACACGCTCTCAGGCCCTCATACAAGAACTCTCTGGCTTCGCAGTTTAATTTCTTTTAATGTGCAAAAGGTGTCATAACGCACCTTTTGCACACTTCAAACTTTTAAAGTACACATAAAGCTCGATCTATTAACCGTATTTGGAAGGGCCCTTATTATGCGTACACTTTTACTGCTCTCTCTCACCCTCTTCTCCATGACGCTTTTTGCTCAAGAAGAAAAGAAAGTCACTGATGAGGTGGATGAAACAATCACCAATAGAAAATTGCGGGCAGAAACGGGCTCACTCTCCCGCTGGAGTATGTCATCTTCTCTTAACTATAATGGAAGTTCCGTTGCAAACCCTTTAGACGCCGCAAGACCTAATATAACGGCCGGAAAAGATGTGCTCTTGTTGCAGAATTTAACAGGCACCGTCGGTGTGCGCTACCGCCTCAGCACATTTGACTCTTTGACACTTCAAACGGGCTTTTTCATGACAACTCCTTTCCATGACAGAATTAAAACTAAAGATGATGAAAAAGGAAGAAAACTTAAAGCATCTTTTGAAAGAACAAATCGCCGATTGAACGTCAACGATCCAGCCCTTCGTTACGTGCACATCGGAAAAGTCTGGGGCGCACA
>DIVA01000047.1 GCA_002435705.1 Bacteriovoracaceae bacterium UBA6144
TTAAGTGCTTTAGTAAAATGCAAAAACTCATCGATCAAGAGAAACCCAAGGGGGATTGGCGTCGTAAAGTAAACCCAGATATGTCACTGAGTTTCGTGCGACCAACAAAAACTCTCTCCAAATGGATTCGCCTCGAGCGCAGTCGAGAGTTAGAGGTGTTTAAGAGACAAACGCCCTACGATGAAATGATTGTGACCTTTAATCGATCCTGCGAAGCCAAGATGAGTGTGCGCAAGGTTGCCAACTACTCACTGAAGGGTGGGTTCACTGACTTTGATTTAGCGCAACTCCTCTCGAGCAATAACAAAGGACTGATCCTTTCTTGGTCTCCGGGCATGAACCTATCTATAGTGGCGATTAAAAATGCCCAAGCAGCTGCCAAGACAAGAAAACTACCTTTGACTATTCTGCTTGATCCTTATGCCAATGAAAAAAAGGCTCAGGCCCTTCTCGAAAAAGAAGGCCTCAAGGGGATTAGTCTTCAAAAAATATCAAGTTTTGAACTCATTAGCCGCAACGTTCTTTTGCATTATCCAAACCTTGTCATGTACAAGCAGGGTGAGATCACTGGGCCTTTGGTTCCGGGCTTAATGAATGTGGCTGACTACAACTACCTAGCGACAAAATATCTGGAGACGAAATGATTTCTCTTCTTTCATTAATCCTTTTGAGTCCCGGCCCTCTGCTGGCGCAAGATGTCTGTCATCCGAATAATAATATTTCAGAAGAACGGGTGATCATGCCCAGTGATCCGGAGTATTTTTTTAAGCCCATTCCTTTGCAAAACGAAAGTGATCCCCGCCGTGAAGTGAGTGTGATCATGGATGGTTCTAACTGGACCATCGATATGAATAATCCCGAAAATGTCCTTCAAATTCCTGGCCCCTATGACGGCGTACCTTCTCCGGATGGAAGATTTTTGGCGATGCCTGCCAATGGAGGAGGTTTAGAATTTTTTGATCGCAATCAACTTGATCGCACTGATCCCAAGAGGCTTCTGAATGATGTGGATAACGGACGTAATATGCTGGAAGGAGTGTATCATTCGATCGGGGTGCTTAATAAAAATGGTGGCGATGCCACTTACCGTGTGATCACCGATCAGCTCACCACGCGGGGCCAGCGTGAGATGGGAAATCTTTATTATAAAGACTTTAAAACACATACCGTGAGTGGTGCCATCAGCTTTGAAAAAAATGAGCATGCTTCAAAGCCCTTGTGTACCAATATGATGAATAGTTTCTTTAAGCTACCGATGCTCTCCAAGGATGGTCGTCAACTGGCAGCCTATGATGTGGAGTCGGGAACGACGAAGATTTTTTCAATTACGCAGACCAATGGTGTCTCCGTTTGTAATCAAACTCGGGATCTAGGGTTTGCGGCAGGTAAGGTGGAATTTTCCCCTGACGGCAAAAAGATAACTTTTGCCATGGACTCTCATCCCACAGACCCTGAATCCGTGGAGTGGTATGCGACGCCACCAGAAACAAAAAACTTCAATGTGTACGTGGCTGATCTTGAGAACGATACCATGTCACGAGTTTCTCTTAACTCGAAAGGGAATTCCTATTACCCCTCATTCTGGTATGACGGCAGTGTGATTTATCTCAATCAAGAAAATTTTGAAGATTCAGACTCGAAGTATAGTCTCGTGCGTACGCGCTTTACCAATGCTCCCAGTATTCCACTTCCTCGAGCGGAAAATCTGAACTGCGGCAATGTCTCTAAAGATTTCTTGGCCTTGACGGCTTTGGGAAGTTTGTGGAGTGACCTCTGTCTCAATCTCAATAAACCTGTGACTTTGACTGGTCTTGCTATGCAGCCACTGGCCCTTGATAATGCGAACTGCAAAGAGATGGTGAGTGCAAATTGGGAGCGCTTCACCAGTGGCAGAGATAGTCGCACCATTCTGAGTCGCCTCCGTTCGGATAATCAAAATGTAGATGCTTCTGCATTACAAGAAAAGTTATACAAAGCCTATCTTGGTTTAAGTCTTGGGGACCTCCTTCAGGCCTGTCCCGACATAACTAATAATCGAGCAGATAATACTCTGACGGCTGCCAAGATTGATACGCAGATTGATCAAAATGAAAACCCGATGACTCTCTGTCAGCAGTGCCATACAGCGGCCGCGGGCTCTAGGGCATTTAATTTCGCAGATCCCGCAAGCCTTGCCCCTCATAAAGCCAAAATGCTCACCCACGTGATGACAGGTTTTATGCCTAGGAACACACCAATCTCAAAAGAGCGCCGTGATCGTATCTTGGAATGGATTGAGAAGAATGTCCCGGGTCAAGCCAAGATGCCTGACTACGAGAATGATTCAAACTAGTAACTGCCTGACTTATGTGTTGTTAGCAAGAGAGTGTCGAGCGATGTGTCGGCACTTTTTTAACTTCAGATCAAGCTTTTGTCGGTAGATAGATTCGATTATAAAAATCAATAAAGATATCAATGTGCATCTGCAGTCGCTCTGCTCGTTTAGTCGTGCACCAGGTTTTCCGAATTAATCGATTTAGGTTCGCGCGAAACATCGCACAGGAGTGATTTAAGATGAAAATGGGATCGTAGTGCTTCTTCTTTAATTCACCTTGCCCGGCAATCGTTCCTCGTCCACCGGGATGACGGCGATACTCGCGTCCCGGTAGGTAACGGTTCACAAACTCCGGATAGCGCGGATGTTCGTCGGACTGGACCAGCGCTGTGGGAGCAATGGTAGGGCCTATCTCTTCGAACATGGCCTTGAGGGTTTTTTGGTGATCGTTAACGCGTGGACCGTACTTTTGTCGCGAGCGATCGGCGAGTAAACCAAAAGCGGGAATGCGTCCAACCTTGGCACTTAAAATAGTACGACGATCGCCATCAACTGCCACAGAAAGAGTCAGAGGTTTCATTTTTGTGTGCTCACTCGTGATCAGGTCGTCAAACTGGAGTGAGGTGACTTTGCTTTTTAGTTTCTGCAAAAAATCTTGATGCCGCTGTTGCGCTTTTTTTGCCAAGTAGATCAGTTTGCGATCGACAGTGCGCCGGTCGATCTTTAACAAAAATGCCGAGCGCCGCATGGAGACACCTGAGGCCAGAAGCCGCATCAGAGGAAGATTTTCTCGCCGCTTGTGCTGCTTGAATTCGAGAGTCCCGGTAGCAGCAGAGAAATGAGCGCCACAGGATTTGCAGTGAAAGCGTTGGATCCAGCGAGACTCGCTACAACGATAAAAGCGACCGTATTTGATCACAGAAGCTTTGCCGCAAGAAGATTGGTGATTGCAGGTTATCATGGCCAGAGACGATGCAAAAACAGAACCTCCCAGAGGGAGGTTCAACTTGTTGAAATTTAAAATGCAGAAGAAGTGAAGCTAGAAAAAAATTCGATAAATTTAGAAAAAATTTCTTGTTCTTAGCTTGAGTACCAACACAAAACTCAGGCAGTTAAGGCGTTATTGTGGGCTGCAAGAGGATCTTGTTTTCTTTAGCGACCTCTTGCACGGCCCGTGCAAATTCTTCGTTGATCATTTGTTTTTGTTGGGGAGTTAGGTTTGGGTCTGCTTGCATGATCAGCCTTACCATATTGCCGGAACCCACTTGAGGTTTATTCATGTCGATCGCAAAATTAGATCCTCTGAGATACTCATGACCCAAGCGAGATTCAAGTTGTTTTCGCAGTTGCTTCTCGACGCTTTCGCCCAATGTAGCCGTTGTCACTCGTCCTGAAACATCGGGGATTCCTTCGGGAAAGAAGCTGATACGCACGGAGCTAGGAGTTTCAGCCGCCCTGGCTTGTGCCTGTGCAATTTCTGCTCGAACTTGGGGAGTCAGAGGAGCAGAGGGAATCACCACCATATCATCACCACTGACGGTCACTTGAGCTTTGATGTTATGGCGAGCAAGGACTTCGTTGACTGATTCTTGGGCCGCTTTTTTTACTTCATTCATTCTTCTGGTCACTCGTTCTTCGTGAATACGGACGGCGGTGATCGCGCTATCAAGATTATTATTAATCGCCAGTCCCTGAGCGGTGCCTGAAAGATTCCAGCTTCCGACTCCGGCAAAGTCAATCGTCACTCCGCCATAAGTTCCGTCTGCAAAATTATGGGCCACTCGCTCTTTAATCACGAGGGCCGGTGAAAAGTTGTCGACCTGACCAGCGTAAGTTTTAAGCATTTTTGTGTCCTCAAGACTTAGACTTACTCCCGTGCGATTCTGAAGTATGGTTTGAATCTTCTGAGGGTCCGAGTTCTTCCTGACAACTTCAAAAACCATCTCGCTGGGAACCATTCGATCACCGCTAGCCGCTTTAGTCATGAGCACACTATTTCCTAGACGCTCTTGGAGTTGGTTGCGATTCCGTTCGACTTCATTGTGTGCTAGTTGAATTCTCTCTTGGACGTGGGGAGACTGAAAACTTCCCACGATCCCATCCTCGTCCCGACGGGCAAAACGAGCAACCAGGTTGGCCTCATCGCTGGTGCTTCCCACCCCGGATCTAAAGAAGGAGCCACCCTCGAATGAACTAGGTAGTAAGTTCAGATGAGAGATTTCTTCTCGAAAATTTTTATCCACGGCCGTGAGTTTTAATTGCAGTTGAGTGGTGAGTTCATCCACCTGATCAGGAGGACCCTTAAGGGCGGCGCGAATGGATTTGTAGTCAGAGTAGTATTCAACTTCTACTCCAGGTCGCAGGCGTTTGAACTCTTCCAGTGCTTCCCGCACGAGATGGTTATAGCGATTTCCCAATGAATCGACGAGGGACTTATCTGAAATATGATCGTTGAGATATTTGAGTGAGACGTTTTGGGTATCAACAAAAATCATGCCAGGGCTTCTGCCTTGAGAGGCGAGTCGAATCCAGCGCTCATTTTCTGTTTTTGTCGTGGCAGTTTTTGTGGCCCAACGAGAAGTAAAGTTCGCTGGATCAATGGGGGTGAGTCCGGTGGTGCGTGCTTCCGGGACATCTACTCTGGCGACAACCGCAGGAACAGGAGGAATGAAGGTATCATTGCGGCGTCGAGCTGAGGGGCGAACTTGTGGTGGAGGCGTTTGAGTACGAGCGGTAAGCCTTGGAGTGGAGCTAGCTTGCGGTCTCACGTGTGTTTGTAGAGAGCTGCGGGTTCGACTCAACAGAGCGTCTATCCCTCTCACTGAACGCAAGCCTGCTACCCCGGCCTTGAGCAAACTAAAAAACACCACCGGAGGCATGATCAGACTGCCGGCCAAGGAACAGATGGCATCGAGCTTGGCTTTTGAGTTGAGGCACTTGAATTGGGTTATTTGAGAGTGAGCAATATCTGAGAGGAGATTCACGACCATATTCAAAAAGGGTTCCATGAGTGTCGCACCGAGTGCCGCTAGAGGGGCGTTCAAGTAACCGACACGGCTTACGGCGCTTCTGAAATTTTTTGAATACTCTGTGGCAAAGTTACGAGTAGAGCTATTTAAAAAAGCTCTGGCCACGCCCGACATCTGTGAGCTACGAGAGAGCGACTGCTGCCTGAATTCAGAATCAGTCATGAATTTATAAATGTTGCGATAGGTGTTGATCTGAGAACCAACGAGCATCTTGATCAGGTCGATGATCATATTGGCGAGAT
>DIVA01000130.1 GCA_002435705.1 Bacteriovoracaceae bacterium UBA6144
AGGGATTGGAACTGTTCCTCAAGACCTGCGGAACTCAAAGAAAAGACTTCAATCTTTTTTGAAATGATAAAATTCTTCCCCTCAGCTGTGGTGTAGAGAAATTTAACATTGATCGGTGGATTAAACTTTCCATCTTCCGGGAGGGGGTACTCTGGTTCCTGATAGTCACCATCCCAGTCCACGGAATATTTACCCACTACACTTTTTTCTTTTTCATCGTATTTGAGGACTTCACGTTTAAAAGTGAAGGGTGGAGCCAGGAAGGGAGTCAGAAGATTAGTTTCTTCCTTGATAAGCTCCTTTGTTGATTGGCGCAAATAGTAGTCAAGGCGGAGTGATTTTTCACCATCTTTAGACACGTAGAGTTCTAGATTTTCTGGCCAGTCGGCTTGTTGGGGAAGGCTTGAGAGACGACGGCGCAGCTCATCGTCACTCAGTTGTGAGCGAGCGGTCTTGATGGTGATGTCATCAGCACCATGAATCATCAGCTGAGCACTTTGACCTCCGGGAATACAGATATCTTTACAGATGAGCCATTGAGCTGAGATGTCGAGCTGGCCATTAATAGTCTTTGGGAGTTTAAAGAAGAATGTCGGATCATCGGCATAGCCAAAAGTGAGAATATCGCCTGCTTCGATGTAGCGATGAGGCACAGGCCACTCAAGCGCCTCAAGAGAGATCTCACTCTGGCCTTGTTTGAATTTAAATTGTGTGGCGATTCCGGCGTCGCCTGGATTTTTCCAGTAGGTATGCCATTTCTTCTCATGTTGAATGGTGAGGGCCAGAAGTCTTTCATCGCCCACCAGCACATCGGTCGCTAAAACAGCGTAGTCAGCTGGAGCGGCAAGAGCTAGACTTGAGAAGAAGAATGAGAATATAAATTTTAACATGAATGGATCCTTCCATTAAATAACGCATGACCATTGAATTTTCTGACAGACCTCAAAGAATTATATGCCTCACAGAGGAGTCAGTCGAGACATTGAGCCTTTTAGGGATGATGAATCTCATTGTGGGGGTCTCAATATTTGTTAAACGTCCTGTAGAGGCTCAAAACCTGCCAAAAGTGTCAGCTTTTACTGATTCAAATTTTGATAAAATATTAGATTTGAGGCCTGATCTTATTTTAGGTTTTTCTGATATTCAAAAAGACATCGCGCGTGAACTTATCGCTCGTGGGCAAAATGTCTGGATTTCTAATCATCGATCGATCAAAGAAGTGTTTGAATACGTCCTCATGCTGGGGTCAATGGTAGGTAAGCGCACTGAGGCCCTTGAGCTCATTCAGCGCTGGCAGCATAAGATCGAGAAGATTCAAAAGGAAGTAGGGATCTGGCCGCGAAAACCAAAGATCTATTTTGAAGAATGGGATGAACCCGCTATTACCGCGATCCGTTGGGTGAGTGAGTTGATTGAGATCTGTGGGGGAGAAAATATTTTTGCGGAAAAGTCTCAATCATCCCTCGCCAAAGATCGCATTTGTGATCTCTCAGAAATTCCAAAACTTAATCCAGATTTCATCTTTGGATGCTGGTGTGGGAAAAAAGTGAAACTGAAAAGTTTCTCTCAGCGTGAGGGATGGAGCACCGTAGAGGCCATTCAGTCCGGTCGGGTTTTTGAATTAGAACCGGAAATATTTTTACAGCCAGGCCCTGCCCTGTTTGAAGACGGGCTCGACATTTTAATGAGTTATTTTCGTTCTTTTCAGTCAGCCTAGACCTTGACATGGCCTCGTTTGATCCCATCTTTAAAGCATGAAAACGCTACTGGCTTTGATGCTTTTATTATCTTTTAACTCCTATGCAGCTGACGATGAGACGGAGAGAAATTACCGAGAGCTGCATCGTCGCCTTCGTGAACAGGTGCTGAAGGGCTTTCAGGATCATGATCAATTTGTGCAAGAAATGGATCAAATGATGGATCAGATGATGCGTGACTCCTTTGGGCCGAATGGCTTTGGAAGAATGCAAAATCTCGCTGCCCCGACTATTGCCACCGAATGGAGCGAGTCCGAGAAGGGGAGAACTCTGGAAATTAGCCCAGCTTCTAAAGACACAAAGCTAGATGTGCAAGTCAAAGGTGGCATGATTGTAATTGAATCAGAAACTGTCACGAAGCATTCTCAAGGGCGTTTTTCACAGTCACAAACTATTCCACAAGACTGTGACCCAGATGGTGTGGAGATGGAGAGTAAAGAGGGGAAGCTTTTAGTGCATTTCCCTTGGACAAAGTCCGACAAAAAGACTTTGAAGCAAAACAAGGTCATTCCAAAGCCGGTAAGTCCGCAAAAGAAGAATCGCGGTCCGATCGACGTCTAAAGAACTTAAGTATTCACTCTAATGCGTCGAAGAGATCTGTAACCTAAACCAGGGAGGATCTTATGAAATTTCTCGTATTACTAGCATTGTCTTTCGCATTCGTTGGTTGTGCTCACCAGCATCAACAAGACCGTCAAATGTCATCAGTTGAAGAGCAGCAAGAAAAGCCACACCGTATGGGCCTTGGCGACACTTTTAGCGCACGCTACTAGATCGTTATCGTTCCCACTCTGGAATTAGGCTTACTTCGTCTCGAATACGTTTGTAAGACTCTAAGCGACTTAAGACCACGAGATTCTCGTGGTCTTCTTTTTTGAGCCCATTAAAAAAACAACCCTTGGAATTTTCCTCGTGAGTGCAATTACTAAATTTGCATTTCACGGCCCCGTCGGCCACATCCGGAAAGCACGCTAGAAGTTCTTCTTCTCCTACATCTGCGAGCGACATCGAGCGCACGCCTGGAGAGTCGACGAGCGTGAAGTCTCCACAATCGACGAGTTCCGCCCAAGTGGTGGTGTGCATCCCTTTGCCAATTTTACCCAGATCTCCACTTAGAAGTTCGGCGTCTCCTCCGGAGAGTTCAGTGATGAGGCGACTTTTGCCAACACCTGATTGCCCGAGAAGGATCACAGTATTGTTTTTAAGTTGTTTGTGCAGTTCTTTGAAACCCGCTTTCAAGAAGCGCGGTTTATATTTCGAATCTTCTGCACTCACTTCAAAGCATGTCACACCTAAGTGCGAGACACGTTCAGCCTCAAACTTAATATCAAATTCATTTTCAAAGAGATCCATTTTGTTAAAAATCAAAACGGCCGGCAGCCCCCATTGATGAGCGCGCACCAGATAGCGATCAACCAAGCCGCGCTTATAGGTCGGTTGAGAGGCACACACCACAATCATCACCGCATCCACATTAGCCGCAATAATTTTTTTGGTGTGTTCACGAGGGATGTTGCGAAAGATTTCAGAGCTGCGGGCCTCGACTTCCATGATGGTCCACTGCTCATCACCACCTGCAGCGAGTGTGACTCTGTCGCCGACGACTAAATGGTCTTTTTTAAGGATCTTGGCCAGAGAGGTGGCCTGCACAATGTCCCCTGACTCAGTGAGGCAGTCAAAGTGGCGGCTGTTGGAGCTGAAAATTCGGGCTTTTAAAGTCATGAAAGCTTATATATCATGGCAGAATCTTTGTTGACAGGATTTCAAACTCCCCGTTAACATGCTGTAATTTCTCGGTTTTGCACCCTTAGCTCAGCTGGATAGAGCAACCGCTTTCTAAGCGGTCGGTCAGAGGTTCGAATCCTCTAGGGTGTGCCACTTTTTTTCTAACAACAATCATAACAACCAAATAAGAACGAAAACGAAAGCTTACGCTTCTTCATTTCTCATCATCATTCATCACTTTTCATGATTTTTCATGGATACACCTGACCGAGACCAGACCAGTACAGAGTCGGTTTACATAAGTGTTACTTACCAACTAGGCTTTTATGATGAGTAGAAGTCAAAAAATAAAGTTAAATGACAATGAAGACAAAATAGTAGCTTTCCTTGATGTCTTAGGATTTAAAAAAATAATAAGTAACAAAAAGGAAACAGAAAAATATTTCAATGAAGTAATTTCAGAAATAGAGATATTAAAAACAGCTAAAAATGGTGATCAAATACGATTACAAGCAGTTTTAATTAGTGATTCCATCGTATTAAGTTATCCGTTTGAAAAGAAAATAGAAAATCTCAAAGAATTAATTGTAGCGGTGGCCAAGATACAATCAAGACTTGCTCTTCAGGGAATATGGTTGAGAGGAGCTATAACAATTGGGGAATTAGAGATTCAAAACTTCCAAGGTGCACAGGTTGTCGTTGGACAGGGTCTTGTTCAAGCTTATGAGATTGAGACCCAGTTAGCAATTTACCCTAGGGTTATTTTCGATGCTAGAGTTTTTAAAATACTTAACACATCTAGAGCAGAGCTTATATCTAAGCTGAAGATCAATTCAATAACTCTAAAAGAGGCTCTTTATGATCCTATGGGTGACGATAGCAGAGAAGGATTTGCTTTAAATAGTCTTCTAATCAGTGATGCCATTTGGGTTAATTATCTTGAGTTGATAGTTCTTAATAAAGAGAAATTAAAAACATTTTGTGAAAAACTAAAATCGCAAATGTACGAATCCCAAACCCACTTTGTTAAGTACAAATGGGTTCAGTCCTACCTTTATGCTCTAATGCATCGAAATGACGTTATTAATTTTTATGGTCCCGAAGAATTTAAAAAACAATTGGAAATAATCTCAAACCTTTAAGGAAATATAATAAGCTCATATTATTATCATCGATATAATTAATCTAACAGGATAATGAACTTAGTATCTCCTCTTCTACTTAGGTCTATTCCCCAAAAAATAAGGAAAAAAAATTAGACATAAAATGTGTCAATTATTTTGACACTGTCTTAGTTTTTCAAACTTTCTCAATCATCCTTACATGAATTCAGAGTATTAAGGGGGGCACAAGTGGCATAAATGTTGCGAATAATTCCTTTAATATGAGGAGTTCATTATGACTTATGTAATATCGGTTTTTGCTTTTTTAACTACTCTTGTTTTAATCAAAATAAAATTTTTCCCATCTAAATTTGACTCGAAAAAGTTTCATATAGAATTATTGATGGAGAACTACTATAACGCCCTCATAAATCAAATTTATCTTCATTTGGATAATAAAAGTATTGATAAGGATAAAGCTAATCTAATCGATCTATATCTTAAATCTCAGCGAAATGATTTAGGTTTAGTTATCTATAATGTTGCGAGTGAAACTTTTCAACGGATTGGTGATAATCATATAGAGTATTTAAAAACCGTCCCACTGTTCATTGAAATAGCATGGCCAGCTACCGTTCATGGTGCAGCCGCTGGTATACCATTCATTGATTCCTATTTTAAAATGCTAGAGACCAATAATCTTGTATCTGAAATGAATTCAGATGAAAGGTTGGAGTTATCTAAAAAATTAGGATTGGCAGGGTAGTCCGTTATAAAAAATGGATGTTTTAACTATTAGCCTTAATAAAATTATCTTTTTTATTTCAGGTGCCCGCTAGAAGCCGTCAAGACACTATATTTATCTGAGGAATTGATCTAGAAATCGATTAAATCGCCGATTAAGACACTGTTTATTTTATCTTCCGAGAATTTGCTACTCACCTCATTTCTGATTTGGTCCTATTTAGATCGTTACGGTTTTAATAGGATCAATCCCATCTGTTATCCCTCTTTTGTGTATAATCGTTACCGAGTTTTAAATGATTGTAAGTACATACTGTCGTTAATTGACACAGGTGTGCGGTTTGCCGTACAATGGCTTAGATGAAGAAGCTTAATGTTCTACGCACAGAAGAGTTTGATAAGTGGCTTGAGAAGCAGGCCCCAAAGACGAGGGTGATTATTCTCTCCCGTTTGGATTTGGTCAGCCTTGGGCATATGGGTGACCATAAGCGTTTTGAAGGCCTAATCGAACTCAGATGGAAAAATGGAACAAGAGTGTATTCGTTTATGTGGGGCGATTCTATTGTGATCGCTCTTAACGGAGGAAATAAAAATGGCCAAGACCGTGACATCAAAAGGGCGAAAAAAATCCGCAACGAAATCCTTGAAGGCTCACGTACCATTCAAAAGCCCTGAGCTTAAAGACGTTGATTTGGTCGTAGAGACACTTCTTGGTTGCATCAAGACTGGTGACATAGAAACTTTTCGTGAGGTGCTTACAGCTCATCTAATGACTGTTAACAAGGCTGGAATTGCAAAGAAGGCTGGTATAGGGCGCAGAACGCTTTATGATCTGATTGATCCTAAGAAAGAGTTTAACCCAGAGCTTTCGACAATTAGTGCTTTGATTAATGCGTTAGCGGCTTAAAATAAGAAGAAATTTAATGAAAACGAAAATTGTAAAGAAGTACACCTATGAAGGATTCGGCTTTCCACTTAAGCTTCACCAAGTTCAGATGGTGAAGCTTGGAAAAGAGTGGGCACCCAAAATTGACGTGAGAAAAGTCGCTAAAGACGTCATGAAAGATCTTCCTTTTCAAGCCTCTCGCCTTAGAGGTACTCAGATCCGCTTTATTCGTGAGTTTCTTGGGTTGTCAATTGGAGATTTTGGGTCAAAGGTTGTTTATCAATCACGTATGAATGTTAGCAAATGGGAAAAGTTTGATAAAAAACCTACGAACATGGATTGGACAACAGAAGTAGTATTGAGACTTTATGTCTTGCATAAAACAGTAGGCAAGAAACCCAATAATGAGAAGAAGTTCATGAAGGCGTACGAGAGAATCAGTTCTATGAATTTTAAGAATGTTGGGGCGAAGGCGTTGAGTTTTTAGAATGAATACTGCAATGATCAATTCTGGTTATATCCAAGTAGTAGTATGGATTATTCTAATAATTGCGGTTTGCAGCTTCTTAGAAATTGGAACCCGTATATTTTCTCATTTGCTTGAATTAATCCAGTATAAGAAATTTAGACGAACCATAGCTCGAATAGTCTCCTATGACACAGGTTTCGGTGCTTACGGAGTTAACCGATATATACCCGTTATAGATCTTGAAGGTTCTACTTACAAGTTAAGTCAATATAGGTTGTTGCAACCAGAATTAGTGAACCTAGAAGTAGAAGTCTTCCAATCAGACATCGATCCAAATAAGATAATTTGTCTAAAGTTTAATATCTGGGGTTGGTCCAAGGTTTAATTGAATCTCTTTGTATTTTATTCTAGCACTCTTAAGCACTAGCTTCGCCAAAAGTTCACAAGTGTGAGCGGAGAGCCAACCTCTATTATAAAAGAAATAAAAATTTTAAAGATGATTTCTATTTTTTAATCTAAAAGAGAATTAATATGCTGTTGAACATAATCATTAGGACATCTGTAGGCGATTCCCTCTAAAGACGGCTGGAAGATATTTACCCTCATTGGATAGCCAACATTTCCGTCCAGTTCAGCAATATCATTTCTAAAACGGTTCTCTAGATTTAATGCATTTTTTTGACCAAAAAATGGAAAAACTAAAATATCGTTCAACTTTTTACATTTTCCTTCTTCAGGCTTCATTATTACTACTTCTTTCCCTTTTTTTGTTAGGGGAGAATGGTGGGCACATGAGATCAATAGCAACATTAAGGCATTAAGAAGATTAAATTTCATTTAAAATAATGTTATTGTATTCAGAGGGGCTTTTAAAGGAATTATGACTTCTATTTTTAAACTCATTTTGTTTTTGATGATGTGCCTTGGTCTAATGGGGACTAGCTGCATTCGATCGGGTGGTGTTGTATATAAGATCTATACTTTGAAGAAATGTCCGCCAGCGACATATACGATGCCATTATGGGTCACGGATGATGGTCACAGAGTTGAAATAGAAGATAAACCGGTATGGGAATGTCCGGTATTTTCGTCCTACCTTTTCTATAAGAATCGCCAATCAACAGCCTCACAATATTTTGCTACAATCAGCAAAGAAAACAATGGTTGTCAGTTAGTTGTCGGTTTTATTGCAAGGTTTCAAGGCATGGCCTCTGAGTCGGAGCTTGCTGATATCAAAAACTCATATAATTACCAAATAGGCGTAGGTGGGATAGATGATTTTGCCAGGACACTAGTCTCTGGTACAGCACTTAAGATTTCTACTTCTCAAGATTTAAATCACACGGACGCTAAAACTGATTTAAGAGGATGGTGCAAAGCTAAGGGTGGATCCGATGGGTAATTCCCTGTTTTACGAGAATAAATTTAGCAAAGCTACAGAGGTCATGTTTTATATCCTGATACCTATAGTGATGTACTTTGATATGAAGGAATCACAGACTGTTAATCTCTATGGTGCGGCCTTGATGCTAGCAGGCTTTATTTCTTTTCTTTTGGCGAAGATCTCAGTTATTCGAAAGGGGAGTTATTTTTCTTTTGGCTGTGAACATATGACAAAGAAAATGATGTGGGCTTATTTCTTAGGATATGTATTTATGATTGCTGGCTACTTTGTTACATTTCATTTAATTATTGGATACAGCTACCTATTTAATTTTCTTAACTAGTTCATTTTCTTGTTTTTGTGGTGAACTCAAAGAAAATCATCCCGCTGCGGGACAGGCCTTCAATAACTTAGCGCACTTTTTTCCTCAAAAAGCTCCAAAATCATCCCACCGCGGTGGGATGATTTCATCCCGTTGCGGGATTTCCTCGATTTTACCCTTTCCATTCCTTACATAGGCTTCGCTCACCAAGGTTTTCTCCATGATTGGCCGGCAATCGGGGAGTGTAACTGAGGTGAAACTAGAGCGTAACATCGGCACAAAACGCTGTGTCATGCCGCCCGCAAAGTGTTGGGAATGATTCGCCTTTACCCAACCTTCAAAACTGACTACCCCCTCTCAACCAATTTCTAGGGTGTAGTCAGTTTTAGGTTGGAGGCGAGTGATGGGAATGGGTGCGGGCGGCAATTAAATTTTAAAGGAGTAGATTATGGAAACGAATGTTGAGAGTGTGAGTAAGAAGAAGGGAAGAAAGGGCAGAGGAGAGCGCAGAGTGTGTGCTATGGATGAGAGTAAGGGGAAATTCATCGTGAGTTTTCGAGGGCAGCCAGAGGTGGCGAAGATTATTAATGAAGCTCTCGCTCGTGCTAATGATAAAAGTTTTGGGCGAAAAGTGGATTTCACCGATCTCGTAAAAATTATTTTCCGCAAGATCACTGACCGTGACATCCAAAAACTGCAAGAGATGAGTCTCAACCGCACACAGAAAATCGAGTTGATGGTCAAGAAATACAATGAGACCCACGATTTGAATTTAAGTGTGCAGGATTATGTATTGCATAAGAGCCGAGAATTCTAAAGAGGGGTGTCTTATGCATTTAGATCACATACAAAAAAATACAAACTTGTGGTACGGTTTGGCATCAGAGAGGAGACTCTCTGATGCGCTCTTTGAAAAGAAAATATGGCGAGTCGATGATGTCGCAAAGTTTTTAGGCTGCTCTGTTGGGCATGTTTATAATTTAGCGGCAGATGAGAAAATACCGAAATTGAAGAAGCGTGGCTTTTTGTTTTTCGTTCCTGAACAAATCCTTAATTGGGTGATGGAGGGAAATGAATCATGAGCCACTATAAGAAAATACCGAACCAGACGGGAATTAGAAAAGACCTGAAGAATGGTAAGTATCTAGCGATTAAATACATCAATGGGACTGAATATTCCCGCAAGTTCACAAATCTCAAAGACGCTATCAATTGGCGGGCAAGCTTTCATCCAGCAATTCCAGAGGCCTTGATCGAGCGCAGTTTGGTGATCGATAGGCCTTTGACGAATGGGATTCGGGGCAAGATGAACGGGGAAGACTTGGGGTTTACCTTTGAGGATGTCTGGAATCTCTATAAAGAGAACAAACTATCCACGTTAGAGAAATCCACCCGCGACAAACGGATTGAGCGAGCAGTCTTCTTTGAGCCTTTGATGAAATTTAAAATGGTCGAGATCACAGCGACGCTTATTGATCGCTTTATGGCGGATCAGAAGAGAGAGGCTTTGAAGTTAAATGGTCGAAGACTTAATTTTAATAATGACCTGAAGAATCTCAAGGCCGTTTTCAATTGGTACCGTGAGAACTACGACGCTTTATTTATATCTCCAATACTTAAGAGACATAAAGAGGCAGGAGTGATTAAGAAAGGTCAGATCAAACACAAAAAACTATCCCCAGAGGAATTGATTCTCTTTTTTCAGGAGCTCGATTCCTTTTGGAGAGATTTTGCGGAAACACAGTTCTACCTTGCAGCGAGGGTCAGTGAAGTGGCCGGTCTGCAAGCAGAATGTGTGGATTTTAAAAACCGCGAGATCAGAGTCCAGTACGCACTGGTTTGGGGACAGAATAAGAAGTTTGATTATCTCAAGGATAGGCCCAAAAACGGTGAGATCAGTTATGCCTCCATGAATGATCGGGTGAGAAATATTATGCTCAGACGAGTGCCAGAGGCGCTCAAAGGCTTTATCTTTCATTCCAGAGGGCGACCGCTCCAGTACCGAGAGATCCAGTACCAGTACAACGAGGCCTTAAAGAGGGCAGGGTTGTATCCCAAGTACTCTGCCACTCATATGATGAGGCATAGTATGGGAACGATCACTAGACGCGTGACAGGCAGCATGGACATGGCGCAAGCGGTGACGAGGCATAAGGACATCAAGGTTGCTCAGCAGTATGCGGGGATGCCCACCGAGGCGAACAAAAAAGCGGTCAATGATGTTTTTGAGTACCTAAACGAGCTTGAAAAAGAGCGTTAGACTCCGGACATGCCTGACCAAAACAGACCCGAAAAATGTTTTTAAAGCCGAATTTGTAAGATTTTAGAGAGTTAGGTAGAATGGTCGAAACACCTCTAGG
>DIVA01000105.1:0-4064 GCA_002435705.1 Bacteriovoracaceae bacterium UBA6144
ACAATCCAGTGTTCACTTCTCCGTGCATGTTTTTGAAGAGACAGTCTCGCACCTGGTTTAACGACGATTCTTTTAACTTTGAAATTTTCGGAATCTTCAAGGATGGTGTAGCTGCCCCATGGTCTGTGGGCAGTGGTGTGGATTTTAGTCAATTCGGGGTTTGTGCTTTTGAGTGAATCCACAATGTTTTTAACTTTCTGAGAGGACCCTTTCTTGGCAACCAGCAGAGCATCGGGAGTGTCCACGATGAGAAGATCTTCGACGTCAATAGTGGCAATAAGTTTTTTACTACTCACGACAAGATTATTTTTTGAGCCAAGGGAGAGATGGTTTTCGTCCACGGTGTTCTTTGATTCATCTTTCGGCAGGGCTTCGTAGAGAGAATCAAATGAACCTAAATCACTCCAACCAATATCACTTGGAATGACTTTGATGTCTTTTGACTTCTCCATCACAGCATAGTCAATAGAGTCAGCAGGGATGGACTGCATGAGTTCAAGGGGCACTCGGTGAGGCTGGAGGTTCTGGCAAGCTTGCCAAGCCTTCTTGCTATGAAGATATATTTGCGGATGATGCTGCTCTAGGGCCATCAAAAAGCTTTCAGCTTTAAAAGCAAACATTCCTGAATTCCAAAAATGCTTTCCTGATTTTAAGTAAGACTCGGCTGTTGCTAAATCAGGCTTTTCCTTAAATGAATGAACATTTTCACCATCAGCTTGTATGTACCCAAAGCCAGTTTCAGCATGAGTGGGCTTAATTCCAAATGTGACAAGTGATCCTGCTTGAGCGTGATGGAGAGCACGGTCGACAACCTTTTTGTACTCAACTTGATTCTCAATTAAGTGGTCAGAAGGTACAACCAGCATCACATCCTGAGGATTGAGTTTAAAGGCTCCGAGTGCAATGGCAGGAGCTGTATTGCGCCCCACTGGCTCTAGGATGAAAGTGGCCTTCTGGTTAAGCTTTAGATCTTTAAACTGATCTTCCGCCATAAAAAATTGCTCTTGGTTCACAACGATCACAAACTCATCGCTGAAAGCTTGATTACGCAGGATTGTCTGTTGAAAAAGAGAATGCCCAGCGAAGAGAGGATAAAATTGTTTAGGATAAAGAGTGCGTGAAAGTGGCCAGAGTCTTGTGCCTGAGCCGCCACATAAAATGAGTGTTTTCATGCCCTAGACATTACATGAGAGGCACTAAACACTCAAGTCATCTTGAGAAGCCATGACGCGACTGAGAAATAGATTAAAAGACCTGTGATATCAACCAGCGTCGTGATCGCTGGAGAGGCTACCACTGCGGGATCCCCGCCACTGCGTTTCACGATAATCGGCAAGCCAGCTCCAATCACTGCGGAGGTGATAACTTGGATGGCAATGGCCAGAGAGATCGTCATGCCAACGAACCCGATGGTGAAGCTCTCTGGGGCGAGACCTTGATAACTCAAGTAGACAATTTTGAGATAGGTAAGTCCTGCCACGCAAATCGAGAGCATTGCTGAAATTTTTAATTCTTTCAGCACAACTTTCAGCCAGTCGGAATTGGAAACATCACCAAGTGACATGGCACGAATGATAACAGTGGCAGCTTGAGTTCCGGTGTTGCCGCCAGTGGCTGCCATCATGGGCATGTACATGGCGAGAATCAAAAATTTCTCCAATACACCTTGGTATTCAGAAATAATCATTCCTGAAAGGATCCCCATGGCAGCAAGTCCTACTAGCCAGCCAACTCGTCTCTGGAAATGTTTAATACTAGGGGTTTCAAGATACCCCTCATCCTCACTTGAGGGAATAACACCCGCAAGTCTCTCCATGTCTTCTGTTTGTTCAGCACGGATAACTTCGATCGCATCGTTATGACCTACAATCCCTACCAATTGATCGAGTGAGTTCAAGACTGGAATTGCAGCCAGATCATACTTTTCAACTTTCTTAGCAACCGATTCACGATCTTCATTCACTTCGGCGTAGACGTAAAATTCATCGATCAAATCATCAATCTTTGTATCAGGATCTGCCAGAACAAGATCTTTGAGCGTCACAAATCCTTTGAGAACCATGGCATCGTCTACAACATAGATATAGATCACCATATCTTTGGAGGGAGCATCATGGCGAATCTTGGCCATGGCCTGAGCCACACTCATTCCCTCATAGATCGTAGCGAAGTCGGTATTCATAATACCGCCGGCCGTTTCCGGAGGATAGGCCGAAAGTATGATAACGTCTTCTCTGGTTTTCTTGTCGAGATAGGGGAGCAATTTAATTTGCTCTTCTTTTTCTAGTTGCTGATATAAGTCAGCTCGAATATCCGAGTACATGTGTCGAAAGATGCTAGCGACTTTTTTGGGGTCAAATGTACGTGCAATCTTGAGCTGAAGATCCATAGCAAAGTCTGAAAAAATTCGACCTTGGTCTTCAACATCTAGCTCTGAAAGATAAGAGATAATATCTTCAACAGGTTTCTCTTCAAGGAATTCAACGACATCCGGAGTTGGCAGCTCTTCGAACATCTCCACGAGTTCTTCTGTCTGACCACTTTCGTCAAGATTTTGAAGGATTTCCTGATTGTCCTCTTCTGGTATTTCGTTTTCTTCCATGGCCCCATCTTAATTAATTATTAAGGATACTTTAGGTGACTGTCTGCCGATAGGAAATATGAAAAATTAAATAATTAAATAACTAAACTGAATATTTCGAAAAGAAGATAACTGTGACAATTAACAAAGCCGTCAAGATGTCTGATATCGTGCTAGTGAAATACTTATTCCAAGCGGACTGGGAGCCGCTTGAGGATGTCATTGAAGCGAATGCAAAAGACTTCGGTGACATCTATGAAGTGGATAATGATAAAGAAGTTATTCAAGTCGCAAAAACCAGTGGTGCGACTCTCATTATCGCTTGCGTAAAAAATAAAGATGATCTCACGAAAGTTTTAAACTTTTTAAAGATATCAAAGAAAATCCTTAAAGATGCGAACATAAAAGTATCCGTCGTCAATTACTTGCAGAATAAAAACGTGGAAACTGCCTTCATGAAGCTTGGCTGTCAGGAAGTGCTAGATCCAAATCTCAAAGCAAAGCCTTTGAAGTTTAAGATGGATTTTTGGAAGAAAGCGCTCTCGGTTGGATTAACCAAAAAGCAAACAGAGCAAAATAAAACAGTCAAAGACTCAAAGAATGAAAAAGATGGGGGCAAGAAAGATGTACCTCAGATCAAGTGGAATGACGCTTTAAAAGTCGTGGATGATATGTGGATCACAAAAAATCCACAGGACACTAAGCGAGTTCTTAATCGCTGGATGATCAAATTAATGGGTCCCTCTCCTTTTGTGGCCCAATGGGTAGAGGTCGACGGTCAGAAAGGTCTTTGGCAGTTTGTTTTTAAAGACGGCATAAGAGATGATTTTCATATGGCCGATGGAGACTGGTTCTTCAGAGGTGAGCAAAAACCAGAATTCGTTTGGAAAGAAAATCTCTGGCTTGTGTCAGGGCAAAAAATTCAACTCTTCTATCAAGAAGATGATACTGTCGTTGCGAAATTTCGCACCAATCAAGACAACCTCGAGATTTGTAAAAACTCAAGTTACGCGCTTTCAAGAGAAAAAGTCATTGTTGAATCCTTTGACCAAGAAGTTTTGGTTAAGAAGGGGATGGCAGATAATTCTAAGACAAGTGTCGATGCTGATCAAAAAATCAATGATGGCAAATTGACAGAAGATATTGATGGGAATGACAAGCTAGAGGGCCATTTAAAAGGCAAGAACTCTAAAGAAAAAGCCATTGAAGACAAAGAGCACAACGTAGGTCGAGATGAACTTAATCTCGATAACCTGGAAGGTGACTCGGAGACAGATGATCTTGGGTCCGCCTACTATGATGGACAAATTGATCATAAAAAGAATGATAAAAAAGAAAAAAATGCAGTCAATGCGAAATCAGATTCTCTCTTTGATGAAGATGGTAATGCTGGCACAGAAGATGTCGGCGTGCAAAAGTATAAAGGCAAGCTCGAGCACGGACATTCAGATCGGAAATCAGATTACGGTGGAAAATCGGAGAC
>DIVA01000105.1:4191-5941 GCA_002435705.1 Bacteriovoracaceae bacterium UBA6144
GGTAAAGAAAGAAAAGAGAGACAAGAGCGAGCCAAAACCAAGGGTGAGCTCTTTGATGAAGCTGATGAGGAAGAAGAAATCACTCCTGAAAGACGTAAGGAGAAGATTCGTGCTGCCAGAGAAAAAGGGGCATGGAGTGAAGAAGAAGATGAAGACTATGGTGGAGCTACTTCTACCGACGATCTCGGCCCGAGTCATTACCAAAATGCCAAAGGTGAAAAAGTACCAACTAAAGTAGCTAAGAAGCGTCCTTCGATGGAAGGAGCGGAGTCAGAGGAGGAGATTGAGGAGGAAACTGATCCAGACAAGATTCGACCGATCTCTAAAAAATCAATTCAAAATGCTCGCAGTAGCCAGGGAACTGATGATCTAGGTAAGGCTCACTATGCAGGAAAAATCACAAAGAAATCAACATCTGGACAAGAGGATGCTGAAGACCAAGTCGACGAGCACTTTGAGGGCAGCGATCTTACGACTAGCTTTAAAAAAGACAGAGCTCAAGGAAAGATTAATAACCGCTCGCGTAGTGAATTAGATGATCTCAACGTAGAGGAAGAGGGTGATGAGGAGCAAGAAGATGCCTCAGCTCCTGCTCAGATAAAAAGAGTTAAGAAAGTAAAGACCTCTGTGGCATTTGATGATGAAGATGCATCCGAGGAGATAGAAGAGGAAGGCCTTGAGGGGAGCGGAAGCGAGAGGATCAGGGCCGCCAAGAATATTAAAAAAGTGAACCCTCTCGAAGAGACCGAAGAGCCTATCGCTCGAGAAAAATCATTACGTGATAAAAAGATGAAGTCCCTTGATGATCTTCTGCCTGACGGGAATGCGGATGATCCACAGGAAGATCTTCTTCCTAAAGGTGATGAGGCAGCAGGAACGATTCGTCAAAAAGCATCACCCAATCGTGTGAAGCCAGAAAAAGATATCACTGAAGAATCTGCAGAAAAGTCAGGTACGCCCAAAGAAGCTCGCAAACAGCCCAACCTTCAATTAGTATCAAATGTGCAAGCGCCTGCGGTTAATGATGAAGGTAAACCGATTGTTGCGGAGTCAGCAAAAGTTCGTGCCTTTGTAGAGAGGACAAGTTTTTCTAATCAAGAATTAGATGTTCATGTGGATGATTTTTTTGAAAATACTGCTATCTTGAAAATGCAAAGCAAAGAGCTTCAGATGAATGAGATGGTGAATCTCGTCGTTGTGTTTGAATATATGAAGAAGAGTAAGAGGATCAGTGTCCAAGGAAAGTGTATTGAAACCCAGCATGACGATGAGGAGTCTTATGTGACGGTTGAACTCAATGCGCAAGATCAAAAGATTTTTGAACAGTTTATGCGCTTGTATCAATTGAGACAAGAGCACGTGACGGAATTTTTAAAAGCGGCAAGAGGATACTAGGGTTGGATAAGAAATTAGTCGTTCAAGAATATCTTAAAGAGTATGCGGTCCTTGTGGTCGACAAGAACTCTAGTTCTCGAAATCGCTTACTGAAAGTGATGGTCGATCTTGGAACCAAGAGACACATGATCCATACTGCAGGCACAATGCAAGAGGCTCAGGAAATTATTAAAACCCAAAAAATTGGGTTAGTGCTTTCTGATTATGCTGTGGGCGGTGGTTCAGGTTTTGACCTCTTTAAACTTGTGCGTGCGAATTTTGGATCCAATAAAAATCTCTGCTTGATCCTTGTCACATCTAACATTTCTCAAACGGCTGTTGCCAAAGCTGCTGAAGAAGATGTGGATAGCTTTAT
>DIVA01000105.1:5966-19254 GCA_002435705.1 Bacteriovoracaceae bacterium UBA6144
GTCTTTACTTCTGCCATGGGAATGCACCCACGTCCTTCACTCGCACTCTTTTATATGGGGCAAGCTCAGTACCTATTGTCAGAGGCTGATAAAGCAAAGACTGATTATAACAAAGGTCTTGGCTTCAACTCGATCCACTTTAAATGTTTGATTGGTCTTTATGAAATATTCATGAGGGAAGAGAAGTACGAAGAGGCTTACCGTATTGTTCAAAAAGTAGCTAAATACTTTCCGGCCAACCCCGATCGCCTGACCCAAGTGATTCGTTTAACTATCGTAACAAAACACTATGAGGACATGGAGAGCTATTACGATATTTTTACCCAGCTCGACGAGCGTACCAGCGAGCTTACTAACTACGTGGGTGCGGGCCTATTTATCGCAGGTAAATATTTTTTAATCGAGAAGCAGGCGCCTAAGGCCATCAGTATCTTTGATAAGATTGCTGTGTCTTGTGCTGAGTTTTCTAAGTTTATTCGTGCGATTGTTACCATACTTTCAGAACATAATGAATTCGATGAAGCAGAGCGCTTTATGGCACGTTTCAGTGCTGGCACCAAGGATCAAGAGGACTATCTCGTCAGTGATTTTGTTTTAAATTACTCTCGTAAAGACGCAGATCCGGCGCAAGTTGTGATTAAAGGTCTTGAACTCTATAATAAAAATATTCGTGATTTTCAGTGCCTAAAGCTCTTAGTTGATGCTTTGTTGGTGCAGGGGCATAAAGAAAAGCACGAACAGTACAAGCAAGAATTAACCAAACTCTTCCCTGATAAATCAAAGTATCTAGCTGTTTCTTGATCCCTTCACTCAACATTATTCACTGACATTTTCTCACACATCCTTCTTCTGTTTTGACGAGCCACTTTCAAGGTGACTTACTAGTATGATCTTCTTCAAACCAAGGATGGTTTATGTTTCTGCCTTTAATACTTCTTCTCGCTAGTCCTTTTGCTTTTTCTCACTCAGGCACTGATGAGAACCCCAATCGTACCCTTATAAGAATTTCGGATTCACCGGAAGTTAAAAAATACTTGAGGTCCCATGAATATGACGTTGCTGGGATTGATTGGCGCAAGGGAGAATTAGAAGTACTCGCAACTCCAGAAGAGATTGCAAAACTAAAAGAGCAAAATTTTAATGTGGTGTACGAGCTAAGCCAGACTCTTCTGCGAAACCCAGATCCAGAATATCTAAATCCTACAAAAGTTGAGGAAGCCCTTAAGCGTTTTCAAGCAACTTATCCAGATCTCACTCAACTTCAATCGATTGGTAAATCGCTTGAGGGACGAGATATTTGGGCCATTAAAATTAGTTCGAATCCTCTCGTCTCAAAACCAGCAGTTCTATTCAATTCCATGCACCACGCCCGTGAGATCATGACTCCGGAAGTTGGAATTGATATCATTGATTACCTCCTCACACGTTATGCTTCTGATTCTCAGGTACAGACTTGGTTAAATAGCACGGAAGTTTGGGTGATCCCCATGTTTAACGTTGATGGAAATAACCGCATGTGGATGAAAGATTCCATGTGGAGAAAAAATACACGTAATGGTCACGGGGTGGATCTTAATAGAAATTACCCTGGTACTTGGAACACCTGCAACGGCTCTAGTGGAATGACTTTTTCTCAAACTTACCGAGGTCCATCAGCTGGATCCGAGCCTGAGACACAAGTCATGATGAATTTTGTAAAAAATATTCGTCCTGTGTTCAATATTTCATACCATTCATTTAGTGAACTCGTGCTCTACCCCTATGGCTGTAAACCAGGTAAGGCTCAACAAGTGGTTGAGTCTATCGGCAAAGAAATGGGCCGTTTGTTAAACTATAAAGCAGGCACACCTTGGGAACTTCTCTATAACGCCGACGGTGGAGACATCGATTGGATGTTCCAAGAAATGCAAGTCATTCCATTTGTGATTGAATTAAATTCCTCTTCACAAGGCGGCTTCCACCCTGATTACAAAGAGTGGAGAGATGTAACGGTAGAGAAAAATAGAGTGGGCTGGCAGTTGCTACTCAAAAGAATGCAAGGGCCTGCCATCGTAGGGAGTGTGAAAACGAAGAATGTTGTCGTTGAAGTACGCGCTACGAGTGGGGACTTAGTGACTGAATACAGAGTCAATCCCGATGGCTCTTATTTTATTATTCTGGATGAAGGTCAGTATAATCTAAAATTTAAGACATCAAATTCTGTGATCGAACAAAAATCGGTTAACCTTGCTCAAGGGAACCTAACTCTTAAGCATCTCTTTTAAACGATCAAGGTCATTTTCTGTGGCGTTTGTTATCCAAATTTTTTCCGGATAACAGACGCCCGCCACGGCGTCTTCACACATACTCAAGCAGCCCGAGCGTGTCACTTTCACTCCATCAAGTTTTTCTGTTTTCACGAAACCCTTAAGCTCTTTTGCAATAAGATCGGCCCCTTTGGGTCCACAGCCAGAGCCGTCGCTACGAGTGTTAGTGCAAATGAATAAGTGTTTTTTTAGATCTTTAGTTTCTATTTTCATTTTAAACTCATGAGTTGCTCAAGGAGAGGACCTTGAAGTGTAATGACAGAAGATTTAGGCAATTGGTCACCGCCAAAGGGCCAGCGACTGGTGGGCCGTGTGAGATCTCTGGTGAGCTCCCCCGGGTGCTGAACAGAGAGAAAGAGTGTCTTAAAGTCTGGTGAGAAGAGGGGGCCTGTAAACTCAGCGTCTTTGGGGGCGGAGGCTACTTGAATCGCTTGACCTGCTTGCGCACCCTTTCGTGGTACCACGAAGAGCCCATTGTTTTTAAAATTCTTAAACACCCCTTGATTCATGGCTGAGCCACTGATGTCTGTGGTGATCCAGAGATTTCCTACCCGATCGAAAGCCAAGTTATCAGGACAGGCGAATCCAGATTCATCCCCACCACTCAGAAACACTTCATGCTCAAAGTTTAAAGATAGTGGGTCATTGTTTCTTTCTATCAGCTTTAAAATTTTACCAAAAGGCCTTCCTTCCGTTTTGTTATTTGTCAGCGCCACGAGCACAGAACCAGTCAATGGGTCGACTTCAATATCCTCAGGTCGATCCAGTGGGGTTGCTCCCACAATCTTAGCAGCCTCGCGTGCATGGATAAGAAGATCGAGCTCATCTTTAAAAACGCTCTTCAATCGTAAGTCAGCAAGCGTCAGTGGAATCCATGTGCCAGTTTCAAGTTGGGCCACATAAAGAGTCCCACTAGTTAGTGAGCCTGTTTCACGGCTAATAAATTTGTAGAGGTGCTCGTTGTCTGTGTCATCACCACTATAGACGACGGGGATATTACTTGAGGATAGTCTGACGGTGGCACATTCATGTGCAAAGCGACCCATGGAGGTGTGTTTAATTGCTGCCCCAGTGCTGGGATTGACTTCAACCACCCAACCATAATGTTCTGGAGGATAAGGGAAGAATTTATCCCACTGAAGCCATTCTGAGGGGATATGTTTTTTGGTTTTAAAATCAGTTTCCCCAAAAAAACCATCATAGTTCTCTTCGCAGGTTAGAACGGTTCCCCAAGGTGTTTTTCCTCCCGCACAGTTGGCGAGAGTTCCGATCGCTGTGTTGGTGCCTTTGACTTTTTTTCCACCAGCAAAAGGAATTTTAGTTTGTGCCGAAATCCTACGATTAAACGGAGAATTCTTGACCACCTCCCATCCACTGCTGGATTGAGAAATTTCAATGAGGCTTCCCCCGACCATGCTCATTTCAAAAAGCACATTGGCCTTTGTTCGTTCAGGCTTGGAGGATAGAAGGGGGTAGATGTACTCGTGATTCACCCAAAGGATGGCGCGATTGTCTGAGAGAGGAAAAATCTGTAGGTAATCGTTGTTGGTTCCAAAGAGAAGATTCTCGCCAATCGATTCTTGCTCACTTATAAGTCGCTTCCAACTTAGTCCAGACGTCGTAAGTAACTCATCACGATCCGAGGGAATAAGAGGAGTAAAAGAAAAACTTGAGTAACTTGAGCTGGCACAAGAGCTTAAAACACTTGGCGCAAGAGTTGAAATTCCCAAAAGTTTAATAAAATCTCGTCTCGTAAAACTCAGCATGAAGACCTCAAAAATATGCTATCATTAAGTCCATGGACTACAAATTACCGCTTCTTATTTATGATGACCAGTGCCCCCTCTGTGTGCGCTTTAAGCAGGGACTTGAGAGGCTAGATCTCAATCATATTATAACCTATGTCCCACTCAGCTCTGAGTCTGTTTTTACACAATTTTCTCAACTTGATCCCGAAGCCTGTAGAACAAAAGTTCATTTTATCCGCTCCGACGGTGGAGTCGTGACAGGTAAGGATGTGGTGGTAGAGGTGATCAAAATAATCCCCGGCGTAGGAAAGTTGGCTTGGTTATTGGAAACAGATGTGGGGAAGTCAGCTTCGAGTTATTTTTTTGATCATGTGGAGAGCATTCGGAAAAAAATCCAAGAAAAAGATAAAAGCTGCGGCACCTGTAACTAGTACAGGTGTTCAGCGATATCTCTAATCGCGGTAGATTTCCCCATGGAGTAAAAATGCAGACACGGAGCTTTATGGGTGAGCAGCTCCTTTGATTGATTTATGGTCCACTCAATCCCGATTTGTCTCACTTCTTTATCATTTTTAGCCCTGGCCACGGCATCGGCTAGATCTTCCGGAATATCAATATGAAAACGACTGGCCAGCATGCTGATCTGTCTCTTAGAGGTCAGAGGCTTGAGACCTGGAATGATGGGAATATTAATTCCAGCCTCACGGCATTTATCGACGAAAGAGAAAAATTTTGAATTATCAAAAAACATTTGGGTCACAATGTACTCTGCTCCACAATCAACTTTGTGTTTGAGCCAATTGAGATCTGTTTTCAGGTTTGCCGCTTCAAAATGTTTTTCTGGGTATCCGGCCACGCCAATACAAAAGTTCGTGGGGATAGCATTTTCAAGATCAGCATCGATATAGCGCCCATGATTCATGGCCTGGATTTGCTCAACCAGCTCACTAGCAAAGGCATGCCCACCCTGACTGGCGGAGAAGTCCGCCTGTCCTTTGATGGAGTCTCCTCTCAGGGCCAGAACGTTATCGATACCTAGATAATTCAAATCAATCAGAGCGTATTCTGTTTCTTCTTTAGTGAAGCCACCGCAAATAATATGCGGAACTGTATCTACGTGGAACTTGTGCATAAGAGCGGCGCAGATGGCCACTGTGCCTGGGCGCTTACGAATACTTTTCTGTTCGAGAAGACCACCCTCACGTTTTTTGAGCACAAATTCTTCACGATGATAAGTCACATCAATAAACTTCGGTTTGAACTCCATGAGAGGAGCAATGTTATCAAAAAGAATATTAATACTCTCACCGGCATGAGGAGGAAGGATCTCAAAGGAGAAGAGAGCGCTTGAAGAATTTTTAATATGATCAACAACTTTAGTCATAAATGTTCCTAGAGGAGATTAGCTGAAAGCCATGTGCGGGCCTGAGCTTCGGTGAAATTTTTTCTTTTGGCGTAGTCTTGTAGCTGGTCTTCTTGGATTTTGCCCACGTTGAAGTATTTAGCTTCGGGGTGAGAAAAATACCAGCCGCTCACTGAAGCCGTCGGAGTCATGGCCATGGAGTGAGTGAGCTTCACGCCGATGTTTTCTTCGACGTTCAAGAGCTTAAAGAGTTTAGTTTTTTCCGTGTGATCAGGGCACGCCGAATAGCCAGGGGCCGGGCGGATTCCTTGATAGTTCTCTCTGATGAGCTCTTCTGTGGAGAGATTCTCGAGAGCTTGATAACCCCAGAATTCACGGCGCACACGCAGGTGCATCCATTCCGCACAGGCTTCTGCTAAGCGATCAGCCAGCGAGCGAATTAAGATTCCTTGATAGTCATCGTGTTCAGCTTCAAACTTTTTGCACAGTTCATCCAGACCCAGGCCAGCCGTGACGCAAAAGGCACCGACGTAATCATTCTTGGGGGCCACAAAATCAGCCAGACTTGGATTCGCCGAGTCTGCTTCTAGCATTTTTCTTTGCGTGCGAAGCATGTTGAGCGTCTCTAGTACCAAGCTGCGGTCTTCTTTATATGTTTTATGCGATCCGTGCTTACCGCAGGCGGCTTCATGCACGCGCAGGCCCTCCACCACAATGTCGTCGCCCTGTGAGTGGGCAGGGAAGAGTCCGTAGACCGCTTTGAGCCGCAGGGATTTCTCGCGTGTCACCTGATCCAGCATCTTCTGGGCATCCGAGAAGAGTTTGCGTGCTTCTTCTCCCATCTCTTTGTCTTCAAGGATCTTCGGGTGGGAGCCTCGCAGACGCCAGGTATGAAAGAAGGGAGTCCAGTCGATGTATTTTCTGATCTCATCGATCGAGAGATCAAAAGTGTGAACACCGAGTTGTGCAGGTTTTGGAATCTCATAGTTAGACCAGTCGACTTTAAACTTATTGGCACGAGCTTCAGCGAGAGTGATGAAAGTGATTTCTTGATTCGAAGCTTGATGTTGATCTCTTAGCAACTGGTAGTCGAGATCCAGCTCTGTCTTGAACTTTGCTCGAGCCTCGAGAGTTTTGATCTTTTCTGCCACTGGAACTGAGCGCGAGGCATCCGCCACGTGCACCACGACGTTTTTTGTCTGAGGAGCAATCTTCACGGCCGTGTGCAGGCGCGAGGTGGTCGCTCCACCAATGAGCACAGGAATGTTCATCCCTAGGCGTTCCATCTCTTGGGCCACGTGAATCATTTCATCTAGACTCGGAGTGATGAGTCCTGAGAGACCGATCATGTCGACCTGCTCACGTTTGGCGACTTCGAGAATTTTTTCACAGGGAACCATGACTCCAAGATCAATCACGTCCCAGTTGTTGCACGCAAGCACAACGCCCACAATGTTTTTCCCAATGTCGTGTACGTCCCCTTTGACTGTGGCCAAAAGAATGCGGCCCTGTTTCTGCGCTTTTGCTCCAGCTTGCTCTTTTTCAATGAAGGGCTGCAGGTAGGCGACGGNNCCCACCACACTCATGCCATCCATTAAAGGACCTTCGATGACATGCAAGGGGCGAGGGTATTTCTGGCGCGCTTCTTCGGCGTCGACTTCAGCAAAATCTGCAATGCCCTTGACTAGCGCATGCGTGAGGCGCTCTTCCACGGGGAGCTCTCTCCAGGCCAGGTCTTCAACTTTTGCCTGACCCTTGGTTTCGGTCATCTTCTGAGCGAATTCGATCAGTTTCTCCGTGGCATCGGCCTTGCGGTTTAAAACGACGTCTTCAATTTTAGTCAGCATCTCTTGTGGAATGGAGTCGTACACCGGGAGTGCCCCTGCGTTGACGATCCCCATGTCTAAGCCCTCGCGGATAGCATGGTAGAGAAACACGGAGTGTATGGCTTCACGAAGCACATTGTTGCCACGAAACGAGAAGGAGACGTTGGAGATCCCGCCGCTAGTGCGCGCGTGGGGAAGATTCTTTTTGATCCAGCCCACTGCCTTGAAGAAATCAAGAGCATAGTTGGCGTGCTCTTCCATCCCAGTGCCGACCGTTAGGACGTTAGGGTCAAAGATAATATCTTCCGGCGGAAAATGCAGGCGATCAACAAGGAGACGGTAAGCTCTCTGGCAGATTTCAATCCGACGCTCGTAGGTGTCAGCCTGGCCTTTCTCGTCGAAGGCCATGATCACGACGGCGGCACCATAGCGGCGAACAAGGTGCGCGCGTCTGATGAATTCCTCTTCTCCATCTTTGAGCGAGAGAGAGTTCACGATGGCTTTTCCTTGCACGCGCTTAAGACCCGCTTCGAGCACGCTCCATTTAGAGCTGTCGATCATGATGGGAACGCGGGCGATATCTGGCTCGCTGGCGATGAGGTTTAAAAAATTCTCCATCATCTTTTCAGAATCAATCATTCCATCGTCAAAATTAATATCAATCGCCTGTGCGCCGTTTTCCACTTGCTCACGGGCGACCTTAAGTGCATCGTCCATGCGATTTTCTGCGATCATCTTTTTAAATTGAATCGATCCAGTGACATTTGTGCGTTCACCGATATTGATGAAGTTACTGCCAGGAAAAATAGTGAGCGGTTCAAGCCCTGACCACTTGGGTGTGGGCTCAAAATGTGGGAGAGCGCGCGGCTTCATTCCCTGCGCCGCAAGGGCGATGGCGCGGATATGTTTATCAGTGGTTCCGCAGCAACCACCGACGATATTGACCCAGCCTTTCTCAATGAAAGACTTCACCACTCCGGACATGTACTCGGGTGTTTCGTCGTACTGACCAAATTGATTGGGCAAACCAGCATTGGGGTAGACGGAAATATGAAAGGGAGCTTTGTTGGCGAGCACTTCCACATAAGGTCGCATGAGGTCCGCCCCAAGGGCACAGTTGAGACCGATAGAGAGAAGTGGCAGGTGAGAGACAGAGTAGAGAAACGCCTCCACGGTTTGGCCCGAGAGCGTGCGGCCTGACTGATCCGTGATCGTTCCCGAAACCATGATCGGAAGTTCAATCTTTTTTTCTTCGAAGTATTCACTGATCGCAAAGAGCGCAGCTTTCGCATTCAAGGTATCAAAGATGGTTTCGACGAGAAGAATATCACTCCCGCCCACCACCAAGGCATCGACCTGCTCTTTGTAAGCGAGTTTCAGTTCATCAAAAGAGATGGCGCGAAAGCCCGGGTTGTTCACATCAGGTGAGAGTGATGCGGTTTTAGTTGTGGGACCAATAGAGCCCGCCACATAGCGCGGCTTAGTTGGATCCATCTTTGTGAATTCAACACAGAGTTTTTTTGCCATCTGTGCGCTGACGAGGTTGATCTCATACGAGAGGTCTTCCATTTCGTAATCACTCATGGAAATGCGTTGAGCGCTGAAGGTGTTGGTTTCAATGATGTCCGCGCCGGCCTCAAGATACTTGCGATGAATGGCTTCAATCACCTCAGGTTTTGTGAGAACCAAAAGATCATTATTACCTTTGAGAGGTCGCGGAAAACTTTTAAACCTTTCACCTCGGTAATCCTCTTCCGTCAGCTTGTACTGCTGGATCATGGTGCCCATAGCACCGTCTAAAACCAGAACGCGGTTTTTTAAATCCGACAATAAACTCATGGGGGCTCCTTGGAATCCGTGTAGAGTATTAATTATTTAGATGGGTGACAAGGAAAAACTTGGAAAATCCATAGGTTAACAAATTATGTTGAGGCTTGTGGCCCCTATTTGGCCATAAAGTAAAAACCGAGCACAAAGAGCGCAAAAGCGGCGCTGAGGTAGCGGTTGGGAAGCTTGCGTTCCCAGAAACACTCGAGAATCGAAACCCACACCGGGCCTGTGATGGCAACGGCCGTGAGTGAAGCCATGTGCGCGTGCTTCAAAGCGGCTAAGTAGAGTGACAGAGAAACGAAGGTCCCGCAGATACAGGCGATAACAATCAGCGCGCTCTCGCGCTTTTTCATCTGCATAAAGTCACCGAACATGCTGATAAACATCTTCGGTTTGATCAGCACAAACCCCAAAAGCGCTCCCGTGCAGCGAATGAAATTCACCTGCATAGAGTCCAGGCCTTGAGTCATCTCATAAGCTTCACGAGTGAGCATGACTCCCGAGGCATCAAGAAAAATACCGGCAAAGGCCCACAGAAAACTTTTAAGATCCCACGAGCCCGTGAGTTTATTGCGCTCAAGGAGAAAAACGAAGAGGCAGGCGATCATGCAGGTGACGGCGACGACTTGATTAAGACTGAGAACTTGCGACAGAAAAATCCAGCCGTAGAGTCCCAGGAGGATCGGTTGAAAACTAAAGAGCACCAGCGAGCGACCTGCGCCGAGAGTGGTGTAGGCCTTAAATAGGAAGAGATCACCGATACAAAGACCGATAAAGCCCGAGAACATGAGAAAGCCGATGGCCTTATAGCTGACGGCAACCGTAGGGGTCAAAAGGCAGGCGATGCCAAAGAGCGTGATGGCGATAGACACTTTAAGTTGGTTGACCCACCAAGGAGAGAATTTTTTGGAGTAGAGTGAGAAAATAAGGCTCGCCGTGCTGAAGAAAAAATTCGCACCGAGGGCTAAAAGATAGACAGTTGATGAACTCACTTTAAAACTCCAAGAGATAAGGAGTAGAATAGCAGTATGAAAGATGAATTTAAACAGAAACTCACACCAGAACAGCTAAGAGTTTGTGGCCTTGGTGGAACTGAAGCTCCTTTTAGTGGAAAATTTAATAAACACTACGAGAAAGGCGAGTATTTCTGCGTCGCCTGCGGTCAGCAGCTTTTTGATTCTGAGACAAAGTTTGACAGTGGCTCCGGTTGGCCCAGTTTTTGGGACGTCAAAGACAATAAAGCGGTCTTACTGATTGATGATTTTTCCTATGGCATGCACCGGGTAGAAGCGAAGTGTGCCGGATGTGAGGCTCACCTGGGTCATGTGTTTGATGATGGCCCGGCCCCCACCAGAAAACGCTGGTGTATTAATTCCGTTGCCCTTGATTTCAAGCCAGCTAAGTAATTATTTCAGACAAGCCCCCCGAGTATTTACTTTTGGGTTATAGTGCCCCAGCTCAAATCATGGGAGGCCGTTATGAAATATCTACTTGGAATGGTGCTTAGTTTAGGCGTCACATTCTCTGGAGCTTTTGCTCAATCTTACCTCATTCGCCCGAACGGAGTGGTTTTGACCATCGACGCTAAGGGTTTTATGTACAACCTCAATCAATTCATTTTGCCCTATATGGTGACCACCAAAGGCGGGCAGTTTTATATCAACGATAAACGTCAGATCACGACGATTGATGAAGACGGATTCTTTTATCGTATCGATAAAAAAGAATTCGAAGCTCCTCGGAAGGTAGACTTCTCAGGGGCGAACTATTTTTCTGATAAGGACTCAGTTTGGACGATTGATCGCAAGGGTGTCATGTATCAAGAAAAAGAGATTAAGGATCTCGGTCGCGTGGAGAAAACTGGTGGAAGATTTTTTACCGTCAAGCCTCGTCGCGGGGATGGTCTACTCTATACCATTAGTGATTTTGGAAAAGTTGAGCGCATGATCGTGGATGGGTTGAATCCAAATGATGTGGCTGCGACGGGTGGATGTTGGTTTACAACAACCAATGGTGACCTCTATACACTTGATAGCACGGGTCTAGTGTCTCGTTATGGTGGAAGTCTTTTTCCGAGAGGAACAAAAATCACGAAAGCCGGTGGCAATTATCTTTTTACCAATCGCGGGTTAATCACCATTAATGCGAAGGGAGAGGTTTCATTGGTTGCTTTTGGAACGGCTCAGCCGCAATCGATGGGTTATAACTACTTTACGGTTTCAGACAACTCACTTTACGTGGTGGATCACCTCGGTGCGGTGTGGAAAAATGAAGCTTTCGGAAATCTTGGTAGCCTTGGGATGACTTCTCTCTAATAAAAATTTATAATCAGGGGTATGAGCACTCATACCCCTCTTTTTATCGAAGAAAGCCATGGTTATAGAATTGAAGTAAGAACTCACTTCGATTTTCCTCGTTCTAATCCCATGCAGGGACAATTTCTTTTTGAGTATTCAGTGACGATCACGAATGTGAGTGGTGTTGAGGCCCAGCTGCTGAAACGCACGTGGCATATTGAAGATGCCACGGGAGAGGTCAGACAAGTTCACGGACCCGGAGTGGTAGGATTCACTCCCTTTTTTAAACAGAAAGAAAAGTTTAATTACTCGAGTTTCTGCCCACTCCAAACAATGACCGGTCGCATGTGGGGACACTTTGAAATGCTCTCTAGCAAGGGCGAGACTTTTGAGATCACCACACCGGTTTTTAAGTTTGCCGTACCTGAAGAGTTTATTGACCGCTACTGAGCTGATCAAAGAGGTCCTTGAGCCTTTTAAGATCAGCTTCGACATCCGTTTTAATCTCTTGCTGACTAAATTCACTAAAATCTTTTTTCGCCAGCAGATTCGCCATGATCTCGAGACGCTGAAGAATGTTAGTCAGGTCGTGAAGACTCATTACTCCACCAGCCTGATTTTGGCTTGAATAGGGCCCCATTCAAAACGTACTTCGTCCCAGGGCTTCAAGGGACCGACACCTTTGGGTGTGCCAGTAAAAACAATATCACCATCAGAAATCGGAAAATAATCATCGGCGTGATGGATGGCTGCATCCGGAGAAAAAAGAGCGTCCTTAAGGCTCGCCTCTTGGCGAAGTTCGTTATTAACAAAAAATCTAAAGGGCTCTTCTCGCCAGTTGGGAAAATCTCTCTGGGCCGTAAACGGGAGCGTGAGGGCGGAGTGCTTAAAGGATTTGGAAATCTCCCAGGGGTGTCCGGCCAGCTTAAGTTTCTTCTGAAGATCCCGCAGAGTTAGATCCAAACCCAATGTGATCGCGATCACATTTTTTTTATAGAGCTTCAGCACCACTTCACATTCGTGGTGAATCTCACCGCGCTCCCACGGAAGTCGGAGTGTTTGACCGTCTTTGATTTCAGTGTGACACGAGGGTGGTTTGAGAAAGAGTACAGGTTTTTCGGGGAGTGCTTCTTTCATCTCCACGGCGTGTTCAGAGTAATTTTTCCCAAGACAGATGACTTTATCCAAGCTGGCCTCTCTTTATCTTACCAAGGCTGGTGCGCGGAAAAGATGAAACTGTCCGGCACTCGCTGATTTTTTGAAACCCTAACAGATCTTTATTCACTTCCTCAAGAGACACACTCTTTTCTGTAAAAAGAATAATCCGCTGGCCACGGCGTTCATCCGGCGTTGCCCTGAGAATCACTTCCAACCCGAGCTTGACTTTGAGTTCGCGCTCGAGACTGGTGAGATCAAGTTTGACGCCGAGAACTTTAATCACATTATCCAAACGACCTAAGATATTGAGTCTCTCATTCTTCATTTCAACGAGGTCAGGTAGTGCCCACCAGTCCCCGTATCGATCAAACTGCGTGAGTGTTAAAAAATCAGTTTTCACTTTGAGTGTGAATAAACACTTCGAGGCAACGAGTGTCTCTTCGGCTTCAAACTTCAGTTGTGCATGACTTAGAATTTTGAGGCCATCGCCGACTTTGATTTCTGTCGCAAGCTGCGAGCCCAGTTCACTCATCCCATAGGTGCGAAGAATGGGCCAGCCCAGCTTCAGGGCTTGCTGATACAATTCTTCCTCGATCGCATCTCCTCCCACAATCGCCCCTCGAATCATTTTGGGCGGCGTGGTTTTATTTTTGACGATGTCAAAAACTTGCGTGGGTACGAGTGAGATCCATTCGTACTCATCGTTATTAATCCTCTGGCCTAGAAGCTTGGTGCGTGCGTGGATCGAGAGACCTCCCAC
>DIVA01000006.1 GCA_002435705.1 Bacteriovoracaceae bacterium UBA6144
GTGGAATAATTTCGGTTACACGCTGATGCATCTAGAACATATCGATGATTAGGATTAGAGCAATTTGCGCCCGCATAAGCCTCAGATAAAAAAAGAATGAGGATTAGATTAATCACAATCACTTTAACCTTATGACAGATATGGATTGAGTTGAGAGATCAATAGAAATTGAGCCACCTAAATCATGGTAGTCCATGTAGCGACTTCCTGAGAGAGTGCTTGTTTTGTAATTTTTAGCATCCAGCTTTAGCTCATCCACTGAAGGCCCTTGCTTAGGGAATGTAAAATGCAGTGACTGGATCACTTTATCTTTAACCTTTAACTCCAGCGCATACTCAAAGCCTTGGTAGACCCAATAATACTTATTATCTCGCACCAGAGCAGGCTTACCGATCTCAGCCTCCACTTCTTTGAGTGTCGTTTTCTGAAGCTGGATGAACTGCAATTTTTCAGGCAAAAGCCCTTTAAGCTTTTCTTGCCACGAGAGGGCCAGGGCTTGTGAGGCCCAAAGGATTAAAATTATAGGCCAAAACTTCATAAGGTCTTTATCGGATAAATCTCTTTAAACTTGAGCTTTTCACTTAGCATCTTCCTGAATACCAGTGCTTATGAAATAATTCCCGAAAGGACACACATGAATAAAATCTCCATCATAGCTCCCGCTTCAGCGGCTCCCCTTAAAAATCTCAACCAAGGCCTAGATTGGTTAAATCAAAATGATCTCGAGTTTGATCTTCCCAAAAATCTTTTAAAACCCAAGCTCTTTTTTGCCTCAAGCGTGGAGACGCAGGTTGATCATATTAAACAGGCCCTAAAATCTGAGGCTGAATACCTCTGGTGTTTGCGTGGTGGATATGGCTCAGCCAGGCTTATCCCTTTTCTAGAAAAGATGAAAAAACCAAAAAATAAAAAAACACTCATGGGGTTTAGTGACATCACAGCTCTTCATCTCTTTTTTAATCAGGTGTGGAAATGGCCCACATTACATTCGCGCGTTCTCTCTCAAATGGATCCTCAAAATCCCCATGAGGATAATAAGCAGTATCAAAATTTTTTTGCAGGGAAATTAAAATCGGTCGAATATAAAGGGCTCATCCCCTTTAATGCTGCTGCCAAAAAGAATAGTGAGATCAGCGCCACTCTGACCGGAGGAAACTTACGAATTCTAGAGACCTCTATTGGAACATCTTGGGAACTTAAAGCCGATAATAAAATTCTCTTCATTGAAGATGTTGGCGAGCGCGGCTACTCCATTCACCGTATGCTGACCCATTTAGCGCAAGCAAAGATTATCAATTCAAAAGTTAAAGCAATTATTCTTGGAACATTCACTGAAGGGTTAGAGAAGGATGGAACTGACCGCACCCAAGAAGCACTTAAAGCTTTTGCCTTAGAGAGTAACATTCCATTTTATACTGGTTTGCCCTGTGGTCATGGCCCGATAAATTATATTCTTCCTTTTGGAACCAAAGCTGTCTTAAACACAGGTGTGCGGGCCAAGTTAAAAGTTGAAGTATGAATATAAAAAAAGAGCTGATTGGCGGACTCACAACCTTTCTCACCATGAGTTACATTATTTTCGTTAATCCAGCGATTTTATCTACTCCTGGCACTGGCATGAGTTTTTCTGGTGTACTCACCGCCACAGTCCTTCTGGCTTCAAGCATGACACTACTCATGGGACTATACGCCAAACTTCCTTATGCTATTGCTCCGGGGATGGGACTGAATGCTTTTTTTACTTTCACACTCGTGCTTGGTGAGAAAATACCCTGGCCCACGGCTTTGGGATTAGTTTTCTGGTCTGGAATCTTTTTTTTAGTGATCAGCCTTACTCCACTCAGAGAGCAGATCGCTCTCGCCCTTCCTAAAAATATTAAAATTGCCACGGCATCAGGGATCGGGTTTCTTTTAGTTTTTATTGGATTAAAAAACGCAGGAATCATTATCGCCGACCCAGCGACCTTCGTGACCATCGGCAAGATGAATGAAACTGCTCTTTACACGATACTGGGTCTTTTGCTCGCAATCTATTTTACTCTTAAAAAAAATCCATTTGCTTTTTTAATTACGATCTTCAGCCTGAGTGCCATTGCTTTCTTGCGCGGAAAAGTCTCAATGCCCACAGAGTTTTTCTCTTCGCCTGACTTTACAAGTGTGATGTTTAAACTCGATATCTGGGACGCACTTCGCTGGAGCCTTTTACCGGCCATCATCTCTCTGATGCTGACTGACCTCTTTGATTCTATCTCATCATTCTTGGGTGTGGCCCGGGCCGCCAATCTTATGGATGAGAAAGGAGAGCCCAAAAATTTAAAAAAAGCGCTTGTGGTAGATGCGATTGCCACGATGTCTTCAGGTCTTCTAGGAACTTCATCAGGCACAACATTTATTGAAAGTGCCTCTGGTATTCAAGCAGGAGGAAGAACGGGCTTAAGTTCGGTCTTTACAGCACTCTTTTTTCTGCCCTGCCTTTTTATTGCACCATTGGTTGTGAGTATCCCAGCTTTTGCCACAGCACCTGTGCTGATCCTGGTGGGTTTTATGATGGGTCGATCTATTCTTGAAGTGAATCAAGAAGAGATGGAATCATGGCTACCTGCCCTCGCAACAACCATCATTATCACACTCTCATTTTCAATATCTAAAGGGCTGATGTGGGGAATTTTCTTACACATTATGCTGAAAGTTTTCACAGGAAAGACCAAAGAGATTAGTCCACTTCTCTGGGGGTTAGGTATAGTCTCAATACTTTATCTCTTTATAATCTAGAGCGAAGTAACCGAGTGATCAGCTCTCATTTTATATTCTTACATTTGTGAGTTTCTCTTTTCAAGCTGTCTTCGCATTGAAATCCTAAGAGAAACTTAGTTAATCATGGAGGATTAATGAAAACACTTCTTGCGAGCTTGCTCATCGCTACACCCGTCTTTGCTACTGAATATATTATTAGATACGAAGACAACTACTCTCTAAAAAGTTTCCCATCAGCTCAACCGCTGAACTTAAAAGTAGGAAACTTTGCTAAAGTCACAAGCAATGATAAATCTTTTATGCAAAAAGCCAGCTCGATGCCAGGTGTTTTGTATGTGGAAGAAAACCACACCTACTACGCTCTTACTCGTGATGCTGAATTCACTAAGCAATGGGGCCTTAATAACGATGGCAAGAACTCGGGAGGATTCCTTTCTCGCGGGGTCGTTGGTAAAGATATCGGTGCCCTTGAAGCTTGGAAAATGACCAAAGGCTCGAGAGATATTAAGATCGCAGTCATCGATACAGGTGTTGACTATAATCACGTTGATCTAAAGAACAACATCATGATCAATACGGATGAAATCCCAGGCAATAATATTGATGACGACAACAACGGTTATATCGATGACGTTTATGGATATAACTTTGCAAACAATACTAATAACCCCATGGATGGTCATGGCCACGGAACTCACTGCGCTGGAGTCATCGGAGCTGAACACAACTCAATTGGTGTCGCAGGTGTTATGGCCCATGTAAAAATTCTCCCCGTTAAATTCCTCTCTGACTCAGGTTCAGGAACTCTTGAAGGGGCTTTGAAGTCAATTGATTACGCCATCAGCCGCGGTGTTCATATTATGAGTAACTCTTGGGGCGGAGGCCCGCGTTCTGAAGCACTTTTCGAAGTGATCCAGAAAGCAGAACAAGCTGGCATTCTTTTTGTCGCAGCTGCAGGAAACAGTCGTGCCAACAACGACACCACCCCAACTTTTCCAGCAAACTATGAGATCGATAGTATGGTTTCTGTAGGGGCCATGGACGGTAAGGGCCAACGTGCAAGCTTTTCAAACTTCGGCGCAAAGATGGTTCATGTCTTTGCTCCAGGTGTAGACACTTTTTCAACCGTACAAGGCAATAACTACAAAAAAATGTCTGGGACATCCATGGCTTGCCCTCACGTGGCAGGAATCGCAGGCTTGATTTTGGCCCAAGAGCCAAACCTGACTCCACTTGAAGTAAAGATGCGTTTGATGAATACTGCCAATAGAGGTGATGACCTGAGAAGCTCTACCGCTTCTGGTTACGTGAGAGCGGATCGTGCCCTCAAAAACTAAATAACTGACCGACTTATGTGTTGTTAGTCATAGAGTGCCGACCAATGTGTCGGCACTTTTTTTGTCCTTCAATCAAGATTTAGTGGCTAAATATAGGCGATTGTAGAAATCAATATAAATATCTAGATGCATCTGAAGTCTCTCAGGCTTTTTTGTCGTGCACCACGTTTTACGAATCAATCGATTCACCCCAGCTCGAAGCATTGCGCAGGTGTGATTCAAAATAAAAATCGGATCATACTTCTTTTTCTTCAGCTCACCTTGCCCGACGATTGCGCCGCGCCCGCCAGGATGGCGCCGATATTCGCGCCCGGGCAGATAACATTCGACGAATTTCGGATATCGTTGATGCTCATCAGACTGAATAAGTGCTTGGGCTGAAATTGTTGTATGCATCTCTTTAAACATCGCCTTAAGCGTCTTCTTATGATCATTCTCTCGCCTACCATACTTCGCTCTCGAACGTTCAGCTAACAAACCAAATGCCGGAATGCGCCCAACTTTAGCACTCAGAATAAATCGGCGATTGGCATCCACCGCGATGGAGACTGTTAATGGCTTCATTTTAGTGTGTTCATTTGTGATGAGGTCATCAAACTGCATTGATGTGACTTGATTCTTAAGCTGTAGCAAGAAATCCTGATGACGCTGCCGTGCTTTTTTTGCCAAATACACCAGCTTACGATCAACCGTTCGTCGATCAATTTTTAAGATGAAAGCCGATCGCCTGAGCGACACACCTGCGGTTAAAAGACGCAGCAGCGGAAGATTTTCACGGCGTTTGTGTTGTCTGAATTCTAAAGTACCAGTGGCCGCAGAAAAGTGAGCCCCACAGGATTTACAACGATAGCGTTGAACCCAACGGGACTCACTCCGTCGATAGAAACGACCGTATTTGATCACAGAGGTTTTGCCGCAAACAGGTTGATTAAAGCAGGTCATCATGGAACAAGAGACTGCAAAAACAAAGCCTCCACGTGGGAGGCTTAAGTAGAAGAAATTAAAACAGGCCAGAGAGCAGCTTTGGAAAAAATGTCTGATCTAGTGAGAATTTTTTCCAATCCTACTACATATCGACCAACAGAGAAGTCAGGCAGTTACTAGTTGGCACCTAGATCAATATCAAAATCAATTTTTACAAATCTCTCATTGAAATCGACAAAATCCATATCATGAAACCTCACCCCATTGGCATCTGGATCATAAACCCAAAAACCGCCATCAACCTTAGGCCCCCCCGGAAGCAGAGCTCCCTTGTAGTTGACACTAATGGTAGAAGCGATCGGTCTGCGCGATAGAAGAATAACTGGCGAGGAAATTGCGGCTACAATCTCATTACCAAGATTAGCTAACTCAAGACCAAAATCATTCGTGCAGGTGCTATAGACCTTGCCTTTGGTTTCGGTAATCGCAGCCTCGAAGACGCTATTTCTATACTCGACTTGGTCTCCGTAGCTTGTTTGGCAACCAAAGTCTTTGGCATGCAAAGCTGCATAAGCCTTAACAAGTTGTTTGCGGCCATTTTTAATTCTGTACATATCATCGAGAAAGTCACGTGCCGAAATGCGGGATTGTTCATATTCATCAGTCACAAAGATCGTAACCAAGTGAGCATTAGGGCGCAGGAAATTAGGAAACTCCTTGAGCTTATCCATGACAGGCTTAAAGCTTTTTTCCGTCGCATCTCCAGATGTACCCAAACGTCTTACAGCAGCTTGAAAAAGCGCTACGGGGTCAGGGCTTGATCGGCCTAAAAAGTCAGTAAAACCGATGTACGGACGTTCACGTTCAGCTGTAGACAGAAGACCCATCTTCCAATCAAGCGAGCGATTTAGCATAAATTCACGCAAGAATTTTTCAGTGTTCGCGATCACTTCATTTTGGATCACACTCATCGATCCGGAATTATCGATAACCCACACGATATCAACCGCGCCGCTTTCACCAATCACAGAATGAGTCTCTGAGAAAGTAAGCTCATTCACAACTTTCGAGTGGTAAACGTAGGAGCTTTCTTTTCCGCATGAGAGAAGCACTAAAAGTGGTAGTAAAAATAACTTCATATTCTACTTCCCTTCACAACGTGTTTGAGCTTTGGCATAGAGCTGAAACAATTCATCTGGCCAGTAAACGCCATCAAAGGGATAGCTTTGAGAGCCTTGCTGACGTGCAGACTGAATCTTAGTCACTGTATCAGTGGTTATTTCAGACTCTTTTTTATTATCTTGAGCCATCATACGTATTTGACTCATTGATTCGACTTTAACAAACTTCATTTTGCGAATTACTTCTGCCAGAACAATTTCTCTATTCTTCCAAAAGCGAAGTTTTTCAGCATTAAGCCTTCTTTTCTCTTCTTCTAAAGCCGAAAGCACTTGCGCCTGCGCCTTAACCCAGTGAGGCTGCTCACCTACTGCAGGCAATGCCGCTTTAATACTTTCAAGAGCAAATGCCTGAAGAGTCTTTTGCTCCTGAGCCTTCTGAGCGATGGCTGCTTCAAAGAGCTTAATACGTGCATCACTTACCTTGCTAGAATCTGGGTTAGCCAGTCCTGAGTTAATCTTATTGATCCAGCTTTCGTGTCCAGAAATGAATTGTGAAAAATCCTCAGCCACATCTGCATAACGACAAAGCTTGAGGTTTGAAATGGATCGAACAAGAGCGACCTCAGGGAGGAAGTTTTCCTTAAACACTTTATGCGACAAACTTTCTAATTCTCCACGTAGCTCTCCCACTCTTCCCAGTCGAAGTAGTACCCAAGTTCTCTCAGCACGAGCTGCCAGGAACTGCTCGCTTCCGCGAGGAATCTTGCTATAAAACGCATCGGCTGCTTCAAGAGCTCCAGCCTGATAGAGCAAACGAGCTAGGGTGATGTAATACTTAGGAAGTTCTTTAATATCATAAATTTTTTCTAATTCAGGCTCGACTCTTCTCTTAAGAAGTTTTCCCGCCTCCCCAATTTCACCAGAACGAGCGTAACCAAGCGTGGCCGTTGTTGCTAAGGTCATGGCCAATGGGTGCCCTAGCGGAAGTCGATCGAGCATAGCTTTTGCATGATTCACATCATAGCGAGTGGCCCATGCCAAAAGCTCAAGATCAAAACCTAAAGGATTGGTCAATGCAGTCAATTCATTTTTAAAAGTTGGATCGATGTAGGGCTTGGCCTGAGACGTCCACGCCTGACCAGCTGCAAGGCTGATAAACTGATCGAGGGCCACCTTTACTCTTTCATTACCTTGAAGTTTGCGTGCCGTTCTCCAATTTTCAATGAATGTCTGATTGAGCTCAAGCTTCCAAGTTAAATAAGTCCAGGCATAAAAACCTGTATCACGCAGAGAAGCTGGCAGATCTTTTTGGATATTAGTCCATTGGTGAGCGGCTCCCTTAAAATCATGAGTGAGGAGTTGGCGAAACCAGCGGTTCACTTCGAAAGACTGCTGCCCATGACTCTTCCATTCAACAAATAAGGTCTGCAAGAAGCTGTCTGTGAGCTTAAAATCACCTGCCTCAATAACCTGAGCAGAAGGTGTATCAGATGAAGAAGTAGTCGCTGCGTTCTGAAGCAGGACATCTGCTCCAAGCTGAGCAAAGGACGAATTGCTAAAGAGTATAACTGAGAGGTAGAGATATTTCATTTTCCTCCCCCTAGCATGACACCAAAGGCGAGATACCCCACCATATTGTGCACGCGCGTGCTGCCATTGAGATTTTGTTCAGTATAAAAATCATTCTTAAGACCCATGCGAGCTGATGCCCATTTACCAATCCAAAAAGCGATACCGGCATCAAGAACAGCTGCGGTGGTTGAACCACGTCCAAGCTCCACTTGTCCGGCGCCGATACTCCAATATTGGTCAAAATAAACAACCTTATCGAGATCAAGTCTCATTTTGCCGTAGAAAAGATTATACTCGAGCATGAGATCTGTTTGCGCTATAACAAAATCACGATCAGGAATAACTCCATTATCATTAAGGAGTTTCTTACCCGCAGAAGAGAGGGTGTTATTCATTTGAAAGTGATTAAGCCCCACTCCCCACTTATCATTTAAATGATAACGATAGAGGACACCATATTGATTAGAATCAAGATGCCCGTCTTGATTTAAATTTTTTCCACCTGTAAATCCAATCTCGTGACGATTCTTTAAAGGTGAGAAACGTGACTGGATCGCATACAACTGATCGCTTTTAGTAGAGACCAAGGATGAGTCCTGAGGCAACTCAAGAGATTTCAACTCCTGCTCAAGAGCAGCATAAGCCGAAGTCATCGAAGCAAGGGCGATAATAAATAATAGTTTTTTCATTTTTTACTCCGTAATTCTCTTCAACCACTGCTCAAGCATAGGAGCATCCTGTTCACTAAACGAGAGGTCTGCCATCTCAAAACCAAGAACTATCAGTCGTCCTCCATTAGCACGACGACAACTCACTCCGGCCACGTACTCTTTGGGAATGGCAGTAGGTAGAACGAGAGTGAAGATCTTTTCACAGGAAGAAGAGCTTAAAACAGCAAAGAGTGTTGGATCCTTAGACTCACCTGTGAGTTTACCTGCAAGGCTCACGATATCTTTTGGTGATCCTAGTCGAGGAGCTGGAGTAACAAGGACTTTCTGAAGATTAAAGTCAGCATCCGTACTTGAACGACCAGCGATAAATACGTTCTGAGCTCTCAGTTCACTGACAATCTCGGCTGGTAGTTTTTCAAGTGCAGGTGTCATGATCATAACGCGCGAAAGGTTCTTCGCAAAAAATCCAAGATCATCCACAGCTCCCGGAAGCATAAAAGAATGAGTCCCGGCATAAACACTTCTTCTCAAAAAGAGTGAGCGAGCATCTAGATTCATCCCCCCGCGAAACTCGCGGTTTGAGCTACCAAGTGCTTTCTCAAGAGCTTCAAATTCCACGACTGGGGTATTTGCACCGATCAAAATGTTTTGAGACCAAGTTTGAGGCATAATCTCATAGAGGAAAACTTCATTGGCCATTCCACCAACTGAATTCATGACACTGACATTCAATGATTTTAGTCCTGGCTTTTGAGATAGGATCCGGACATTTCCACCATTAATAGAGATCTCATCTTCCTTATCGGAAGAGATGGCACTGACACTGAGAATATTTAAGCCGGTACGACCAGCTGCAATCGTCAGGCGATGAGTGAATACATTATTGTGTTGAATATATTTCACACGAGAGATGTCCCAGTCACCACGAGCGATGGTTGGGAGTGCCACTTCACGTTCTAAGACATTCAACTGAATCGCCTGAGTAACACAATTTGTCGTGCCAGGTGAACTACTTACACGAGAGTTACAGAGATCGAGCGATACCTGAAAGACTTGCCCAACTGCTGTTGGGGGGATTTGAGACCAGCTCAACTCATAAGTAGCTTCGTATTGTGGATTCAAAAAATTATTTGTCACAATTCTTTTGATCTCAAACACACCCAATTCAGGAGCTTTTGAAACTCGCACCAAGGGAGCAATCTCTTGGTTAGGATCAACGGCATTAAAGGTAAACTTAAAATCACCCGTCACGTCAAAACTTGCAGGAACAGAGGCCCTTACATTACGACGAACATCTTTTACCTTGAGAGTTATGGGACTTTCTGTTTTACGGCCATCCGGCCCCATGGCGACAAGACTATCTTTAACTTCTCTTTCGCAGTTCCATGAAGAGCAAGTTCCCACGCGAGCTGTCTCGAAACCGTAATAGGCTTTTAGAACCCATTGCCCACTGCGATCACCGCGCTCAAAGCTTAAACCTTGAGAGTTATTTTTGAGGCTAATTGTAATTTCATTCGATGAAAAATCTGCGCTTGATACATCAAAACGAGCTACTTCCATTGTCTGGCCTTCATTCACTGAATAATCAGCACGAAGACCTGATATAATCACCGGTCGAGGAGTGTCTTGCACTTGCATCAAAATTGATTTGCGAATCGATGTGATCCGATCAGTTGTACTACTAAGAATAAGATTTACAGGATACTGACGAGTGCGAACGGAAGCATCGGTTGGATCATTGGCAGCATTAAAATCGGGCACCCACTTCAACTCACCCTTCACCTGATCGTACACTACTCCATCTGGAAGACCTTCCCAGACAATAACAGGATCGCCTGAGGGGACACGTACAGCTACCCGATAAAAGCCTTCGCTTCCCTCTTTGAAACTCATCAAATCAGGAGCATCGATTCCCAATGCTGGACGTAGCTCCCACGGATTTCTTTCTGGAGTACGAGTAATAACACCATCTTTTGGATAAGGGTTAGAGTTGCATCCAACCAGAACAAGCAAGGCCAATGGTAATAGTAGCTTCATATCTAACTCCTCTTAACGACCTACAGGTCGCAAGGCAAACGGGTAATTAACATTAACATTCACTCCACCGCGAGGCTTAGGAAACTCCCAACCCATCATCTTTTGAGCCACGCAGCTTCCCACCTGCTCATCACCAACGGAAGAAGATTTAACTTTTGAAAAATTTAAACGGCCGGTAGGACCAATCTGAAAATCCATATTGAGTGTGCCCTCAAGACCTGGCTTTACTCTCAGACGGTCTTCATAACAAGCACGCACTTGAGAAAGGTATTTTGCGATGGTGGCTTGAATCACATGGCGATCAAGTCCGCCATCGACGCCCACACCTTGGGAGACAGCGATACCAGAAACGCCACGGCCTTCACCAGAGGCGATGGCCACGTCACCGTAACCGCCAAGGCCTCCACCTTTGCCTTTTGTCCCTACACCACCGAGGCCCTCGACGACGGAGTTACCAACCGTCGTGGCGCGTACGCCTTTGCCCAGCCCTGAGAGGACTTCTCCGCCACTACCTTCACTCCCACCTTTACCAGCTCCAGCTGAAGCCTTGAGATCCAGTTGAGCTCCACCAACAGCCTTGGAAAGATCTTTCTTTCCAACAAGACCTAGAAATCCTAGCTCTTGCGGGACAGCTCGTTTTACAACTTCTTGTGGTTTTACTTGAGGCTGAGTGACGGTGTTAGACGAGACAGTGACGGTCTTTACTTGTTTAACCACAACTGTCACAGGGGCAATCACTTCTTCTTCAATCACCGTATCTGCTGGCTGCCATAGGGCGATACCAGTAATCGTGATTAAGAAAAATGCCAAAAGGAGATAGTTGAAATATCGATAGGAATTATCTTCTTTGTCATCTTCACTAAGACCAGTAATGGTAGGCTCACCGGTGGCGAGTTTCCATGACTTGTTCCCAGTCTGAATGAACCAAGAGTCATTTACTTTTTCAACTTTGCAATTCTCAAGAGATTTAATCTGAGGAGCATGTGAATGCCAGTCGATTTCAAAGCGACAATTGAGAGTTGAAGCTGGTGCCATGTAACCACGTCGTAGCGCTGATTTTATCTTTTGCTCAACTGAAGATTCAGTTACGAGACCAAACACTTGGTGAAGACCGTAAACTTGCTTGCCCGTATGTGGGATAAGAGTTTTAACATACTGACCATCAAAACTCGCGTGAAGAGTATTCATTTAATTTCCTCCCCTGCATCCATCGCCATGAGATCAATAAAATCATTTCGTAGTCTTAAGAGACCATCGAGATCATTGCCAGCATCTCCTGTGACGATAGAAATATCCGGGCGCTGAACCTGACCTTGAATTAAAAGAGATTCGAATTGAATATTCTTAAGATCCTTACCTTCGTCTGCCATGACTGGCAGCCAGATCATAAGGGCAAGAAGTGACATCCATTTCATAACTGCTCCATTTCTACTAAGCGATCTGTAAAATATGCTTTTGCCGCAACATTTCCGGCACGATCAAATTCAGTTTTCAAGAACTCAAGAGCCGATCTATCACTTGGGTTTGTCTCAAGTGTTTTAAAAGCGTCCTGAACTTTTGAGCGATCAAGACTTACGACTTTCACTTCTATTGGCTTAATCTTTAATCTTTCAATCAAAGCCTCTGGCCCCATATTCAGAGCATCACTCCACTTGTCGCCTGCCAATGCCAACTGCTCTGACTGGAGCTTTTCATAAGCCTGAGCCTCAAGACGTAGAGGCAGTGCGAGGCTTTCTAGGGCGGCTTGCACTTGCTCCATCTGCTGGGCATCAAGACCATCAGGGACGGGTGTGGCCAGAATCTCTCGGTCAAGATCAGAATAGGCCCTTGCGAGCTCTTGCAGTAAATAGGCCCGCACAGGTTCCGTCGCTTTGGGTAGCACTAACTTAGTTTGCTTTGCAAACTCAGCCATGGCAGCCATTCTGCGCTGATAAAGTGCACGTGAATTAGCCCCATAAAATTTAACGGCCCTCTGCTTTTCATCAAACTTTTTGAGAACTGCAATGTTATTTGCAACCCAAGCTGCACCAGTTTCAACATCTGATGAGAGGACTAGTTTTTTTGCCTGTGCGTCTTCAAAACCTTGGTCCACATAATAAGCTGAGAGCTTGAGCTTCATTTCACTCGACCACGGTAAGCGGAGCATTTCACCAGGAGTGAAGCCTGCTTCCTGAAAGGTATTCTTAAGAACAACCTCTAACTCAGGCTTCATTTTTTTATTCTTCAAAATAATTTGAGACAGCTGCCTCAGCACACGAACACGCTCAGTAGGTGCATCAGCAAGCTGGTAAAGAAGAGCAATCTTAAGATAATCAATCTCAGTGGCTCCTACTTTCATAAATTTTTCTTGTAAATGAGCGGCCTCAGCAAAACGACCCATGCGCTCATACTCAACAGCGAGTGCGGCTTCATCTTTTTGAATAACCAGAATTGTGACAAGCGCTAATTGATCTTTTAATTTGATCGCTAGTACTTTGGCGTTAGCGCATGATTTTTCTGGATAAAGTCCTGCTTTACAAAAATCAGTGAACTTTTGAAGGGCTGCGGGCGTCTCTCCCAAACTAGCTGCCTCCTCAAAGAGAGCTTCATTCTGAGCCTTCTCCATGACTGTCACTTCAGAAGCCACAGAGGCTTTGACTTTAGGGTTACTGGTCCACAGACTTGCTTGCTTGGCCAATGACTTATAGTCTTTTTGGCGATTGAAAAGCTCAAGGCTTAAGTGCTGAGATTGAATCGCCCATTTATCAGGCTTATCAAAATGAGCAGGATCAGCAATTGTTTGAAAGAGGCCCAGGGCCTCAGTCTCATTGCCTTGGTCAAAGAAGGCTTTAGCGCGCACGTAACTCCACTCTCTCTTCTGGGCTTGATCACTCACGAGTGCTGAGAGAGCAAGAGCTTCTTCTTGAATGACAGAGTAGTTTTTAGTTTTAAGTGCCAAGGCCGCTCGCTCTTGGCGATAGGCTTTAACTTTTTCTAATTTCTTTTCTTGAGCAATCCATTGAGCGAGACGACCAATCTTCAGTTGATCGTCAGGCTGTGCCGCAAGCCAGCCCTCACGCATTTTATCATTCACCTCAGAGCTTGGAAAAGCTGTGAGATAGATATCAATGCTCTTGAGCACTTCCTCGCTATAGAGACCCTTATTAGACTTCCTCTCTCCATCAAGCTGTACCACTAAGCGACGAAGGATTTTATCAATAGCATCCCGCTTCTTGTCTTCAAGACTCGAAATACTCGGAGCAAGTGATTCGAGAGTATTTAAGCTTGTGCGTAGTTCATCCCAAAATCTAAAACCATAGTACTCTTCGGCAAGCCTTGAGGTGTAGAATGCATTCGGACGCAAGCGATTTACATAAGTAAAAACAGTGACGCCAGCTTTTCTGTTACCGATAGCAAAAAAGGCTTCACCCAAATCATCAACGAGAGTGAGTTTACTGGTTTTTTGCGCTACTGATTCAATTGTTTGAAGTTGAGTCTGACCATCCGTAGCGGGAGTGGCAGCTAAAAACTGAATATAGTCAGCAATCACTTGATCCTTAGGATTTCCTTTAGCATCGAAAAGTGCTTTTGAAATCTCTGACTGAGCGCGCTCGATTTGATTATTTCTAAAATAACTCCAAGCCAGGCGATAGTTTACGTAACTGATGGCTTCAACACCTTGGCAGAGGGGAAGTGCTTTTTCATAAGCAAGTGCCGACTCACGCCATTTTCCTAATTCATCCTGAATTTCAGCCACAGTGAGGAGGGCTTCTCGGCGAAGCTCATCACCGACTTCCTTGGATTCAGAAATCATCTCAAAAGTCTTAAGCGCCGCGAGAGTCTTGCCTGACATCCTTTCAATGCGTGCTTGCTGAAACTGAATACGACTCTTAAGCTCACCGGTGATGACAGGATAAACTCCCTTCTCGCCATCGAGGGCTTCAGCATAAAGTTTCGCGGCTCTTTCTCTGAGCTTTGCGACTTCATTTGGATTACCCTTTCCATGAAGGATCAGTTCTTTATCAGCATCTACTGCTTGCTGAAAATACAGATCAGCTAATCGTCTGGTCAATGTGGGACGACCAGCATCTTTAAAAGGGAGAGAGTCTCTGAGAGACTCCATATCTTTTATTAGAGCAGCATCTCTCGCAGAGGGATAAACATTCAGACAGGCAAGAACGAGGGACGTTCCAACGAATGACTTAACTATCTTTTTCATAACCACCTTTGACCTTCCTAGGCTTGGGTAAGCTGACTACTGAGCTCCTAAAACAGCGAGCTGAATAACGTCGTACTGCTGAGTATTAAGAATCCCCATGAGCTTCGCTACATCCGTGCTAGGCATCTCTTTATCTGCTTGAAGATTGATTTCACCCGGATAAGGTTTCCCAGGATTTTCCTTGGCCCATTTCTGCTTAAACCCCTCAAGTCCCTTAAGCAGGGGCTCTGGAGACTTCAAGATCTTGGCCATGGAACCAATTTCTTTTTGATCTAAAAAAAGTGCCGTCTTAGTGACTGAAAGCACAGGGGCTTCTTTCACAACTCCCCCACTCAATGCTTCTGGAAGTTTGACGTCATTTGCAACGTAAATCTCCGGAGTCGTCGAGAAGGTTTGGAGAAGAAAGCAAACAAGCATTGAAAACATGTCCACCAGTGAGGTGAGCATGAGGGCTACCAGCAAAACTTTTTTTGCTCTATTGCCCTTCTGCTTTCTCGTCAGCAAATGATATTCAAAGCGTCCGGTATTAATCAGTTTTGATCCAACTGTGAGTGACATATTACTTACCTTCGGTTGGCTTGATGCCGATATTGCTCAAGCCCTGTAGACGAAGACCATCTAACACGCTCACCATCTCACCGTGAGTTACTTTTTGGTGTGGAGACACGAGCACACTTTCAATCAATGCTCCCTTGAGAGCAGGGTGCTTTTTGATTTGTGGCAGAGTTTCGGAAAACTTCGCCAGAAGTGCTTGAGTACTCTCTTCCTTAAAACTCACTTTATGCACAGCTTTGCCAGCAAACTTTAAATTTAAAGTGGCACTTGCAGGCCCATCCAAAGTGACATCCATCTCCGCCGATTCACGTGGAGCTGCCGCTTCTGTACCATGAGACTGTTTCAAGTCCATGGAAGCGACAGTCACCCAAACAGCAGAAATCAAAAGAAAACACACCAAGGTAGACAGGAGATCGATGAAAGGCGTGAGATTGAGCTCGTTATTAAGCTCTTTCTTTGCTCTTAAACTCACGATTAATTTCCTTGTTGAGTGTAACTCTCGCTCGCTTGAGTTTTGTTTTGAGTTTTACCCGTTAACATCGGACGAGACTCGGTACGGAACAAGAGATCATGGAAAATTCTTGAACTCTCTTCTGTAAGTTCGGTCACAATTCTATCTGTTCTGTTTTGGAAAAAGGCAAAAGCCAAAAGAGCAGGAATAGCAACAGTTAACCCAAAGGCAGTTGTATTCAACGCCTCAGAAATACCTTGACCCAGAAGCAATGCTCTTTCAGCCGGGTTAGCGTTTGTTACACCAGCGAATGATGAAATCAAACCGGTTACAGTTCCCAATAGACCAAGCAGAGTGGCGACGTTACCAAACACGGCAAGAAAACCTGTGCCACGATCAATAGTTGAAATCTCTTTGGAGAGAGCCTCATCCATACGAGCTTGAACTTCTTCATCTGCTCCACCAGCACGACGAACATTGAGACCTGCCGTCACAACTCGCGCGAGAGATGTCCCAGGGGCTGACATTTCAAGGTAAGTTTTTGCATCATCAAAGTGTCCCTGTGCGATGAGCGTTAGTAGCTTGGTGCGAATATCATTAGGAGCTGCTTTATAATTTTTATAAAGGGCCATAACTCTTTCGAATACAATTCCAGCAACCAGGAAACCTGTTGCAAGAATGAAGTACATAAAAATTCCACCAGCATGAAAGTCTTTGATTAGAGACATCCTTATCCCCCTTAAGAGAGTTGATTTTTGACGTGACGAAAAACGTTAACAATTCTTACACAATTAAAAAACTTACAAATTCAGTCATATGACGCTTTATTTAAAGAAGTTTTCCATAAACGTGAACTCTGTTAAATCCACCACATGGATAGGCCTGAACTTTTATAATTTCTCCAGAAACATGACCTGAAACAGGAAATAAAACCTTAGCTCCTGCAAATGGCTTAACGCTACATTTCTGGACCACTTCGGTCCAGCTTTCGCCGGACTTTATTTGGACCGCCAACTCACGAGGATTGTTGTTCACAAAAAAAGTGAAATCAATTTCAATCAATTCAATTTTAAAGTTCTTTTGAATTTTTATTTCAACTTCTTCAACGTTCAGTGGATTTCTGTTTCTAGCCGTTTCAAAGCCATCAAACATATTGAGGGGAGCGTAAGGTGAGATAACATGAGTCGCAGGACCGTAGTGCTGGTTAGTGACACGTACAACTTCTCCCCCAAAGGCAGCACAAGCGACATCAACCATTTTCCCTTTGAATTGAGTTTTATTCTTTTCAATGAGATCTGCGTTTATTTCATAATCTAAACTCATCGGCTTTTTAGTTTGCGGCACAATATCCGTGAAACGAATGGGTTTGGCGCTAGATAAGGGTTCATATAAACCTCTCACAGCTTCAGGTAAATCCGCATAGAGGCCCAAGCGAGTAAATCCTCCATCTGGGTACAAACGAATGCGAATAAACTTGTACTCTCTTGCTTTCTCTTCAAGGTCAATGGCCAACAGAGAGTGCCCCTCCATCACTGTGGTTGGAATAATTTCCATCCATTCATTATTGAGTTTTCCACAAAGACTTAGCTTGGGAGCATGATTACCAGTGTGATACTTGGTGGAAAGATCGATGTACTTAATCAGGCTCACTTCTTTTAGTTCAATTTGAAGTTCATCAAATCCTGGGTTATGCCTCACGGTTTCCCAGCTATCCATAATTTTACCTTGTAGGCCAAATAGTTCAGGATCAAAGACAGGCTCATAAGGTGAGAGAAGATTCTCTGCACGCGCAAAAAGCTGATTGGTGACTGAAATAATCTTTGCCCCAACAGCTAAATTGTAATCAGCCAAGGGAGAACGAGGACCCACTTTCACAATCGCCTCAGGCAGAGTGGGCTGCATAGCTTTCATGACAAGATCACGGTAACCAATATTCACAATCTCGTGAGTGTTGAGATTTTTAGGATCAAAGTCAGTTTTAAACTGGGTGAAATCAACACCTGAAACAGCAAGGTCTTTTAAAAGACCTTGAGCTACATAGGCATTAAACAACACTCCTCGCAAATCACCGGTGCACAGACTTACAAAGCCCTTTCCTCGATCAGGACCAGCAAAGCAATAGAGATAGAGGGCCCTGAATCCATCGTTGGCGCCTTGATGGAGCATCCACTTACTATCACCGGCTTCTGCAATAAATACTCCAAGACCAATGAGAGACCCCATGAATTCTTTGCATCCCTTATCTTGCCCGTGCAGCATGAAGCGGGCCGTATGGTAACTAATGGGAGCAGTTGCCTGTGGGTTATGGTAGGCATCGGCTAAAGCTTTAAGAAAAATTCCCATAGAACTAGCAGTGCTCATCGCTCCTGCAGCAAAAGCTGGAAACATTAATCGTTTTACCGATAAGGGTTTGTCAGATTGTGCCACCGCGTAGTCAAAACCATCGAGATCTTTTTGCTCAAAGGTAAAGTCTGCCATGCCTAGTGAATCAAGGAATGGACGAGTCAGTTGAGGAATTGTTTTTTTTGAAATTAATTTTATGAGATACTCGAGCACGATGAAGCCTGCTCCAGAATATTTAAAAACCTTCCCTGGTGGGTTCGCCAGCGCAATAGGCTCGTATCCATATTTAGTATTGCCAGCTAAGAATTCATCCACCTCAGGCATGGAATCATTGACCCCTACTCCATAGACATAGTGCATATTGAGAGCCTGGTGATTCATCAAGTGTTGAATCTGCACCTCATCCCCATCAGGAATAAGCCAAGGGGATTGATGCTGACGCAAAACTTCATTTACTTTCGAATCAAGATGAATCCCTTGCTGCTTTAGATATTCAATGGAAAAAGCGCTTGCCACTGTTTTCGAAAGAGAAGCAACTTCAAACAAAGTCTTATCACCACAATTCAATTGGAAGTCCACCGCCCCGTGAGGGTTCAGTACACACACTTGTGCCTGATTAATATCTAGTGATTTATGAAAACGAAAAAAATCTGGGGTGGTTTCACCTAAACGTTTCATGGCGATCAGCAGGAGCTGCTCTTTTGCTTCCGTCGCCTCAAGAGTCGTCTCTCGATGAATGCGGGCCTCAAGGATGGCCAACAATTCTTCTGCTGATTTATCTTTAGCAGAAACAAGAAACTTAAAGCCATGTTTGGCTTTATAGTCCAATCCAAGCTTTGCCAGTTTTAGTTTTATCTCTTGATCGGCTCCAAATACTTTTGATTGCTCTTGTTGAGCATGAGCATCAAGCGTTTTTTGTCCTTCTCCAATATCACCATGGAAGCTCGCGGCAGTACTTAGCTCGGATCTTGAAAAACTTAATACAATTTGGCGCGCTCGAGGGTAGTTGAAGTAAAAAGCGCGTGCCTGGGACTGGGCAAAACGCACAGACCCTAAGGCTTCAAAGTAATGATTAAAACGATGAACATAAGGGTCTAGAGCGAACTTAGGCTCAAGTTTTAAGAGATAAGCATATGGATCAGGCAATTCTCGAATAGCAGTGACAGTGAATGGCATGAGAAGCTCTGTCGCAAACTCCACAGGTTTTTCATCAGTCATGAGTTTAATCATCAACTTAAATGCAATCGGATACCATTTGGCGGTCCGTTCATCCCACTTAACTTGTACAATTTTTTTATCATCAGAGAGGTCTCTGCGAATGAATGACAATTCTTCATGCGCAATCGTGAGAAATTCCTCAATCGAAAATCTCTTATGTTTGATCTCACTCCAGACTTCCCAGCGTGATCTTTCAGTAGTTGCCAAATCATCCATCACGCGAACGGCAATTCCATCAATTTGTGCTGGCAAGGCGACACACCCATTGCCCGTTAACCAATCGGCCAGGTACTGTAAACATTGAAACACATTGTAGCGAATTTCATCGGGATGATTGTTGGCGATATAGTCAGACTCCCGTAGATCAGCCACGATCAGTGAGCGCGCATACATCGGATCATCAACATCTAGGCCTGGGATATCTTCACCTTGAATAAAGCCCCATGCTTCATCTGCATACTTGGGGTTGAGAAGTGAATAGACTAACTCTTTTAGCTCCGCTGAGGATCCCAAGGCATATCGACGCCAGGCTTCAACCAAAGCCATGCCTAAACGAACGAAGTCAGGATGGGCCACCCAAAAGCCAGTGAGATTGCGCTTCATCTGAGTCACAACATCCTTTATGTATCCTTTTAGTGTTAACTGAAAAGAATCACTTTCAAGGTCTGCTGTTTGCGGAAGAATCCCATACATTCCTCCCACTTTTATCCCACCTCTTGGCCCCACCACATCGGCCAGCAGGCGATGGGAAGCTTTGATGTACTTGATAACAATATCTGGGTCGGCCTTAACAGGAATCCGATAGTGAGAATCTTCCTTGAAAAGACGAGCGGTGGAAGCCAGATAATCATGCCAGCCAAGAGACGCTCCCGCAAAATAGGGGTAAAGCTCATCAATCATCTCATGGGTTCTAAAAATCGCCCGTGGATTTTCTAGCACAATCATAAGGCGAATGGTTCCCATCTTATAAGAAGGATTTATCTTCTGGATCATCTCCTCAGACGTTTTCATCATCAACTTGATGTAGCGAGCCTCTTCTTCGTTTTCTAGTTTTGGCACATAAAAGGTTAGGGCCTCGGGTTTCTGGTGGTGCTCCACCAGGTGCATGACAAAGTCATAGAGGTGCAATGGGATGGGTGAATTCTGATAAAAAAGAAATGTGCAAGGAAGAGCGAGGCCCGGAAATCGTTTAATCGGCAAAGAGAGTTTGTCTGAAGCGAGCTCATAGTTTTTTGCTCCCTCAGTTAACCTGAGTGAACGATTAAAGCAGCCCGAAAGATTAGTCCCTGCGCTAATGAGATCGCTGCGCAACGGCGTCTTCGAATCTTCATCATCTGCTCCCCACTTGGCTGAGAATGTGAGTTCATCCACCAACTTCCCCACCACCTGCGGCTCACCTTTGAGCTTGCGGTGAAAAGCATTCATCGCATTGATCGAAAGTTTAACTGAGTCAGGAGGACCAAAGAGAGTTACATGAGGACCTTTGAGATGCTCAGGCAAAGGAGCAATGGGATCTCCGCCTTTTTTAACATAATCAGATCTCTTGGGGCCAAAAACAATTCTTCCATCTGCGTCCTCAATCCCAAGAATTGTTTTATAGTCTTGAGAGAGATAGTCAATTTGAAAATCTTTATTGTACTGACAGAGCACCTTGACTCGTTGATCAATAAAGCTTCTATCTTTAACCCGCTGATCTAGTACACTTTTGAGATCCTTTTTTAGTGCAATATAGAGCTCTACTAAAAAACTCATCGCCTCAGAAGTCTCGAGCCCTCCGCTCACTCCCACATGCTTCAGCCCCGGCACATGCTCAAAGTCTTGAGCTTGGGAGAGAAGCTCTTTCAGCAGAGACTCTGAAATATAGTCTTGGTAGTAAGGGATATCCATGCTTAGGTTCCTCGATAGGTAGAAAATCCGTAGGGATTCAAGAGAAGCGGCACATGATACTTGCGCTCGGTATTAGTAATTTTAAATCGCACAGGAGTGTTTAAGAAAAAATGCTCCTCTCCTTTAAAATACTCTTCAATTAAAAATTCAATTTGATAATCTCCTGCGATCTTCTGCATCTCAAAAACAAAACGGCCATCGGCATTTGTTTCGCCTTCACTCACCTTACTCCATTGCCCTTGCAGTTTTTGAGAGAGGATGACTTTAACCCCTTTAGCTGCAGAGCCCTTTGTTGTATCGAGAATATGAGTTGAAATCATAAGTAATCCTTCTAAAAACGAGTGAACCAAGAAATAAGAATAAGCATGCTGACGCCAAAGCCTGCGCAGCTCAGCGCCCAGCGAGGTTTGTGGAGACGTGCCACGAAATACTCACGCACAGCTGCTCCAGCCAGACTTATACCCAAAACTAAAAGCCAGTTGTAGGTGTGGTCATAGGTTTGGGGAAAGTGATTCGAGAGCATGATGAAAATCACCGGCAGAGTGAAATAGGTATTATGGGTGGAGCGATTTTTAGCATTCTTGCCCCAGTCTTGATTCACGGGCTCACCGCGACTCGAAGCCTCCACCATTTTCAGTTGTCTCGGAATGATGCGCATGAAGACATTGGCCGTCATCCACGTGCCAAGCATCGCACCGATGTGAATATAAGCCGCGCGACCATTAAGAAGCTTGCAAAGAGCAAAACTCATCAGCGCAAACCAAGCCAAAGTCAGGATGTGACCAATAAGAGGTTTATGCTTTGTGAGATTCAGCTCCCACACTCCATCGTAGAAAAACCATGAACCAAAGATAGAGAAGAGACTGATCATGATGGCTTGTGCATATGTGAGATCGGCGACACTTGAATCAATGAGGTAGCCACCATCATTGAAATAAAAATACATCACCATTAGGAACATACCGCTCATCCAAGTCCAGTAAGATTCCCATTTGAACCAGTGCAGCTCCTTCGGAACTTTGGTGGGACCCAGAAGGAGTTTTTCCACATGATAAAATCCTCCGCCATGAACCATCCACAACTCTCCCACGTGACCCGCACGTGTGGACTCAGGATTAGGCTTAAAGGTGCGATCCATCCACATGAAAAATATGCTGGTTCCAATCCATGTCACACCGACGGTGATATGAACCCATCGTCCAATGAGTAATAGCCATTCATAGATTTCGGGATCCACAGATATCTCCTCAGAATATTTAGCGAGGAGAAATTAGAGCATGAGAGAGATAACTTTAAAAGTCTGGAGTGAGCATAACGCTCACCCCAGATGAAAAAACTTAGAAAAGATTGATGTTCGCAGTGATACCTACGTTAGTTCTGTCTGAACGCACGTCAGATGGAACAAACTGGATGTTTGGATAAAGGAATACGTTTCTTGATAATGAAATTCCAAGTCCCGCAGACTGAGTAACTTTACGCTTGCGGTAAGTCCATGAATCAAGTGAGTCGAGACGGTCATAAACCCATGTACGGAACACAGTACGAAGCAAGAATGTATCGTTGATCACGTACTCAACTTGTGGATAGAAGCCAAGGGTTCTATCAAGGCTTCGACCTTTATCAGGGTCATACTTTGAATCGTAAGTGTAGCCGGCATAAACAAATGATGTTCCTGCAGTCCAGCCGTTACCAAAATCTTTCATCAGGGTCTGGCTCAGAGAACCATAAGTTGAATACGTATCTCTCAACTGAGCATTCGTAATAACTTGAACGAGAACGGATGAAGAAGACTGAAGACCCCAAAGAGAGGCGATGTGGTTATAAGAGAGGGCCGGGTTACTCGCCGTCATTTTTTGACGGTTGTTATTAAAGTTCTGCTGAAGACGAGCGTTGTCAGTCTTGAATGTCGTGTGAAATGGCGCCGTCATGTTAAGACCAATACTCAAATTCAAGCTGTCAAACTTTGTGATACGGTAACGAACACCCACTTCGCCTGAACCGTTTGCAAGCGTAAGGTTGTCAGAGC
>DIVA01000111.1 GCA_002435705.1 Bacteriovoracaceae bacterium UBA6144
TGGAGGTGACGGGCGGATTTGAACCGCCGGCTTTACGGTTTTGCAAACCGTTCCCTTGGGCCACTCGGGCACGTCACCTCAAGAGCCTTGATTGTTAGTCTGAGTGCCTTAAATGTCAACAACTTGTGCGCCGCAACTCTGCTCTTCTCCCTGACTATTTATAGATCTTGGGCTGTTATCTTTACACGTTTTGCGCTCCCAAAGGTGATTCGGACTAAGCTTTTAGAAATATCTTAGGAGTCCGTCATGAAAAAGTTTTTCGCACTTTTATTACTAGTGACATCACTAATGAGCGCACAGGCACGGGCCTCGAGCTTCGAGTGCGCTCCCGTCTATCGCGGGCAACAAGAAGAGGTACTTAAAAAGCATAATAAACTTCTGCGCTACACTTTTCCAACCGGACTGGTCTTAGGACCTACGGCTCTAGTGAGCTTTCTGCTTGGAAACCTACCCTTTCTCGTTGCAAGTATGAGCACAATGGGAGCTGTAACCATTTATGGTATGAACCTAGAACTTAAACTCGATTCTAATGCGTTGATCTTGGGGAGTATGCTGGAGGCTGAGCTAGGGCGAGAAGCTGTAGAAAGAGAACTTCTCGATCAATTGAACCCTCAGGCAAGTGGCATCCAACATTCTCCGCTAGAAATTCTGACTGTTTACTTAAATAAAAAATCTCAAAAACGACTTAGTTACGAAGACGTGAAAGATCTCTTACTCGATCACGCTCACTCGGATGCTCTATGCCCTAAGGCCAAAACTCTCTCACGCTCGAAGCTCAGAAAAGTTCTCCTCGCTCGATAAAAATAAAAAAGGGACCCACTAGGTCCCTTTTCATTGAAGTCTGTGATTGAGCCTTAGGCTTCGCGAATAACGTATTTGTCTTTGCCTTCGTCCACCATCTCTTTAAGTTCTTTACCCACTTTAAAGAAGGGAACTTTCTTCGGCGACACTTTCACCACTTTGCCTGTCTTAGGATTGCGTCCCTCGTAAGCTTTATAGTTTCGGTTAGCAAAAGATCCAAAGCCACGAATCTCAATACGTTCATCGTCATAGAGCGCTTGAATCATACTGTCGAAACAGATGTTCACAATCTTCTCAGCTTGGTGATGAGGAAGATTGGCTTGTTTTTCGATCATGGCGATTAAATCGGCCTTAGTCATGGATCTCTCCTGAAGTGAAATATTGAAGGCTTATGTCTATTCTATCGGATTTTTGGGAAATTTCTAAAGCCTGTTTTTTGTGGCGCTAAGTGCTTAAAATAAAAACTCTCCATCACTCTTAAGTATCTGTATTTACTATACGAAGCCCTCTGCCCCCCTGCTTTTTGGCACTTCGAGTTAAAATGAGGTTAATAAAGCGGCAATAAATTCCGATTGGGTTCATGAGGAGCTTTGATTTGAAGACAGTCAACCTAGGTTTTATCGTGATGATGCTGGCATTGATGCTGGCTTCCGCCTGCCAAGAGCAGGGGCCGCGCTTGCGTCCGCTCATCACCCCCTCTAAGGTTGTTGATCCTGAGCCCGAACCTGAACCAGAAGAGATCACTCGCCCGAACGGTGCCGTCTTTATTAAGAACGATTTCTGCGCCTGTAACAATGGTAAGCCGGCTATCTTCTCTGGTTCGACCTGTACGAATTTTTGCGCCAACAAACAGACCAGCGGTAATGACATTCTCTATTTGAACTTCACCGTGAACGATCTCATCATCTCGCAAGGCTTCCAGTCCACCGCCGGCTGGTGTAGTATCCAGATCAACGAATCAGATAACGTGCGCTGTGTGCTCTCGGTCCGCTCAGAGAGTGGCAACGAGCCCTCGATCGATGTGGTGCTTAACAGTGCCAACTCTTTCACAGCGAACATTTCTTCTCTAGCTAAAGATAAAAACTTCATTCTTACTCTGACTGAATTAAGCTCCAATGCGAAGTCGAGCTCGATTCAAATTAGAAAGATTTCAAACGGCGAGGGCAACACGCCCATCGGTCCGGTCATCGTGCAGCCCGTATCACAGTACACCTGTATTAATCGCAGACCTGTAGAAGATACAGCAAACGGTGATATCTTTTTTGAAAATGCTGTGCGCCTGCACTTCTACTTTATTGAGAAATTCCGTCCGCAGCCGGTTCCGGCCGGTGTCAACGATGTGATCTGTCACGACATCGTTCAAAACGGCAGAATTGATAACTCTCTCTTCCCTCGTCTGGAAGAAACTCCTGGGGTTTACGCTCTTTGGAGTACTGATGACATTAGATTTTTTGATATTGATAAATCAGGTCTGCGTGACATCAACGAGATCATCGCTCGTAAAGCCGTTGACCTCGGTGCGCCTTTTGCGTCGACTCCGAATCTCTTCTTCCCGCTCACCATGAGCTCAGGCCCCACTATTAATACCGTGGGAAATACCGCGGCTTCAGGAGCCCCTTTGGGCTTCTACATGAGTTATTTTAATGATGCTGAAGCTGGGAACGTGGCTTACTGTCCTAAGCAGTTCCACTACAACTCGAATCAAGTGGCGCTGCGAGCGATCGGAGAGGTGGTCCAGTCAGAAACGGAAGGGATATATCTCGCGAAACGTGAAACACTCACCTTTTTTAACACTGAGTCTCAATCGATTGAATGTTTACCGATGGATGTGATTGTGGTGCGCGAATCGGATATCAAACGCTCTTGGTTTTATATTCATCCGACCACTCGCCAACCGACTCAACCGGTGACAACATCGCAGATCAGAAATAACCAAATTAAGTTCTACTACCCCTTTGACTTCAACACGCCCTACGTGAAGAAGAGCCATCAGATGGAGTATACTCTTGTGACACCTGATCAGGTGGGCCAAGGAACATGTTCACAAGATAATGGTGGTATTCCTAATCCTGGCAGCGATGGCATCCCAACTGTATTCACTCCGCATGATCGTCGCTTCGGCTGTATTCCTGTGTCGGGTAGCAACTAGATCGATTGCTTAATGACTTCAATCAGCGGATCAAGCTCATCTAAGAATGTGAAATAAAGAAATCCAAAAGAGAGTGAGAGGAAAATAAGACTCGAGAAGAGTTTGACTCCAATCACCTTTCCAATCGGTGGATCATCTTTCAAGAAACCACGACGGATAAAATAAATCAACACCATCAAGACGATAGAGACGAACCCACAGGTACGAAGATCGTCCGGACGATCCAAAATTTTCACACTCTGACCAAGGGCCGTCGGATGATGCATGAAATTCACCAGAAAATTGAGAACAAAAGGAAACTGTTTCGTTAGTGTACCCAAAGGGCCGCCTTGGATTTGCTCTACCAGCATCTCTCTCAACGCCTCTTTCGGCATCTGGCTCATGGGATTAATTTCGTAAGCCTTGATGAGTTTTTTTCGAAGCACCGGATCTTTGATGATGTCCATGGGAGACTTGCCTTCATTCAAGGCAGCCTGCAATTCAAAAAGCTCTTGGTTTTGGGCCAGAACATCTTCAGCCTCAGCTTCTTTATCTTCAGGCTTATCTTTGGCAACATTTAAAAGAGTATCCGCAGTCCCAAGTTTTTTATTCTGCTCCTCGAGCTCACGCTCAAGGGCTTCAAAATCATCATCATCACTTGCTGGTTTGGCATCACTCTTCGCCCCTGCCGGTCTGGCTTCATAAACCTGAACACCTTGAGAAAAAGTATTCAGGCTTAAAAGACTTAACAGAACAAGCAGAACGATCTTCATTAGGCTTTAGCCTTCACCGCAGCTGCATCAGCGCGAGAGAACTTATCCAAGAAAATGGTGATGGGGCTGGCGATGAAGATCGTCGAGTAGGTTCCAGAAATGGCACCAATACAGAGAGCAAAGAAGAAATCTTGAATTGCTCCGCCGCCGAAAATAAACATCACGAATGTTACAATAAAAGTCGTCGCTGTGGTGAGAATCGTGCGTGACATGGTTTCATTCAAAGCGCGATTGATCACAGACTTAATGGGTTCGTGAGTGTTCTCCGCTTCAAGTTCACGCACACGATCAAAGATAACCACAGTGTCGTTGACTGAATAACCAATCACCGCGAGAAGGGCCGCCACGATCTGGAGAGAAAATTCTTTTTGGGTCAGGATAAAAATACCCACGACAAAGGTCACATCGTGAAGAAGTGCGATGATCGCGCCGGGAGCAAACTTATAATCAAAGCGCAGTCCCACGTAGATCATGATCGCCAGCATCGCCCAGATCATGGCCTGAAAGCCTGAAGTTCTCAGCTGTGCCCCAGCTTTGGGACCGACGATATCATTTTTCAAAATTTCCAGATTCGCCGCTCCAAACTTCTCAGAGAGCACGCGCTCCACATCAGCAGAGGCTTTGTTCAAGTCATCTTTTTCACTCTGAACCTTAAGCAGAATCTCTTTCCCCTCCTCTCCAATTTTCTGGATTGAGGACAAAGGAACGCCAGCACCGGTCAGTGCCGAGCGGATCACTTCATTGTCAGTGGCTTCGGTGAATCTGACTTGAATCTCAGCTCCTCCGCGAAAGTCCACTCCGTAGTTCAAGCCTTTCTGAAAAAACATCACCGCAAACACAACCACCATGATGATTGAAGCTGGTACACAGAATTTAAAAGCTGAAACGTAATCAATTTTAATTTTAGTACTCATATATATCCTTAAATACTGATCGACTGACGGTTGTTACGCACGTACCAGTCGAACATAATTTTTGTCACAAAGTATGAAGTATAGACGGTGGAAGCGATACCGATCAAAAGTGTTACGGCGAATCCACGCACCGGGCCCGTTCCGAAGTTCAACAAACACAGTCCCGCAAGAGCTGTGGTTAAGTTCGCATCCACGATCGTCCAGAATGCTTTGTTAAAACCAAGAGCGACGGCTTCTTTCGCTACCACACCTTTTCTTAACTCTTCTTTAATACGCTCATAGATGATGATGTTACCATCGATGGCCATCCCGACTGTGAGAGCGATACCAGCGATCCCCGGAAGGGTTAATGTCGCTTCTAGACCCACAAGGCAGGCGAGACCGAAGAGTACGTTCACAAAGATTGTGATCATACCGATAACACCTGAGGCTTTGTAGTAGAACATAATAAAGGTGAACACCAGGGCTGCACCAATCAATGCTGAAATTTCTGCTTTCTTGATCGCATCCGCTCCAAGACTTGGACCCACTACACGTTGCTCCTGGAATTCAAGTTCCACAGGCAGAGCACCCGCACGCAGAACCATCGCCAGGTCTCGAGCTTCCGTGAGCTGTTGGTTGTAGTCACCAAATCCTAAAGTAATTTGAGCCGACCCACCGGCGATGCGGTCTTGAATAACCGGCGCAGAGTAAACGTTCCCATCGAGCACGATGGCCATACGACGACCAACGTTTTTACCTGTGATGTCTTCAAAAATTCGAGCGCCCTCAGCTTTAAAATCAATTCCGACATAAGGGCGATTCTGTTGCTGATCAATACGAACAGTTGCTTCCTGAAGAGCGTCTCCACCTAAAGGAGAGATTTCTTCAAGAAGGTAAGGCAGCATCTGTGTGATCTCGTTAGTCACTTTGCTCGTTTGCTTAGAGAAGAACAAGAGATAGCCCTTGGGCAAATCAGCTTTCAAAAAAGTATTCAGTTTGTCTGTGAACTCTGAAAAGCGCTGACCTTTCTGGTAGGTGATCCCTGCGGCTTTAGCTTTTTCTACCCAGGTGTTGAGTTGAGCATCAGAGAGGTCGTCATTCACAAAACGGAATTCAAGCTTGGCCGTCCGACCGATAAGATCTTTAGCGCGAGTGATGTCTTTCACCCCAGGAAGTTGTACGACGATGCGGTCTTCACCTTGTGAGTTAATCTCCGGCTCCGTCACCCCGAATTCATCGATACGGTTACGGATCACTTCAATCGATCTCTCAACAGCTGTGGCTTCCATCTCTCTCAAGAAATCTCTTGAAAGCGCGTAGGTCACTTCATTGCCTTGATCATTCACCAAACGCATGGTGTAGCCAAAGTAATCAGAGAGCTTTTTCTTAATGGCCTCTACGTCGCCTTCGAGCACAAGCTCTTGCTTGGGATCACGAGGATCAGCCAGATCAAGATCTCCCAGAGAGATAGAAAAACTTTCTTGCTTCAGGTAAGCCTGCACCTTACGAGTCGCGGCCACCACTTCATCACGATAAACCTTGTTGAAATCAATCCCGAGCACCATATATAGGCCGCCCTGAAGATCGAGTCCAAGATTTACTTTCTTAGCGATGATCCACTTCTTCGGATCAACTCCAGTAAAAGAAGGCACTAATGAAAGTGCTGCAAAAACTATTAGAAGCTTGAGAACGACAAAACGTATCCACCAATTGCGGCTCATGAAATCTCCCATGATAAACCAATAACCTAAAAAGGATAAATCATGGGGATGCTCTAAGCTAGGGAAAAGTCGATTTTACTTGGGTTTTTACTTGGAGCCTAACTAGGTTTTGAGATCTCATCGGGAGGAAGAACTTCTGCATCTTCCACCTTTTTTACATTCTGAGTTGTGTCATCGCTCGTTTGAGCTGCGTCAACGATCTCACGCTTAACCTGATCAGCTTGCTCGGCAAACCCCTTGGTGGCGTTTTGAAATTCTCTCAAACCTTTACCTAAACCTTTAGCGAGTTCAGGTAGTTTCTTGGGGCCGATGAAAATCAGCGCAATAATCAAAATGACTAATAGCTCACCGAACCCCAAGCCGAACATTACTTCGTCTCCAACAGTGACTTCGCTGATCCACCAATGTGAGTCTTCAACACTTTCATCTTCGTTCCACCTTCAAGCTCGAGAGTCACCACTTTTTCAGTGATGCCAGAGATCTTTCCGAGGATTCCAGACTTAGTGAAAACTTCTGCGCCATGCTGAAGTTTTGAGAGGAAATCTTGCTCTTCCTGCATTTTTTTCTTCTGAGGACGGATCATGAAAAAATACATGACAACGAACACCAACACGAAAGGAATCATCGACATGAGAGGATTTTGTTGAGCACCAGCAGCAGCTTGTGCATAGGCATTAGAGATCAAAAGAAACATCATAAATTACTCCCACTTGTTTAAGGTATAGTGGTTATAAAACGTCTGGTAATAATCGTCAAAGCGACTCTCAATTATTGCAGCGCGCGCTTCTTTCACCATATTGAGGTAAAAGTACAAGTTATGAAAGCTGATGAGTTGCCCCGCCAGATACTCTCCGACATTAAACAAATGTCGTATATAGCTGCGCGAGTATTTCTGACACACGCGACAGCTGCACTGTGGGTCAGGGGGAAGCGGATCTTCAAGAAATCGCGCCTTCTTAATATTAAGAGGCCCCTCGTGAGTGAGAAATTGTCCATTGCGCGCATTACGTGTCGGAAGCACACAATCAAACATATCTAGACCCGCTTTAATACCGTTAAGCACATCCAAAGGCTTGCCCACTCCCATCAAATAGCGCGGTTTGTGTTGAGGCATCTTAGGTACAAAACTCTTACACAGTTCCACCATCTCTTCGTTCTTCTCTCCCACCGAGAGACCGCCAATGGCGTAACCAGGGAAATCGAGCTCCATCAGTCCTTGCAGTGATTCCTCACGCAGATCCATATCGAGCCCCCCTTGGATAATACCAAAGAGATGCTGGTGAGATTTTAATTCGACTGATTTACAACGTTTCGCCCATCGCAAAGTGAGATCGAGACTGGTTTTTAGTTTCTCACGACTGGCGGGAAGTGCGGGGCACTCATCAAAGCACATCACAATATCACTGCCTAAAGAGCGCTGAATTTCCATGGAGCGCTCAGGCGTGAGCAGATGCTTAGATCCATCAATGTGCGACTGAAACACCACTCCCTCTTCCGTGAGTTTGTTCATGTCTGAGAGAGAGAAAACTTGATAGCCACCAGAATCCGTCAGAATGGGTTTATCCCAACTCATAAATTTGTGAAGACCACCCATGCGCTCGATCAACTCATGCCCTGGTCGCAAGAAGAGATGATAGGTGTTGCCCAGAATAATCTGCGCTCCGAGCTCAACGAGATCCTCTTGCCAAAGGGATTTCACCGAGGCCCGCGTGCCCACGGGCATAAAGATGGGAGTCTGAATCTCACCGTGACTGGTTTGAATGACACCCGCGCGAGCTTGTCCGTCTTGGGCTTCGAGTTTAAACATTGTCTTTGCGAATCAGCATCGCATCTCCATAACTAAAAAATCTATAGCGCTCACGGATCGCCTCTTGATAGAGAGCGAGCGTGCGTTCACGACCTAAAAGGGTACTGACTAACATAATGAGTGAGCTTTGGGGAAGATGAAAATTGGTGATGAGTCCTTGGATGCTCTTAATCTCTTGCCCAGGATAGAGAAAAATATCTGTCTCTCTCCACTCACCTGCTCTGGGATAAGAGCCAGAGCGCTGACAGCTCTCGAGCACTCTAAGACTAGTGGTTCCGACCGCATAAATCTCTCGGGCCTTCTGGATCTTTTCCACGTCCTCGGGGGCAATGGTGAAAGTCTCGGCATGCATTTTATGCTCACGAATGTCCTCCGATTTGACGGGCCTAAACGTTCCAAGCCCCACATGCAAAGTGACGTAGGCTATCGTGATGCCTTTCTCTTTAAGACGCTGAAAAATCTCTTCCGTAAAATGCAGCCCTGCTGTGGGAGCCGCGACGGATCCAGACTCTTGGGCATAGATGGTTTGATAGTCTCGTTTATCCTGCTCATCACTTTTCCCATCCCTGATATAAGGAGGGATTGGAATATCCGCATGACGCTCCAGAAAGACTAAAAAGGCTGATTCAATCAAATGGGGCTTAATCCAAAAAGTCCCCTCCACCCCTAACTCTTGCAGAGTGAACTTCAATTGGTGAAAAACAAATATCTCTCCCACCTTACGCTTGCCACTGGCCTTCAAGAGCACTTGATAGAGCCCCTCGCAGGCCTTGAGAGAGAGAATAAACATCTCGGCCTCACCACCAGAGGCTTTGTGACCTTGGAGACGGCAAGGAAACACCTTAGAGCGATTAAGCACAAGGGTTGAGCCTGCTGGCAGCAAGTCTGGCAAATCCACAAATTGCTGATGAACATGCGTAGAGGGGCTACAGACGAGAAGCCTAGACCCATGCCGATCAGGGGCCGGACGTTCGGCAATCAGCTCCCGAGGGAGATCGTAATCATAGGCTTTAAGGTTAAAATCTAGGGAGTTTTTTACTCTATCCATTGCACACTCACTTCCTTCTCGTGCATACTTTTTATAATGAAAACCTTAACTCTGATAGTGCTTGGGTTCATTTCTTCTCACCTCAGGGCAGAAAATTTGAACTTTGAGTCCAACGAGATCGCCTACCTCCTCAACCTTGAGATGGACGGTCTTATGCAATCAGCGGCTAAACCTAAGGTCTGGTCGGCCGGCAAGCTCCCCCCTCGTGATCAACGCTCAGGCCCAGCTCCCTCACAGATGCAGGGGATTGAGAATCTTGAAGAAAGATTTTTTTCAGATGAAGTCAGCTTTCAAGCGGCTCGCTCAATGGATGTGAACGAAGAAGAGGCTGAGATCAAGCCTAAGCGCAAACAGCGCTTAAAGGCCAATCCCGACGGTTCAGTCTCTGAATAATTAAGCTCTGAGCATTCCCATAAAGCCTTGCAGCTTGGGTAGAATTTGAGCGATCCATTCATCCAACATATTTTTAACCATCACCAAGGCCGGATACGTTTTAACTTGTTCGAGAAGCATTTGAAAAAAGCCCATCATAAAATTGATCACGGGTTCGAGATCTAGCTTCTTCACCAAGAGATCCCACAGGCCTTTGGCCTGCTCGACGTTTTGGCCTTTGACGACGTAGAGAGGATTTTTATTTTTCATTGTCTGAGCTCCGCTTGAACAAATCTTGCCATGGTTAAAAATTGTTCCTGAATGTCTTTAAAGTCATTTTGCTGGAATTCAAAAACGGACTTTCGCTGGGCCTGGGCTTTCGTGAACTGAACCTTGTTGGTGAAAGGCGTGAAGACTTTTCCTCCACCAAGCTCTGCTTCAATCTTTTCAAAATCCGCTTTGACTTGCTTGCGGCGCTGATCAAAAAGATTCGGGATGTAGCCGAGGTTCACCGGAACTTCGCAGATCTCCATCTCACGAATATCTTCTAAGACTTGCTGGATGTTTTTCAGCCCCTGCTGTGAAAACGAATCCGGCACAAATGGATAGAGCACACCATCGACCGCACACAAAATATTCACTACCAAAAGTCCCAAGGTTGGTGGGCCATCGATGATGATGTAGTCGTACATGGAGCGCAGATTATATTTTTTGATAAATTTATTCAGCACCAACTGGCGCGGAGACTGGATGCCTGCCACCGTGAGCTCAAACCCAGAGAGTTCTTGCCCGGCCGGAATAATATCAATCCCAGCATCGGTCCGAGTGATAACTTCATCTAAGAGATCAGTCGTGTGGAGGAGTTTAAGCTCTTTGACTGAATTCACGAGAAGATGATGAATGTGCGGGCGACCTTGAGGATTGACACCAAAGAGAGAAGTGAAATTAAACTGCGGGTCCATGTCGATACAAAGCACACTGTGGCCTTCGCTTTTCAGTGCGTGCGCCAGATTAAAGGCCATGGTGGTTTTCCCCACTCCGCCTTTCTGGTTCATCAGCGCAATAATCTTACCCTTGCCTTCAGGTTGGGCAGAGGTGTCTTTCACCAAATTCCAAAGTGACTTCACGACGGGACTCCTTGTTCCTCAAAGGGGAAAGCTGTCCAAAAAAGCTTAACAGGTTGAAAACTCAATAGGAAACGATCTTTTTGCCTCTTTTTTTGGTCAATTCACAACCTTAATAGATTCTAAGCAGCCAGATAAAACTTAGTCTTTTCAACTAATTAGATTCAATTCTTGGTCTACCACTGGCACATGAGACAATAACAGAAGGAAATACTCGGTCATGAGGTTCTAAGGACTTACAAAAATAATCCGAGAAGGATTAGGTAAAGGACTAAAAAAGGAACTTTTGGTCATGGTTAAACTAGGTCTCATACTCTCAATTCTCGTGGTGCTGACAGGCTGTCTGCCTCAAGCTAAGCAGCAGTCGTGTGGACAAGGAAATGTCTTCAACTCGACTTCACGTACCTGTGTGCCTGTAACATCTGGTGGTCAAACCAGCGGTGTAAGTATCGCGGGAAGAAATCCATCTGTTTCAAATTTTACCGTCTCAACTAACTCTTCTACTGCTCTAAACTTTTCAGTTTCAATTAATAATCCCCTCAATCAGGGCTACTCCATCAATTGGAGACTCTACTCTCCGGTAGGAAGCGTCACTCAGTTGACCTCGCCTGTTTCGGGAGCCGTCTCTTTTATTCCTAGTTCAGTTTTCTCTTCCGCTTCAACGGGTCTTTGGACACTCGCAGCGGAGATTGTTTCTATTCCAGGTAACGTGCTTGTGACTCAAACCCAGTGGTTTATCACGGTCATCAATACCCCAACTCCAACACTTTCAAAAACAACTAATCCGCCCTTGAGTATTTCGAACAACCCTCTGCCTACATTATTTAGTGTGAGTGTTTCAAATCCTGGGAGCATGACCTCTTTGGCCGTGGTTTGGTATTACAATGGTGTGCAAGACTCCATTGTGAGCATGACCAGTGCAGGAACCTTTCCTAACTCTCGCACACTCTTTAACCCTGCTTACCCAAGTCTTCCAAGTGACAAACCACCTCTCTTGACGGGACCGGCGACGGTGAGAGTGGAAGTCAGACAGGGTTCAGCCATAGGCCAGCTTTACGATTATGTCGAATGGCCCCTGTTTGTGAACCCACCTATCTTTCCATCGATCTCCAATGAAAAACCTCTTTTAGGAAGTGCTCTCACTGGCATTAACTCTATCCCTCTCTCAAGCGGAGGAATTAGAAACTCCATGGGGACACCTCTCACTTCAGCCAATGCGTTTTGTGTGACGGTGAGTTCTGGTTTGGGCTCGACCAATACAGCTGGCTCAGTCAGAGTTGAGTATAGTAAGAATGCGGGCGCTCCTGTGGCGGTTTACATTGTGCCTAACCCAGGTGGTGAGATCTGCTTAGGAACGACTCTAGCAAACTTCAATACTTTTAATCTCGCCCTGACCAATCCAAATGTCGGTGAAGTGCAAACCGTTGTGGCTAAAATTATCGATAACAATACAACCATCGCCACTCTCGCCTGGCCTGTGAGTGTGATGCCTGTGAATACTCCGCCTGTGATCAGTAAGGCGAGTCCAACGGGAGCAGGGCCTTTTACCCATTTGCTTGGGACATCTCAAAGCTATACCGTCAACGTGCAAGATAACGAGCACCCAGATCAATTAACCGTCCCTCATACCTACTCATGGTATTTCGGTGGCGTATTAATGAACGGCACAAACAACTATCCTGGAACCAGTATTAGAACAGCAGCGTGTTCAGGAACCGGTGCCAGTTTTCGTACCTGTAATTTTGAGATGCCTATCTATAATCTGAACGGGCGCTTTCAGCACACCCTCCTTAATCTTGGTACCATTCACACGCTTTCAGTGATTGTCCAAGATCCGGGTGGTCCCTTGGGTTTCCCTGCGGCTCCACTGAATTCAACAACTGAAACTTGGAACCTCAGACCTATTGAGCAAAACGTGGCCCCGATTGCAAATGCTCCAGTGATCGCGCCATTAGGTTCTACCACTTGTACTCCCTATTTTAATCAAACAGTGGTTGGACTGGCCTTCGAGTCATGTGGACCGCTGCCTGCTGCAACCAATGCTGGGAATAGTTTTATTGCTAGCGCCTCAGCTCCGAACACTCCGCTTGCTAATACCGCAGGAGCGATCACAGTTCCTCTCGCCGAGAGCGACAATATTGTTTTTAATATTCTTGTCAATGATACAGATCGTGATAATTTCTTAATTAATATTCAGTGTATCCTTGCCTCGGGAGACCCCTGCTCTGCTCCCACCGTGCATAATGCCACTGTGACAAGAACTAATGATAGCTTCGGTCGCAGGGTTATTATCCCTTATACCATCAATCAACTCTCTCTGACTGGTGTGGCTTCTGGACTGATTCGTTACCGCGTAACCGTTACGGATCAAGTAAGCTACTACACGGGACTCGTGCCTCCGACAACTCAGCTGACAACCAATGTCTTGGCGCAGACTGATTTCACCATCAATACACTTAACAACACTAACCCACCTCCAAGCTTTACTCTGGGTTTACAATCACCTTTAGTCGGCACGACTTCAGATGTTGTGGTGGGTGCTCCCTTTACCATTGACCCCGGTCCGATCACTGATGCTTCAACCAGTGATGGTGTGAATATCCAATACCAGTGGCAGGCCAGAGTGACTGCTGGCACTTGGGAGAATATTACGGGCGCCACTCAACGTGTGCTCAAGTGGACTCCTCACATAAACTCGACTGCTGATACACTCGAAATTCGTCTGTGTTTAGGTGACGATGGTTTCGGAAACGCAGTGAGTGGATGTGTGACGAATCTAGGTGTCTGGAATATTAATCCTCGACTGAACACTCTTCTTACAACGACCAGTGGCACCGTGGGTGATTCGGCGACATGGACTCTCAAAGATGGATCTCGCCAAGAATTCTACAGTGCCTTTGCCACGAACTCAGGAAACATCATTGTTGAGAAGTACCGCTTCAATACAGATAGTGACTTGGAGATTGTAAGCACCATTCAATTTAAAGCAGAAAAGGATGGGGCCGCTGTCGATATCTCTCGCCTCTCACTCAAGGGCCACAGTACAACCGTTTCTGGGAAGACCTACCGCGGGCTTTATTTAAGTTATGTGACGAAGTCTTCCGGAGCTCCACTCATTGATTCAAAAATGCGTGTCCGTTATCTCGATATCACAGACTCAGATGATCTGATTTTCAGTTACAGCGGCATCTACTGGTCACAGTGTTTAGATGCAACCACAAAGGTCTTCGATCCGACCTGTATTCCTAATCCTACTACGCCCTTTACCGTGACTTCTACTCCTGCTCCAGCCCGAGATATCTCTCTCAATCTTGCTGGCCCCATTCCTGCGGGAACACAGATTATTGTCAATGGCATCAAGCTAACTTCAGTCGCACCAGGTGCGTATGTAAACTATATTCCAGATCCAACTCTGGGATGGGCTGCAGGCGTAGGCTCTCCCTGTGAGTTCACAGGAGATGGAGTGGGGAATCTTGATCATCTCGCTGAGATTATTTCCGAAGCTTATAATCAGTGTAAAACCAATCAGCCCGACCTTAGATTTATTCAAGGGAGTGCGACCTTTGCACCGGCCCAAGTGACCTTCCCTGCTATGCCCTCAATGGCGGTGGACATAAACTTCCCTATCGCTTTTGGTCGAGTCGGTGAACTGATCGTGAGTGGCAACGTTCTCGCTCTGCCCTATCTGGATAATAACGAAGGCGGAAAACTCGCCGTAGCAGTTATTCGACTCAAAGATGCCTCACCTTTTCACTACCGAGGCCTTGCCTCCGAAGACTCAGGCTTTGAATTCTCTGCTGCTCATACCTATCGCCCTCTCTCTATGACTGTGAGCTCTCAGGATCTGGCAAGCTCAAGTGCCCTTGCAGGTCAATTTGATGTGGCCTTGGTGACCAGTCTTAATAAAATTAACTACCACCGCTTCACCATCACACCTACGGCCACTTCAGCCAACTTCACCTTGAATGCTGCCAGCACTAAGTTAAATGTGTTTGACACCATTAGTGCGATTGAAAAACCTCGTATTGCCTCAGGTGTGGCACCGACCAACGATAACGTCTTTATTCTCGCCCAAGATGTGGCCGGTAGTAATGAGCTGCAATTTGCTCGAATTGCTCCTACTGGTTGGGGCATGGAAGTCTTTAGCCCGCTCGATCAAAACCATGTGCAGACTAAGAATCTAAAAGATTTCAAGATTAGTCCTGACAACTGTGGAGGCAACTATAACGGGGTGATTCTTTCTGCTTACACCAATACTAACCTCAGTTTGATCTCGGCCATCAGAACTCCCGCACCGAGCAATAATGGGCTCTTTATTTATCCTGAATTCTTCCAAGACCCAAATCTCATCAACGGATTTGATTACCCGGTTCTGAGCGCCGGTAACATCACCAGTGGAATAGCTATTGGGCAAAGCTTCAATCTAGAAAACGTTGGGAACGCGGGCTCAGTGGTGAATGAGAATAACACCTGTGCCCTCACAGTAGCTCACTCAGCTAGCCTGAGAGCTCAAACCAGTGTAATCAATATCAAGCCCACACCCATCAATGCCACCGAGGTTGAAAATTCTCTGCCCCAGCAAGGTCTATTTCAGCCAGCTTACATAAAATAATTTCTTTTCTCGCATGACGATCTTAATCCCCTTTGATTAGAATTTAATCAAAGGGGTTTTATGTTTTTTTTCTTGTTCTTTTTAAATCATGTCTTTGCCCAAGAACTTACACCAGAAAAACTCAATCTCACCTTCAAAGAAGGTCTCACGTTCAGCCAAGACAAAGACTTCTTAATGCGTTTGCGCTTTCGAGTGCAAAACCGTTTCACGATGACCACTGAAAACGCCGATGATACGACTCTCCAATCGGCTGAATTCTCTGTGCGTCGCATGCGCCTTCGCTTTGATGGACATGCCATCAATCCAAACCTACTCTATCGTGTGCAGCTCTCCTTCACCCGAGGTGATCAAGACTGGGACAATGCCCAGGTTCCTAATATCCTCAGAGACGCCGTGGCCGGCTGGAGATGGAATGCCAATAACGTCTCTTGGGTCGGTATCGCCAAGCTTCCGGGTAACCGGCAGCGAGTGATCTCGTCGAGCGCACAGCAGATGGTAGATCGCTCGCTAGTGAATGCAACCTTTACCATTGATCGTGATATGGGGATTCAACACTTCTCACAAATTATTCCCAACGTGTGGATTAAGGGCGCTCTTTCTAACGGTGAAGGCCGCAATCAGGTCAATAAGAATGCCTCCCTTGCCAGTACAGTGCGCCTTGAGTGGTACCCCTTTGGTAGCTTCCACGATGACGGAGATAATTTTGAAGCCGATCTCTACCGTGAACCAAAACCAAAACTGGGTCTTGGGATTGTCAATTCAGCCAATCAACAAACGGCGCGTACCGGTGGTCAGACCGGCAAAGATATGGGCAAGGATCAATTTCGCTCCATGGAGACTCGCCTCGTGGATCTCGTCTTTAAGTATCGCGGCTATTCTTTAAGTGCTGAGTATGGAAAACGCATGGTGGCCAATCCCATCATTAATGCTGCTGACAAACTTTTTGTGTTCCAGGGTGAAGGTTTTAATGTTCAAACTGGCTATATTTTTGAAAATAACTGGGAGCCCTCTGCTCGTTACACCAAAGTAAGGGCCGGCTCAGACATTCGCTCCCTCACTCAAGATGTATCCGAACACACACTTGGTTTATCAAAATATATTAATAACCATTTGGTTAAGTTTCAGACAGATCTCACCTACGCTGAGAGAGACGCCAATAGGTTCCTCGCCTACCAATCCAACTGGAGCCTGAGGTTTCAATTAGAAATTGGAATTTAGTCAATCGAGAGACTGTGGGAGCCAAGGCTACCGGGATTCAGATTCTGAAGAGTATCCATTCCAAAAGAAATACTTCCAGAAGGCGGATAGGTTTCTTGGCAAACAACACCATTAATCTGGGTCTCTAGATCTCCCGGGCCAATACCACTGGGAAAACTCACTATCCCAATTGTGGGTATACTGACTCTCTGGCCGCCCGAGCAAGTCGCACTCACTGGGTACGAGCCGGCCCCAAAAAGATTAAAACTTACAGGTTTTTGACTCTGACGTGAAAAGACTAGTTGGTAATTAAAACCAACATCACTAGCGGCACTCGAGGTGGCATAGGTGATCATCGTTTTAAAACTGACCGTAGGAAGCGGATCGATGTCGACTACGCTTATTTCTTGCTGACTGATAACACCTGCTTGGTAGAATCCACCGTTATAATCTGAAGTCGCTGTGAGATCCAGGTCAAGCTGGAAGGTTTCATCAAACTCATCGATCCCATCTTGAACGATGGTCAGTGGCACGACCACTTGGACCTCACCTGCCGGGATCGTGATGTTAGATAAATTTAAACTAAAAAAGTAGTCCTCATCAATCGTGGCAGGAGCAGATCCTGAACCAGATGCATCCAGGTTAAAAGTTACGGGAGTACCACTCGGTCGAGTGAGGTTTTGATTAGAGGGATCAACTAATCTTACCGTCACAGAATAAATTTGATTACTCTCAACCACCGTGAGTGAAGGCTGAGAAAAATTCACCCGTGGTTTGAGGGCCAGATCACTGGCATCGATATAAACGACGGTGTTATCAGATGTACTAGGCACGATATCATCACTGGGAAGAAGTTTTACGATGAAAGACTCTTGGGCTTCATACAATTGATCTGCTTTCACTGCCACTTGAATGAAGGTGGAAGAAGCTTGCGCAGCTACCGCCACACGTCCCGTAAAGACTGTGGGGTGAGCAGGGAAATAGAAGTCATCTTGAAATCTGGCTTGAAAAATTCCAGGCAATGGTTGGGTCACACTATCAATCGTATAATTTAAGTACGTGATAGTATTTTTACTGCCGGTCAAACTGATGGGAATGATACAAGTCGCGACTCCAAGCACTGGCTCATCACAGATAATATCAGAAGGAGCATCGGCCACAATATTTGTGTCCCCACTGACAAAGTCATCATTTAAAATCATAAAACTGTGTGTACTTTGCGCCCCCACAATCGCATTGAGCGGTGACTGCAGGCTGAGATCAATCGATTCATTGGGCTCGATAATGGTGTCACCGCAGATCTCAATTGGAATGATATAAGAAGTTTGTAGTGGGCTAAATGTCACGGGAATAACATTGGGAACAGAGAGAGATAAACCGTTGAGTCGATAATCCACCGTACTAGAGCATGCACCTGAAGTCCTAATAGCCGTTCCCGAAAGCACAACGTTCACGGCCACGGTCTCAACCGAAGATCTGTTCAGAGTGACTTGAATATGTGGTCCCGGCGGAGTGTTGTTATAAACAATACTTCCTGCATTACCTTCGTTCACACTTGTAGTGACGGTGGCGAATGAGACCGTTGGTCTGGCCGATTTTTCTTTGAGTATGTAATTGAGTGTCGAGGGACTACCGATGCTTAGACCTGATGAGGTGGCGGCAATATTAATTTGAATAACTTCATCACCTTCATAAATATTATCGTTACAGATTTCAAAACTCACCACTGCTGAAGCTGCCCCTGCAGGCACATTAATATAACCTTCAATTTGATCGTTCACGCTGCTCGTGACATTAAAAGTTCCCGACGG
>DIVA01000071.1:0-4410 GCA_002435705.1 Bacteriovoracaceae bacterium UBA6144
GGCATTTAAGTTGATTGCTCCCACAGCTTGTCTCAGAGGCACTGTAGTTTGGATTATTATTGGCAGGTGAAGAGCAGAGTTTACGATCTCCACTGCTGACTAGTTTTGAAGGCCATCCAGCATAAAAACAATCAAACCCGGTATCTGCGTAAGCCTTGTTCATCAAAGTGAACCATTCATTCAATTGCGTTTTAACGACTGCATCAGTGAGAGTGGCAGTCTGGATGTCTTTGAGAAAGTTTATGTGAATCGAGAGATACTCTGTTTTCTGTGTTTGGGTGAGCTTCACAAACTGATGATGCGTCAGTGACCAAGCTGGAAAGGACATAAGCAGCATGAGATAGACTAAAAATTTCATACAGTTCTTGTCGGTTAATTGGCTGCAAAACTTGAGGTTTCAACTGCTTGTAATTCCATACAATCCTGAGACAAGGCGAACGTGGGTCTGTCGCTTTACTCGATTCAGGACTAGGATGGGGGGGACTAAAACCCAAGGAGAGTTTATGAAACTTTATTATTCACCAGGTGCCTGTTCTCTAGCGACACACATCATTCTCAATGAAATTGGAACACCTTTTGAAACAGAGAAAATGAATCTCGCTCAGAAGGCTCCTCTCACAAGCATTCATCCTAAGGGGTATGTGCCAATGCTGCGTTTAGATGATGGCTCAATCCTGACTGAAGGTGTGGTGATCATGCAGTATTTGGCTGATCAGAAGCCGGAACTTAATCTCATGCCGAAAGCGGGAACCATGGAGCGCTATCGTGCTCAGGAGTGGCTAAACTATCTTGCTAGCGAAATTCACAAAGGCTTCTCTCCACTCTTCTCAGCAGATCGCATGATCAAGGACGAAGCGGCCCGCACCAGTTTTAAAGATCAAACTAAAGAAAATCTCCATAAGCGCTTTGCGTGGTTGGATTCTGAAATGGCGAATAAAAACTTTTTGATGGGTGATCAATTCACAGTCGCTGATGCTTACCTCTTTACCTGTATGAGCTGGGGCAAGTATGTGGCCTTTGATACTTCTTCATTTAAAAATCTAGCAAACTGGAACGCACGCGTTTATCAGCGAGCAGCCGTACAAAAGACGCTCAAAGCAGAAGGTCTGCTTTCTTAGTTTTTAAAGATCGGTAAATTTTCTTTAAGTTTCGAAAACAGAAGCCTGATTTCTTCAGGCTTCTGATATTGTTCCCGTGTGACGAGCACGATCTCTCGGAATGCTGATTTCTCTGCAAAGGGATAGTACTTAATCAGGCTGCGCAACTTCTTATCATCATTGATCGCAAGCTCAGGGAAAAAGGTATAACCATTTCCACTGGCCACAAGGTATCGCAAAGTATCGAGACTACTTGACTGTTTCTGCAGAGAGCTTCGATTACGGTTGAGACCACAAAAATTAAGCACTTCATCCTTGAGGCAATTCCCCTCGGTTAAGAGCAGTAGATTCTCTTCACTTACATCCCTGACGCTGACTTTACCGTTTTTTAAATTTACTGGAAGCTCGCTGGGAGCAGCTAACCAAAAGGGCTCATTGTAGAGTGAATAAACACGGTATCTTTTTTCGTCAAAAGTTCTGGAGGCGATGATCGCATTGAGTTCACCTTGGTCCAGCTTGGCCAGGAGGTCATCAGTTAAACCCTCATGAATAATCAGCTCGAGTTCAGGAAAAGACTTTCTCAAGGGGGCGATGATGTAAGGAAGGAAATATGGGCCCACAGTGGCTATGGCCCCCAGATGGAATTCTCCACAGAGGGGATGCTTTTTCTTCTTAGCTATCCGGATAAACATCTGAGCTTCTTTTAAGATCTTTCGCGCAATCTCGGTAAGCTCTTCTCCCTGAGGGGTGAGACTGACAGAGCGATTGGTGCGTTCAAAAAACTTAACATCTAAATGGGCCTCAAGTTTTTTAATCTGTTCACTGAGTGTGGGTTGGGAGACATGCAGGCGGTGAGCAGCCCTACCGAAGTGAAGCTCTTCGCTGATGGTTATTAAGTACTCAAGGTCCCGTAATGACAGCTGATTTATATCCATAGGTGTCTCCTATTATTAATGCTAGTGTAATCTATTTCACCTATTTTATCAATAGGGCGATAATGAATCCACGGAGGATACGAATATGACTAAATTTTATGAAACACAAACCAAGAAGAATCTAGAAGCGGCTTTCGCAGGAGAGTCGATGGCCAATAGAAAGTATCTTTATTTTGCTAAGCTGGCCAGAGAGCTTGGTGATGAAGAAGTGGCTAAAGTTTTTGAAGATACGGCTCATCAGGAAACACAGCATGCTTTTTCACACTTAAGCCTCATTTATCCCAAAGAGCATCTCACTGTTGAGAAACTTCTAGAGATGGCCATTGAGGGCGAAAGATACGAGCATACAGTGATGTATCCAGGATTTGAAAAAACAGCAATTGAGGAAAATGACCCAAAAGCGGTTGCTGAGTTCAAAGAGCAGGGACACGAGTCAAAAGAGCATGCTGAAAACTTTGCTAAGACTCTGGAACTCGCGCGAAAGAAGTTTGCCGCCCTGAAAGTGGTAGAGAAGATTCACGCTGATCATTACCAAAAGGTGCTTGATTCAAAGAGGGGTGTATAATGAGAAAATATAAATGTGTCGTCTGTGATTATATTTACGATGAAGCGCTCGGTGACCCTGACTCTGGGATAAAGCCTGGGACAAAGTTTGAAGACATTCCAGAAGATTGGAGTTGCCCAGAATGTGGAGTAACAAAAACATTTCTTGAGTTGATGGATTAATCTTAAAGGGCCTCACTTAAAAATAGAGGCCCTTTTTTATTCAGCCCAGGCGTAGTCAAAATCGATGGGCACGTCATTTTTAATTTTGATCGTCAGTAAGCTGGGTCTTTCAACCCCATGAGCCTCGAGGTCGACGACGAGACTCCCTTTCCCTTGAGTGATCTCTGAGAGTTGAAGCTCGTAGGTCTTTTCCTGACCATGGAAAGAAACGCTGGCCTGAATCTTAGAGTTCTTCTCTTTCAGGAGAGCTTCTTCGAAATTCCCTTTGATGGTAATCAGTGGAAATTTTTCGCTATCAAGAATCGTCAGCATGTTCAGGTCACGGTTGGAATCACTGGATTTGAAACTATCAGTGCGGATCGCAACCAGATACTCACACCGTGTACCTTCGCACACCATCTTCCCTTTGATTTGTTCCGAGGCTCCCTTCACCGTTTTAAAGGAATGCGTGACGGTGTAGGTGGCGCTGCCATTTTTAAGTGTATAAGTTTTAGCCCAAACACTAGCGGTCGTTAGGCAGATGAAAAAAAGTAAATATCGCATGAGGTCTCCTTAAAATTCGATCGTCATGAGGGCCGCAGAAAGAGCAAAAGCCCCGTAGCCAATACCAGCGATGGTTTGGTGTTGCTTGACCAGTGAGCTAGACTCTTTTCCAGCGTCTTGATTTTTTTTGTACAAGTAGCCCAAGACGGGTGCCAAAACCATGGCCGGGAAGTGCACCCAAGCCAGGCGTTTATGCCAGACGATATTGCCTCGCTCTTTGACCCCCACTGGCTTCGGAGCGCTGAGGCTGTAGTAGGCCGTTGAGTAGTAGAGCAAACCGCTGGAAATCCCAAGGTACATATGAGCATTATTGTTACCACCGCTGAAGAGAGCGGCAGTCATGACTCCAAGGGTAGTGAGACCAAGTAGCTCATGGGTTTTCAGCATACTGTGTCTTTCTTTAAGCTCGACTTGTGAAATACCCAGCGTCGGCGATTGGTCCGACGGAGCTGCCTCTATTCCGAGGTCGCTTAGTTGCAGTGAGCCGCTAGCGTTTACGTTGAACGGAATAAGAAAACAAAGATAAACAAAAAAAATATTCTTCAAATGACCTCCTCGGGTCATTTAAATCTATCATTTCAAATGTATTTGAATATCCGGCTTATGTCTTAGGTGTGGTTTCAGGCTCGGCTAGAATATCTTCCAGAAAAAAAGCCGCAAGCTGTTGGCGTCCGGAGAGAGAGGATTTTTTGTAAATACTCATGGCCTGCTGGCGCACGGTCTTTTCCTGGGTCGATCGGATTTCCGCAATCTCTTTCATGGAGAAGCCTTTGATAAGCAGCAGCGCCACATCTTTTTCACTTTGGGACAAATGCCATAAAGCAAATTGTTCATCGATCAGTTGACGAATCAGGGTGGCAGCGCCAAAGGACTTAGCTTTCCATTCCGTGTTGGTGGATTTTTCCTGATCCAGCTCATGCTTTAAAAGGGATAACTTCTTTCTCTGCTTCGTTATCTTGATAGAAAGGGCAATAATACCAAAGACAGTGAAGGCAAACATGAGTACTTCATGCCAAACATGCTGCATGGGAACACCATCGGCATGGTCATGATAGAGGTCGTAGCTAAAAAAGACGGCATAAAAAAGTAAGAAAATTAAACTCTTCATG
>DIVA01000071.1:4551-6104 GCA_002435705.1 Bacteriovoracaceae bacterium UBA6144
CGAAGGCTCGACTCTGGAGATGAGCATCACACAGGCCATTCCCTTGAGTCAGAAAAACACGCTCAAAAAAGATGTAGCCGAACTGGCGATCTCATCCCAGAAAACGGAAATCGAATACTTTAAACGATGGGTGTCTCATCAAGTCACGCTAGCGGCTTGGCGCACATACGTGAAGCATGAACTCTTTCTTCATGGAAGCGAGCGGGCGCGGCGTTTTGGGTTGATAAAAAAATACCTAGAAACTAGCCCTCGCGTCAGCACTAAACAAAAAGTTGAACTCTCTATCATCACCTCTCAACTCATCCAGCTGGAGAAGGACCAGGACATCAAAAAATACGAGGCGGCCATTGCTTTGAATGATCTGGAGTTTTGGGTGGGCAAGAAGCTCGAAGCCTCAGAACTCAAGCTTGTGATCCCCATGCGCTTTAGAGAAGTGAGCGCGGACCTCACTGACACCTCCGCAAGTCTCGAGTTGCAGCAAACTCGCCGCCAACTTCAGATGACACAAACAGAATTAAAGCTAGCTAAGAGTGAGCGCGCGCCAGATCTCTACATCGGTGGAGGTTATCGTGTGGAAAACCTTGCTCCTAATAACCACTTCAGCTACGCCATCGTCGGGCTAAATATTCCAATCTGGGATACGGGATCAAAACGAGTGGAAGTCACGAGGGCCAGAGAGATGAGAGATAAGAGTCGAGTCTCTCAGAAAGAGAGGGAGCTCCTACTCAAGCAGAAGAATCAAATCGAGCTGATTAAAATGAGCACTCAGCAGCTCAAGCGTTTCTCCCTAAAACTTGTAGATCAGAGCGAAAAAACAGTGGTCGAGGCTGAACGAGGATTTCGCCAAGGAGTGGTCGACGTCACAACCTTTTTGCAAGCCGAGAATCAGACACATGAAATCGTCGATCAAGTTTACACCTCCTGGTTGAGTTACCTTGAAAATCTCAGCCCCTATCAACTCATGCGATCAGAAAATCTTTCTTGGGAGCCAAGTCTATGAGTCCGTCACAAAAACCAAGTCTTCTGGATCGCTCGATCGACTGGGCCCTAGGTAATAAGTTTTGGGTCATCACTCTCTCCGTCCTGTTTCTTTTGATGACGGTGTATAAGGTCAACGATCTCTCTGTCGATGCTGTGCCAGACATCACCAATATCCAAGTCGTCATCAACACCAAGACACTTGGTCTTGATCCTGAAAAAGTCGAGCTGACAGTGACACAGCCGATTGAGTTTGAAATGATGGGTCTTCCTAAGCTGCATGACATGAGATCCATTTCAAAATTTGGTTTGTCGCAGGTCACACTTATTTTTGATGAAGGCACCGATATCTACTGGGCGCGCCAACAAGTCGCCGAGAAATTACAATCGGCAATAGGGCAGATCCCCGAAGGAGTACAACCGGAATTGGCGCCAATCTCTACCGGATTGGGCGAAGTGTTTATGTACACACTTAATCTTAAACCTCAAAGCGCACGACTCCACCAACCGCACAAAGAACAGATGCTCTATCTGCGCGAGTTTCAAGATTTTCAGATTCGACCAAAACTACGAAA
>DIVA01000071.1:6222-9503 GCA_002435705.1 Bacteriovoracaceae bacterium UBA6144
GATATAAACCAGATCGCTATTGCTCAGAAGTTTAATGGTGAAAAACTTTACCTTAGAGATATAGCCACCGTTTCCTTTGATGGAGCTCCTCGTTTTGGCAGCGCCACACACGATGGAGAAGAAACAATTCTAGGCACAGTTCTCATGATGAGCGGAGGGAATGGTCGAGTTGTAAGTGAGTCAGTCGAAAAGGAATTAGATCGAATTTCTTTGCCTGAAGATATCGAATTAAGTCGACTTTATTCTCGAGGATATCTGGTAAAAGCGACTCTTTCTACTGTGGTCAAGAGCCTCACCGAAGGGGCCCTTCTTGTCATCTTGATTCTATTGTTAGTGTTAGGACATTTGCGTGCTGCGCTCATTGTTTCTTTGGTTATCCCTCTTTCCATGTTGGGTACGACTTTTGGAATGCAGATGTTTGGGATTTCGGGGAATTTAATGAGTCTCGGTGCCATCGACTTTGGTCTGGTGGTCGATGGAGCAGTGGTCTTGGTCGAAACGCTGGTTGCTAGTTTCTTTGCTCTCACCCTGAGTGAGCGTAAAGAGCTTACGAAAGATGAAATTGTTGCCCAGAAAGCAAAACAAGTCATGAGACCAGTCGTATTTGGCTTACTCATGATTATGTTAGTTTATGTTCCGATTTTATTGCTTGAGGGAGTTGAGGGAAAGATGTTTCGTCCCATGGCATATACCGTACTGATGACACTCGGATGGTCGCTGCTTTTAACAATTTTTTTGATCCCTGTGCTGGTTTCAATCGTTGTTAAAATTCCTGAGACTGTCTCTCATGAAGAGCACGATACTTTATTTTTTAAAAAAATTAAACAGTACTACGCACCTCTCCTCAATCGCTTGATTGATAAACCACGCGTGCTAATAGCATCAGCCCTTTTGCTCACGGCCTTGAGCCTGGCGGCTTTTTTTCAACTCGGAAGTGACTTCATTCCCCAACTCGATGAGGGGGATTTAGTCATAAACATCACTAGGCCTGCAAGCATTTCACTTGAGGAGGCCCTAGAAGAGCAGTTTAAAGTAGATAAAAAGATTCAAGAGCTTGCGGAAGTTGAGCATGTGTTTTCTCGACTGGGAACACCGGAGTCAGCGACTGATCCGATGGGGGTTCATCTGACTGATGTGTTTATCATTTTAAAGAAAGATCGCGATCAGTGGTCAGTGAAAACGAAGGAAGATTTGTTCCAGAAAATTAAGATCTCGGTGGAATCTCTGGGATTTGAACAAGAGATAAGTTCCACTCAACCCATTGAGATGCGGTTCAATGAAATGCTCGAAGGATCACGCGCAGATGTTTCATTAAGAATTCTGGGCGATGATCTTTCCTATATGGTTGAAATTATCGATGGGTTTGCTGAAAAAGTCCAAAAGGTAGAAGGTCTTGAGGGAGCTGAGATGGATCCCTTGACGGCACTTAGGAAAAGTCGAGTGATTGACATCAAGCCACGATTTGCAGAACTCTCAAAGATGAATATTAGTCTTGATACATTTAATCAGACGATCGTCAGCTTTATGCAAGGCGCACATATCGGACAGTGGATTGAAGGGACAAGAAAATTTCCTATCGTCATACATATGAGTGAAGAACTCCGCGATAATATAGAAGAGCTTAAAAAACTTCCCGTAGCTCTTCCTGATGGTGGATCAGTTCCTCTTTTCCAGATAGCACAAATCAATATCAATGATCAGGTCACAACGATCGCTCGCCATTGGGGACGCAGGTATGCAGCTCTTTCTTTGAATATCGCCAACCGCGATACAATGAGTTTTGTGTCAGATATCAAAAAAGTAGTTCAGGACAATCCAGTACGAGCCGATCACGAACTGCATCTTGGTGGTCAGTTTAATAATCTTGAGCGGGCAAAGATGCGTCTGTTGGTGATTATTCCTCTAACTCTACTTTTTATTATTTTCATTCTCTGGCGCGAGTTTTCTTCAATCCTTGATGCCCTTATCATTTTCCTCTGTGTGCCCTTTGCTGCTTTCGGAGGAGTTTTTGCTCTCTACTTCCGTGATATCCATCTCAGCCTTTCAGCCGCCGTAGGGTTTATTGCCCTGATTGGTATTGCCCTCTTAAACGGTATTGTTCTTCTGACCATATTTAAGCAGCTGCGGGAGAAACATCCTCATCACAACCTCCGTGACGTTGTGATTGAAGGGACACTTTCACGCTTGCGACCGGTGGTGATGACAGCGATGGTGGCGTCTATTGGATTTATTCCCATGGCGCTGAATTCTGGTCTTGGTTCCGAGGTGCAAAGACCATTGGCCACGGTCGTGATTGGAGGCATTCTGTTTTCTACAGCTCTGACACTTATCATTTTTCCGACGATCTACCTCTTTTTTCATCAGAGGAGATCGTCAGGAAAGTAGAGATTTAGAGAGTAAAATTCATTTCACTTAAAAGAAGACCTGGGTTCCGAGTGCCACCAATGTGGCGCTCTCCGTAGGTCATGTTCTCGACAGCAGTCTCAGCAAAATTAGTGAAGTCCACAACTCCATCTCCGAGAATCTGAAAGAGAGTTTCATCAAAGCGTAGATCTTTGATAGGCCCCATGATTTTCCCGTTTTCAACCCAGAGGCATCCAAAACGAGTCATTCCAGTGATGCGACCCTTAGTTTTGTCTGACCAATTCAGATAATGAAGATTTGAGAGATAGAGACCAGTGCCTAGTTTTGCTAGAATTTCTGAGCGATCAAGGTTTCCAGTCATGATGACTGCACTTTTGTGGGACTCATCGTCCCCGGAGAAGTTACTTTTTACGCCATACTCTTTTTCACTTGAGGTGGACGTGAAGAGATTGATGAGTTCACCTTTTTCGATGATGGGCATGCGGTCGGCAAAGACTTCTCCGCGCTCGTTGAACTTTGGCGCGAGACCAAGGCTGAAGTCTTCAGTCATAGTGAAGAGCTTCGACAATGACTTTCTTTTTTCAATGAGATCCGTGAAGGGACTTTCCCCGCGCTTATGAGCGCCGGTTGATAAGGCATGCCATCTCAGGAGATCAAGGATTTCTTTCAGCGCGGATGGGGCAAGGTAGGCGCGATACTTATTAGGACTTAAAACTATTTTCTCTAGGTCCATGACTTTAAGTGCGTTTAAGGAATCATCAATCGCAGCTTTAAGTTCAGTGGGATTAAAATGTGATCCGCCGTAAGATCCTTTGATGGCGCGCTCTTTGGCTGAATAAAGCGAATAATCGAAAACAAATGACTGTGAGCTAAACCAGTGCTTCTGTCCCAGAGAGTTGGCATTCGCTCGATGCGTG
>DIVA01000071.1:9583-26262 GCA_002435705.1 Bacteriovoracaceae bacterium UBA6144
TATTTTGATCCAAGTCGCGGGAAAGGTTCACGGCAAAGCTGGCACGTTTGTTTCCAAAATAAAGTTCAAAATCAAGGGTGGCTTGTTCCACGGAGCTGATCTGCCTGACTTTTGATTTGTTGAAGCGGATAAACTCTGTGTCCTCCGCACTAAAATTCAAATTCAATGCGAATTCACCAGTCACAAGCTCTATTGCTTGTTTACTGGCCTCATCGAATACGACTTCCCATGCAATGGCCTTCATTGGGCACCTCCGAAGATTTCAATGTTTTTGAACTTACATACGGGAATAGCATGTCCTACACGAATGACTTGGTTTGGTTCTGCTTTTCCACAGTAGGGAGAGCCCCAGATCTCAAAGGTGGATCGATCTCCTACGTGGGAGAGGTTATTCCAGAATGCTACAGTTGATCCGCGGTAATTTGGATTTTTTACTGTTTTTGTGATTTTTCCATTTTCTATCAGCTGGCCATATTCACAGCCGAATTGAAATTTATTACGGTAGTCATCAATCGACCACGAGCGGTTGGTGCGCATAAGGATCCCACGCTCAGTAGAGCTAATCATGTCTTGCATGCTGCTTTTGCCCGGTTCTATATTGATATTGGCCATGCGATCCAGAGCTGGGCGATTCCATGAGGTTGAGCGCGCGCAACTTACACCAGGAATTCCTGAGCGCGTTTGGCTTTCGATTCCGCCAATGGCCCTTTTAAGAATTCCTTTCTCAATCAAAAATTCTTTCTTCGCTTTGACTCCGTTGTCGTCAAAAGCATAACTAGCCATTTCACCGGGCAGAGTCGGGTCAAAGCTCACGTTAAGAATTTCGGGGCCCCACTTAAGTTTTCCAAAATCTTCGGGCGAAACAAAACTCCAACCGGCATAGTTTCTTTCATCTCCCAAAATACGATCCAATTCTAAAGGGTGACCGATAGATTCATGGACCTGCAAGTAGAGTTGATCAGGCATGAGAAGTAGGTCAGTGGCTTCTGTGGGACAATTCTCTGCACTAAGAAGTTCAACTGCTTCTTCACGGATACGTTTAGCCTCTAGTTTTAGTTCATCGAGATTGAGCGCTTCAGCTCCCCACTGTCTACCTTGCATCCCGAGAGAGCGGCGCTGAAGTTCGTTGCCGTCTTTAGCTGTAGCGATGAGGTCACGAGAGAGAATTTCAAAATGTTGCTGCCAGCTTGCTCCGCTAGTACTCGCGTACTCAACGTCGGTCTGAGTGATCATGGCCCAAGCTTGGGCTTCTAGGATTTTATCGTGATTTTTTAATTCTCGAGTAAGTTCTATCAGTCGTGCTTGAATCTCATGAGCTGAAAGAGAATCAAGAGATGTCTTCACGGGGGAGGTGTAGCTTCCCTTTTCATTGGGACGGACCGATTGATCAAACTTAAAGAGTTGGTGACGGCTGGCACTTTCACAAAGTTTCAATGCTTTTTCAAAAGCAGCTTTGATACCCTTATCTGTCAGATCACTTGTCCCATAATAGGCGAACTGACCTAAATGCAAAACTTCTACCATGACTCCTCGCTGAGAGCTGGTGGCGTTTTTTGCGAGTTGAGCATTTCGGGCGGACCTAAAAGATGTGGTCTCATGGTAATAACGAATCCCTGCCCAGTCACAAGTCCGGGGTATGTTTTTTATGACTTGAGTCAAAGAAAAGCTCATTGGCGCTCCTGTTGTCTTATTTTTGGCTCAATATTAGCTGATATATTCTTCATAAGCCTACTGTGCAGTGTGACTTAGTGAGGACATTTGAGAGTTTTTAGGTGATAATTTTCAGCATGTTTAAGAGCTTAAAAATTAAAGATATTCGTCAGGAAACACCTGATTGTGTTTCTCTCTCTTTCGAGATCCCTGAATCGGAAAAAAAAGATTTCACTTATTTTTCCGGTCAGTACCTGACTCTCAAAACTAAAATAGATGGGCAGGAGATACGTCGCTCATACTCACTTTGTTCCTCTCCTATTGAGGGTGAATGGCGAGTGGCAGTCAAGAGGCTTGAGGGGGGAGTTTTTTCAACCTACGTTAATCAGAGCTTAAAGATCGGTGATGTCCTTGAGGTGGCAAGGCCTGAAGGTCGCTTTGGCGTGAAGTCGATTTCAGATAAGCCTAAGCATTATGTTTTAATTGCTGCAGGCTCTGGTATCACTCCGATGCTGTCTATTTTAAAAACCGTTCTGGCGCGAGAGCCACGGTCTCAGGTGACACTTATTTATGGAAATAAAAATAGGGGTCACATCATTTTCAAGCAGGAACTTGAGAATCTTAAAAATAAGAATGTTTCTCGCTTAAGCCTCTATCATGTTTTAAGTCGTGAGAGAGCAGAAGCGGATTTTATGAGTGGTCGAATTGATCGAGAAAAACTCAACTATTTTATCCAAAAAATTATTCCCACTCATACCATTGACGAAGTTTTTCTGTGTGGCCCTGAGGAGATGATCCTAACTGCTAAAGAAACATTTACTCAGGCGGGACTTTCTCCGGAGCAAATCCATTTCGAACTTTTCTTCTCTCAGGGGTCCCTTAAGAAAGCTGAACGGGTTATTGATCAAGAAAAATTGGGGAAAAGTGCACTTATTACCCTCAAGCTGGATGGAGTTGAGACTCTCTTTGAGCTGCCCTATGGGGGTGAGAATATCCTAGACGCTGCTTTAAAAAATGGGGCTGATCTGCCCTATGCTTGCAAAGGTGGGGTTTGCGCTACTTGTCGAGCTAAAATCGAAGAGGGCGAAGTGACAATGGATGTAAACTATTCTTTAGATGAAGACGAAGTAAAGAAAGGGTTCGTACTGGCCTGTCAGTCTCATCCGAAAAGCGACAAGGTTAAAATAAATTTTGATATCAAGTGAGATGCTTATGACGAATGAAGAGATTTTTGAAAAGAAAATTCAAGATGAAGTTCGCATTGAACCCAAAGACTGGATGCCTGAGGCTTATCGTAAAACTCTCATCCGTCAGATCTCCCAGCACGCTCACTCAGAAGTGGTTGGTATGCTCCCCGAAGCCAATTGGATCACCCGCGCACCTACTCTTCGTCGTAAAGCCACGCTCTTGGCGAAAGTCCAAGATGAGGCGGGCCACGGTCTCTATCTCTACTCTGCCATGGAAACACTCGGCATGCCTCGCTCTCAAGCCATTGATGATCTTCTTTCGGGCAAAGCCAAATATTCGAGCATTTTTAATTACCCCACTCTTTCATGGGCCGATATGGGCACCATTGGATGGCTGGTTGATGGCGCAGCGATTTTAAATCAAGTTCCTCTCTGTCGTACGAGCTACGGACCTTATGCACGGGCGATGGTGCGAGTGTGTAAGGAAGAGAGTTTTCATCAACGCCAAGGTTTTGAGATCATGCAAAGCCTCTGCGAAGGTTCAGCTGACCAAAAAGCCATGGCACAAGATGCGATCAACCGCTGGTGGTGGCCTACGCTCATGATGTTTGGTCCGCGCGATGCTGAGTCAGGTAATACTGAGCTTTCCATGAAATGGAGAATAAAGCGTTTCACCAATGATGAGCTCCGCCAAAAGTTTGTAGACATGATGGTGCCTCAAGCCCAATTTTTGGGACTGACTATTCCGGATGAGAAGCTGAAATGGAATGCCGATAAAAATGGCTATGATTTCGGTGATGTCGATTGGGATGAATTTTGGAAAGTGGTTAAAGGACAAGGTCCTTGTAATAAGCAGCGCTTAGAAGCTAGGAATAAGGCGCATGACCAAGGCGCTTGGGTGCGTGAAGCGGCAGCCGCTTATGCAGAAAAACGAGCGAAAAGAGAAAAAATAGGAGCATCAGCATGAGTCAAAAAGACTGGCCTCTTTGGGAAGTATTCATTCGCTCCCGTCAAGGTTTAGACCATAAACATGTGGGAAGTCTCCATGCCGCTGATGCGAGAATGGCCATGGAGAATGCTCGTGATGTTTATACGCGCAGGCTTGAGGGTGTGAGTATTTGGGTGGTGGAATCAAAAAATATCCACGCCTCAAACCCTGATGAAGCGGCTCAGTTCTATGATCCTGCTGAAGATAAGGCCTATCGTCATCCTACCTTTTATAATGTCCCTGATGACATCGAGCACATGTAATGAACGCACTGACTGATTACACACTCCATCTCGCTGATAACCAACTCATCCTCGGTCAAAGACTTTGTGAGTGGTGTGGACATAATTTTGTCCTCGAACAAGACATTGCCATGTCGAACATCGCCCTTGATCTGATTGGACAGGCGCGCTCTTACTATCAATACGCTTCAAAGCTTGATGGAAAAAAATCCGAAGATGACCTCGCCATGCTCAGAGGCGAGAGAGAGTATAAAAATCTTCTTCTCTTGGAGCAGCCTAACGGCGACTTCGCTAATACCTTGGCCCGTCAGTTTTTTTATGATGTGTTTCATCTTTTTCAACTTGAAGACCATTTGAAATCGAGTGATGAGTCACTGCGTGCGATTGCTGAAAAAGCCGTTAAAGAAGTGCGCTACCATGTGACGTGGAGTAGTGAGTGGATGATTCGCTTGGGTGATGGCACGACCGAGAGTCACGCGCGCCTTCAGCATGCGGTGAATAAGATTTGGATGTGGACTGGCGAGATGTTCGAAGCCTCTGCGTTTGAGAAAGATCTCATTGAAAAAAAAATCATCTCAAACCCAAAAGACTTTAAGCTTTCTTGGGATCAGAAGATTCAGGAAATTCTTACTGAAGCGACTTTAAAACTTCCACTTGAAGAGCCGTATCAACATGGCGGCAAAGATGGATTACACACAGAGCATTTGGGTTATATCCTCGCCGAGATGCAATCTCTTCAGCGCACTTATCCTGGGCTTGCATGGTAACTCGCGAAGACATTTTCAAAAGACTAGAAAATGTCTTCGACCCAGAGGTTCCTGTTCTCACTGTCCTAGATCTGGGGATTGTGAGAGATGTGGTTGTCACAACGTCAGAAATTCACGTGACCATCACTCCTACCTATTCAGGTTGCCCGGCCATGAATACCATTGAGGCTGACATCAAAAAAGAGCTCAGTGATCTGGGTCCGATAAAGGTGTTAACACTTCTTTCTCCTGCCTGGACGACAGATTGGATGAGTGAAGAAGGGAAGGTGAAGCTCAAAGAATATGGCATCGCTCCACCGGTTGAAGGGGGACGCGGTATGTTTGAAAATCCACAGGTCGATTGTGTGCGCTGTGGGTCTAAAAATACGAAAATGCTCGCCCAATTCGGCTCTACATCCTGCAAAGCCATGTATCAGTGTCAAGATTGCTTTGAACCCTTTGATTACTTCAAGTGTCACCGCTAAGATAGTCTCATGAAAAAACCTGAAGAAGTTGTCCAGCGCATGCTGGAGCATGATCATTTTAGTCAATGGATGGAGTTGAAAGTTAATTCTATAGGCGTTGGCAGTGCGGTTGTGAGTATGTTTGTAAAACAAGAAATGCTCAACGGTTTCGGGGTGATTCACGGAGGGGTGCTCTTCTCACTGGCCGATAGTGCTTTTGCTTTTGCCTGTAACTCTCGGGATAATCTTTCTCTTGCTCTTGATGCTCAAATAAACTTTATAAAAAAATCAGTGAGAGGAGATCTCCTTACCGCAACGGTGGAAGAGGTTCATACGGGCAAAACAACAGGTGTCTACGAAGTTAAGATTCGTAATCAGGCCCAGGAGTTAGTGGCGGCATTTCGAGGAACTGCTTTTAGAACTGGTAAATCTCTTTTTGAAAATAAGGGTTAGTATGAAAGATGCATATATTGTCGATGGTATTCGCTCTCCGATTGGAAATCTCAAGGGGGGACTTACAAAGGTGAGGGCCGATGATCTTGCAGCCCATGTGATACGTGAACTGATCAAGCGCCATCCCAAACTCGATCCATCATCCATCGGAGACGTTATCTTTGGGTGTGCCAATCAAGCGGGTGAGGATAATCGCAACGTGGCCCGCATGGCTTCTCTTTTAGCTGGCCTTCCCACGAGTGTTCCTGGAGAAACCATTAATCGTCTCTGTGCCTCAGGGCTTTCAAGTGCGATGAGTGCCGCCAGAAATCTTATGCTCGCTGATGCTGATATCATGATTGCAGGTGGCGTGGAGCACATGACACGCAGTCCACTTGTCATGAGCAAAGCCACTTCCGCTTTCGGCGGTGACAGTGAACTCTATGATTCAACCTTTGGGTGGAGATTTGTGAACCCAAAAATGAAAGAGTTGTATGGCACTGAAGCCATGGGAGAGACAGCGGAAAATCTTGTCGCCCGTGATGGTATCACACGCCTCGAGCAGGATAATTTTGCTTTTCAATCTCATATGAAAGCCAAACGCGCACAGGAGTCAGGGCGCTTGGCCCAAGAGATCGCTCCCTTAATGATTCATCAAAAGAAAGGTGAGCCCACTGAATTCATGCATGATGAATTCATCAAACCCAACACGACTGTTGAAGCCCTTTCAAAATTAAAGCCAGCTTTTAAAAAAGACGGCAGTGTCACAGCAGGAAATTCATCAGGTCTTAATGATGGGGCCTGTGCGATTTTAATGGCCAATAGTGACGGTCTCAAAAAACATAATCTCATCCCTCGTGCAAGGATTGTGAGCATGGGAGTTGCGGGTGTGGAACCAAGGATCATGGGAATAGGCCCAGTCCCTGCCAGTCAGATCGCCCTCAAAAAAGCCAATCTCACGATTGATGATATGGACATCATTGAACTCAACGAAGCTTTTGCGGCTCAAGCCATCGCTGTGCTTAAAGGTCTTGGTGTTAAAAATGATGACCCAAGAGTTAATCCCAATGGTGGTGCGATCGCTTTAGGTCACCCACTTGGGATGAGTGGGGCCCGCATTTTAAATTCAGCAGCACTGGAATTAACCCTCACGCAAAAGCGATATGCTTTAGTGACGATGTGTATCGGCCTCGGTCAGGGATTTGCGGTCATCATTGAAAAAGTTTAAGGAATTTTATGCAAACGATTGAAAACTACGCTCTTGGTTCATGGGTTAAAGGCAAAGGAGATGGTCAAACTCTTTTCAACGCCATCACTGGTGAGGCCTTTGCCTCTGCAAGCTCTGAGGGACTGAACTTTGAAGAGATGATGAATTACTCTCGAAAAATTGGTGGAGCTAAGCTTCGAAAGATGACCTTTCATGAGCGTGGTCGCATGCTCAAAGCACTGGCTTTTTATCTCCAAGAGCGCAAAGAATTGTTTTATCAATTGAGCTGGGCCACGGGAGCAACAAGGGCCGACTCATGGATTGACATCGAGGGAGGTATTGGAAACCTTTTTGCCTATTCATCCCTTCGACGCCAGTTTCCGGATTTACCTTATTATGTAGATGGTGAGATGGCGAAGCTCTCAAAAGAGGGAAGCTTTATTGGTCATCATATCTGTGTACCCAAGCAGGGTGTGGCCATTCATATCAATGCCTTTAATTTTCCAGTGTGGAGTATGCTTGAGAAGATCGCGGTGAATCTTCTCGCTGGAGTACCGGCCATCGTAAAGCCGGCAACCGTCACGTGTTACCTTACGGAAATTGTTGTCAGAGAAATTATTCACTCAAAAATTCTTCCCGAGGGATCTTTGCAGCTCATCTCCGGATCAGCTCGTGGCATTTTGGATTTTGTGCAAAGCCAAGACGTGGTGACTTTTACTGGTTCTGCGCACACAGGCAAGATGCTGAAAGCTCACCCGCGCTTGGTGCAGGAGTCTGTGCCCTTCAATCTTGAGGCAGATTCTCTCAACGCCATGGTGCTGGGACTAGATGTAAAGGTTGAGAGCCCAGAGTTTGATTTATTTATTAAAGAAGCCAGCCGCGAGATCACCGTTAAGGCCGGCCAGAAGTGTACCGCCGTTCGCCGGATCATGGTGCCGGAGAATATGATTGAGCCGGTATCCAAGGCCCTCACCAAAAGGCTCGCGACCACCACTATCGGAAATCCGCAGGTGGAAGGCGTGCGCATGGGTTCACTGGCTTCTCATGATCAAGTTAAAGAGGTGCGTGAAAAGATTGCTCAACTCTCATCGCAGCAAAAAATGATTTTTGGAGATCTTGAGAATTTCCAAGTCACTGGAGCTGATAAAACGAAGGGTGCTTTTATCTCACCTGTTCTTTTCCTTAATGATGCTCCCTTCACAAAAAATCTCTGTCATTCGGTTGAAGCCTTTGGTCCTGTGGCCACGCTGATGCCTTATCGAACGACCGAAGAAGTGATCGAGCTCGTCAAGCTCGGTCAAGGCTCACTGGTGTCAAGTATCGTGAGTTATGACGATGAGATTGCGACGGAATTTGTCGTGGGCTCTGCTGTGATGAATGGTCGAGTGATGGTTTTAAATCGAGATTGTGCGAAAGAGAGCACAGGCCATGGCTCTCCGATGCCGATGCTGGTGCATGGAGGTCCTGGAAGAGCTGGTGGGGGAGAAGAGATGGGCGGGAAGAGGGGAGTCATGCACTATCTTCAGCGCACAGCTATTCAAGGCAGCCCAACCACCTTAACAGCGATCACGAAGCAGTACCAATATGGTGCCAAGCAAACACTTTTAGAGGTCCATCCTTTTCGAAAATATTTCGAAGAACTCAAGGTCGGCGATACTCTCATTACAGAAAAACATACAGTGACACTTGAAGATATTGAGAATTTCGCTGATCTATCGGGTGATAAGTTCTACGCCCACATGGATGCGAACTCTCTTGAAGGAACAATCTTTACGGGAAGAGTGGCCCATGGTTATTTTATTCTCTCTCGTGCTGCGGGACTTTTTGTTGACCCCCCTAAAGGACCTGTGCTTTTAAACTATGGCCTGGATGAGTGTCGATTTGTGAAACCAGTTTACCCAGGCGCCACCATCGGCGTGCGTTTCACCTGCAAGGAAAAAGTCGACCAAGAAAAACGCAGTGAGGATGACATTCCCAAAGGCATCGTGAAGTGGCTGGTGGATGTCTACGATGAGACCGGAGACTCGGTGGCCGTGGCAACGATTCTGACGATGGTGAAGAAGAAAGAAGGTTAAGACCTCGCGGGACTGCATTTAATATCTTTCTCCATAGTCTTTAGGTGGACTAAAGGGAAGTGCCGATTTGTGAACGATGATCCCTTTTTGTTACTGTCGTGGGGGAGCCATCCTGTCACAGGACACGAGGAGAAGGGTCATTATCATCATCGCGAACTTCGTCGTTTTCATGGTCATCCTTTAAAATTATAAAATTATGCGTAGAGGATAATTTGGTCTTCGGGGAATAGATCCTTAGGAATCACGTGGACATCGATCCCGTTTTTGAGGGCTAATTCCGCGAGGTCATCGAGGAGGTCATCGTCCTTTGAGTTCTTCTGGGCGCGGTGAACTTTTACTTCACCAGTCGATGTGTTCAGCTCCCCAAACTCCAGATCCTCTAAGGATAGAAAAATCTTTGAAACTTTTCTCTGGAGAATGAGTTTTGCAATGTCTTCGATCTGCTCATCTTTTCTATCATCACTTGGATTCATGGTCAGTGCTTCGCTGATTTTAAGTTTCATTACAGTACGCTCGTGCTCACTGAGGGCTTTTCTAGCCTCGTCGATCCCACTGTCTGATCTCTGCGCAAGGGTTTCACGTTCGAGTATCCGAACTGGGAGTTTAAGTTTTGACCAGATATCCTCGCGCTTCAATACATCCGCACTTGCTCCCTCGATCATCAAAAATCTGGTCTGTTTACTTTTGATCGATTGCACCTCCGCTCTCATGAAGTCGATGAAGTCGCGTAGGTGCTGTCTCGAAAGTTGCTCCAGCCAGCGATCATTTAAGTCATAGTTTGCGGGAATGTAGGTTTCTTGCAGCATCGATGTCGATGCAGTAACCCGAGTCAGTGAGCAGCCCCGTTTATGAAAGGTTAGCAAGAGTGCCTCCCCTGCGTTTCCGGTGGAGGCGATGATAGGTTTCACGTGAAAACTATTGGCCACGATCACTCGAGGCTCCATCAAAATATTCAGCGGAATAATCGTCGTCACGCCTTCTGCGTGATAGAGCCCAAGTGATTGTGTGCCTTCTGACTGCCAAAACTTCCAATCGGGTTGTGCGACTTTTATTGGCCCATGGCCATCGCGGCTTAAAATTTTATTGGCCGTCTTGAGGAGACTATTCAAAATAGAGTTTGCGGGCATATAGCTGGCCTTCAAGGGAATAAAAATTGAAACGAGCGGAGTTCCATTCTTATTCATTTGTGTGCCTAGAATTTTGATTTTTTCCATGGTGGTTTTCATAAACATCCTTTTTATGCTCAGCTTTAATAGCCGCGATTTTTGTGAGGGTTGTTAACGGTATTCAGATCCATTACAGGACCCAAGGCTGGTGGCATTTGCCTGAGAGTCGATCTCTTGTCGGCGGAAGATGAGCAGGAAAGAGTAAAAAAGCAAAGTGGGATTGCTAAGATAAAAGCACGCATAGATACCTCCAAGGTACATGCGTGGTCTCATTCTTTATGCGCAGACCGGGCTTTAAGCCGTGATGACGATCATGCGTGCTGAAATAGCGAATTACTCCCCACGTGAGATAAGTATCGGCTATTCTTTAATTTGGGGATATTTCAAAAAAATGAAGGATTTATTTGATAAAAAAAGTGGCGGGAGAGGGCCCGTTTATACCTTTAAAATTAAATTACTGTTCAACACAATAAACACTACGAGTATCTGAGCAACCTGTATCGCGTCCTCCAACTGCATATGTATCCGTAGAACTAGAAATACCCATATTCCCGAAAAAACCGGTGGTACTTGTCCAGTCAGAGCAGGTTTTGCCTGTGCTCGTCGACATATCAATATTTAATCCGGTCCAACAATCAGTATTAAAAGTTGCAATAGAGCTTGATAAATTAAAAATAAAAACACCCGCAGCATTCGTGCTTGTAATTTTTTCTCCACTCACTCTGTAGTAGGATTTTAACGCTCTTAAAGGCCAGTCTACTGTATCTTTATTTCGAGTGCTTGAACTTAATAGTGCTTTATAAGTTGATCCGTCTGTTGGCTTATTACCGTCAGCATTACAGAGATCATCAAACCCCTGTAGTCCGATTCCTCCATTACTAGTAGCCGCGGAAACAAATATTCGACAGTTGGTACAACCACTATCTCCAGGTACCGGTGCTACTCCACCATTTTCGCCACATGAAACAGCCACAAAGAGTAATAAGAGATAAAGAATATTTTGTTTCATTTGATTCACCTTAAAATTTAAATCCATAAACTAGTCCCATCCCACTCAATGTCGTTTTTGCATCATCAGACATTGTCGTTTCCCCTCCGCACCCAAACTCACCAAAATGTACTAAGCATTTTCGAAAAAACCGATTAAGACCAGATATCTATGTAGGTTTTAAAATGGCGGGAGAGACGGGGCGGCTCCTCCGCATCCTGCGGCCGCCGCATACCTGTCATCCTGACCATAACTCTCACCCTGCGGGTTCTCGTGAGCCTTCAGGCCAACGAGTTTTAAAATCTAGACCAAAAAAAAAGCCGCTTTAAAAGCGGCTTAAATTTTTAATCTAGATTTTAAAGTGGCGGGAGAGACGGGACTCGAACCCGCGGCCTTCTGCGTGACAGGCAGACGTTATAACCAACTTAACTACTCCCCCGCGAACTGAAGATTGAATATAAATAGTGTGCTTATCACCGTCAAGATTAATTTTTATTTCTGCAAAGCGTAAAAGCAAGTTTCCTAGTCACCCAAAGCGACGGCATGATAAACTTTATTGATGAATCTCAACGATTTTCCCTCTACGTTTTGGCTATTTTTAACACTCTCAGCACCTGCCTTGCTGGTTGGGTTTTTTATTGCAGGAATCGTGAGAACATTTCTTAGCCCAGACAAGGTGGCCAAGTGGTTAGGACGAGGTAAGGCCAGTGACGTGCTTTTGGCTTCAGCGGTGGGGGTTCCAATCCCTCTTTGTTCCTGTTCTGTTATTCCCACGGCGATTGCTATTAAACAAAAAGGTGCAAGCCGTGCAGCCGTTTCGGCATTTTTAATTTCCACTCCAGAGTCGGGTATAGATTCTGTTCTTGTCACAAAGGCCATGATGGATTGGCCCATGACTATTATTCGTCCCGTGGCTGCTTTCGCTTCAGCCTTTTTAGCTGGTTTTTTGCAATTGATCCTTAATCCAGAAGAAAAAAAATTTACTCCTGCATCCGCCGTGAACAACTGTTGCGGAACATCCAGCCTTAAAAATTCAACCCATAATCACAGCCATGATGAAGTTCCCACTCAGGGAAGTTTCTTTGCAAAGATCAGCGCAGGATTAAAGTGGTCCGTAAATGACCTGATTGATGATCTCGCACTGTGGATGACCATCGGATTAGTCGCAGGTGCAATCCTCCAATTCATTATCCCAGAAGATTTCTTCTTGGGTTTTGGTGTTTGGCCTTCACGATTTTTAAGTCTAGTGGTGGGAATTCCTATTTACATCTGTGCTTCAGCCACCACACCCATCGCTGCTTCTCTTGTGATGAAGGGCCTTTCTCCGGGGGCTGCCCTCATTCTTTTACTGGTAGGGCCAGCCACAAATATTGCAAACCTCGCAGTACTGAGACCGCATCTCGGTAATAAAGGAATACTGATCAATGTATTCTCAATCAGTGCTGTCGCTCTTTTGGGAGCCATTGGTATTGATTATTTCTATGCAAACAATGAACTTGTCTGGAACATCAACCAGCATTTGCATGAACACCATTCAGTTTTATGGTGGGAGCATTTCTGTGCCGGTGTGTTAGTGATACTTCTCGCGAGAGGAGTATGGAGAGAAGAGATTAAGCCACGTTTAAAGCTCCCAAAGAAGGATTGTTGTCATACATGAATAGCGTTTTTATTACAGGTGGAACTTCGGGAATCGGGCTTGAGCTTGCCAAAAAATACCTGTCCCTAGGGTGGAAGGTTGGTGTTTGTGGAAGAGATCAAGCGAAGTTTAATGAAAATTTCACGAAAGATTATCAAAATCTATACTTTTATTCTCTAGACGTAGCAGATAGAGAAGCGCTGAAAAAAGCCGTGCATGAGTTTTCAAAGCCGACGGGCCTCTCGCTGCTCATCGCAAGTGCGGGCATTTCTTATCCCCAAAAAACTAAAATTCCAGATTTTGAGCGCACCTACAAGATGGTCCACGTGAATCTTCTGGGTGTCATGTACGCCTTTGAAGCTGCCATGGAGATCATGATCCCGCAAGGGAGTGGTCACCTCGTCGCTATCTCTTCTCTGGCGGGCTATAATGGATTTCCTGGGATCTCAGGCTATAGTGCTACTAAATCAGCGGTCATGAAATTTTGTGAATCTTTAAGCCTTGATCTCTCTGATATGCAGATTGCTGTGACTTGTGTTTGCCCGGGCTTCGTCGACACCCCTCTGACCCAAGTCAATCGTCACCCGATGCCTTTTTTAGTAAAAGTAGATAAAGCTGCTCACATTATTGTGAAGGGAATCCGCAAGAAGAAACGAGTCATTAATTTCCCTTTTATTTTTTCATGTATTGTTAAAATCCTCACTCTCATGCCTCGCTGGATGTTTCAGAAGGTGATGAGTCAAGAATCGTTTAACTACAGCCGCAAGGAGCATAAGTGATGAAATGGTTTTTTATTTTTATGTTCATCTTTTCTTGTCAAAAACAAGAAGTCGTCGCCCTCGCAACAACAAACACAAATGATGCAAGTGTGGCGAAAGAAGAAGACTGTGATGAGAAAGCAAAGCAAGTTCAGAAAGTAGAGATAACGGAAGAGACGATTAAATTAGGTGGCCAGCCTGATGCAGGTTGTACTCTAGAATAGTGTCCAGTGGCTCATCTGCTCAAGCACCAACTCGAGTGAGAGTGAGATGAGCCAAGCAAATAAGATCCCGTAGCAGTTTCCTGCAATGACTAAAATAAAATCTTCTTCTAATAAGCCTAAGCTTGTGCAAAAGATTCCAATTGCCGGAAGAAAGTTACTCCCAATGATCGGCAAGGGTAGGGACAAAAAGACAGCTAGCCCAAAGAGATTAATGCCACAAAGAATTCGCGCCAGTCTTGAATGAGTCAGTGCCTTACCAGTTCCCGTTATCATCCAACTGAGCCAGGGATAAATCTTTTGGCTCACTCCAATAAACTTATCCACCATCTCTGGAGAGAGTGACTGTGATCTCATTCTTTTCGTGAGGATGGGTTTATTAAAAAATATTAAGCCGATACCCTGCAAAGCAATCACAAAACCCAAAAGCGTTGAGATCCCGGGTAAAGGGATAGGCTGCAAGAATGGCAAGACGGAGATGAGGCTTAAAAAAATCAGACCTTTAGATTTAAGTTTATCGGCAATTTCCCCAAGAGTGACTTGGCGGTCTTCTACTAACCCCTGTACTTCTTTAAGAAAGACGCTTTCTTTTTTCACTTTTGGCTCTTCGTTTTTTTAAAAGATACATTTGTTGTTTATTAACTTAATGTAATTAAAGCAATTAGACTACGAGGATTTAGCTATGGAAACGTCACCACTTATTTGGGCTGGTTTTATTGGATTTGTGCTGATGCTATTAGCAGTTGATCTAGGCGTATTCCATAAAAAATCTCATACAGTCGGATTCAAAGAATCGATCATTTGGTCAGCCGTTTGGATCGCTTTGGCGATGGCCTTTAGTTTAGTGATCCTGCAGTGGAGAGGTGAGGGTGACTTCATGTTATTTATCACGGGCTATGTGATTGAGAAGTCACTTTCTGTCGATAATCTTTTTGTCTTCTTGCTTATCTTTACTTATTTCAAAACACCTAACCAGTATCAGCATAAGATTTTATTTTATGGAATCCTAGGCGCCCTCATCATGCGCGCCCTGTTTATTGGGGCCGGCATTGCCATCATTCAGCAGTTCAGCTGGGTGATCTATGTCTTTGGCGGCTTTCTCATCTTTACTGGTTTAAAGATGTTAAAACCAAGTGAAGAAGAAGCAGATTTAGAAAATAATTTTGTCTTGAAGCTGACGAAAAAAATTATTCCCTCTACGGATAAGATTGATTCGAATCATTTTTTTACAAAAATTAATGGAAAGTGGTTGGCCACACCGCTCTTTATCACTTTGGTTTTTGTTGAATTCAGTGATGTCGTTTTTGCCATTGATTCGATCCCCGCCATTATCGGAATTACGACCGATCCCTTTTTGGTCTTTACCTCTAATGTCTTTGCTATTCTTGGTTTGAGATCTCTTTATTTTGCACTGAAAGGCTTTTCGGATATGTTTCATTACTTGAAGTACGGTTTGGCAGTGATTCTGGTTTTTATTGGAACCAAAATGTGTATATCTCACTTCTACCATGTTCCCGTCTGGGTCACGATGATGGTGATTTTTGGCGTACTTATTCTCTCTATGTTAATAAGCCTTGCAAAAAAGCAGAGAGTCTAATTAAAAGCGGTACTTAATCTCTACGCTTTGGTTGCTACCTTTATCATCTGAAAGGTTGGAGAGTCCTTTGTAGCGTTGAAGTCTTCCGTCTGGAGAGTACCAAACCTCTAATTTGGGAGCAAAGAGCCTTAAAAACGCACTTTGTGCTTTTATGACAAATTTCATAAGACCCTCTTCTTCACCTTGATACTCTACGAGAAAACTATACCAATCCATCTTACCCGGAATGAGGATAGCAATCGGAAGTTTTGTTTCTTTCAATTCACTGAGCTTATCCCGCATATAGTAGTGAAGACCCTGTCCTCCGATGATGAGTTTTCCTTTTGCAAAGTCCGGAGTGATTTTTTTAATTCGCTCCTTACTGTCTTTCTTTTTATCCCACATCACGGGAGCATTCTCCTCCCAGCGCACTCCGTATGTATGGCCATCACGCAGGTCTTCCATCACATGCTGGGCATTGGTAAGACTTTTACTAAAGTCACTTTCAAGGGTGGCAAAAACAGATTCGTCAGGACGCAGGTAGCTGGTTTTTGCCTTCATCACCTGGCCCTTTTCATCTGTTTCAATCTCATGTTTTTCTATGTAGACCAGCTGTCCATTTTTAGTTGCATCACCATAGTGGATGGACGTTTTGGCGCCGACGAGAGAGAGGGTGAGAAAAAGAGCAAAGCTAAGCATAGTAAACCTCGGTGTTATGTATGTGATTTTAGCATCTTAGCCAAATTAGCGGTGAAAAATATTCTACCTCTCTTTGAGATTTATGAAACTCAGATATACTCATAGAAAGGATCTTTTATGATGAAAATGCTTACTCTTAGCTCAGTGCTTATGTTCTCCTTCTCTGTGCTGGCACAGTCTCGTAGCTGCGAGATGACCTCTGGGGGAAATACGACTCAGATTAAGCTTCTCTCCTCTTCAGCAGGCTTTGTTGTGCAATTATCTGAAGAAGAAGAACCTGATCGTTGTGTCCAAGAGTCTTCGAGTGATTTTGATCTTCTGGTTCGCTGTGGCAGTGGAGAGGATGCGACCTTTTTTGGAGTCCGTGGCACTACAGGTCGCGTTTATGTAGCATCAGGAACGATTTCACAATTAAGAAAGTGTAAGCGTATTTAATCAGAACTCAATGATCTAAATTTTGAATTGATATTCGATTGATAATCTCTTTGTTTGAATATAAAAGATTCATCCATTCTAAAGAGGTTAGTCATGAGATCAATCATTGTTTTTTTTACTCTCGTTTTTTCATCATCTGCATTCTCCCAAATTTATAGCTGTCGCCTCACAGGACATGATCACTCTTTTTCTCAGGCTGAAGAATTTCT
>DIVA01000019.1 GCA_002435705.1 Bacteriovoracaceae bacterium UBA6144
AGCACATCAATCAAAGGTAAGTCGAGGTCTCGGTAGGGAGCATCGAGCTTGAGGGTTTCTAGTTTTTGTTTTAGACCAATGAATCCAATCTCCAAGGCTTGGATCCGCTCGGTGAGGGCTTCTGGGCTAAACTGCAATTCAAATAAATCTCCCTGTGCCTGTGACTCTAAGGGAGAGAGTCCGTGCCCTAGATACTCTCTAGCAAGGGTGTCTAGGTCGTGGCGAGATTCTGGGGCAACAACGAAACTCATCTGAGAGAGATCCTCTCCTGCGATGAGAGGTACATTATAGCGCAAGAATCTATGCCAAATCTGTTTAAGATCCCAGGCCACTATCTTTTTTGCATGAGCTCCAATCAAGCCCCACAATTTAGATTCATCAGCTTGATTGATAAAACCTAAAAAACTCTCATTACCTAAAGCCAGAGCCGAGGTGGCTGAAAATGGGTTGAGTTCATCGCGAAGGACAGGAAATAAAAAAAGTGTTTTTGAGTTTTTAATTTTTTTCTCGAACTCATCGAGGGTTTTAATTTCCTGCATTTTGCGAGACTCGATAAGGGCTTCACTTCTTTCAGGCGACTTGGACTCAGTGGGTGGCAAAGCTCCAAGTTTAGAAATAAAACTTCTGAACCCCAGGCTTTCTAGATAATCAATTAAGGGCTGATTAACTTTGAATTCAAAAAAGCTCTCCGAGACCTTCAGGGGTAAATCAATATCACACTTAATCTCGACGAGTTTTTTTGATAAACGAGCTAGTTCGGCGTGCTCTTTTAAAAGTTCAGATGTGCGCTTCGCCTTAACTTGGTCGGCGTTTTTGAGTGTTTCTTCCAGAGTTCCAAACTGCTTGAGGAGGGCAGAAGCACCCTTGGGCCCGATACCTGGGATACCAGGTATGTTATCCGATGTGTCTCCAATGATTGAAAGATAGTCCACGATCTGGCTCGGCGGAACTCCCATCTTATCTTCTACATCCTGAGCACCATAAATTTTTTCTTTCATGGTATCGAGCATTTTCACTCGCTCGTTTACAAACTGCATGAGGTCTTTATCTCCAGAGGCGATAAGGATTTCATCAAAATCCTGTTGCATCTGAGTGACGACTGACCCAATGATGTCATCAGCTTCAAAACCCGGCATAGCAATCGAAGGCAAACCAAGTTTTTGGAGAAGTTCATCTATCAGGGCAAATTGTGGAATCAGGTCATCGGGTGGATCTGAGCGATTGGCCTTATAATTCTCATACATCTTATGACGAAATGAAGGCTCTTTCGTATCACGGGCACAGATCACATGGGTTGGTTTAAGATCGACGATCAAGCGATGGAACATCGACAGCACACCATAGACAGCATTGACCGGAAGTCCTGTGGGAGAAGTCAGCGGTCGAATAGCAAAAAAAGCACGGAAGATGAAGTTACTGACATCAATAACCATTAATCGTTTCATGGAGATCCTAATTTATGGAGCCATCGGTTTTTGATCAGCAAACCAACTTTGACGACGGCGAAGATCGAGGCGTTGAGCATCGTTGCCGATGACTGTGGTGTCTGCCATCACATCACCCAAGCGATGAGCTGAATCGAGTTTGAATAAAAAATACAGTTCTAAAAATATAAGAGGAACAGAGAGCATTACACAGAGAATCCATCCCCAAAATGGGACGAGTGCAAAGGCCATAGGGAGCAAAATAGGAAGGTTTCTTACTAAAGACTGACGCATGCCACAGGGTTTGCCATCTTCGAGGGAGACGACCTTAAAACCAATCACTCGCTTCCCAATTGATTGACCATCGAAAAGAGAGTCCGAAATGGCGAGGTAGCCAATGGCGAGAGCTAAGCCCCAGGGGTAAGAAAAAAAAGAAACAAGGAAAACGATGAAAAGATCTATGCCTTTAGCTAATAGTCGCGCCATTCGGGCCCTTTGAGGCCCTGCATTAAGAAGATATTTTCGATCCATGAAAACATCATAACCTAAGCGATCTGGTCACAAAACAAAGAAAATGATTAAGTTTCGACAAGATGTCAGGCTTGCCTGAAAACCCCGCTTCAGCTAAAGTTTAATGACTTGATGCTCTATTTAGAGTGTCCCTCAGGAGAATTTATGGCCAATCTTAAAAGCGTAACAGTTGATACTTTTGAAAAAGAAGTTATGCAGTCCGCAACTCCCGTACTCGTTGATTTTTGGGCTGAGTGGTGTGGTCCTTGCCGTGCTCTAGGTCCAGTCCTTGAAGAAGTCGCTCAAGAAAGCGGTGAAAAAGTACAAATCGTTAAAGTCAATGTTGATGAGGCGCCTGAACTTGCGAACCGTTTTGGCATTCGTGGCATTCCCACAATGATTCTTTTCAAGAATGGTGAAGTGAAAAGCACTTTGATGGGCAACCAGCCAAAAGCTGAGATCATCAAACAAATTAACTCTCTCGCCTAATGGATTTTATTAAGCTGGCTTACTCTCAAGCTCGAGAAGCCCTTGATCAATTCTTTACTGACGACAAAAACATCGCCCAAATTCAGAGTGCTATAGATGTCTTTACCACCAGTTTTAAAACTGGTGGGCATGTTTTTAGCTGTGGCAACGGTGGCTCGATGTGTGACTCTCTTCACTTTGCTGAAGAGCTCACTGGTCGCTATCGCAAAGACCGCAAACCCCTTCCTGCGACGGGCATCGGGGATGCGGGACACATCACTTGTATCGCCAATGACTTCGGATTCGAGCATATTTTTTCACGCTATGTAGAAGCTTGGGGCGGACCCAAGGATGCCCTCTTGGCCATCTCTACCAGTGGCAACTCCCCTAATGTCATCAAAGCCGTCGAAGCAGCTAAGGCCCACGGGATGAAAGTGGTGGCCCTTCTGGGCAAGGATGGGGGGAAGTTAAAATCAATGGTGGATGTTCCTATCATCATCCCAAGCCAGATAACCGACCGAATTCAGGAAGTTCACATCAAGATTATTCACATCACTATCGAAGGGATTGAGAGAAATCTATTCCCTGAGAACTATTGAGTTTGAATAATTTTCAAAACGACTGACCCGCCGCAATATTTTATGTTATGAACCCCTCGATTTTATCAATTGAGAGGTTTATATGCGTTTAATGATCGCTCTGGCTTTTGCCATGTGCTCTTTTCAGGCCCTGGCCGCTGAGACACTCACCACAATTGTTTCCGTGGTGGATTCACTGAAGACCCAAAGACTCTTAGTTCTATCCGGCGTTGATGGTCGAGTCTACAAGACAGATACAACTCCTGAGATGAAAAAGTACCTTGAGTCTTTTATCAATATTCCCGTGACCATCACGTTTCAAGAAAGGGGATCAGAGAGAATCATCACAAATGTAGCTCCCATGAGATCTGCTCAAGTGCAGGGCCTGGATTTAAATTATTTTGCCATCAATCTTGATCGGGATGATAAACCTACAGATATTGGATCTCTTGAGAGAGCACAGAAAATTTTTAATAGTTTAAATGATGGAGATAAGTCTCGCTCACAGTGTTTTAAGCGAGCCCACATTTGGTCTTGGGATATGTGGACTAAGCATGGCATCACCAGCCAAAAAATTTATATGTTCTACACTCGTCGCTACATTCAGTTGGAAGATTTCGATTGGTGGTTTCACGTGGCGCCGATGGTTGTGGCAAATGGTGTGGAGCTTGTGATGGATAAAACCTTCACCAAGGAGCCTACAACGGTTCCAGAGTGGAAGAAAAAATTCATGAAAAGCGAAGTGAAATGTAACGAGATTCAAAAGTACTCTCAGTATGAAAACCATCAATGGAATCGTCTTTGCTACATAATGAAGACATCTATGTATTACTTCCGCCCACTAGACATGAGACGCCGTGATGAGCAAGGAATACATAAGAAGAACTGGGTGTTGATGGAGCTTCAAGATGCACGCCGCGCTTTTGCTGACGGCGCAGATATCTACGAAGCACTAGACACTGGCAAAAGAACAATTAATCACTAAAAGAGAATCACTATGAAAACACTAATTCTTATGTTCACTATGCTCATGACAGTCGAAGCTTTCTCGCATGAGATCAAAGGCACCCTTATTCTCAAGGGAACCGCAAAGACTAAAATCAATCTCAATGGAATGGAAGTTCGCTGTAACGTTAAAGTTGATGAAGTGAAAAATAATATGGTTGAAGATAGCTATGGTAATCCTGCTTACCGAGTTTGGACATCGGTAGAACTAAGCGGCGGATCGGCTGAAAACAGACTGAGCCACAAGCAGGACATCCGCTTCACCAACATTCACCCTGAAACTAACGGCACCATCGTCCTTGATGAGTCCTATAGGGGCGAGAATGTCCCGACAGCGAGCATGAGAATTGATGAAAGAGGACGAATTAGATCGGTTTCTTTTCCATTCAATGGTCGCTCTGTGAGTTGTTCTTTCTAATTAGAAGACTGAATCTCTCGACCATGTAGAGAATTATCCAACCTACATGGTCATTTTCACTTGGTTCCTACACAGAAAACACTATAATTATTTTAAGAACTTAAATGTTTCATCCTATGGAAGGGGATAATTATATGCCGTTTTTGCAGTCAGCAATCCAGTTTATTATTGATGGTGGTTTTTTCATGTACGTGATCTTGGCGTGCTTAGGAGTTGGTCTTGCCGTCGCCCTCGAGCGAATGAAGAAACTCTCTAGCATGGATGTTGATGGTCCATCGTTTATGAATGAACTTCAGCGCTATGTACTATCGAATGATGTGCAAGGGGCGATCAGAGTTTGCTCTGGATCAAATGGTGCACTTCCAAAAGTTTTAAAGAGTGGACTCAAGCGCTCGAATCAGTCCTCTGAACAGATTCAAAACGCTCTTGATGCTAGTGCACTGGAAGTGATTCCCAAACTTGAGCAACGTCTCCCTTATCTAGCTCTTGTGGCAAACCTTTCAACACTCTTTGGTCTACTAGGAACGATTCAAGGCTTGATTCAATCTTTTGCTGCGATCTCAGCGGCAGATCCTTCACAAAAAGCTGAAGTTCTCTCAAGCGGTATTGCCATTGCTATGTATACAACAGCCATGGGGCTTGGTTCTGCGATTATCATTATGATCATTCACGCCGTTCTCTCTGCTAAAGCAGAAAAAATCGTCGGTGAAATCGATGAGTATGCAGTGAAGCTGCTTGATCTTATTGGGACGAAGAAAGTAGAGGACTAATCTCTGTGAAAACACCTAGCAGTCGACGCAAGAAGAAGCCCCTAGAGAAACTTAACCTCGTCCCGATCATGGACGCGGTCTTTATTTTTATCTTTTTTCTTCTCATGTCGGCACAGTTTCTCCAGGTCATGGAAATTGGCTCTGATGTTCCGATTCTCTCGGAAGCAGAGCCACCAAAGAAAGACAAAGACCCTCTCGTCCTTCAGTTAAAGATTGAAGAGAAAGCCATCACATTAATGGCCGGGGTTAATCCACGTGTGCTCGGGCGCTTTAATCGAAACCCAGACGGACTTTATGAGCTAGATGCGCTTCACCAAAAGCTGGTTGAGATTAAAAAGGCTAATATCGACGAAGAAAGTATTATTCTTCAGCCGGAGTGGGATATTAGCTATGACGAGATTATCAAAATCATGGACACCGTAAGACTTTTAAAAAATACAGACGAAGCTATTTTCAAAAAAGATAAAGACGGCCTTGAACAAAAAGTAAAAACTCTTTTCGCCAAAATTATTTTTGGCAACTTAATGAGCTAACTTATGGGATCACGAAGACTTAAAGGACACGGAAGACGCCGCCTAAAAACGGCATTTGAAATTGATATCACTTCCCTTCTGGATATTTTAACTATTCTTCTGGTGTTTCTCATCCAGAGCTATAACGCTTCCGGTGTTATCATCAATGTCCCAGAAGGAATTACTCTCCCGCGCTCCAACACTGAATCAATCAATACCTTTGGGGTGAATATTCAAGTTTCGGCCAGTAAGATCTGGGTTGATGATAAAGAAGTTCTGAATACAGAAGCCTTGCCTGATAAGATCTATGATTCTGGAGGCCGAAGAATCATCTCTCTCTACAATGAACTTGTGAGAGTTAAAGAAACAATCAAAAGAACTGAAAAATCATCTCCTGATGCCAACAAATTTACAGGAATTGCCAATCTTGTAGTCGATAAAACTCTTAAATACAGTTACGTTAAGAGGATCATGTACACCTGTGCTGATGCAGGTTTTAAAGAATTTAAATTCGTTGTGATGACAGATAAATAAAAAAGGCGCCTTAGGCGCCTTTTTTTATGTCATTTGTTGTTTCTAAAGCTTCTTTGGATAGAAGTTCATCGGCTGTTTAACCTCTACGCTTCCGCCGCCTCTAGGCTCTGGGAACTGAATACCTTTAAGAACATTCACCACACATCGCTTAACCGGCACTGGCAAATTAGATGCGTCATCTACTCCAGCCTGTGAAACAGATCCTGAAGCACCGATAACAAAGTTAAGCCTAATCACACCCTGCAACTCTGCTCCTCCACGATCTAATTCCGATTGGTAGCAGTAGCGAAACTTGGGAAGGTTATCCATGAGAATACGACGAATCACATCTGGATCCATCGAGCCTAGAACAACTGTTTCGGATGGAATTCCTGCTGTATAAATAGCGCGTTTCGCTGACAGGCCCTCAGCACCTTTTGATGTACCAAGAGTTCCTGTGGTAGCACCAGTCAGACTTCCACCGCCCGTGGTAACTGCGGCACGCTGAAGTGAAGTTCCCGTACCCGCTCCCGTAGCGACGCCTGATCCAAAATCTGAGCTTGAGCCCGTTGCACTAGCAGTCGATGCACTTGAAAGAGAGCCACCTTTAGCGAGCATTGTATTCACTGAACTTGAAAAATCAGCAGATTTATAAACATCAACTGGTCCATTAGTTTTAGCTGTTACTGCTGCCCGCGTTTGTGCTGGAGCGGCAGTTTCAGTTTTCACAGGTGATGGCTTACTCCCACCGGCTTTTGTCGGATCCGGCTTATTGATTTTTGGATCACCTTTAACGATAACCTTCTTTTCAGTGGCTGTTTTGGTTCCAGGATCTGGCTTCTGGTTTTGCACAGTAGTAGTCTGTACATCAGGTTTTTTCACCTCCACCTTTGTGGGTGTAGGTTCAGCTTTTTCAACTGCCACTTTTGGTGGAGCTTTCTGAGGCTCTGGCTTTTTATCTTCTGTTTTCTCAACGGCTTTATTTGTATTCACCATCAGCTTTTGCTTGTAGAGAATAGTCGCAAGACGTTCCGGGGCTTTTTCTTCCTCTGCCTCTTTCTTTTCTTCTTCAAAGTTTGCAAACTGAATTGCACTGCTAAAAGCAGTCAAAATAATAAAGAACATCCACAAATATTTTCTAAGGACTGGGTCTCTCCTAATAAGGGGAGCAATGGCCACTTTCGGTGGAGCCTCAACATTTCGTAGAAAAATTTGAATATCACTATTACTGAACCGTAGAATGTCTTTTGGTTTTAAATCTATTATTCCAATACCCTGATTCACAGATTTTGACTGATTTTCAGAAAGATAGAAAATTTCATAACCTGGTAGCTTGTGAACAGAAACTTGCCCACCTTTGACATCAACAAAATGCTGTTTTTCTTTTTTCCCGAGATACGGGAATTCGAGATCATTGGATCCAGCGTTGAAGCCTGCGAGATGATAGATTCCGTCTTTTGAAGGAAGGTAATCGACTGAGTACACTCGGTCTTTGAAGAGAATGATTATTTCTACGGCTTGCTTAGAAGTATCATATTTAAAAATCGGATAAATCGTATCCAAGTCTTCAAAGATATACTCCGTACTATCTGCCTTCGGATCAGAAGCAAGAGGATACATCACATAAGGAGCATCAGATTTTTCAACTTTGGGTGCAGCTTTGGGTAAATTCTTTGGGATCTCTGGCAGATCGGGTGATCTTGTGATCTTTGTTGAGGCAAGCCCTTTTGCCGGCTCGAGAGACTCCAGTACAGGCGGAAGTGCGTCTTCGGCTCGATAGGCTAAAAAGCTAAGATCAATATCTGCTAAACTAAATGTATCCCCAGGTGTCAGATCAGAGACAATCACCCTTTTACCACCAACCCACGTCCCATTAGTGGAATTCATATCGTAAATCTTGGCACTCGACTGATGAACTTCAATCACAGCGTGAATCGCCGAGACAGAGTCGTAATCAAGAATAATATCGCAAGACTCTGCTCGCCCGACCAGGAGTCTCCCCTCCCCTACAACATCCCCAATGACTTTCATCTGGGGGTTTTTCGGTTTAATCCGAAAGAGAAGCTTGGCTGTGTTTTTTTGGGTTTCCACTCAAAAATCCTTTTTATCTAATTCCGCTAGCGGACTTTCTTACTTCTTTGTTAAAACTCTTTCTTTCTGGAAGACGGTTTCCATAATTTTTTCGAGGAGCAGGTGCAATGGAGATGTCTCCGGGAGCGCCAGACTCACCTTCTACTCCAATCTCTTCGAAGTCGAATCGTTCAAATTTTTTATATTCATAATTTACCTTCTTCGATTCTTTCTGTGCGAAAGCATTAAATGAAAGAAAGAAGATGAGCACTAAAAACTTCATATTTATTCCCCTATCACCTGACTAAGCTTCGCTGAATAGTTCCGATCAGCATCAGATACTTTTGTGCGAGATAATATTTGGCGAGCCAATTCTTTCTTATTTGCCTGATAGGCTGCAAGAGACATATTAAGACCTACGTCACTACGGCTTCGGTACTGGTCAGGCACTCGCATAAAGAGATCAAGTGCCTCACTCCATCTTCCTGTTAGTGCACTACTATTAGCCGCACCGATAATGATCTCAACTTCAGATGGATAGTCGTTTAAAAGACTGGAGAATAGTGTTAGAGCTTTTTCTGCGATTCCATTATGTAAGTAGAGATAGGCCAGGTTATAGCGAGGAGTCTTTGCAAAGCGACTACTCTTACTTGCCTTCTCAAAAGCCACATGGGCTTTTTGGTCTTGGCCATTTCTCTTATAGATAACACCGATATTATTGAGTGCTGGAGCATAGTTGGATTTCACCTCAAGGCTTTTATTATAGAAAAGAAGGGCTTTTCTTTCATTTCCCTTTAAGAGATGGCAAGAGCCAAGCTGATTCCAATAGGAAGGATGCTTCTGATAAGAATTAAAAATGGCGTCTGCGATCTTTAAAGCATTCTCAAAGTCGCCCTTATAGCACCTAGCCATCATCGCTGACATAGGGTCTTTTTCATTACTGGCGTTATTTATGGCATTTGAATCGAGTTGAGAGAGCGTCTCCGTCCCGAGAGCACTACCTTGAGAAGTCAGATATTGATCTTGAGAAGGAGAATAGGCAACAGGATTTGTTTTTTTAAAGTCTTGATTAGAGAGTTTTATGTCGGCAGCAGGATCTGTTGTCGCAACTTTTTTCGAAGTAGAAGAACATCCCCACATAACAATTAATAGAATTAAAATTTTCATTGAGCACCTCCACGATCCATCAAGACGAGATTTTGTTGGAGTCGAAATTGTGCGACAAATTGAGCTCCCTGAGGAGAGAGCATTTCACTGTTATCATCGGAAAGAATATTATTAGAAACAATCAAGCTCTTGACCTCTTGGCGACGTTTTAATGCTGTCTGGAGAATAGGCGTCCAGACTCCACTCATGGCTTTACGAAAACTTGTTACGTAATCTTCACTCTTTCCCTCTGGAGTAAAACGACTCAACTCAAGAGCAAACAACTCATAGCTATTAATGAGAATCTTATAGGCCCTCACGATGCCCTTACCAGATCCTGTTTTTTGAATCTCATTAACATCGGCCGTGAGAGAATCTAGGATGGCGAGTTTTCTCTTCACCTGATTGTTAAAATTATCCTCTGGAAAATTTAATACGATTGAGTTCAGTTGAGATTGTTTTTGCTCAAGCTTTGGCATAAGACCCAGTGCTATAATATCCAGTGCTTCAACAGGTATGTCCTGATTCTTGGCTTTAGCACTTCTATAAATTTCAAGAATCTGGCTCCCAAGCGCGATGGCTTTCTGAGAATCACCCAGACCAGCGTAGCTGCGTCTTAAGGCTTCAAGATAAACTAAGGCCTGTGGAGCCTGAGCTTTGCTTGTCACCACAGGAGCGAGTACATTCTCCAAACTCTCCCAACGGGATTGCTTAAGATACTCTTTGGCTAACTCTATACGGACTTCATTGAGTGCTTGGATATCAATGCCACACTTGGTGCCGATACGTAATACTTCTTCGGCTTTTTCAATCATACCCTCAGCTAACCATAGAAATCCCGCATTTTTAAAAGCTGTGACCTTGGATGCATCACCCTGCTTACAAAGCTTAGCGAGGGTTCTGGTGTTTAGATCAGCCGATTGCTGAAAGCGTTGACGCAAAAAAAGATTGGTACTGATGGCCAGGAAAGAGGTTGAAAACTGCTTTACCTCAGCATCGTTCATCTCATTCAGTGCCGATTCTCCCCAGCGGTAGCTTTCAGTTAAATCGTTAGCCTCATAGTAAAGAGCGGCGAGATTATAAGCTGCATTAGCTTTTGCACGTACCGTGCTTTCAGGGTTTTCATAAATACGAATATAACTCTTGAGAGCAGTCGCCTTATCACCTTTATCGAGAGCATTTTGTGCATCTTCGATCTGTATTTTAGTCATCATCTGGCGAAGGGCTTCACTGTACTTCGGTGTAACTTTATACTTGCCCTCATTGATTTGATTGATAAACCCCTTAAAGCGGTTAAAGTCTTTTTTGTTTCGGGCATCGTCCATCAAACCTGCAAGCATAACTTCTTGTGTTTTCGAATCCTCTGGATAGATTGAGGCATAATCAGAAAGCACCTGTTCTGCATTTTTAAAATCTTTACGATCTAGATACACTTTAAAAAGCTTTTGACGAATAATCTTGGCCCGAGCTGATTTGGCGTCTTCTTTTAAATACAGCGTATACACAGGAACATAAAACTGATCCGCCTTTGCTGGGCTCAAGCTTTTGTTACCTAATATAGAAAGCATCCCTTCCATTGATTGATTGGCAATTTTTTGATTATTTTCTTTTTTACTTGCCTCAAATGCCTTTAAGTAAAAAGCCATGGATCCTGTTAAATCTTCCGCAGAGTATGACGTTTCACCTTGAAAGAAGATAGGCTCTGCCGTTGCCTGTGGCTTAAGTTTTGCCATAAGACCGAAATAGCTGATCGCTTGTTTCGTCCGGGTGACTCTCGTTTTCTTCACATCTCTATAAATAGGAGAAGCTGCAGCTTTTTGCGTCTCTGCTGCTTTTTTCGAGATCTGGTATTCAAGTACTTTTATCTGATCGGAATTCAAAATTCCCTTTGGGAAGATCTCCGTCAATTCCATTGAAGCCTTAAGATGGCTAGGAATCTTGTTGTACTTATCAAAAAGCTCTAATTGTAAAAAGAGTATCTCGACTCGCTGATCTTGCGAGGTGCGAAGCTTGGAAGCCTCAACCAACAGTTGCTCAGCCTGAGTAAACTTACCCTGTGCGATCTGGACTTTTATAATTTTTACCAAATGACTTGAGTAATCAATCCCCTGCGCTTGATACCAAGCAACGGCATCATTGGTTCTCTTGGCATCGACATAGAAATTAACCAAATCACGCTCAACAAAATACTTCATGTTGATATAGCGAGAGTCATTTGATCGCTTATGAATATCATGCATCAGATTGATGGCTTTACTGTGGCTATTCACGCGGTAGTAAGACCAGGCTAAATTAAAAGCATCCTTAGTCCACCAGGACTCATTGGAGAGACCAGAAAGAGCTGACTCGTATAATGGAATGGCTTTCGCAAATTGGGCTTTATTAAAATACGAATCTGCAAGAGCAAGCTTGGCTTTCTTTTCTGTTTTGCTACCCTTGGGGGCTTTCTTTCTCGCGAGAGCAAAGTACTTATCAGATTCTTTATAGTTTTTCAGCTCACGTGCGTTAAAGGCAAGGATATAGTACACATCAGCAATATCTTTATAGCTTGGAAAAGATTTCGTCACCGCTGTTGCATACTGATTCGCGTTTTGAAAACTCCGCGTCGAGCCGGCATAGTATTGACTCTCGTTTACTGAACGTCTCTTTTCTGCAGGGATTTCTAAAAACTTCTCATTTTCTTCTTCTCGAGTGAGGCGCGCTTTTTCAAGGTGAAGCTCTGCCACTCTCAAGAGGAGCTCCGGATCTCGGTTACTTCTCTGCTGAGACAGTCGAGTGACTTCTGCTAGCTCTTCGTTAATCACAGAAATAATACGGCTTCGTCTGTCATCGGCTGAATGACCAACGATAGTGATTAACATGAGAATTGAGTATAGTGCTATTTTTAACATTCTGACCCCAGTGCGAAGACATAATCCCCAAGCTCGTCAGCCCAAAACTCCCCATCGAAATCCCAAAAATACTGCTTTTGATTTCGATCGATATACTTAACATCGCCTCGCTTGCCTTCGAGATTTTTAGATTCATACAAGGATTGCTTTTTTCTTGCGAGAACCTCGAGTTTAATAAAACTCATGTCTTGCAAAGATGTAGAGAGCTGATTGTACTTCTCTTGAAACTGGGACTGGGCGTAACTTCCTAAGAGGATTTGATAGTGCCCCACGACTTCTTTGATATTGGTCATGAGAGCAATATTAAAACGACTTGATCCAGAATCTCTGATTTTTGCAAATTCCATCATGGCCGCAAGATATGCGGCACGCATCTCAATCCAGGCTTGGTCTTTCACGATGCTCTGGAGGATGTTTTGTATCAAGATATCTTTAGCAACCTTATTCTGCTCATAGGATGTAGCGAGCTTGTAGTAGTAATTATAGTCATTGCCATGAGAGACAATGAATTGTCTCAGGGATTTCGCTGGAGCCATATTCTGAGAGAAAAAATCTTCTGCCGTCTTGTTTACATCATTATAAAGACAGAGCTTCAAATAACTAAGTGCTTTCAACACTTCAATTTCTGGATTAAAGATAAAATCAAATACGGGAGCTTTATAAGAGACAAGCTTTCCCAGAGTTCGGTTGTAATTATTCAGGTAATAACTATTCCAAGCCTCTTCAAATAGAATTGTAGGCCATACGGGAGATGACTTTGGAATATCCAAATAAAGTAAATCAGCGGCGTTGTAGTCTTGCACATTAAAAGCAGTGCGAGCAAGACCTGCTACACACATGTCTCTATTCGCAATCAGTTGATTTCTCTTGGTAGGGTTAGATTCTCCGTTGGCTTTAGAGCGAGAATAATTCACGCAGTCTTGATAGTCCGATCTCGCCTCTTGGCTCTTTCCTTGGATGGAATGAATCGCTGCTTTGAGGTGAACCGCATACGGGTAAATGGAATGATTGGCGTTTACTCTTTGAACTTCTTCTAGTGCCTGACTCCAGCGGGCCTTTCTAAAATGTTTCTTGGCCAGTATATATCTCACGACTGAGGAGCGAGACTGACCTAGAACATTGTCTGGCAGAGTTTCAAAGGGTCTGATCCCTGTAGTCGCAATCATGTCTTCAAACACTTGATCGAGTTCACTATCAATCGCAGAGCGATTTTGAATGAGATAATTTTTCATGAAAGGTAGCGCAGAAAAAGGATATCCCGCTCGCACGAGATTAATCACTATCCCCCGCCAAGAGGCTGCCCCCGAACTAGATTCCCAGATTTTTTGGGCACCACCAAGGGATTGGGCCTGGACCGTGAGGCTTAAGAAAACGATGAAATAGGCAAAGCGGTGGAACATCCTGTTCTCCATTCTTTAAAATGCAAAAGCTAAACCGACACTGAAATCGTAGTTTGAAAAGAGATCTGTCGATTTTTGTGTTTGTGTAACTTGCTTGGTTCCGTTGTAATGGAATCCAGTGAAATCAAGTCGAATGCTCCAGGCCTGATTAATATGAAATCTCATAGAAGTCGCCCACAAACCACCAGTTACATTTTCAGTTGTAAGTGTTTTAACATTTCCAGGGAGCAATAAGTTTCTATTATCTTGAGTTTGACCTTGAGCAACACCTAAACCAAACATCCAGTCATAATAAAAAATGGAATTAAAAGTATTAATTTTGGCATAGAACGGTGACCACCAAATGATCCCACCCATCATCGTATCCATTTTTCGGTAAAACGGAGTTGTTGCCTGGGCCCGAATCCCCTTAGCAGTATCATTTTCCTCTCCTGAATACTTTGAATAGAGAAACTCTACGCCCCAGTCTTCTTGAAAGAAATATCCTACTCGTCCACTGGCTCCGTAAGCATCAATAAAGGCACCAGAAAGTGTTTTGATCCCATTTACGCCGACGTAAAGACGACCATCCTTTCTAAATTTTCTATTCTGAAGAACATAAACTTCTTTGTCTTTATCGAGCCACGAGAAATCGTAAACAGATGATTCACTGGCCAGTGCAGAAAAAGAAATGAGTAGCAGTATAAATTTGAAATAGATCTTCATCATGTCCTCATCCTAAGAAACAAGTGCTAAATCGCGCTTATATATATGATAACACGATGAAAATGGTGTGCAAGTTAACGAGGACAAATCTCTTGATAGGGGCAGTAGGTGCACGACTCTGTATTAACCTCACTCAGATCACCGAGCTTACTCCAAACACTAAAAAGCTCCGTGTTTACCTGACCCCAAGACACAGTTTTATCGACAACAATTTTTTCATCCACATAACAAAGAGTTAGTTTAATCTCTGATTGAATTGCTTCCTGCTTAGTCGACCAAAATGCATAGGCATAGATCATTAATTGCTGCCAATACTTTTTCTCCGTCTCTGGCTTACGTCGACCCGTTTTATAATCCCATATTTGAGTTTTTGTCTCGCGTATTACCAGATCCGGAATCCCTGAAAGCATAAAGCCAAAAAATGGAAACTTCATAGGTCTTTCACAAAGAAACTGCGCACTCGGATTCTCTACTTTTATCCTTCGTAACTGCTCCAGGGCCCATTCAATTTGTTCTTTGTATGCGTGGTTCACATATTTGAAAGGAGTCACCATGTTGTGTTCAACCGCTTCCATCAGAGCAAGGTGAATCTCACTTCCGCGCTGGCTCGATGAGACAGGTACCTGAGATTTGTCCTCTTCCCCCCAACTAACAACTTCTTCTTCATCAATTTTTAAAATATTTTTATAATAAAACTGGCGAGGGCAATCCATGAGTGAGTTCAGTTTGGTTGCCGATAACTCTGGGACAATTCCATAGAGTCGGGAGAGGTCAGCTATTTTTTCGACCATACCTAAATTATTAGTATGAAAAAATGGTTGCGAAGAAACTTCCTGAATCTCTGGCGCTTCTAAAAATGAGACCACTTCTTCACTTATATTTAGCTTTGTATGAGACAAATACAGATCAATGGCCTTAGACCAGGATTTATCATCTAACTTTAATTCATCGTTAGGTGCAGTCGCTTGTATTAAGACCAGTTCTTTTTTCGCTCGCGTACAGGCCACATAGAGCAGTCTTTTAGATTCTGAAAAGAGTTTATGCTGCCCAATGAGCTGCTCGAACTGGAAGCTGATGGTTTTTCTGCGTTCACGTAGCTGTGGGTTTTCAATCCACAGGGCTGCCCCAGGAAAAGAGCCTGCCCAAGAACGATCCGCCTTTGTTTTTCCATTGGTAAATGACCCGCCCACTAAGACGACATCGTACTCTAGTCCCTTGGAGGCGTGAGCACTTTGAATGATTACACGCTGTGCTTGATCTCCGAACCTAAAATTAGCTGACCAACTTAAGTCCGCTTTAGCCTTCAGTCTCTGATAAATTGTCTCGATATTATTTTGTGAGATCGTCATTAACTCGAGTAAAGCCTGCAGATTACCTTCCGGAAGAGCATTCGAGAGGTGAATTCTTTCGATAAAGAGATTAAAGCTGGTTGTGATGCCAAAGAGACTTAAATCCTGACGAAACTGACGACACACTTTTTCAATTGCCCCAGAGGGGGAGAACCCCAAGATCGAGAGATAAGCAGTCACCATGTAACTTGCCCATTTGCCCTCTTTTTGAGCCAGATAGTCCTGTAGCAAAGCGAGCAACATCCCACTCAAGGGGTCTTGATTATAAGGAACCTTCGCTTGCGAAGTAAAACCAATACCTCGCTTAATAAGCTCTTTAACGAGGAGTTTTGAAGGTTCAAGTTTTCGGTAAAGCACTGCCACACTTAGACTTGGATCTGAAGCCAAGCGTGTAGCAATTACATCAGCAAAAGCTTGGGCCTCGTAGAGGTCAAGATCTTTGAGACGCCAAGTCGGTGTCTTCTTTTTTTGAAATTCAGGTCTAACTTGTGTGACTGTTGGGAGACGAAGATCAATCTTTGTAATCTTGCCTCTACTATCAGAACTATCATGGGGAAACACCTGAGTACTCATTTTAACTGAAAAGGGATCACTCCCCTTCCATCCATTCCCTAAAGGGAAAAGAAACGTGAAGAGGTGATTGTTGAATTCAATAACAGCTTTTTCAGAGCGATAGTTGGCGGTCATCAGTAAGTTATTCTCTGCTTTCAGGTCACGCGCTAAATTCTCAAACACGGCAAGCTCTCCGCCTCGAAAACCATAGATAGCTTGCTTGATGTCACCCACGCAAAAAAGACGATCAAGATGACTGAGGGCAAGCAGCTGAAGGGCTTCGTACTGAATAAGTGAAGTGTCTTGAAATTCATCCACAATAAAATAAGTGAAATCTTGGGCTATTCTTCTACGTACATTCTCTTTTTTTAGGTTTTTTAATACTTCAAATTCAAGGTCACCATACGTGAGTCCAAGACCTGGATCCAAAGAGTGATCGAGCCAAATAATAATTTCTTTTAAAACTATCAACCAAGGCTTAATGCGACTCTCAAAGTGAGATTGATAATGAGTATAATTCTCCCCCCACTCAAGGATTGATTTTTTAAATTCTTTGTATTCCGCAAAGTAGTCTTCTACGAGAGCTTTTGCTTTGCCAAAACTATGAGTGGTATTCGCCACTTCTGTTTGACAAAACTCATACCAATCCAGCAAGTCCTCCCATGACTCTATCGGATTTCGTCGAGCGTTCAGGACTTCAGCCATTGCTGCCCATTTATTTTTTTTGGCTTCCTCTGGAATCTCTACCGAGCGATTAATGAAACTATTCCACCCGCAAATCCCTTCAATGGGTGCGATCAGAGAATGTAAATTCTCAGGGGAGGCGTCCTGGGGGTCGAATTCGAGCCATGAACTTCGGAGTGATGGGTCACTCATGATTTTAACAAATGACTCGCTTAAATCTTTTCGATGAATAGAAGAGTCTCGCTGATAATCAAAAGGAATTCGCGCGAAATTATTTTCCCACCATTCATCGAATAGCTCTAGGATCATCTTCCTTTTAGCCTCGTACATTATAATCGGCGTATCCGGAGAGAGATCAGGGAAATAACCCAAACGAACCAGTTTATAAAAAAATCCATCGATTGTGGTCACTGTTAAAAAGCCAAGGGATTCTTTAGCCGAGACCCAGATCGCTGTCTCCTCACCACTGGCCGCTACTAATGCATCGATTTGGTCACTAAGCCTAACGTGTATCTCACCCGCCGCCAGACGAGTAAATGTCATCAGAACAACTGAAGAATATTTTTCTGCAAGAAAATCTTGAAACGAATCGATTCTTTTTTGTTCTCTCCACTCCCGAGCCCACTGCCTTGTGAGGTATTTTACATGTTCAACCAGAACAAAAGTCTTTCCTGACCCAGCCCCTGCACTGAGAAGCTTCCCCCCCTTGTGTTCAATTGCTGGTTTTTGTTCGCGATTAGGCTCTCTGCTCACTCATCCTCCTCGTCTTCAATGAAGGATTTAGTACAGACAGAACTCAGGTCGCAAAAGCTACAGACCTTTTTTGAACTAGGCATTGGTGAAAAGTCTACTTCTTCTCTCCATCTGGTGAGTGCTTCTTCTTCGTAGAGTTGATAATTTTTTAGTTGAGATTGAAAATCTTCCCAAGCATCCACACGCTTCGGGAAGTCTTGCTCTAGAAGAGTGCACGTGTCACTTGAAGCCAGAATCCAAGAGTCTTCAATGTCTTTCAAAAACAAATAACCGACACCGTACTCTTTGCTCTCATCGATATGAATCGAGTTTAGATAGAACCAGAGCTGAATTTTTGGAAAACCAATTTTAAATTGGTTGAGGCTGGGGTTTTGTCCTTTTGAACGTTTAAAATCCAAAATGAGCTCCACCCGAGGAGAGCGAACAAGACAGTCGATTTCCCCTTGCCGCCCCTGAGAGCGATCGAGCTTTAGAGCGAACTCCACTTTACTGTCAGGTAGTCTTGATGTGATTAGCTTGAGCCTCATAATCCCGTTCAGACTATACAGACTTGCTTCATGGGCAGCACCAGCGAGACTAATTGGGCTTAAGTGAGCAAATCCAAAATGATGAATCAAAAGCCTTTTGGCTTCTCTTTCAAGGTTCGAAATATCACTCCACCAGTCCTCACCATTTTCCCAGCCAATCTTTATCAGTTCGTGCTCAATGTTTCCTAGATTCATCACGTCTACTTCTGTAACCTGCTTAACCAAGGGAGATATTTTAGCAACTCTTGATGCATGATATTTCTTGGGACAGTCTAGATAGTCCTGCAGTCTAGAAGCAGAAATATACTTCGTTTCATGGGGAAGAAGTTCAGATTTAAAAAATGAAAAATCTGCCTTTAAAGAGAGACTTACCTGCTGACTCTTTGTGAGTTTAAGATGAAACTTAGAAAATATCTTCTTCCAACCCACATCGTGTTCCAGTAAACCTTCTTCCAGAAGAATCTCTAAATGAGAGTGAGACAAAAGCTCTGACAAATTTGATTCAAGATAAAGAAATTCTAATTCTGGGCGCCTAACAGGCCCCAGCTTCGCGAGTTCCTTTTCTAATTTGGGAGAGAAGGCTCTCGAGTCATTCATGATGTTCCCAAACTGGGAATCAATACAAAGAATAACATTTTTAGAATTCTCAACCAAGTGAGTGTCTTTAATATTAATCAGATCCAACACAGCTTCAGTTGCAGACATGGAGATTAAATTATTACGAGGAGAATCAAGCGCTACAACTTCTCTTAACAAATGAAAGAAAAATTCATTCATCTCTTGCTGATCTAAGGCATTAGGAATCGCCGTACAGGCGTTCTTTATGAGCTTCAGAACAGCAACCGATTTTGCCCCCGCAAGAGATGGTGTTTTCTTATGTTTTAGTAGCATCTCATCAATAACGGGAAGTATCTCCAACGCCGACTTAAGCTTAAGTAGACATGCACTCTCTAAAGCAGAAAATACTTTATCTCTCTCTTCCAAGAGAATATCTATCGCCATTTTCTTTTGAAATAATTCAACCGGAATACCCTGTTCGATAATGGGATCAAAACGCTTACACGATAAAACTAGCTGGACGGGGTCTTGTGTTTTTTGAAGTCTATTTTTGAGAACAGTCAACAAGGCCCCAGAAGGATAGAGGTTGAGACTTAGCTCACTTGACTCCGGAGTATTGCTCTCATCACATAAAAATTCATCACAGCCATCTTTAATGATTCTTACCCAATCGAAAGGATGAGCTTGATCGATAACAGTCTGGGGTATGGGTATGAGGACTTTATGACGGATACTTAAGGCTTCAACCAGAGAAATTTGCACAGGAGTAAGGAAGCTAAAACCTTCAAAGAGAATAACCCCAGCATCCAGAATCATCGCTTCAGGCTTTCTTAGCTCTTCTGCTAGATAAAGAGTTCCAGTGTGTTCATCAAGAATGTCTAAGCTACGTGAAGCTTGATGAAAGAGTTGAGCCACAAGAGCAATATCTTCGTCAAAATGAGCAAGAATTTCGTCTGGAAAATCTTGCGTAGGTACGTAGGCCCTTAAATCTGAGAAAATCTGATAAGCTGCTTTAAACTCAGAATAAGATAGTTTTTTCCCTTGAGGCAGCAGGTTCTTGAACGCATTTAACTGAAGAAGAAGTTTTGATTTACGCCAAGCAACTTTGGTCTCAAGGGGATTAAGTTTTTCAGCCAGAGTTGATGAAAATTTTGAAAAAGTCACTACATCTATCTGCTCACTTTGGGCCCATTTAAGTCTTAAGCTATCTGCTTTTAACGGGTTAGCAGTCACAATCAATGTGGACTCAGTGCCTATCTCAGCTTGCAGGCGCTCAAAGAGTTTTGCAGAATGTTGATAACCAATGACCTTTAACATTTCTCCGATAATACACTTAAGGACTCCCGAAAGTACTGACATTCTCTAAACTTTAACGTAATTTTTTGACATGCTGACAGATAGCCGTCTTTACAGTTTTCTTGATTCTACACAGGGTATCGCCATCCATTTCTTTGATGGTCAAAAGCTTGTGCATGATTTAGCAATAACGCATAACCTAAGAGGTGATGGTTTTGCCTTTTTTCGAGATTCTGTCTTGGGTGCGATCCCTCTTATCAGCTTTCTAAAAGCGGGTGAAAGTCTCGGGATCTACCTTGACTCGTCTGAGCCTTTTTTTAGATTAAAAATTGAAACGAACTTCTCCGGTTTTGTCAGGACTCTGCTTATTCCAGAAGAGTTCGAAACCTTTCCAGACAAGATCACTGGGATTACACGAGTAACCAAACTTTTTCCTCATGGAAAAACACCTTACACTTCAGTAGTCAGTTTCAATGAAGAACAGAGCGATAATGTTTTTAATAAATTGATCGAAGAATCCTATCAGGCTAACGCGAAAACGATTGTTTCTTCCCACAGTGATCAAAGTTTACTTATCCATAAACTTCCAAAGTTAAACACTAATTCAGAACTTAAAGATGGGACCCTCTCACTTGAGAAGTATATCTCTACCCATGAAGATTTCTTTGATAAAATTTTCAAGCAGAATCTCTCCTCTGTTGAAAGTGTGGTTAAACCTTTTGAAAAAAAGGGTCTTGGCTATCTTTCAAGTCGACACGTTGAATTCTATTGCCCCTGCTCGCTTGAGAGAATGCAGGACAATCTGCGAATGCTCTTTGCCCAAGATCCAGAGTCACTTTTTGCTGGTAAACAAACGCTTGAAGCGAAGTGCGATTATTGTAAAAAGACCTATGAAGTTAATCGTGATGACCTCAAGGCACCATTCACAAAAGATCCCCTTAATTAAAGGGATTAATGACTTTAAGCTCCAGACCCTGTTGTTTAGGTCCACTGAGAATGCGATCGAAGAGCTGACTTTCTTCATAGAAACCACAGAAGTTTTCCGAACGGGCCCCTTGTGCAAAAACTGGCACACTTAGCTCACCTCTTCGGGGATAAACCTCTGCCCCCTTCATATCAAACTTCTGCCAATCTTTTCCTTCCAAAGGAAACTCAAGATCAATCCCTGAAGCACCAGAGACAACCACCAGAAGGTCATTGCGAGTGCCTGCTAATTGATAGAAACTTTCAACCGCTTTATCTATATCTCGAAGAACTTCGCGGGCAGCATTAAAATTTTTTCTCTCTAATTCATGTCGATAAGAGAAATCACGGATAACAAAAATACTTTTGGCTACATTCCTCTCAAACTGAGCATAGAGTGATGAGACGGATGCTCTTAGCGCTGAACCACATCCATTCATCCGACATGTTTTATCCCAATAGACCTTACCCGATACAAACTTTTGTGGAACCGATGGAACATATTCTTCTGCCCCTTTTGGAGACTGCGGGCGCATACTCCAAAAGACAGTTTCTTTAATAAAATCATCATTTCCAGTAAGGCATTTTGGTTGAATAAGACTTTCTTCCTCTCTCGCATCTATTTCGATTATGCCTGCGCGGTAGGAACTAGCGATGAGATAATTCCAGATTGGTTTGTGAGAATAGTCCTCACATTTACCAGTTATATTCTTTTTACCAGTTATCTGAGAGAGCATTGATTCTTGCGAAGATGGTCTGAGTGTAAATAAATTATAAGACCAAGCCATGCCAGTGCACATTGATGTTTCTAGAGCTGTTTTATCATTGGCCGTTGGCGAACTAAAGCGGAGCATAGCAAGGTGCTCGTGATCAAGGCCCGCCACTTGAATCCATACAATCCTTGTGGGCTGAAGACCGAATTGATGCTTTTTTAAATTTAAGCTGGTTACCTGAGCACAACCAGTGAAAACAAAAACACAGAGGAGAATGAATGACTTCAAGCAGGAACCTCTTTTGTTGGTCTTACAAGCATCTGAAAGACCTGATCTTTAATTAGATAAGTTGATATTATCTTATGCGTAAGTATGATCCAGAGGGCATAACAAATCTGAGAAAAAAAGATATAACCAAAATTTAAGCAACCCACATGCAGCCCCACAAGCACCACGTTCCCTAGGTAGAGTCGAAAGGTGTAATTGAATTTTTGCTTAAAAACCAAGAGAGTCACAAAACAAATAATCCAAACCGCACTTAAGATGGCGACACTCATCCACAGCGGAATGGCATAACCCAACATGGCGCCAATGAGGGGAAGTCGCCAAAGAATTTTGCGATGAAGCTGAGTAGGTTCATCAACTAAGCCAAAGATGATGATCCCAAGCCAACTCCAAGACACTAAACCGATTAAAACTGAGTAAGTCTGCGGAAAATGTAAAAGAATATTGAATCCCTGCCACGTCAAGGCATCAAAAACCAAACTGAGCGAAACACTCAGGGATATAGTGTAGGCCAAGCTCTTCAGGGCAGTATTAGGTAATTTAAATTGTGCGATGATAAAAAAACTCTGAGACAGAGCTACGAGTGCCAAAGCAGTCTGACCTAGAGAAAGCCAAGAAGTATTCATACTCAAACCTGAGAAATAAAGTAATATCTTTAGTATAATTGTTTTTTAAAATATGTCTTTTTATCTTTTAAGTGCATAGCAGGATGTTGAGGGAGGAGAAATGGATTCAAGTCTTGAATTAAGTCGTGAGATTATGTGGAACATTCCAACGTGGATGAAAATTTCCATGTATGCAATGCTTGCTATTTCATCAGGTGTTTTTTTTAAAGGCCTCTACGAAAAATATACTTTTGTCACTCAAGGAAAATCTCCTCGTGCTCTTTTGCCTGAGACTTTTAATTTTAAAAATCTACTTAAAACAATATTCTTCCAAGGGAAAGTGACTCGCTCACCTTTGGTGGCTGTTTACCATACTTTGATTTTCTGGGGATTCATCACCCTTTTCATTGCCACTGAATTTGTAGCTGTACATGCCGATACTCCCTTTAAGATCTTCAAAGGCTTGACCTATCAGATTGTTTCATTAATCGCTGACATCGGCGGCGTAGCCGTCCTGCTTGGGATCGCGATTGCTTTCTGGAGACGCTATATCCTTAAGCCAAGTTACCTATCAGCGACTAAACCAAAACAAGAACTCTTCATGTACTCCATGTTGATTGTATTGATTGTGGTTGGGTACGTACTTGAGGGTATCCGCTTGCACGGAACATTCATGCCGGCAGAGGAACAAATTTGGTCACCGGTTGGTTGGTATATTGCCATGGCATTTGGTCAAATGAATCTTGCGGATGAGACTTGGGCTACACTTTATCGTGGGATCTGGTTCTTCCACATGGTGAATACGATGGTGTTTGTCGCGACCATTCCCTACTCGAAATTTATGCACATTATTGCCATTCCTATTTCGGCACTCATCACTCCAAAGTTCAGAGGTGGTGTTTTAAATCCTATGAATTTTGCAGATGAAAACGCAGAGACCTTTGGACTCGGTAAGCTCAGTGAACTAACCATGAAAGAGCGCTTTGATACCATGGCTTGTGTCGAGTGTGGTCGCTGCACTCAAGTCTGCCCAGCAAACCAAGCCGACAAACCTCTTGACCCAAAACTTATTGTCACAAAAATGCGCGATACACTCGCTCAAGTTAATGGTGGAGATAAAAATCTTTGGGAAGAAAATCCTCTTTATTCTTCAAGTGAACTAGACTCCTGTACCACTTGTGGGGCTTGTATGGAGGAGTGTCCTTCCAATATTGAGCACGTACAAATCATCATGGATCTGAAGCGCTATAAAGCACTTACACTTGGAGATCTTCCTCCTGCTGCGGCTGATGCCGTTGCAAAAATTAAAAACAACGGTAACCCTTGGGGGATCTCTCAGGATGATCGCTTCAATTGGGCTCAAGGCTTAGATGTACCTGTTATTGAAACTGAGAAAAAAGTGGACTATCTCTACTACGTTGGATGTGCAGGATCGTATGATGGTTCAAATCAAAAAGTCGTAAAGGATACTGTCGAGCTACTCAAAAAAGCTGGGGTGAGTTTCGCTGTTATGGGCAAAACTGAAAAATGTAATGGAGATCCTGTTCGCCGATTTGGTGATGAGTATTCTTTTTACGAGATTGCTATCGAAAACATAGCCAATATGCGTCAGTATAAATTTGATAAAGTCGTAACCCACTGCCCTCACTGTTTACACACAATTGGCAAAGAATATGCCAAGTTTGAGGATGGAGCCTTTGAAACAGTTCACCACACAGAACTTTTAGCGGAACTACTCCGTAATGGAAAACTTAAGGCCACAAAGGTCCTGAATGAAGAGCTTACATTTCACGATCCGTGCTACCTTGGTCGTCATCATGGAGAATACGACGCTCCCAGAGACATTTTGAACAGTATTCCAGGTGTTCAGCTCAAAGAAATGGAAAAAAA
>DIVA01000034.1 GCA_002435705.1 Bacteriovoracaceae bacterium UBA6144
GTGGGAGTCGGGACTCTCGATCTCTACACGCTTGAAGTTGAGTTCTACGAGCTCAATCCTGAGACAGAAGAATTAGTGCGAGCGGGCGTGCTCGACTCTTCAGTCGTTCGTCGTCACTAAGAGCGAGTATTTGATTTACGCCCTCATGAAGTTCAGTGATGATTAATTCATGAGAGTGCTTTTGCTTCTACCCCTTCTATGGCTTAGCTTTGCTCGCGCGAGTGAAGAGCTCGAATCAGGAGAACCGCAGCGGGATCTTCTCACGCGCTCCCATGAGCTGATTTCCTATAGACTTGTGCGTCTTGCCGACCAACTGGACTCATTTTTTGGGGAAACCCGCGCGGACGATGAGATCAACAAATCCTCTATTCGTATTAATCACGGCTACACACTTCGGATGGAGAAGAATCCAATCCAAGAAACCAACGTGCGAATTAACTTGCGCCTCAAGAATCTCGAAAATCTCTTCAAGTTTAGTGTGGAAAGAAATGAGCAAGCTCCTGCTGAACCCGCACCACCTACCCAGCCCAATGAGCCTCATTCAGCGCCCCTTAGACCGGTGGAAGACATTGAAGCTGAGCCTTGGCGCTTTCGTATGGATGCGGGTCTTAACGCGAACATTCCCCCCAACGTCTTTGCCCGTTCACGTTTAAGAAAGAACTGGAACTGGCCTTGGGTAATTCAGCGATTTACGGAAGAGTTAACTTGGTCAAGTGAGCTAGGCTGGATTCAAACCACCACTCTCTTTCATGACAAACAACTCAGCGCGATCAGCCTGTTGCGTTTTACCAATGAACAAAACTGGCAAATCTCTGAGAAAACCTTTCAAACCTCTCACGGGCCCAGTATTTTACAAAATCTCACCGAACACGATGCTCTCTCTTTTAATTTAAGGATTCAAACCACCGTGATTGATTCGGTTTGGGCCAATTCGAACTATCAGGTCGGTGTGTTCTATCGCCGTAATCTTAAAGACTTCTGGCTCTTTGGAGAGATCGGCCCCGCTATTGATTTTCCCCGTCTGGAGCGCTTCCGGCGAGCTCCCTCCATTTTATTCCGTCTCGAAACCTTTTTCTCTCAAAACTAGACTGTAATCTTTTCTCATCTGGTGGCCAGTGTGCTGCTCTTTTTGGGACTAAGAGTGCAATTATTTTAAGGAGTCTGTATGAGAAAAATCTTAGCCCTATCTTTGTCTGTCCTATCGTTTTCAGCCTTAGCTCAAAACCTCGCTCTCTCACCAGCGATTCGCAGTAAAATTCTTTCTGAGGCTCAACAGCTTCCAGTGTTTTTCACCACCACAGAAGATGGGATGGCCCAGCTACCCAAGATCCTAGAAGATCAGATGATTCCCTTTGAGCACGCTTTGTCTGAGAAATCTCCCGTCAAAGCGGGACTACGTTTCATGCCCGTCTCAAGAAAAAACCTGCAGAAGACTCTTTCACCTTTGTTGCAAGAGGGAGACATCGTTCTTTCATTTCGCTCTGAGTGGGTCGGCGGCGGTGCCTATCCAAGTGTCCAGATGGGTATCAGTCACGCCGGTGTGATTTATAAAGAAGGCAGCACTGTGGCTAACATCGATTATCCACTTAATGCTGAGTACGTAGGAAAGCTTGATTCTAAACACTATAAAGAGACTCCTCTCTTGCACGTTATTCGTCCGCGTGATCTGTCTGCGACTCAAAAGAAAAATCTCAATGACTGGGCTAAGCTTTTTGTGTCAAAGAGAGCAAGCATTTATCCTGCGAAAGTCAGCTTCAATGGTGACTACAGTGCTCCACGCTTTAACCCTAATGCGACAGAGCCCCTTGGTTTTGTGAAAGATATTGCTCGTCACGCTTTAGGAATGTCAGCCCCAGTACAAACAGTTTTTTGTTCTGAATTTGCATGGGTCCTTTTGGCACTTAAAGACTGTAGCCCTACCAGCAACAAAGGCGATTTCCAAAACAGTGGAATTCCCCGCTGCGTTTCTCCTAGCTTTAAACCACTTCCTGCTCTAGGAGATTTTTTACAAACTCAAAACGATGCGGATCAGGCGGGACTTGCTGACGGACCAGTTCTGATGTTGCAAAAACTAGAACTCTCGGGTGCGGATCTGGCGAAAACCATCACTGATATTTTCGTGGCCAGCGGAACATCTCGCATGTCTCAGGGTCATAGAGATGTGGCTAACGAATTTGCTCCCCTATTTGCACCCCTAGAAAATTACTATAAAGCGTATAACTCTGGAGCGATGGAAATCCTTGGCCTTAAGCAGATCTTTAACGCCAAGATGAACGCGAACTACTCTCCCACAGCTTATATGGTGAACACGCTGCTTCCAGAAACAAACGATCACCGTGCTATGGATTACGTTGCAACGCTCGTTTTTATCGACTAAGGCTTGCCCAATGACTCCCTTCTAGCGATCATTCTAGAAGGGAGATTTTTTATGAAAAGACTTATCTTAATATTATTTTCTTTTGCCTTAAGTGCTCAGGCGCAAATCTCTTCGCAAGTTTCTTTGCAAGACGGTGATATTATCTTTCACCAAAGCCAGTCATCTCAAAGTCTTGCTTTGCGCGAAATCACTCAATCAGCATGGACCCACACAGGTGTGATCGTTCGCCATCAAAACAATTGGGTGGTGGTAGAAGCAGCTCGCGGAGTGGAGATCACTCCCTTAGAAAGTTTTATTAATCGCGGTTTAGGGAAAAAATTTATTATCAAAAGACTTCGTCCTGAACTCAGACAGCAAAGTCAGACCCAAAGTCAGAATAGATCGCAAAAACTTAAAACAGCACTCATGGCCTACGTGGGCTTAAAATATGATTTTTGGTTTGAGTGGAGTGATACAACTATCTACTGCTCAGAATTAGTGTGGAAGGCTTTTGATAATGCCTTCGGCATTCAACTCACAACTCCTGAGCGCTTTAAAGATTTTCCTCTCAATGGCCCCTACGCCCAACGCCTGATTCAAGATCGCTATGTTTCCCAAGGGCGCCAACTCAATCTCGAAGAGCCCGTTGTAAGTCCCGTGGCCTTGCTTGAGTCAGATCTCTTGATTGATGTCATTCGTAAGGATTAATCAATGGCACTCATTATTTTTGCCATCGGCATAATGTATTTTGCCGCTAAATATCTTTCTCTCTCGTTTGGTCGCACAAAAATCCCCGATGTTTTAGTGCTCATGGGTCTGGGAATTTTAGCTGGACCTGTTTTGGGTTTTTTAAACATACAGCAATTTGGAGCTGTGGGAGGAGTCATCTCCACCATGGCCCTTGTGCTTATTATGTTTGAGTCAGGAGTCTCCATGGACCTCAAGGGCACNNGGCACACTGGCCGGATATTTTCTGGCTAATCTTCCTCTCACCTCTGCACTCACTCTGGGTATAATCATCTCCGGTACGTCTTCTGCAGTTGTTATCCCCATGGCTAAAATCCTTGGGCTTCAGCAAAAAACTCAAAATATTTTGATCTTAGAGTCTGCTATTACGGATGTGACCTGTATCATTGGAACCGTTGCCATGATGCAAATTGCCACGAGTGGTGGAGTCGCTCCCGGTAATGTGATCGGGAGTACTCTAGCGAGTTTTGTCTTCGCCATAGCTATTGGTCTTGGAGCTGGCGGTATCTGGCTCTACGCCAGCGAGTTCATCACGCGTATTAATAAAACTGTTTTCCCTGCTGTCTCTTTTGTTTTTGCCATCTATGGACTGACTGAATTCTTAGGATTTTCTGGGGCCATCGCCTCTCTCGCCTTCGGCTTAACCCTCTCAAACCATAGGCAACTGGGGTTATACAAATTCATTGATAAAATTGATAAGTATCAAACCGTGACAGAAAGAGATCGCCACTTCTATGAAGAGCTGGTTTTTATTTTAAAAACCTTCTTCTTTATCTATCTTGGTGTCAGCATGAAGATCAGTGATCTCGTGCCATTCATCATTGCAGGTCTCATCGTGATGGGTACTTACCTGCTCAGGCATCTCTACGTAAAAATGCTCCATCCCCAACTGGAAAGAAGAGACGCCAGAGTACTCTCGCTACTTGTTCCTAAGGGGCTTGCAGCAGCAGTGCTTGCAGGTCTTCCCGCCACCATCAATATGGAAGGGGCACCCATTATTGAGAACATTACCTACTCAGTCGTGTTCATCTCCATTCTCCTGACTTCCATTGCTGTTACCATCGGTGAGCTTAAAGATGTGAAAACGATTCAACCTTTGGATGAGAAAAATTAATCTAAAAAATAAGTCAAAAAAAAGGCGCCCCGAAGGGCGCCTCATCTATTAAATCAAAACAAACTGAGAATTAGAGTAGAGCGATCAAAGGTGCAATCAAGAGTGAAACGACTGACATTACTTTGATCAAGATTGAAATACCTGGACCTGAAGTATCCTTGAAGGGATCACCCACCATATCACCAACAACAGCTGATTTATGAGTGTCTGAACCTTTCTTCTCGCCTTCAAGATAGCCCTTCTCAATATATTTTTTAGCGTTATCCCAAGCTCCACCGGCATTCGCCATAAAGAGAGACATGGTTGCACCTACGGCCAGAGATCCAGCCAAGAGACCGGCCAAAGAAGCAGGCCCCATGAGGAATCCAACGAGCACAGGAGCAAGCACGGCAATCATCCCTGGAAGAAGCATCTCGCGAAGAGCGGCTTTTGTGGCGATATCCACAATCTTTGAAGGCTCTGGTTCTGCTTTGAGCTCCATCAAACCTGGAATCTCTCTAAACTGACGACCAATCTCTTCGACGATCGCACCAGCTGCGCGACCTACGGCAAGCATCGTAGTAGAGCCCACGAGCATAGGAAGGATTGAACCCAAAAGAAGACCTATCAAGATTTTTGGATCTGTAAGCACGAGCTGAATATCACCGAGGTTATTCAATCCGCGCACGTGATTCACTTCAATGTTAAAGGCAGAGAAAAGAGCAAGCACAGTCAGAATGGCTGAGCCAATCGCAAAGCCCTTACCAATCGCAGCTGTCGTGTTACCGACTGAATCGAGCTCGTCGGTGATGTCACGCACTTCTTTACCAAGGCCCGACATTTCAGAAATACCACCAGCATTATCAGAAATTGGTCCGTAAGCATCAACCGTCATCACAACAGCTGTACCACCCAGCATCCCAACAGCTGAAAGCGCGATACCATAGAGACCTAAGTATTTATTAGCAAGATAAGCCACGATACAAACGACGATGATTGGAATCGCTGTCGATTCCATTCCAACGGCGAGACCTTGAATCAAGTTTGTCCCAGCACCAGTCTTTGAAGCCTTGGCGATTTTCATCACGGGTGTTGAAGACGTGTAATAATCCGTCACAAGACCGATAATGGCTCCACCGATAGCACCGAAAGTCATGATCGCAGTCACTGACTGAGTGATACCAAGAGAATTCAGAATAACATAAGAAGCCACAGCAAGAAGAATCGGTGGAACAATCAAGGCTCCACGAAGCACTGTTGCAGCAGGGTAATTTTTCATCGCGCGCGCGATGAAAATACAAACGATAGAAACCATCAAACCCACGCCTGAAAGAATCAAAGGAAGACCAATCGCTACCGCTTTATTAGTTGCAAAGTCTGCTGTTTCCATAAGTGTCGGAAGCTCGCTGGCCGTGATGGCGATCGCCATAGCGGCTACAACGGCAGCAACCATGGACTCATAGATGTCTGCGCCCATACCAGCCACGTCACCAACGTTATCACCGACGTTATCAGCGATAACACCTGGGTTACGTGGATCATCTTCAGGAATATTCTCTATCACTTTACCAGCAATATCAGATCCCACGTCAGCCGCTTTTGTATAGATACCACCACCGATACGAGCGAAAAGCGCGATAGATGATGCACCGACAGCAAAAGCGTGGAGGATGGTGCTAAGTTTTTCATGATCGACGAACACCAAATAAATAATGCCCATTCCGATCACACCAAGAGAGGCAACCGAAATTCCCATCACAGCGCCACCATCGAGAGCCGTAAGAAGAGCGTTAGGCTTTGAACCTTCGCGCGCGGCTTGAGTGGTTTTAACGTTGGCCCAAGTCGCCGCTTTCATACCGACGAAACCAGCTAAGAGAGAGAGGAAAGCACCAAGAATAAACGCTCCTGCCGCAATTCCACCGAGGCCAAAACCGATCGCCGCTGCCACGATGGCACAGTAAACAGCGAGAGTTTTGTATTGGCGGAACAAAAAAGCCATCGCGCCTTCGCGGATGTACTGAGCAATTCTGTTCATGGTTTCGTTGCCGTTAGGCAAACCCATAATGCGAACATAAAAGAACGCAGCGATGACGGCCCCGAACACGCCGAAAGCGATTGGGGTTTTCACCCACATTAACCAAGCATCTGACATCATGGTTTCTCCTCAAAAGTAAATGAATGTAGTGGGTTATATGTACCCAAGACATCTCTTTATATCAACGTATTTGATCAAGTTTTGCTGAGTTTCCGCACAGCAACACAAGCTTCATCTTGGCAAAATCATTAAAGACGTGATCGGATAGGCTCCATGAATAATCTCATCCCTTCTGTTCTTGTTTCTCTTGGCCTCTCACTTGGCGGCTTTCTCGTGGGCCATGGTTTTGTGCGCATGAAGCAGCTAGATCAAATCGTCGAGGTCCGAGGCCTGGATGAAAAACTGGTGGAAGCCAACGAAGCCACTTGGGATATTTCATTTTCTCTCTCAGGCAATAACCTGCAAGAGATGACAGCTAAACTCACTCAAAAACAAGCAAGTCTTAAAGAGTACCTACTGACTCAAGGCTTTACCCGCGATGAGTTCCAAGCAAGTGCCATCACCACCAACGACAATCACGCCAACCACTACGGCAACAAGCTTCCGGCGGACCGCTTCACTGTGCGTACGAAAATTATGATTGGAACCAAACAGGTGAAGAAGATCACAGACATTTACGAGAATTCAGGCCAGCTGCCTTTAGAGGGGCTCGTGCGTGAGCAGTCCAGTGTGCAGTACTACTTCACAGATCTTAATGCCGTGAAACCAGAGATGCTCAAAAACGCCACAGCTTCGGCCCGTGAAGCGGCAGAGAGTTTTGCACGGGACTCTGGATCTCACTTAGGGGGAATTAAATCCGCCACCCAAGGACTCTTCAGTATCACATCACCCTATGCCAACTGGGACGATGCCACTTCTAAAATGAAAAAAGTTAGAGTGGTGACAAGAGTTAGTTATTTTCTGGAATAAGCACATCAAATTTTTCTAGATCAACAATGCGTCTTCCGTCTTCGGTGACCTCGCCGATCTGTGCCCATTGAGCCTTCTCAACAATATCGAGCGCGGTATAAATTTTAGTCGAATAAATAGTCTGACCAAAAGTCCCATCAGTTCCCACAATCGTGACATAAAACTCAAACCCTTCGCTACACATCTGAGTGAGACTAATAATGCTCAAGGGACTAGAACTTAAATCGTGCATGGCCGTGAGACTCATCGCAAACATGGGCGCGTGACTTAACTCAAGATTGAGTTCATAAGCCTTTCTCATTCTCATGCCTTCAGGGGAGATCTCCGGTTTCAGAAGAGTCATAGTGACTTTTGCATCAACAATTCGATTCACTCGCTCATTGGCGAGGCGAAACTGCAAACTTGGTTTCATATTATGCCGAGTTAGCAGCATCTTCTGAGTAAAGCGAATCCGTGCTCTGGCTTGAGAAAATTTTGCGAAAAAGAGACCAGACAAAAGAGCTATCGTCACCATTCCCAAGGCCGCCTGAATGACCACGATAATGTTGGCCTTGAAGCTGACCGGTGCCATAGAGCCATAACCGATGGTTCCTAAGGTATGAACACTAAAAAAAAAGCAATCGATAAAGCTGCCATCGGAATTAGACAGGGCCCCTGGCCCCAGCAACCAATAGAGGGTTGCAAATAAGATGTTGAGTATGAAAAAGACTATCGTAAAAAGCATAAACGAGCTGGGCCAACTCAAGGTGAGCCAGCTATGATAGAGATCTTGCCAAGGAGTCTCTTTAAAGTTACGAAGCTCTACGCGAAAGGTGTCAATGTCTCTTCTCATAATAAATAAATCAGAGCATTGAATGAGGTAGAAGTGCAAGCCCCAATCAGAAGAAAAATCATTCTCGACCAAATGGATGCTTTGAATGCTAAAAGCATCAACTGCTTCTCCTGTCCAGGCCACTGCTGCACAGCGATCGCTAATTCCATGCAAACCACTCCCCTTGAAACGCAAGACGTGCTCGATTATCTGCGAGAGTCAGGACGATGGAACGAAGAGCTCAAACAAAAACTTCAGCAGACTGTGGACAAATTTCGACTCGATTCCATTCCAGGCAATGGCAAAAGAAACTATCTACGAAAAACATATGACTGCCCTTTCTTTGAAGATAAATCTTTGGGATGCTCCATTCCAAAAGAGGTAAAACCCTATGGCTGCCTGGGATTTAATCCCACTGCCCCCAATGAAAGTGAAGGAAAGAGCTGTGGCTCAGATCAATTGCTTCTTCTCAAGCGAGAGAGCGCCCATCCTGAAGAGTCTAGGTTGAATGCGGATCTCAGTAAAAAATACCATCTCTGGTGGGAAAAACTGCCTTTACCTTTAGCTTTACTGGAAGCTGAAAAATCAGGCCTATAGTTTTTCTTGTCGTTGAGTTTTTCTTAACCTAGATTCATGAAAAACCACTTAGGAGAACACCATGAAGCTAGCTCTTTTCTTAGTCCTCTGCTCTGGATCAGTTTTTGCGAGCGGAATAACAGACAATGTTAAAGTCGAGTGTCTCATGAATGACATCACGACTGTCCGTCAATTCGAACTCAAGGCTACCTTTGATAAGTCGACGGGTAAGTTTGAGAACAAAGACCTCGACCTCACTCTCAGGGCCTTAGGCCCTAACCGCGATACTCGCGAGCTAAACCTTACTCGCGATGGTAGCATTGTTGATTACCCGGCTAACGTGATCACGAAGAATCCATTCGTGGTGATCAATACCATCGATAAGGACGCTGAAGTCCAGATGGTTAATCTCTTGGTGGATTTTCCTACCGCTCTCGCTTCGGTGGTAAGACTGAGTACAGGTGAAATGTTTCGTTCCACCTGTAAGTCGGTTAAGTGAACTGGATTATAAAATTTTTGCTGGCTGGAGGGCTGATCACTGGTGCTAACGCTCTGATGCGTTTGTCGCCTAAGCTCTCCGCCTCGCTTATTGCTCTGCCGACCTCTTCAATCATTTATTTTATTTTTCTCTGGAATGATACCTCGGACCCGAAGCTTCTCTCCCAAGCCTCTTGGGACATTTTTAAGATTGTGATTCCTTCACTTTTATTTTTTCCAGTCTTCTCTCTCTTACTCACACGCGCTGGACTTTCCTTTGTCCCCAGTCTCCTATTGGCCATCACAGTTTGCAGTGGCTTATATTTTATTCAAACTAAACTGGGTTGGGGTTAGGAGCGGCGGTCAATCACACGCATCATTTTCCCGGTGCGAGGATTTCTCTCCAGTTGATCGAAACTCAAAACTTCAATGACAGGTAGATGGATATGTCCCTTCTCTACTTCATCGGCAATCATCGCACGCTCAACCAGTAGAACCTCAAGAAAATGAGAAGAGCTGATTTTATTTTGTGTCACTACTCTAAGAGTTAACTGATCTTTTTGTTGAGAGTGAGTGATAAGAATCTGAAGTCCTGAGAGCTGAAAGGGATCTCTGGAAAAGAGTTCAAATAGGTCATCATAAAACAGTGACACGGGCCCTACACGCGCTGCCTCTTCACTTCTTCCCACAAGTTTAAACTTACGATTGAGCTGGCCTTCCTCTTCAGTCCACATCGCCTGATCACCGACGGGATAACGGATAATCGGCATCAGACGACGGTCAAGATAAGTGATATACGCTTTCCCCACTCGACCGAGCTCGGTGATCACTTGCTGAGTCTCAGTATCAATGATCTCATAGATCGTCTCGCGTCCAAAACTGCGATGTTCGCAGGGCAAACAATTCACATCAGCGAAGCCCAAAAGCCCCGCATCCACGCTGGCATAACCGATGGATTGAATCATTGCATCGGGAAAGACTCTCTTAAGGTAGTCGCGTTGATCGTCATAGAGGTGCTCCCCACCGAAGAGAAATTTTTTGAGATTAGGCAAAGAGATATTCTTTGAAAGAACGTAGTCAGCAATCTGCACCATGGTACTGGGAGTTCCGGCAACTGTCGTGGCGTTGAGTTCCTTGAGTTGAGAAACCATTTTGGAAATTTCCGTGGCTCCGGCGATCGGGAGCTGCATGGTTTTGGTCGCGAGTTCAAAAGATTTCATTATAAAGATGAAAGAGGCGTAGAGTTCGCCGACATAAAAAAGATTAGCCACCCGCTCACCTTCTTTTACGCCGCCGATGCGAAGCCCCTCGCCAAATGAGGCACAAAAACTATTCCATTCAGTCTGCGTAAAAACGGAAAACTTCGGAGCCCCAGAGGTGCCGCCACTTTTAAAAATAATCCCCTCATGCATGGGGCCTGTGAGGAGTTGATTATCCTCAAGGGAGTTGGCTTCCCAAAAGGACTTGGATTCGACTAAGGGGAGATCTGCGGGAGAGAGGTTTGAAGGTAAATCTTTCGGTAAATGACGATAGAGTTCGCGATAATAAGGAGAATGCAGACGCGCGAATGAGACTAAATCAAAGAGTTTCGTGCTCATAGTTTTCTCTCATCAATGATATGGATGAGCTTTCCACTCGAGGGGTTTCGTTTCAGTTGATCAGTCGTAACAAGTTGAAGAGAGAAATCTAAGACCCCCTCATCCTCAACGGCAGCCTTTAGGTCGTGATGAGAGGCCAGCAGTGCAGCTCTGAGTTCTTCAGTTCTAGAAAGATGGTTGGATTCAAGACAAAAAACCATCTCTTCTTTGTTCTGGTTATTTCTGGGCTTAAGAATTATTTGTAATTCTCCTGCATAGTGGAACTGATCAGAAAGCATGCGCGAGAGTTGAGCATAGTTAAAAAAACTTGCGCCCACTCGAAAGACGTCTCCATGCCTTCCCATGAGGTCCACGATTAAACCTTTTCTCCCACAAGCACATTCCTCGTCCACGCGGCGAACCAGATCCCCTAGGTCATAGCGCTCGATTTTCTGATCCCCGCGCAAGCGTGTGGTCACGAGAAGCCTTCCTTCTGGCGCAGGTACATCTCGCTCAATTTCTACAATTTCAAAATCGTGAGAGTCCGTATGAAGATGGTGGCGACTTCCTTCTTGAAAACGGCACTGGTACCCCAAGGGGCCTGCGTCCACACTTCCGTAAGCTGCGGACTTAATCAACTCAACGCCAAACTCACTCTTGAGCCATTGCACCTGCGAGGCTTGTAAATGCTCTCCACCATAAAAAATCTTCTTCACTACTTTTGCTTCTTTCAAAAGCTCACTGTTATTTTGAAAGAGCGAAAGAATATAAGAGGGCATCCCGATCAGCGTGTTCGCTTTATGGTGCACAATACTTCTGGCCACTTTCGTCTGGTCGTTGAGAGCGGCCATCGGGAGTTGGTGTGCACGAATTGACTCAAGAATCGTGAAGAAACTAATAAAGCCGCCGTACAATCCACCCGCATAAAAAAGATTCATGACCTTATCAGATTTAACTTCTAACCCTGCTTGAATGAGACCCAGACCTGAAAGTCTCATCTGCGCATGATAATCATCATAGGTGAAATAAGAGAACTTGGGATCGCCAGAGCTGCCACCACTTCTAAAAGTTAACTCTCTGGCACTCTCCACAGGATTAAGCGCTTGAAAATCAGATTTTTGCATGATCGCTTTTTGACTGATCTTCTCTTCTGTTCGCACAGAAACACGCTTCACATAGCGGTTTAAAGCATAGACTCCATCATGAGGCTCACCTAGGTAGCTCTCTTGCATCATCCCGACGGGAGTCACTCGAAGAATTCCTGCTCTAAAAAATTGATCACTCAGAACTTTTACTTCTTCAGGTTTTGCGCTTAAACCTAGGGTTTGTAAGTAGGCTTTCATCGGACGCAAGGTCGATATAATCTCTGAGCGCTTCAGTGGTTTAACCCAAAGACTGCGGTAGAGGGGTGACGGTCTCAAGGCAGACTTTGGATCAATAAATATTCTCCATCCCTTGCCTTCAATGACATCTCCTGCATCTTTTGCTTTCTTTAACACCTGCATCCTCGTGACCACAGTGATCTCTGATCTCTCCGCAGGACTTGGCGTGAGAGCTGGATAGCGCTGAGAATGAAGAGCGAAAGCCTCGGCAAGCTTCTGGGCAAACTCGTTGAGTTCCATCAGACTGGCGTCTTCGAGATACACGACCTGTGGAGCCGAACAGGCCTGTTGATCAGACGAACAAACCTCACTGACTAAGGCCGCCAGCGAGTCCGCAGAGATGCCACTTTGGGTAAAATAGCTAAAACTAATTTTATGTCCCCAATCAATAAAGCGCACATGAGGAGGAGTCATTTTTCTCAGACTGGCAATGGTCTCCTCTCCACCCCAGGCCACGACACCATCAGCATGATTGACCCAGGTTTGAATGGCGTCACTATTTTTAGACGAAATCTTTTCTGCCACGATTCGGTTTTTCACACTCGGATGGGTGGCCAGGGAATTGAGCTTATCTATGAGCTTAAGAGTAAAATCAGAGTCGGAGCTTGAGAGTTTTAAGAAATTCACATTTCCACTCAACAGACCTTCGACTCCACTTAAAAAGGGAACCGTCCATGCATTCGAAGGGGTGATGTGAACCAATAACCCCAAAGGAGACCAAGCTTCCTCTACCCCTTTTTGAATCTTTTTTAAGGCAAAAGGATCAGGCGTTCCTAATTCTCTCATGATTTTGAGTTGAAGATTTTCACGTTTTAAAAAATCACTGATTCCTTCAAGACCCAGTTTGATTTCATCTGCAATAACTCCCGCTTCTTGCAACACATGACTCAATTCACTTTGAAACTCAAATGTTTTGAGTGTCTGAGAAAGCAAATCGAGACTATTAACCATCTCATCAAGGTGAAATGAATCTTCGAGCTTACTTAATAAGATTGAGGGATTCATGACTTCCCTCCCAAAATTTCTGCCGCTGCAATCGCACAGGATTTATTCTGCGTGGTGCCAGCTCGACCAATCAGCCTAAAGAAAGGCCTTGGGTTTCCACAGGCACAGTTATGATGAACACTCGCCAAATCCCCCATGGTCACGGCGTGAGCAGGCATTGAGGTCATGTAGGGGGAAACAAAAGAGAGAAACCCTACCCCCTCACTGATGGGCTTAAGTGTTTCGATATCACGGATAAAAATATGTGACCAAACCGGTTGATGAAACTCATGCTGAGAGCACTCGACGTAAGGAATACAATGCTCCACCGACCCAAAGCCGTCTCTGAGTCTCTCATTGGGAATCCCTAGAACTCGAGTCACTTTTGCATAGAGCTCATCTTTTGAGATCGCAGCACTGGCTTTCCCTTTCCATCCTCCGCCCAAAAAAACTAAGGATTCAGGGTGAAGCTTGAGTTGGATTCCGAGTTTATCCATTCTCTCCACTGTTTCATTAAGGAATGCAGGAAATCCAAAGAGTCGAACCGGCAAGCCTTGCTGCTCGTAAAGCTTGAGTGCTCGGAGCACTCCAGAGAAATCAAAACTATGAGTTCCATCACCTTGCATCTTTAAGGCAATCTCAACATTACTAACGGGTGCATACTGACAGAGATAATTATCGGTATAAGCCGTTCCGAGTTTTGAATCACTCTCTGTTTCATAGGTATAGAGGATGTAATTTGTGGGTTGATCCGGAGTAATCCATCCATAATAGTTAAAAATGAGATCCAGCATGCGCTGAGGAGCTTTAATACTCCACTCATCAAAAAAAACTTGGGATTTCTGTCCTGTGGTGCCGGAAGAAGTAAGATGGAGGGCAACCTGTTCACTTTTAACAGAGAGCTCTTCATATTCTTTAAAAAAGTGTGCCAACACACTCGGGATCAGAGACAAATCAGAGAGCGTCTGAACCCGATCAAGATCAAAGCGCTCCTGCTGACAGAGCGTGCGATAAAAAGAATTCTTTTCAATATGCCAAGCCGTCACTTCTTTCATCGCTGCGACAAACGCAGGCTCATCAAATCCCTCGTAGGGTGAAGTACTCAGGCAAAAGGCCTGCACTTTACTTAATTTTTTTTGATCGAGAACTTTGAGTTCACTCGTAGTCATTAAACACCTCAAGGGTATCTAAGTGCATCTGCTTCCAGAGTTCCACATACTGATCCATGTAAGGTTTAAACGAGCTCGCCACTCGCATCCCTCTAAAGTTCAGCGGTTCAACTGTGCGGCTCATCACCACGAAGTCCCGCGATACTCCTGCTTCATCCGTCATCATCGCGGGATAAATCGCAGAGGGAAGAAACTGTGACTGAATCAGGACTTCAATCGATTTAATATGCTGGGCACCAATCAGCACTTCAATGTAGGAGATGCCTTGCTCACGGATAAGTCTCATCAGCGGTTTTAATATGCCTCGCTGCTCATAGATAGGTCTGCCGAAGTTTACAATCGCACAGTAGCTATCTTTTTTTGATAAGTGACACCAGATATGATGCTGACCGTTGGTTGAGACAAAGAGTGTATTCGGTGCATGAAAGGGATAAAAGCGGTCATATTTTTTTTCAAAGGTTTTATTGAACAGCTGCTCCACAAATTTGGGAGCACTGATGCACTCAAACTGCACATCGGTCTTTGTTTCGATTTCAAAAGGAGGTGGAGGATCAAATGTGACAGAAGCAATCGGTAGGTTTCTCTCGGCCAGTTCGTTATTGAGAACGGCATAGATAGGCGCCAGTTTCCCATGCGTTCTGATTGCGGGTCTTTTGTCTAAAACGCCCTCTTTGAATTTAGCAAAAAGAGTGAAGGTTTCAAACTCGGTAAGCTTATGGGCATTCGGAAAAATGCCTAAGGGAAGGAAGTCGGCATGAGTAAAAATGAGCTGTGGTGCCACTGAGACCGTTCTCACGGTCGTATACATTGAATCCACCAGACCAGATTTTAAGATTTCTTCGACTTTCGGGCCTATCATGCGAGTCGCCAGTTTTTGACCACGATAGAAGTTTCTCACAACAGCGGCAGAAACTTTTCCCACCTTATCGGCGCGATCTAGTTCGAAGACCACTGAACCGGCAATCTTGGAGCGCTCAACATCACGTGCAACCACCCAGACATATGACTCTGACTGAAGAGTTTCAATCATCGTAGCCCGATCCGTTCCGTATCTCACTGGATAGTCTGGCCCATAAATTTCGAAGTAGAGCTTTAAGAGCTCATCCACATCGTCCAGTGTGGCGGTTGTAATCACAAACTCCATAATCTTGCCTCTCAAAATATTGAGCTGAGTATAGACTGAAACCGCTTTCCTGAGTCATGACTGGGTATTTTTTCCATTCCCCCTAGACGCTTAAATCTCAAGCCTTTAAGCCTATCTTCATGAAGAATGCAAAATCCCCAGCACTGCCGCTTGGTCTCGTCTACCGGGATCGATTCTTGACGCGCGAACAGAGGACTGAAACTCTGGAGTGGATTAACACTCTTCACCCTCTTTGGGAGTGGCGCTTTTCAACTCATAACCCTCCGCCGGAAGGAGATAAACAACGGCGACTTTTACGACCGGTTTACTGGTTAGGCAATTGGCAGTTTGCCTGCCTTGATTATTACCACCCGCCTGAGGGAATTGAGTTTCGATGTGTTCGTGCTGAAAACTATCCCAAATTTCTTACCCAAATTGTTGATCGGATCGAGTTCATTGCACGCAAAGAGATGCCGAAAAACTTTTTCCCCGAAAAATGGAAACTCAACACCTGCCTCATCAATTTCTATGGCTCTGAGTTGATAGATGGTAAATGGGTCGACAATGCCCGCGTGGGCGAACACAAAGACTTTGAGCCAGGCCCCGTGGGATCCCTCTCGCTTGGGGATCGAGCTTTCTTTCAGTTTGTGGAAGGTAAATCCACACTAGGTAAAAGTAATGAAGTTCTCTCTCTGTGGTTGGAAGACAGCTCGCTGCAAATCTTTGGTGGTGACCGTTTCAAAAAACACACCTTTCACCGAGTGCAGCGAGTGGAAGATCGCCGAGGTGAAAGCCTGGGGCCCCCGATTGAAGGCTTTAAAACTCGTCGAATTAACTTCACCTTCCGCTATGTTCCCGAGGAACATATCCTTCCTTGGCGCTCATTGCCCGACCCTCTTAAAAGCGACACCTTGGAATATATGAAGCAGCTATCCCTTAACTCTCTGTATTTCCATAAAGAGCTTGGCCCCTAACTCAAACAAAAACGCTCAAGTAATCCCTCATTCCTGACGAAAAGACTCATATAGAACAATTCAGATTTTGGGGGGCTCACTTAGTGAGACGTGCTCTAACAGCTCTACTATTTTTACTAAGCTTTCAGGCCTTTGCTGAGATGGAGTGGCTGAATTCACATATCACAAATCTCGAAGATGAAAGCCGTCTCGTGAAAAGTTACTCGCATAAAAAACAATCCTATCTCTACGATCAAGCACTCACTCTAATTAGTCTTTCTCATTCCAAGAACTTTTCTCAAGCCAAGGGCCTGGCTCTTGGGCTTAAGAAGCTCCAGCAAGAAAATGGAAGCTGGTTCTTCTCCTACTACCTTGATGGATCAAGCCCGCATCCCAAAGAGGGTGATATGCAGCCCAGTGGGGCCATTGCATGGGCAGCTCTGGCCCTCATGACTTATGAGTATCATTCCAAAGACAAAAGCTTCAGGCCCCAATGGAAAAATGCGCTCCAACATCTCGAGAAAAATTTCGTTAAGGTGGATGGCTTCAAAGGATTTGGCGTTCGCTTTTCCCATGTCGATAATTCCCAGACCTCTTGGAGTGAAAAAGATGTTGTCGCCCTTGAGCATGTTCTCGATACGCTTTCAGCTTTTAAAGCAGCCTATAAACTCACAAAACATGAAGCCTTTAAAAACCACCAACAATCTCTCGAAAAATTTGCACTGGAATTCTGGGATGAAGGTCAGGGGCATTTCTGGCCAGGTGTGACCATCTCAACTTCAAAGATCAACCGATCAGAGTTCTATCTAGATAACCAGTCATGGTCTGCTCTGGCACTGGAACATCTAGGTCTAAAATCCATGATGAAACAGGCCCTGAGTGCCTCCTGCGCTTTGCTGGTGAAAGAAAAAAAATGGGTGGGCTTTAAGGAAGCCAAGCGCTCGATTGCAAGCACTGATTTTATCTGGTCAGAGGGAACGGCTGGAAAGGCCATGGCCCTGGATCGCTACAATACAAGATGTGAAGGAGTGGATCTTCATAACTATCTAGCAACATTAGAAGGCATGAAAGTGGAAGGAGGCGTTTTATACGTTAACAAGACGGTCCCTCAATTCGAAGCACAGCCCAGTGTGGCGGGTACAGCATGGACCTGGCTTTTAAAGAATAAAATTAATCCGTTTATATTGTAATCTTTTCATTCTCAATCCATTGAATGAGTCAAAAATGCGACAATCGCTGAATGAATTTTCTGAGATCCCTCCTACTCGCTCTCTTTATGCTTCCAAGCTTTGCGTGGTCTAGTGGAGCCTATCCAGTAGAACACATTCAGTTTCTTGATAGCACCCAATTCTTGTTTCGCATTTCAACTTTGGCACAAAAAGCAGTTGTGATTATATCCGATGGGAGTTGTCTGTGGAATCCCGTACCAACAACCAATTGTTTTCTCTTCGAAAAGCAGCTGGATAAGTATGGAAAACTTATTTCAGAGAAAGGCTGGAAGTTATACGGTGTGGATGTCGGCTTCAGGAATCTAGACATCATCAATTTATTGAACATTCGCACTCGTCCAACAATTAAAGCTTTTAAGTTTGGTCGCGAAGTCTTTACTCATGACCGACTTGATAACGTATATCTTAACTCTCCTTGGCAAGAAGAGTTAATCATCAGAATTCTAGAAGACTTAGACTAAGCTTCAATGTCTTTAAGTTGCTGTTCATAGCGCGCGAAGA
>DIVA01000065.1:0-542 GCA_002435705.1 Bacteriovoracaceae bacterium UBA6144
AAATTCCTGAGTTGCCAGATTTTCTAAAAGTAGAAATGAGTTTCAATTATGAGTGAGACTAAAAGTTTTTACTCACATTTTTTAAAATCACAGAATGGTAATCTCCACTTTGCGGCTCACTCGCATCACTTCTGGCCTGACGCCTCAAGGATTGGTCACCTGCAAGCTTGGGAGGATGCGGCCTTAATGAATGATTCGAAGTGGGAGAAGATTTTCACTCAGGTCATTCCAACCTTTCAGCAGCACCTGGCAAAGATGTTAAAGATTACTGATCACACGATGATCGCCCTGGCCCCTAACACTCATGACCTGCTCATCAAAGTGTTCTCGCCGCTGCTGCAAAAAAAACTACGTGTTGTGACGACCGATAGTGAGTTTCATTCTTTTGCCAGACAACTCAAGCGCTGGGAAGAAGTCCACAGTGAGCTCTCTGTCACGCGAATCTCTACGGAAACTTTTCTTTCAAATCCTGTAAATTTTTACAGCGAGTTGAAGCAAAAAGCACAACACTGCGATGTGCTTTTTATTTCTCACGTTTTTTT
>DIVA01000065.1:580-25487 GCA_002435705.1 Bacteriovoracaceae bacterium UBA6144
AGAATATATTACTTGGGCGGGGGCTATAAATATCTTCAGGCCGGAGAGGGAGCGGGCTTTATGCTTACCCCCAAAAACGATCTCCTTCCCACTCTCACGGGTTGGTTTGCGGAATTTGCTGATTTATCAAATGCCAAAAAGGGTACTGTGGCTTTTGCTGAAAATGGCATGAAGTACTGGGGCTCAACCTTTGACCCCAGCGCCTGGTATCGTTTTAATGCGGTCTGGGATTTTTTTGAAAAGATGCAGCTTAATGTGGATAAAATCCATCAGCAAATCAGAGAAAACCAGCTCTTTTTTCTCCAACATCTTCCCACTCATTCGCTGCTTGAAAAGTGCCAGCCTCTTTTTTCTCAAACCCTTGATCACCATGGTCACTTTCTAACTTTTAAGGCGTCTTCTCTCGAGGAAGGTGCGGCCATAGAGGGAATGTTGAAGCAGCGAAGGGTCACAATAGACCGTCGGGGAGATCGATTACGCTTTGGATTTGGTCTGTACCAAGACCGTACTGATATTTTAGAGCTCTTAGCTCGACTAAAACCGACCACTTAGCTCAATTTAAAAACTTTAGCAAAATCTCCTAAAGTTTTGAAAGAACTAGCCGATATAGCAGTTACACCACAAACATTTCATGTTGAGGAAAGCTGTTATGGGTATCAAATTCGGAAGCGTCATCATCACAATACTCTTTCTTTTCATCGCTAAGATTTCATTCGAAGTGACGTCAGGAGAAGTTGGTGCAGCCGAGAGAGCTCCTGCAAGTATCACAACAGCAAACTCTATCGACCAAGATTACAACATGCACATGAAAGGCATTCGCTCTACAAACTAAGCATGACAGCTTTGAATTTCTCTCCTCGATCAATATAGTTTTTAAATTGATCAAACGAGGGATGGCCCGGAGAGAAGACCACCACGCCACTGAGATCTTTTTTTAATAATCTTAATTTCAGCCCCTCAAGATTATTCACTTGCTCCACCTTAAAATGCTGCTGAAATTCATTCGCCAATCTTTCACTCGTCTCACCCATTGTGAGAATGAGCTGAATATTTTTTTGAAAAGGCAGAAGACTTGTGAGGAAGTGATCATTCTCACTTCTCAGTTTCCCACCCATCACTAACACAAGATCAGTCTGGCCTTCAAAGGCACTTAAGGCGGTCACAATGGCTTCGGCGTTCGTGCTCTTGGCATCGTTATAGACTCTCATCCCCTCCCACTCACGGACGAATTCAAGGCGATGAGCGACTCCTTTAAAGTCATTAATGAATTGCTGGAAGAGTGCTTTATTATCGAGCCCCAAAAGATGAAGCGTCTTAAAAGCACAATAAAAGTTAGCTCGATTGTGTGCTCCCACTAGACGAGATTTCGTAAAATTAAAATCATGCAAAAAAGCGGTATCGAGATTTTTCTTTGAAAACGTATGCCGCTGCACGGGATATGCCTTCGACCACTCCACCCAATTCCCACTCTCTAGTCCCACAATCAGATGGTCTGCACTTGTCTGATTCAGGAGTATGCGTAACTTCGCTCGGCCATAGTCTTCAAGACCCTCATAGCGTTCACCATGATTTTCCGTGAGATTAAGCATCAGGGAGATATGTGGATGAAAAGTCTCGATCGTTTCAAGCTGAAAACTTGAAACTTCAATGATGGCAAAATCAAAACTCTCACCGTCTAAAACTCTTTGCGCCATTTCACAATATGGAACACCGATATTTCCCCCACAAAAAACTTTCTTCCCAAAAAGCTTTAGGGCCTCAGAAATCATTGTGGTGGTCGTGGTTTTTCCATTCGTCCCCGTAATCGCAACCACAGGGATCTGTGAACAGACCTGATAGGCCAGTTCAATCTCAGAGATAATTTTAACCTTTTTTACCACTGCCGCTTGCAGCACGGGATGAGTGGTAGGAATACCTGGTGAGATCACAATAAGCTCAGAGTCTGCAAAGAGATCGCTGGCCTTTGATTGCGAGACTAGTTTTTCCTTTGAAAGCGCAAGACCATCTTTATCACTCCACTCAGAGACTTCGCCCTGGTTGACCGCGTAGACATCGGCCTCGAGCTTTTGTAACAGATTGACGGCAGCGACACCTGATCGCCCCATCCCAAAGACTGTGACTTTTTTATTTTTGAGCCGTAGCATATGTGTTAAACCCTTCTAGTGAACCTTAGGGAGCGATATCAGGACCTCTCCAATTTCCTGCTATCTTATCAAGACATTTGGAAAAACGAAATCATGCTTCTGTATCCGAAGCCTCTGGATTTATATCCTGCGGAGTGGGTTGATGCCCTCTACCCTTATCTGGACTCCAAAAGCTTGTGGGAGCTGACTCATCACATTGATCAGGAACGTTTGGCGAGCGAAGGACTTAAAAACTACTTTAAGACCATTCAGCGTCTCTCGCAACTGCCTCAATCCACTCTCCCCCCTTTCAGTCCTCCTCAGAGTTCTTGGGATTTCATGACCGTCAAAAAGCAGCACGAGATCTCTCACCTCTATCCACATATTGAGGAGCTGAGAAAAAATCACCAAATTGAGCAGGTGGTTGATATTGGCGGCGGTCAGGGGCACTTTGCGCAGTTTGTGGCCTTTCATCAAAAAGTCAAAACCACAAGCCTCGACCTCGATGGACCACTTCAGCAGGCAGGCGATCTTCGACAGCTGAAGAAATGGGGAGAGAAAGTTATCAGCTTTACCACCCACAAATTGATGTACCCGGATCCTGCTTTTTCTCAACTGCTCACTCCCACAACTTTGACGACGGGACTGCACACCTGCGGCAGCCTAGCTTGTGCACAGATTATGGGAAGTGCTGAAAAGAGAAGTAGTATTTTTAATCTTGGATGCTGTTATCACAGACTCGAGCCTGAGTTCACGAACCTGAGCCTAGAGGCACAGAAAAATCCTCTTCCCTACAATCGTTTTGCCCTTACGCTCGCCTCAGGCCCTTATCAAAAAGTCTCTCGCCATGATGTGAACCTGCGTAACCATGTGAAGCGCTTTCGCTATACCTTTCACATTCTCTTGTGTGAGGAGTTTGGAATCACAGAACAAGTCACACTCGGTAACTGTGACGAAGCATTATACTTTGGTGATTTCTCACTCTACGCCCGTGAACAGTTCAGTCGACTCAAGCTTGAATACTCAGGCAGCGATGAGAGTTTAAATTCTTTTCAAAAAGATCCTACGCGCTCGCTTTTAGTGGATAAGATGATTTCTACGGGACTAGTCCGCGACTCGCTTTCACGTCCTCTGGAGGTGGCGATTTTAATTGATCGCGCTCTTTGGCTTGAAGAGCGCGGGTACAAAGCGGACTTAGTTGAGATATTTGATGCTAAACAGTCACCGAGAAATATTGCTCTGATTGCAACACCAGTCTAAAAGTTCCAACCTAAAACAATCTCTGGTAACCACGCATCACTGCTGGATAGATTTTTGTTATCTAAGAAATTAAAGTAACTCGCCCCAAAGCCCATGTTGAAAGAGCCACTCGAGTAAAAATTAAATCCGGCACTGACTTGCACGTAGTTGAGCGTAATGTTCGCGGCGGAGTTAATGAAATCGACTAAGATTTGATCGTTCTCATTTGAGCTTAAGTTTGCTCCGTGCCAGTTCACATGATTGAGACGAGGGAAAATAAAGAACTCTATTTTATCCTTCTTCCAACTTACGACCGATCCGCCATAGGCTCCGCTGGTATTGGCGATGCTACTGCCAACAAAGCCACCACCCGAGAGCGCCCAAGAGAAGCCTTGGTCTTGATTAATGAGGGCATATTTCGAATAGACTGAGCTCACGAAACCGAGTTGCTGCTCAAGACTGACGCCGAGGTCCCAGTTCTCACTTAAGCCGCGCTCATAACTCACTCCTAAAACCGAAATCCCAGGGCTCGCCTGAATGCGGTTTTTATCTTTTCCAATCGTCTGCGCCGATCGATGGCTCATCATGGGGGCCAGGGCGCAAGAACCAAAGAGAGTGAGGGCGAAAAGTAGAGTGAGTTTCATGAAAATTCTCTAGTTAAGATGGAAGACTTCGCGCATTTCTTGTTGCAGCAGTGCCATCTTCTTATCGATGTCAGGATGATTGGCATCTTTTGGATCGAGAAGATAATTCTCTGGTCCCATCTGCTTGATCATCATCTTGGTTTGCCAAGTATTGTCGTGGGCCATGTTGATGTCTTGGCGATAGACGTAGCGATCAAGAATTTCTTTCGGAATAAAGTCTTGAATGGAATTGAAGTAATGATCGTTATAGATTTTTTTTCCGTTATCTAAGCGAGTGTATCCACGGACCACGTAGTCGATATAAACCACGTCACTCTCGAAGGCATTGAACATATACTCGAGGGCCCGAAGCGGGATGATTTCACCACAGGTGGCGACATCAATATCTACGCGGAAGGTACAGATGCCTTCTGGGTCAGAAGCATCGGGGTAAGTGTGTGTGGTGATGTGGGACTTATCCAAATGCATCTTCACGGCAGCTGCACCCTGGTCACCGGTTTCCCACTTCCCACCCTTGACGTCACTCATGAGTGTCATCGTAGAGGCTCCGACCGGCTCATAATCCTGGATCGATTCATTCAAGATGTTGGCTTCGATGATGCGACAGATTTCCCGGGCGATGTCACGGATCTTGGCGGCTGAGTACTTATTGTGAATGTACTCAATATACTCTTGGCGCTGCTGATCGTTCATGGCGATGTTGAAATCGTAAAGATTAAAACTCAGGATTTTAGTGAGATTGTTAAATCCAGAAAGTTGCACTTTCTCAGTCTTTGCGACCATAAGCTTAGCCCTCAAATCATAGGTATTTTTAATCAGGGTTTTATAGGAGAGAGGGGCAATCTTGGCAAGCAAAGAGAGAGGCAGGAGACCAGATTTTATGGATCTGGTCTCCCTAAGTGGCTTAAATAAGATTCATGCTTTTTACAGAGTCGCGCTCTCCACGTAATTCTTCTAGAGTCGCCTTGAATTTTTCTTTCGAAAATTCATCTAGGTTAATCCCTTCGATGACCTTCAGCGTGCCGTTTTCTACTCGGCAAGGAAACGAGAAAATCAATCCCGCATCCACACCGTATTGGCCCTTCGAAGCTAGGCACATGGAGAAAGTTTCACCAGCTGGAGTTTCAGTGACGAGGTTTCTGATTCCGTCGACCACAGCATTGGCTGCCGAAGCCGCAGAACTCGCACCGCGAGCTTTAATGATCGCAGCCCCACGCTGTTGAACTGTTTTAATGAAATCACCCTTGAGCCACTCGTGATCTGTGATCACGCTGCTGGCTGCTTTGCCAGCAATTTTGGCGTTGGTGAAATCTGGATACTGAGTCGCAGAATGGTTACCCCAAATAGTCATATTAGTAATGTGAGAAACAGGAACTCCAGCCTTTTGAGCGAGCTGAGTTTTAGCACGATTCTCATCGAGAGTGGTCATAGCAAAGAAGCGGTCACTTGGTACGCCTTTAGCATTATTCATCGCAATCAAGCAGTTTGTGTTACAGGGATTCCCCACAACAAATACTCTCACATCGGGAGCAGCATTCTTGGCAATCGCTTGGCCTTGAGCTGTAAACACACCGCCATTGATTTTTAGAAGATCAGCACGCTCCATCCCGTCCTTACGAGGAACTGAACCAACACAGATCACCCAATTGGCGTCTTTAAAAGCTACATTCACGTCTGAAGTCATAACGATATTACGCAGCAGCGGGAAGGCACAGTCATCAAGCTCCATTCCTACACCTTTTAATGCAGGCAAGGCACCTTCAAGCTCGAGAAGTTGTAACTCAACTTCTGTCTCTGGCCCAAACATCTGGCCGGAAGCAATTCTAAAAAGTAGGGCATACCCAATCTGCCCAGCAGCACCCGTAACAGCAACTTTAACGCGTTTTTTTGTCACAATGACCCCCTGATAAAAATTCAGCTTATTATATCTAACATGCAGAGCATTGTGTGAGTGAATTGTAAGTGGACAAAGTAAAGCTTTAAGCTTTACGATCGAACACTGTATGAATAATCCTTCGCGTCGCCATAGAGGCCCTCGTCGTCCTCAAAACAATAATCAGGCTGGTCCAAGGCCTCAGCAACAGTCCCAGAGACCACGCCCTCAAGGTTCTTCTCAAGGCTCCTCTCAAGGAGCTCCTTCTCATACACAATCCGGTGCGCCTGGAAGTTCAGAAGCGCGAAATCAAAGCTTCAGAAGGTCACGTCGTCGTCGTTCTGGGCGTCCCTTAAGTCCTTCTCAAGTGGTCCAAAAGTATTTAAACCTGCTAGAACAACACCTGACCAATCGACGCAAGTACTGGGAAGATTTTAATCGCGACGATGGAAGGCATCGTAAAAAATTAGAAAGAAATTTTTTCGCCTCGATCGAGCAGCTAAGACGATTTGAAGAAAAATTAGATGGTCGTCAAAGAGCGGCCCTCCTTCAGCATGTTGAACGCTACAATCCCGATAGCACCTACTCTAAAAATCATGAGCTACCCTTTGAGGCAGAACTGGTTTCTTTTGAAGGTGAGTTTGAGGATCCACATTTTACGGAAGAGCAAATCGAAGCCTTTAAGGCCTATGCTCAAGACCGAGAAGAAACCATGGGCACCATGGACGACTACATCGCCTATAAAGCTGAAAAGAATTAAAGAATTTTATGAGTGATAAATCGCAGACGAACTCTTAGAGTCCGTCTGTACCCGTAGCGGAAAACTCAGCAGCTTCCATCAGAGCTTTTTCTTTCTTAGAAGGCTTAAGATTATAGAGATAGTTATTTAATGTTTCTTCCTGATCTTTCAGGATAGCAGCCTTGAGTTCATCGGCAGGAATGTCTAAGACTTCAGAGACACGCTTAAGCATTTTAAGTGGGATATTACAGAGAGCTCTTTCTACGTTGGAAATGAACTGACCGTTTTTATAACCAAGGAGATGAGAGAGTTCAGACTGAGAGTACCCTTTTGGGTGACTCATGCGACGAGAACGGATCAATAAAGCAATATTTTTAAAACAGCGCATGGCCTCTCCTAGAAAACTATCAAAATCAGTGAATGCCGATTCTAACCATTTTTTTCAGAAAGTCATTCTCCATCCGAAAAAAAATGGTAGGACTATCATATCGGAGTTTAAAAAAAATACTGACTAGGAAAATTGTGTTGTGAAAATTTTTTCGTGGAATGTTAACGGAATTAGATCAGTATACCAAAAAGGTTTTCTTGAATGGTTCACTAGGACATCTCCTGATATCCTATGCCTACAGGAGACGAGAGCTAATATAGATCAGTTTCCTGAAGAATTAGTAAATTATGAAAAATATACCTTGCATTATGCGACGGCCCTTAAAAAAGGTTATTCCGGTGTTGCCACCTGGAGTCGTGAAAAAATAATTGACACATTTTTTTTAAAAAGTATTAAGTTTGACAATGAGGGGCGAACACTTGTTCAGGAATATAAAGATTTTTATCTTATAAACTCCTATTTCCCAAACGGTCAAAGAGACCATGCTCGTGTCCCTTTTAAATTAAAATACACAGAAGAAATATTTAAACTTACCCAAGAACTGAGGCGTGATAAGCCTGTCATTATTACAGGTGACTTCAATACTGCCCATCACCCCATAGATTTGGCGCGCCCAAAATCAAATCTCAAGACAACTGGTTTTCTAGAAATTGAGCGGGCTTTTCATGACAAACTAGAAGCTCACGGACTTGTCGATGCCTACCGCTATTTCCATCCTGAGAGAGCGCAGTATACCTGGTGGAGCCAGCGGGCGGGGTGCAGAGAAAAAAACATTGGATGGAGAATTGATTATTTTATTGTTGATGAAAAACTTTTAAAGAAAATTAAGTCCTGTGACATCCATGAAAATGTTTATGGCTCAGATCACTGTCCCATATCACTGACTCTTAATCTCTAATCGATTGATCAATTGGTAAAGCTGTTCAAACTCCACAGGCTTTACGATCAGAGCATCAATCCCATCAGGGATATTAGTCTTGTCACTAGAATCGTAGTGACCAGAAACAAGTATAAAGCGCCCAGTGTAACCTAACTTATACCTTAAAATAGCATAAAAATCTAAACCACCCATTTCAGGCATACGCGCATCAGAGAGTATCACATCGTAAGACTTTGTCTCCGCCATCGCTAAAGCCGCAGAAGGTGAGCTGCTCGTATCAATAGAGAGTCCATGGTCTTGGAAGAACAACTGAGCAAGATCTAGAATATCCTGTTCATCATCAAGGTATAAAATATTCATGAACGCTTAAAAACCTGAAGGCCTCGATAAAAAGTAGCTTCTACATAATCGTCAAAGCGCACCCGTTTTTTCTCAGCACTTAAGAGCTTAAACAGGCAGGTCTCTGCATCTTTGAAACGCTTATCCTTAAGAGGGATGACAATAAAATTTGCCTCTTTTCCTTTCCCTAGGTTCCCGGATTTTTTATCCACTCCAAGAATTTCTGCACCTGCGAGAGTGGCCCTGTAAAGCGCTTTAATATAGGTCGCATTTTTCTTTTTTGCTTTTTTGTTTTGCCTCACAAAAGATTGCATCACATCTAGCATTGACAAAAATGGCCCTCCCCCAATATCACTTCCCAGCGCCCAAGAAATCTTTTTTTGTTCAACCTTTTTAAAATCAAACAAGCCAGACCCTAAACCGAGCTCCTTATGGGGCGCGTTTGAGGTAGGACAATGTACTAGTGAGGTCTTTGTTTTCTTTAAAAGGTCTAACTCTTTCGAAGAAAGATGGATGGCATGACCCATGAGACTTCTAGGCCCAAGCATCCCCACTTTGTGATAAATTTCTGTGTAATTTTTTACACTCTTAAAGCCTGCTTTTTCTTTATACAAAGACATTACAAAATCAATTTCTGAGGTAGTCTCACTGAGGTGTGACTGCTTAAAAATTTTATTTTTATTAGCAAAGCGAGAAGTCTCTTTCATCGTCACAGGGTCAGTGGAAATCGCAAACCTTGGAGTAAGGACGTAGCGATGCTTAAACTTTTTCATAAGTTTTAAAGCTAAACTCTGGGCCTCTTTGGGTGACTGGGTGAGATTGTCAGGTGAGTTCATCGTCATCAAAACGTTGCCCACGAGGACGTCCCCTTTCACTTCTTTCATCGCCGCCTCAAGGGCGTGTTCGTGAATCGAAGAATAACAAGCGCCACCAAGAGTGCCCGTTGAAAGTAGTTTTTTAAAGAATACCTTGGCTTTCCTTTGAGCGTAGCTTTTCGAGGAGAAACGGTGTTCAGCAGGGAATGTGTACTTTTCTAACCACGTGAGCAGGGAATCCTTTGGCATGGTACGAACGTCATCTTGCACCCAATGAAAATGCATATCAAAAAAACTTGGAATGATGAGTTTGCCAGGAAACTCATAAAGATTAGATGCTCCGAAATCTTCGACATATTTCTCACAAGCATGATGATACTCAACGATCTCCAGAATCCTATGATGACCGTCACTGCCCTTTTGTGTAACCAAAACTCCGTCTTTCCAGAATTCACACTCTTTGTCATTTAGGGGATTAAGAATTGTTGCTCTATAAAAACTTAGTTTACGCGTTGCCAAACACTCTTTCCTTTTACTCTCCTCATTGGGAGAAGTATGCTTTCAAACATGAATAAATTACTACTTACCCTCTCGCTTATCACTCTCTGCTTTTCTAGCATCCAAGTGGCGCATGCCTCTCAAACCAATGAAGAGATTGTGCCTTATAACGTGAGTAAACTCATCGTTCTCAAAATTGAAGCTACCATCAATCCGGCGATTTCTAATTATCTTAAAGTTGAACTGGCTCGTCCAGTCGAAGATGACTCTAGCTTATTCATTGTAAAAGTAAATACTCCTGGAGGACTCGTAAGCACCACCAAAAGCATGATTACGACTATCGGAGAATCCAATCATCCGGTGATTATTTGGGTGACTCCCGAAGGGGCCTCCGCCACCAGTGCTGGAGCGATTATCGCCAGTGCCGCCCATGGATTAGTCATGAATCGCGGCACTAACATTGGTGCAGCCACCCCAGTTGGATTAGGCGAAGACATCAAAGAGAGTGATGGACGCAACAAAGCAGTTAATGACTTAACGGCATTAGTAAAATCATTATCTACGACTCGGGGGCGTAATGGTGAGGCTTTTTCCAATATGATCAGCACAGCTGCCTCCTATCCCGCACAAGAAGCACTGAAACTCGGTATCATTGACGGCATTACTTCAAATCTGGATGACATTAGAGCACTCCTACAGGGCAAAGTCCTAACGATCAAAGGTAAAAAGCGCCTCATTCAATTTGCACAGGTGATAGAGACAGAAGAAAGAACCATGGACATTGGTTTAAGAATTCTCAACATCGTGGCTGACCCCACAACCGCTTATATACTTTTTATCTTGGGAGCAGCTCTCCTCTATTTCGAATTTCAATCACCAGGCGGCTTGGTCGCAGGCGGCATTGGCTCGTTCTTCCTTCTTTTATCAGGGCTTGCCTTTCAGGTTCTTCCGCTCAACGTAGGAGCTATCCTTCTTATGGTGGCAGGAATTGTGCTCTTAATTCTTGAAGTCTTTGTGACAAGCTATGGCCTACTTGCGCTCTCAGGCCTTGCCTGCTTAACCGGTGGCTCACTCTTTCTCTTTCGTCATGACAACAGTTTTATTACAGTCCAATACCCAGTGATCTATTCAACTCTTTTAGGAGTTGCCACATGCATCGCTATTATTACTTTTATTTTTCTACGAAAAACACCAAGGATGGAATTCTATACTCACCATAATCAAGCGGCTGAAATTCTCAAGGTTCTAGAGAAAGAAGGAGAATTTTATCTTTATCAAGTTAAAGTGGGCGGAGAGATCTGGAAGGCTCGCTCGAGTAAAGAATTTGTGATCGGCGATAAAGTGACAGTGGAACAAAAGCAACAAGACACATTTATTTTAGAGATCGTCTAGCCCTTAGAGGCAAAGGAGTACCTATGGAAACTATCGTGAGCTTTCTTCCGTTTATTTTTATAGTGGGAGGATTGCTGGTAAGTTCGGTTAAAATTCTTAATGAATATGAAAGAGGCGTGGTCCTTCGTCTGGGAAAATTCTCAGGAGTCAGAGGACCTGGTCTTATTATTCTTGTTCCTATGGTTGAGAAGATGATTAAGGTTGATCTGAGATTGGTGACCATGGATGTTCCAGGTCAGGATATTATCTCTAAGGATAACGTAACTCTTAAGGTGAACGGTGTTGTTTATTTCAAAGTCTCTTCTCCTGAGCGTGCCATCATCAGCGTAGAAAACTATTTTCATGCCACAGGACAAATTGCTCAAACCACCCTACGTTCGGTTATCGGTCAATATGAGTTAGATGAAATTCTTGCTCAACGTGATAAAATCAACGTCAGACTTCAAGAGATTCTGGATGAACTCACTGAACCATGGGGCATTAAGGTCACAAACGTTGAAGTCAAAGCGATTGATTTGCCTGTGGAAATGCAAAGAGCGATGGCCAAGCAAGCCGAAGCGGAACGTGAAAAGCGTGCAAAAATTATTTCAGCAGAAGGTGAACTACTGGCTTCTCAAAAACTATCCGAAGCTGCTGCGGTGTTGAGTTCACAGAAAGAAGGTATCACTCTACGTTACCTTGAGACGATGAGAGAGATCGCAAGTAACGGTGGGAATACGACAACTTTCTTCCCGCTTCCAAGTGATTTTTTAATGAAGTTTATTAAGTAAGAGAACTCGGGGCGGCTACCACTGTGGCTGCCCTACTTGCTTATGATTTTTCTCGATTTTATCTACTGATTTTTTTTGATTCTCAATTTTCTGTATCGGGCTCACTTCTACTGAGGCTGGAGCCCTGGAAGGTTTTTTAAAACTTTCAGCATCTGTTTTAGAATCGGCTTTTATGCCTTCCAGAATGGCCCTATTAAATTCACCCGCATCGGTTTTGGCGTAAGCCGCTGTAGCGCAAGCAAGAGCAAAAATAAATGAGATGATTTTCATAGACCCCTCCTGTCCGACCTATCGGCGCAGGAGGGCTAAAACTTAAGAGATATTATCTAACGACGGTCCGCTTACTTCCGCTGAGTTCTTTCTTGCGGATACGGATGTTTTTCGGGGTTACTTCAACCCACTCGTCATCATCGATCCAGTCCAGTGCCCACTCAAGTGTTCTGTGAGGAGTGGGAGGAAGAATAATGTTTTCATCCTTACCCGCGGTACGAACCGAGCTCAAGTGTTTTTCACGGCAGACGTTGATCACAAGGTCATTCGGACGCGTATGCTCTCCGACAACCATACCTTCATAAACTTCTTCCGTCGGCTTCACAAACTGCTTCCCAGAAGCCAGGAGATTAAAGAGTGCATAAGGAGTGGTCTTGCCAGCACGGTCTGAAATCAAGGCGCCGTTCTGGCGACCAAGCATTTTTCCGACGTATGGGCGGTATCCGAGGAAGTAAGAAGACATAAGACCTTGACCTTTAGTGTCGGTCAAGAAAACTGAGCGGTAGCCGATCAGACCACGTGATGGAATCTCAAACTCCATACGTGTACGTCCATCACCGTAATTCATCATGTTCGCCATCATCCCTTTGCGAACCGCTAGTTTCTCCGTAATGACACCAGTTGCATCGTTTGGCACATCAAGAACCAAGCGCTCGTAGGGCTCTTCTTGTTGGCCATCAACTTCGCGCATAATAACTTGCGGGCGAGCGATCATAAGTTCGTAACCCTGGCGACGGATCTCTTCAAATACGACGGCAATTTGTAACTCTCCGCGAGCTTTCATCACAAACACTTTCGGATCATCCGTTGGAGAAAACTTTAAGGAAACGTTTGTACGCACTGCTGCCAGAAGGAACTCTTCTAAGCGACGGCTGGTGAGATACTCCCCTTCGCGTCCAGACATCGGAGATGTCGAAACTGATACCTGTACAGAAACTGTCGGTGGCTCAACTTCGATGCGTGGGAGAGCCTCGGGAGTTGACGGATCAGTGATCGTGTCACCGATGTCTCCCGTTTCAAAACCAGAAATGATGACGATTTCGCCAGCCTCAGCTTTCTCTACCGATGACATGCCAAGACCGTCGAAGATTTGAACACCAGTGATCTTGAAAGGCTTGGGCTTTGTTCCTTCACGACCAACCCACATGGCTTGCTTCGAGTTATGAATCACGCCACGTTGAATCCGACCAACCATCAACGCACCCAAGTAGTTTGAGTAGGAAAGATTGGTCACAAGCAATTGTAAGGGACCATTTTTGTCAAAGGTCGTTTCAGGATAGTAGTCGCTCGTGAAGAAATCGAGAAGCGGCTTCATGTCCCCTTCGCGGCGGTTTTTGTCCTGAGAGGCATAACCGTTACGGCCTGAGCCGTAGTAGAACGGAATATCAAGGTCTACGTCTTTGTCGATCTGAGCAACAATCTCGAGGAGGAGATCTTCAACTTCTCCACGTACTTCATCGATACGCTCATCTTGGCGATCGACCTTGTTGATAAAAACGCCGATTTTAATACCCCGCTCAAGCGCCTTGGTCAGAACGAAGCGAGTTTGCGGAAGAGGGCCTTCCGAAGCATCAACCAGAAGCAGTACACCATCTACCATCATCAAAGAACGCTCAACCTCACCACCGAAATCGGCGTGACCGGGAGTATCGAGAAGATTGATTTTAGTGTCGTTCCAACGGAAGGCACAGTTTTTAGCGCGAATGGTGATCCCGCGTTCTTTTTCTAGTTCTCCGGAGTCCATCATACGCTCAGTTGTTTGTTCATGAGCGGAGAAAAGGCCTGATTGTTTGAGTAGTTCGTCAACGAGAGTAGTTTTGCCGTGGTCAACGTGAGCCACGACGGCGATGTTCTTGAGTTTCATGTACGGATTTCCTTTCTTTTATTGCGGCTTACTATAGCTTATGGGGCAAAGCGTGGCAAAAGCTTTTCCTGATTTAAAATAGCGAGAGCAACTCTTACACCATCCACCGCGGCAGATGTAATTCCCCCAGCATAGCCGGCGCCTTCACCACAGGGATAAAGCCCTTTATGACTAGTTGATTCATAGTTTTCTTTTTGCCGAGTAATCGTCAGGGGCGAGGAGGTACGTGTCTCCGGGGCCAGCAGGAGTGCTTCCCCTCGACTAAACCCAGGGATGCTCTTTTCAAACTGCTCTAAGCCCTGGCGCAGATGCTCTAGAACTGATGCTGGAAAGATCTCCTCAAAATCCGCTTTAAATATTCCAGAAGGACAAGAATTCGCGGGGAGCTTTTTGTCGGTTATTTTTTGGTTAAGAAACTCTTCGATGGTGAGACTTGGTATTTCCCGGCCCGTTTGATGCTTTTGTGAAAGTTTGAAAGCCTTTTTCTCGATTGAGTGCTGAAAATTCAGACCGGCCATAAGCCCCTTCTCTTCCAGCTTTTCACTTTTCACAGACACCACTAAAGCCGCGTTGGACCAAGGTGAATTACGAGCAAAATTACTCATGCCATTTACCACCAGCCCATCTTTTTCAGTACCAGAAGAAAGCACGTACCCCCCAGGACACATACAGAAACTATAGACTCCAATATCGCTAGTATGATCGTGCCAACTTAAGCGATAACGAGCAGCTCCTAGTTCTGGCGCTTCACAAAATCTTCCGTGTTGAATCTGATCGATATAGCGGCGTGAGTGCTCAATTCTCACTCCTAAAGCAAAATCTTTTTGTTTCATCTCAACATTTGATTCCATCAAATGCTGATACATCTCATGAGCTGAGTGTCCTGTAGCGAGAACGACATGAGGAGAATAAATCTTATCACCATTTTTGAGTTCCACTCCCATCACAGAGGTTCCCTCAAAAAGAATTTTTGTGACTTGAGAGTTATAGCGGATTTCGCAACCCTCAGCTTTTAAGCTTTGGCTAATTTTGGTGATGATCGTTCTGATTTTGTTTGACCCCAAATGAGGGTTTGAGATATACGCAACTTCGTCGGGGGCCCCAAACTCAACGAGCTTTCTCATCACATAGGGAATGTGTTGGCTCTTCACTCTCGTGATAAGTTTTCCGTCGCTATAAAGACCTGCCCCACCCTCACCGTAACAGACATTGGTATCCGGATCGAGTTCGCCATAGCGCCAGTAGCGAGCAATCTTCAACATCCGCTTATCAGCACTCTCCCCTCGCTCCAAGATCACGCTCTTGATGCCATGCTGGGCCAGTCTGAGGGCACAGAATAACCCTGCAGGACCTGCACCAATAATAATGGGCTTGAGATGATCATGGTTAAAAACCTCAAACTTCTCACCTTGTGCGTAATTGTCGTTTGCGCCAACTAGCGCTTCCACTGTATACAGAAAACTGGGGACTCGCCCCCGCGGAGCTCCGCGGGCATCAAGACTTTTAGAGATCACCCGGTAGTCTGTGAGATCAGATAACTGAGACCTGAGGTGAGCCTCAAGGTCAGCATCAAAGGGTAAGGTAAAGTTTAAGATCTTGGGCATGCCAATTTATGGCCCTCTTCACTTGTTCCGTCTATACTGAGTCCTAAGAATGGCAAAAGATTCACGGGGACCACGATGCGCTTAGGAATGCTGATTATTGGCAGCGAACTACTCCAGGGCAAACAACTTGAAGCAAACCTGCATTTTCTGGGCGGATTTTTAAGAACTTACCACCAAGAAGTCACGGCAGCTCAGATTGTGTCTGATAAAAAACACCTGATTCATCATGCCCTAGAAACGCTTTATCAAAACGTAAACCTGGTGATTGTCTGCGGAGGTCTGGGTCCCACCCCCGATGACATCACCAAAGAAGAACTGGGCGCATTTTTTAATAAAAAAATGATTTACTCCACTGAGGCCCAGGCCGTGGCCCGAGAAAATTATCAACGCATGGGTAAAGTTTATCCAGATCAACACACCTACTCTCAGCTTCCTCAGGATTTTACTCCTCTGGCTAACCAAACCGGCTTTGCACCAGGCCTCTGGTACCAAGACTCGACTCGCTCACTCATGGCGCTTCCGGGAGTACCTCGTGAGTTTAAGCAAATGCTGCAAGACCATCTTCCTCGCTTGGTAAAACTAGAGAATCCCCTCAAGATCAATCTTGTCACCGTTAGAACGAAAGGTATCCCTGAAGAAAAAATTTTTGGAGAACTCTGTCCCACACTTTGGAGTGATTTAGAGAAATTTGGCGAGGTCACATCGCTTCCTCAAATGATGGGTGTGGATGTGGGCGTAAAAACCACTGAGAATCCTGAAACAATTTATAAGTTTATCTCTCAAACGGCCCTCGCTCCTTATGTCTGGAGTTATGGGATGAAAACACTTGAAGAAAAAATCATTGAGCTCGCACTTGCAAAAAAAATTACGTTTGGGTTTGCTGAATCCTGCACAGCAGGTCTGTGCGCTCATCGCATAACGAATGTGGCAGGAGCTTCACAAGTTTTTTGGGGCTCGATCGTGAGCTACGATAACTCCATTAAACAAAATCTTCTCAAGGTCAAAGAGAAGACTTTAAAAGACCATGGGGCAGTCAGTACCGAGTGCGCACTTGAGATGGCTGCGGGGGCAAGACAAGCCCTTGCTGTAGATATGGTCATAGCTCTGACTGGCATCGCTGGGCCCGGTGGAGGCTCGGAGAAAAAACCGGTAGGAACAGTTTGTATTTCTTTTAACAGCAGTCAAAAATCATATTCAAAGATTTTTAATTTTGTGGGTGATCGCGAGAACCTCAAACAGAGGTTCTCGCAAGCTGGTCTTTATCTATTGTGGGATGAACTTAATCAGCTAGAGATTGATTAATCTACTTTATGAACCCTAGGATCAACGGCACCCGCGCAGTCATTGACTGAAAGAGCTGCCACTCCACCCTGCTCAAACTTATCAGCCAGTGCTGGATTCCGTGCTAGGCAATCATGGGCCCGCTTCTCTACGTCAGCCCATTGCTGAGCCTTCATCTTACTCATATATTTTCTGGTGAGCTCTGCTTGCTGAGCTGAAATTTTACCTGAGGCTTGCATCTGCTGCAGCATCGGTTCGACGTCCTGAGGACCAACCGACTGGGCAAACACAGACGATGTCATGGACAAAAGAAAAATGGCTACGTACTTCATAAGATCCCCCTCAAACTAGTATATGCTAAAACGCTGTACTGACCAAATTTATCGGCTTTTCTCCCTAAAACTTGAGCTCGTGTGTCTTTTTTGTGGCTAAAGATCCAATATGATTTTTTGCCCTTTTACTCTTTTCAGTAACTTACCCCTGTGGCCATTCAATGATTTATAACGCAGAGGAAAATCTTTCTATACTAAGGTAACTGATCAAATTTTTTATGATTTTCAGCCGATATAACTAAGGTGAAGAAAGCAATGATCGCCTTTAAGCAGGCCGGACAATTTTCATTTCTCCTTACTCTCATGGGTCTACTGACCTTAGGCTCTGGCTGTTTACCAAGTTCTCCTAAAGCGCGCGTAGGATTAAACGCCGGTGCTCAAGCTCCTACGAGCCCCACAAATTCCACTCTGCGTGAAGAGCTTGTTGGCTTTAATGGTGAGACAAGAAACTTCATCGACAAAGCAGGAGTAAGATCTTTTGCCACGACCGACATCTCTTCTGATGACCAAGCTCCCGTGATTATCTGGGGTCAGCAGGTTCAAACGAGAATCCAATCAATGCAGTCCACCCAGCGAGTCTGTTTATTTTCAGAATTTCGAGACACCCCCACCCCAAGTATCCTCGTGCTCTCGGCTGTAAGAAGAAGAGTCATCATTAGCACCAGACAGACTCCGACGGGCCCAGTCTCCACCGTTAGCTACAGTTGGCTGATCTATCCGAATGACCAAATCCGAAATCAAGCCGACTGCCTTACAAGTGGTGTGATCAATGCGAACAATGTTTTGTACACGAGGATTATCAATGGCCAATCCGTTACGCCGCAAATGTTCTTTTCACTTAACTCCATTTGCGCCAACTGTACCAACTCTCCCATGTCAGAAGGCATGCGCGCCGTTTTTGACTCTGGTGCCCCGATCTCAGATGTGAACATCCTTGGACTTAAAATCCGCATTCTTCTTCAATCCGTCAGTGATCCTATTGGCGCTCAATGTACTTCAAACTCAGTCTGTGCTCAAATCGGATTTAGCTGCTGCCTAGAAGGTCAGTGTGTTCGTGATGGAGCGGTAAAAAATAATGTGGACACAACAGGTGCAGATTATTTAGCGGCCATCCAAGACGTAACAAACAATCCTACTCGCTTTAAAATCTATCCTCAATTCTTCTACGTATGCCCGACGGAAATCCCGACAGTTCCAGGAGATACAGACGCAACTGATCCAGCTTTCGAGGCGCTTAAACGCATCAATGAAATGCGCGATCTCTTTGAATGCCTGAACCCTCAGGGCAATGATGACATTAGTTATTGCTCAATTAAATTTGAAAAGGCTTCCGTAAGAATCAACTCTCAAAATCCAGCAGACAGAGTGTTTCAAGTAAGAAATGACGACAATAACTTCCAGTGGGCAAACCCATCCATGCCCGCCAACACAATTCACGAAATTCGTTACGGCGAACAAATTCTTTTCAAAGAAAATGTAGCTGGCCTGAATCAAACAGAACTCGCGGGAAGTCATGACATCAACGAAGTCTTTGGCGACATCCTGAATAACGCAGAAAGCGTTGTCATGACTAAGCAACTCCCATCGAATGCCAAAGATGATACGCTCATCTTGAAGTTCAAAGTGGATGGAACGTGTGAGAAATTAAGCTCCACACTGGCACGCTGTAAAAAAACCTACATCCAAAATCAAACCTCGACCCCAAGAAGGTCGACTGATCACTCAGGGAATCGTTTTTCTGTACCACCTTATGCTGCAGACTTCCCGTTTCCACCAATCGTAAAGCTAGGAGACAGTATCATCCCCGAAGGGACAAGCTGGACAATTGTAAATGGAGATATCGTCTTTAGCCCAACTCCAACGACTAATCAGAAAGTAGAAATTACTTATTATGTGGGATCGAGCAGTACACTTATTAATCTCCTCACAGAATCGCGCTCAATATCTCAGCAGCGAGTAAATCAATTATGTGGTTGCGGTGTGATTGGTGTCACGAACTGCAACCTTAATCCAGTCATTACCAATGGTGCCGTCAGCGACTTTAGTTGCGTCTACCCTGCTCCACCAACTCCGGAGCCCCCACTGCAACAGGTGGTATTTGTCTCAGGAAAAAATATTCCTCACCGCTATTTTGACATCAATGGAACAGTTTGGGATGGAGACACCTTTACGACCGCTCCTGCTCAAGAGGGTCGCCCATTCCTTTATACGAATAATGATGTGAACAGACCTAATAACACCGCCGCCTACGTGGGTTTTAATGAAATCTATGGCTCCTTCGCCAAGCAGTCTACCTCTGCTAGACCCCCGAGGATGGTCAATGTAAAAAGAGATCGCACCTACGACATCTTTGTCGATAGCGGTGGTTTTTCAAGTTGTGATAACTGTGGGACAGACCCTTACACACCACTCCAAAGACTCTTCCCTCAAAGTTTTTCTACTCGCGGCGGAGGCTATGTTCCGGATAGGAATGCATCCAATCGCATGAATGCCACAGGTCTTTATCGCGCCGATGATTTGATCTTTGGACGTGCCTGCTTCGTCCCAGCGTCGATGATCCCTTGGACGCACGCAGAGGATCCCTCTGGTAACGTCACAACTCAAAGAAGACGACGTTTAGCGGCTCAGCACTTTATGTTTGCGAATGGATATCAGCGAGATTGGTATGGCTTTGACTATGGTTCGGTGATTGGTTCTTTTGATGGAATCAGATGGTTCTCTATCGGGAATCAGCGCCGGATCAAGTCTTCGAGCTCTAAACTTTTCATTGCCGTGAATGCTTACTTCGGTGATCGTACCGTCGATAATACTTTTAAAATTGTGGTGACAGAGGCAGCTGCTTCTGCCAACTCAGGCTCTTTTGTAGAACATGACACTAACAGTGATGGAGCTGAATGCCAGCGCAGCCACTACTGTAGTAATGATGATGATTGTATCGCTCAACTAGGCTATGATTACACCTGCCAAAATGTGACGAACATTACCACTAAGTGGCCTCTCTTTGATGGCAGTGGCAACGAGGTGGTTGGCAGTGAAACACGCAGTCTAGTTTCGCTCCTTAATGGTACCAACGGGCAACCAAGGCGATGTGTCTATCGTGGCAAAGGTGCAACTTGTTCACCTAACCTACTGGCTCCCCTAAGTGCGTTGAATGGAACGTCTGATGTCGGATTTCATGCTTGCTCTCCCAATCAGTACTGCCAGGCCCTCAATGGTGCTGATCGTTTTAATTCAGGCATTGCTCGCTTTGCTAGCTCCCCTCTGTCACAGAATCTCTTAATCACTCCTTCTGTCACCAGAGACACTGTGGGATTGGGCGCGCGCCTCATTGGAAGACCTCTTAATTTTTATGGGACTGATCCGATTTCTAATATTCTTGCTTCTGAATGGGCCCTTACCACAGATATCGCTTTCAGGGATCACATGATCAACCGTGTGGGCTCCCAGGCCATCTGCGTTCCAGGACGAGATATTGCCCTCTCAAATACTTTTGCTGATGCACAAACTCGTACTCCACCCCTCTCGGATAAAGAAGCCGCAGATCGAGTTTTCGGAGTGGGACCAACCGCTAAAATGACAAACCTCGCTACGACTAACCCCAAATTAGTTTCTATGTGTCCGGCGACATTAGGTGGCTCTTACATTCACCATAATCCGGCTGCCTCCATAAGTAGTGCGAGTTCACTCACTGATGCAGCTATTAGAGAAAATTTATCCTCAACCATGCTTAACATGACTGAGTATGCTACTTTAAATCTCTTTTCAACCAGAGGTCTTTCCACCAGTGTGACAGGATCTTCAGCTATCACCAACATCGGCATTCAGCACAATGCGTGTCTTCGCACACCGGGCTCACCCTGCTTGAGTGATATGGAGTGTGCTCCTAGTCAGTGGGTTGCAACCAAGATGAAATCCCTTCCTAACTGGGGTGGCTTTACGAACAATCCTGCTGAGCGCGCTTATTGGACAGAAGAGTTGACCTGCGGAAACCCAGAGCCAAAAGAGTTATTTAATAATTTCACGAATACAGACTTTGATGTAAAGGCCAATCGTTGCTGTCGAGAAACTGGCAAAAGCATGAAGATCGTCAGTCAGCCAGATCTTAGCTCGAACTTTTTAAACTGCGTCGGCACGAATCCTGAGCTTGCGATCGCGGGACTTAACCTTCCTCTTAACTCAGCTCAAAGAAACCCACGCAACAACGTCATCTTTGATATTGCGAGCTGTGAAGAGACTCCTTCTGCTGGAAAACTTCCGGCCCTCATGTCGCCCACAAATAGGGCGGCTGCTCCTTTTATGAGTCTTAATCGCATCTCGCGACAGTATGAAACTCTGGATCAGATGAATAGCCGCATGTGCTGTACTCAAAACTGGGTCAGAAGCTTTCACCCTACAAATGGTGGTGGCCACAAGTGGGGCTCAGGGAGAGCTCAAAATATCAAAAAGACCGTCCTTGGTGGATGGAACTGGTATGCGGACAAAAAATTCACAGGTGCCACACTCGTTGAGCTTCAAAACTCTGAAGATCAAGAAAAGTTAGCCTGCTCGGCTTTGAACTGGGGCACACTCGCTTGTGAGATCCGTGACCTGAGCGATGAGCAAGGTCAAAATTATTTGCGCTGGATTGCAAATTTTGAATTGATTGGAATTCCACAGGTCATGATCCCTCTACCTAATTCGAACACGAGAAAACTCACCAACGAAACGGGTGCACCTTTTGTTCGCCAGTTGGATGACTTGGAAGTTGGTGCACCAGTTCCTCTGACGGACACACTCACCTCTAGCGTTCCAGATGTGACTGGTGACTTTATCTCAGCCAATAATGGATCAAAAATTGCGATCGAACCGGGTAAGCTCAAAAGAGTTTTCTCTGAAGATGAATTCAACTGCTGTGTGCCTGCAGGCAGTAAGGTTCCCAAAGGGGCCAATCAGAATTCATGTTGTACCGGAACGCTAACAGACGTAAGTGGCGAGCCACGCTGCTGCCTAGGAGACTTTGCCGACGTCACAGTCTACCTCAATCGTTATGTCTCCTCAGAGGGACGTGGTTTACCTGCCTCGGCCTACGACCCCACCACTGGCTATATTAGAGACCCAGGACAGGTTTTTGCCATTGCGAACGCAAAACAACTCTGCTGTTCAGGAAACATCGTTCCGGGTAGTGCGCTTTCGAGACTTCACATCCCAATGCAAGGAGGGGATATCCTTCCTGAAGCAATGACTCGTCGTTTTGTTTATCGTGAAGATGGAGTTGATAATAATGACCAAACCCAATCCATCGGAGCAAGATATGATTTGGGTTTCAGATGGAACAACCACTTCTACTGTGCTCCCGCAGACTACACCGCTCCCGTTGGTAACTAATTCCTAGCTGAGCTGATTGCCGAAATAAGAGATATTTTTATTTTCGAGATTCATTTTTACTTCTCTTAGTTTATTGAGAACCTTCTCTATCATCATCACATCAAGCGTCTCTGCCTTGGCTTTTTGGAATCTTTGAAGGATTTCAATAACTCCCTTCAATGACTGATCTATGGATTGATAACGACCATCTTCCTTTTCTAGAGACACTACTTTTGCAGCGAGCTCAAAATAGGCTTCAAATAATTTTTCTGCATTACCTTCATCCATGAGACCTTGAGAAGCAAGGCGAGAGATCACATCGATCACGATCGGAGACTTGCTGCCTTCACTTTCACCATGCTCTTGCCATACCACTTTATCCCAAAGCTCCCTCATTACTTTTGAAAGATTACGTTTCTCTTTTTGAGAGCCGTAACTAATTTTAAAAATCCGCCCCCGTCCCTGATTCAATGGAACAATCAGATCATAGGGCTTTACTCCACTCACCTCACGAATCAGAACAATCGTTTTTCCATGCAAACTAAATCTCCAGTCTCCTTCAAGCTGACCATCCAGAAGTGCTAAGAGCTCATGTCTAAATTCAACAAGGCCTTTGATAAAAGGTCCGTGCACAAAAACATGATCAATCATATTCTCAATATCTAAATTAAACGATGCCAAGATGAGCTCTTGAAGCTCTACTTCAAATTTCTTTCTCTGAACATCCGTTGGACGATACTGAATATTTTTAACATCTTTAAGACGCTGAGATTGCACAAAGGCCCAGATCTCAGGAAAACTATTTTGCAAAAAGGGGTTATGTGACATGGGAAGATTAAGCAGTGAATACCAGTCAAAATTTTTAAGCAGTAAAAGTGGAAGCTTTACCTCCTGACCTTGGTGAAAGACAAGTGCTGGCTGCAGCACACTGCCCTTCTCTGTCTGCGACCATGAGAAACGAGGCACAACAACCCATTTCGTCACATCCAACTCTAACTGAAGACCAAACCATCGACTTTTGTAAGCCTGATAAGTGACTTCAATCGGCCCTCCCTCTTCTTTCTTACTTTTAATTCGCAGACTGAGCTCGTCACTGATGACGATTTTCTCATTAAATTCTAGCCCTCGAAATAAGGGGGAAACAATTAAGCTGGCCAGAATAATGGGTAAGAAAAAAAGCCACGATATAATGACCGCGCCTTTTGAAGGTGTATAAAGACTTGTTCGAGTAATGACTTCTTTAAAAGTTCTTCTCGAAAAAAGGGCCGGTAAATCAAAGATCAAGAAAGGGAATGTGACCACTCCGATGATCTCTCTTATGACACCGCCTGCCCTTTTAGAAATAAATGATCCATAAGACCGAATTCCGGCCATCCACATACCAAGAGATGAACCAAAAAGAAGTGACGTAAGAACTCTCCAAACAAGCAGTAATCCTAGCATCGAAGGAATTAGAAATTGATCCATTAAATCTTTTGCAATGGGGGCCACTTCCCCCATAACTTTGTTATAGGCTTCTTGCTCTCCCGAAAGCTCTATCAATTTATCCCATTCCGGAATTACGTATTCTGAGAACATTTCAGGAATAATGTTGGCGGCAATTCTAAAATCATCAAAAGGTGAAAAGATTTGCCAAATGATGACCACACAAAGGATGTCAAAAATGATTCCTACCATGCGTGGCAAAGTATTGGCGGCGCGATCCACGCCAGCTGCGACAAGAACTTTCTTTTGTGTCTTCTTGCCGGAATCCTTGAGGGCACGCATCGCTTGGATACGTTTAGCCACAGTTCCATCTTCTTTGAGTTCAATCGGTTTAACGAAGTTTTTTGTCTGACCATCAAGAATAAGTTGCGGACTAGTCTTGGCTTTCGGCTCCTCATCGATTTTAAGAGGCATCGCTTTGAGTTGAGTTTTAGTTGTCTCCTCAGCTGGAGCATCCTCCTCTGGAGAATCTTCTGCAGCCTCATCACTCACTTCGGGTCGATCAAATTCAATTCCATCAATCTCACTGCCTTGAACAAGCAACTGAACCTGTACTGTTCCCATAGTGACAATATCACCATCATTTAAGATAACTGATTTTCCAGCTTCAATTTGGTGATCACCAATGAAGGTTCCGCTCGCGCTTCCATAATCCATAACCGTCACCACGCCCTCTTTGAGGCTAAAGCTGGCATGCTTGGGTGAGAGGTCACAGTCCTCTAAAACCATGTCTCCGAGGTCAGAGCCTAAGGTAAAATGATCTCTGAGTTCATAGGTGGGTGAATCTTCGATATTGGTAAAGCTAAGGACATAGCGTGTAAGTGCCTGATTTTCTCGAGTAAGGGTCTCTGCTTTGCCACGTTTAAGAGGCAGTTTAAAAAGCTTGAATAGGGACTTCAAATTCATTCTCTTAACCCTTAAAAGTACCTAAAATTATTAAGTTTTAGTTTATCCCTTTTTCTTTAATTGCCAAGCATCCTGGAACTAACCGACTAGTCTGGTTAGGTTCTTGGGCCTTCATGCCTTAA
>DIVA01000091.1 GCA_002435705.1 Bacteriovoracaceae bacterium UBA6144
CACTCTCTCTGAATCTTGGTCTGAAAAAAAACGAGAGCTGGCACAAATTATAAAGAAAGAAAAACCTGCTCTGATCATAGCTCCTCAAGCTCTCGACCAACACCTTACGCATCAAAAGACTTCAGAGCTTGTTTCAGATTGCATCCAAAGATTTTCAGGCACAATTGCCTGGAGTGAATTTTGGTCTGCCCAAAAAACACCAAACCTTTTGGTAGAAGTCCCATTTGAGATCTTTCAAAAACAGTACAAGGCACTTGAATTTCATCGAGGTGAAATCGAAAGAAATCCCTATCACCTAAGACTTCAGTCGTGGCTCATTGATAATGTGAGACGAGGAAGTGAGATCATTAATCACTCCGGTGCAAAGTCGGCACCAATGGTCATGGGTCAACTATATAAACTCTCAAAAACGACAAAAGTGGATCAGAATTTTGCCACAAAGTCTGATGACCTAAGTGATTGGCTTTAAGAGTTGAGCTGCTTGCGGATCGAGAAAGATCTTTAAATTTCTATGCTTCTTCAATATTGTGGCCGGAACCTCTGAAGAAATGTCNNAGCCATAACTCCTTATCTTGAAGAAGATTGGCCAGACCAAAAGTCATCGCTGACTTGGGAACCTCTGAGAGTTCATTAAAATAAACCAAATTTGATTTTCGAGTAAGCTCCGCAATTTCAACGATGCGTGTCTTATCCGTCTCCTGTGAGCCCGGCTCATTTAATCCGACATGCCCATTAAGTCCAAGCCCCAAAAGCTGTAGATCCAGCCCCTGCTGCTTCTGGAAGCGCTCTTCATAGATTCTTATGGCCTCATCTAGGATGCACTCATCAAGAGGAGGAAAAGAGATTTGTGAGGCGGGAAAAGAAAGCGGCTCGAAAACAAACTTATTGAGAAAGTAGCGATAGGTCTGCGGGTGATCACCCTTAAGACCTAAATACTCATCGAGGATCCAACCGGTAGCCCTCACACTCATAGGCGCCAGCGCGCGCAGTTCAGCGTATAAGGGCTCCATCGTTTTGCCTGTAGCAAATCCTATGTGCAGGGCCTGTTGTATTTTCTGAGCCAATCTCAGGGCCAGCTGCTTATACAGCTCCTCAGTTGAATGAAATATATGAAGATCCACAAACACCCCTGTAAAATATTCGGAATCCGAATTCCGTATTTGATTTCCGAATCTCATTGCCCTATCAAGGATCCATGAAACAAATCTTGCGTATTCTAATAGTAGAAGATGATAAATATTTTTTATCTCATCTGCGAGAAGTTCTTTCGCTTTTTGGACTCCTTGAGAATGCAAGTACTTGGGACCAAGCTGCTCCGCTTCTGCAGGAACAGAACTATGACCTCGTCATAACAGATCTTCATTTAAAAGAAGGGCCTGATGGAATTAAGGTCGTTGAGTTAGCTCACAAAAGGAAAATCCCTGTCATCATGCTCACCACAAGTGACGAAGAAGAGCTTCTCACCAAGGCCTATAGCAGCGGTGCCATCCATATTCTTCGTAAATCGCAAATCCGAGAGACACTACCTGGATTCATAAAATCAATATTTAAAACGACGACAAGTGCTTCACAATCATTATTCGAAACGAGATACCCCACTCGTCATGAACCTCTTAAAGCCGATATCCTGAAATTAATTCAAACACCTTGGCAGGGACGCTCTCTTCTTATCACTGGCCCCACTGGGACAGGAAAAACCATGCTTGGAAAACTTCTAGCAGAAGAAATTCTAGGACCCCAAGCCCCCTTTGTTCATCTCAATTGTTCTGAAATTTCAGATAGTTTGATCGAGAGTGAACTTTTTGGGCATGAAAAAGGTGCGTTCACAGGAGCCGATACCAGAAAGATTGGAAAGATTAAAAGTGCTGATGGCGGGATTCTCTTTCTGGATGAAGTCGGGACCATGTCTCAGGCCATGCAACAAAAACTTCTCAGGGCCATTGAAGATAAAACGTATTTCCCCGTCGGCGCAACTAAGTCAGAAAAAAGTAATTTCATTCTTATCACTGCCACTTGTGAGAATCTAAAACATAAAATGAATCTGGGGCAATTTAGAGAGGATCTATTTTATCGTATCTCCTCTCTACAAATTGAAATTCCTGCGCTTAACAAGAGACCTGAGGACATTGATGTCTTTACGCAATATTTTCTGAAACAAAGTGCTCGGCATGTGATTCTATCTGAAAAAGCGAGAGAGACTCTCCGCTCAAAAGAATGGCGAGGCAATATACGTGAGCTTAAACAATTTATTCTAGATCTTGCTGACTCACACCAAGGAATCATTAACGAAATCAAGGGAGATCAAACGATTAGAATCTCTCAAGATGGGATTATTAATCCTGAGGTTCGTGACTATATAGAAAAAAATGGCCTTCGCAGTTACTTCCAATTGGTGGAAAGTACTATTCTTAAAGATCTTCTCCAAAAGCATGATGGAAAGATCACCCAATGCATGAAAATCATGCAAATTAGCTCATCTGCGATCTACCGCATCCTGCAAGAAAACAAACTATAACGTTTTGGCATGCTCCTTGCTTTAGGGCTGATACCAACAAGGAGTATCAGTCATGTCACTGCAACAAAACATTATTAAAGATTATCGATTAGCTTTCCCAAATGACACACTAAGAGAGATCGCAAATCGCACAGGCATTCAGCTCACTCGAGTATTCAGGCTTCTAAATGGCTCACCCATGAAGCTTGCGGAGTACGAGAGTTTTTACGACTTGCTCGATTCTGAAAAATCAAAATCAGAAACATTCACGGCCGTTGAACTTCTCCGCTCACAAGGCCACAAGCTCAGTCGAATTGAGATGCATAGAATCTATCAATACATTCAACGAAAGCTATATCTAACGGACCTCGTACAAAGTCATCAACCTCTAACCATACAACAACAAGAACTCGCTTAGGAAGGGATAAAAAATGAACTCACTCACCTGTGTAGAACGACTCATCATAGAATCTCTTGGAAGAAGTGATAAAAAAGTCACTCAGTTACAAATTGATACCTCTCTCAATATTCGCATCCTAAGGAATGTCCTCAATGCTCTGACTTTAAGAGGGGTCATTGGACAGAGAGCAGGCAAATATTTCATTTCAAGTCATATGACCAATGAAACGAAAATGGTGATTCAAGATAGCGTTGGTCAAAAGACGGAAGCACTCGAATTAATCGAAAGCATGCTTAGCCAAGAAAATGTTGTTCGTCTCAAAAAGGTTTATATCTCAGAAAAAGATAAACCTATCCTTAAAGCACTACTTAACAATCTCAATAATTTTTTCCAAACACTTCCTGAACCGCCAAAAGATGTTAGCCTCAGCGACTACTCACTGTTTTTTTGGGGTGAAGATAAGTATGGGAAAAACATAAGCCGCATGATGGAGGGGGTCCTGTGAAAATACTTTTATTAATTTTAATCATGGTTTCTTGTGGCAAACAAAATAATTTAAAACCAATGAACTATACCTCGCTCTCTCGCTATGCTGACCAGGATGGAGACGGGATCAGTGATGAAGAAGAAGTAACCCAAGGAAGAAATCATCTCGTTGCTGACATCAACACTAATAATTCAATAAAAGACGATACGTTCATCCTCGTTGATAACTTTTCCAAAGAGTATGAAGTCAAAATCAAGCCCCAAAGATTGATTCGCACAGAGTTACTTCGCTCAGTGATTGGTCTTCACTCTGGAATAATTAGTGATGTCAATATCCTTATGGTTGACTTTAATTCTAGTCAAAACTTTTGGACGATATTTCATAAAGATGTCCATCTCACTAAGTACTCCTTCAGGATTGATAAAAACCAACATTACTCTCTTCCTATTGATTTTGATGAAACACGTTCATTGAAAGTGAATACTTTTACTGATTATGGCATTCTAGATGGAGTGAAAGAAGCAACCTATCGGTTAATCATTTCTACTCCCCAGAAGGAAATTATTTACTATCTACACCCCTCTATTTCTTTGATTCATTTTCTCGAGACTCATCATGCGGCAATTTTATCACAAGGAGCGCTGATTAAGCTTGATGGGCTAGAATCAGGTTACCAAGAACATGAGAAGAATTGGGACTTTGTGACAGATTCATTTTCTTCAATTCATAATCCAAAAGCTGGAAAGACTTATGCCTTCGTGTACTCCGATATTTCAGAATACACAAAAGTAGCATTATTGAATGGGAAAAAGTCGTGGGACACAAAGTTTGAGATTCCATTTTCCCATCAAATTGAGAAAACAATTTTTGTACCTAGTTTTCACAAAAGACAAATGGCGACAGTAAAGAATCGGCATCTTATAGAAATCGGTGAGCACAGTGTTTATTGCTCTATTAAAGAAAATAAAGACCAGGGATTTATACCATTCACGGCGAGTGCAGAGCAGGTTAAGGACTGGTTGGATCAATCTTTGCTTGAGGATATCTCAGTACTTTGGTCGCATTCTTCTCCCAAAGGGATAAGCCTACGTTTTCGTGGTACAGTGATCAAGCAGCGGAACACAGCACTTCTCAATGATAAAGTTAGTTTGGCCGCAATTGGGATCGGAGTGACCGAATCAGATTGTAGGTTCTCAAGGCCTAATGTCGCTTCATACCCCTTATACACGGGGCACAAAGAATATTACTTAGCTGATTAGTCTCAATTGGATATGATGAAAGTATGGAAGCCTTCATCATATCTTCAAATATTAGGTTCTCAACTCATGATGATGGCTCGCACGCTTGGCCCTTACGAAAAAAAATCTTGGCAGGAATTTACCATCAATACTCCCCTCTCCTGATTGGTACCCAAGAAGGCAGAAAACCTCAGCTGCATGAACTTAAGCTCCTTTTGTCCGGATATGCTTTGGCTGATACTCATCGTAACTGGTTAGCCGAGCGGATGTACCCTTGCATCTTTTATAATGAAAGAACTGTTCGTCTTTTAAAAAGTGGGGATTTCTGGTTGTCGCTTACTCCAGAAATTGATGGAAGTTCTTCTTTTGATAGCATGTTTCCCAGACTGTGCACTTGGGTCCATATCGAAGTTGCTGGCAGAGAATTATTGGTCTTTAATACTCATCTTGATCACGTACAGCCGAGCACCCGAGAATCTCAAATCGAAGTTTTGTGTACTCAAGTAAAAAGAATCAATACAAAGAATCTACCCATTATTATAATGGGTGATTTCAATGATTCTCCTGAGTCTAGGACTCGTAAAATTATTTATGATTATTTTGATTCAATTCGAGATGATTGGTCCTCAAGAGAGGAAGCCAGTCATCATCCATTTACGGGATTGAATCCGGATGGGCAGAGGATTGATTGGATTCTTCATAACCTTGAAGAGAAGGCTCAGCTACATTTGGATAAGCAATCGGACAATGGGACTTGGCCTTCTGATCACTTTCCACTCATCGCTAAACTTAAATTTTAAGAGCGACCTCGTCACCAAGTTTTATGTAGGTCTCAATTCCTTGAGCTGTGTTATCTAAAACATCTTGTGAGGGGGCCCATGCTCCTTTCTCTCCAAGAATAACGACGGTTGATCCACCAAATAAGAAATATCCCTTCTCGTCACCTCTGTAGAAGTCTTGATCCCATGGATGAGATTGCACTATTTTTCCAACACAGATCGCTCCCACTTCAACATAGGCAATTTTTCCAAAGTTTTTTGTTTGTAAAATACTGACCTGTCTCTCATTGGCAATGAGAATGTCTGATTTTAATTTGAGCGCTAAAGGATTGACTGAATCGTATTCTCCATGGATCGAGTAATGCTCAATCACTCTCCCGTCATCCGGATAATGATAGCGGTGGTAATCCACGGGACAGAGCCTTGCAACCATTAGGGGGCCACCTTCAAATATTTTCGCCGTCTCGCTCTTGCCAAGCATACCAGTTGCGGTGAGGTGCTTTCCTTTCACAGGAAAAGTGAGGTCTTCTGTAATCGTTTTAAACCCTACGTAGCGGGCCTCTGCAAAAGCCGGCATGCGATGGTTTTCTTTAACAAATGCTCGCTGACCAGGCTTGAACTTGCGTATAAAAAATTCATTGAACGTTTTGTAGCTATCCTCAACACTAGCAGAGAAGCGAGAGCCTCCTTCGTATTCATGAATCGGTATGTTAAATTTTTCTATAAAGGGTCTTACTTTTTTATGGGAGGTTGGTTGATCTTGAAAATAACCATAAAGCTGCGAAAAGGATTTATTGGCGAAAACTTTTCCCGTCAACTTTCCAAGGCTCGAGTCGTAAAGAAAGCTAATAAAGCGATCACCATAGACCTGTTCTATTTCTATTTTGTTGTTTGCACGATGCCAAAAACGAATAGATGATGAATTTTGCGACGTGTCCATGATAAATCCTATTGGGAAGAAAGCTCCAGTCTACTATACTCAGATTCGAACTCAAAACAAGGAGAGACCATGTTAAAGTTCGCCTCTTTTTTCCTATTCCTCTCTATCTTTTCGCCAGCTTTAAATGCTCAACTCTTAGAGGTTGAGAAAAAAACAATCGCTCTCTATAAAGAAGTGCTTCCAACAGTCGTAAACGTTTCAAACATCAAGGTTGCTCGTTCATTTTTCAACGAAACAGTTGAGGTCCCTCAGGGCGCAGGCTCTGGTTTTGTTTGGGATACAACAGGACACATCGTCACGAATTTTCATGTGGTCAATGGAGGTGATGATTTCGTTGTGACTTTTCACAATGACCCGACTCAGTATCAGGCCGTACTGGTGGGCTCGGAAGCTAAAAAAGATTTGGCCGTGCTCAAACTTAAAGAAAGACCAAAAACACTCAACCCAATTGTTCTCGGGAGTTCGAAAGAGCTTCAAGTGGGTCAGATGACTCTTGCCATCGGCTCCCCTTTTGGACTGGATCATACTCTCACCACAGGGATCGTTTCTGCCTTAGGAAGAAAAATTGATGGCTTTGGAGGGGTCAAAATTCACGACATGATTCAAACAGATGCTGCCATTAACATGGGCAACTCTGGTGGTCCCCTGCTTGATTCCTCTGGAAAACTTATCGGTGTAAATACCATGATCTTTTCAACCTCAGGCTCAAGTGCTGGACTTGGATTTGCGGTTCCTGTTGATACGGTTAAAATGATTGTTCCTCAACTTATCCAGCACGGGAAAGTGATCCGTCCTGGACTAGGAATAGGTGTTCTTCCTGAGGGTGCTAAAAAACGCATTGGAATCAAAGAAGGTGTGGTGATCACATTTGTCGATGAAGATGGTCCTGCTGGAAAAGCGGGTCTTAAGGGACTTGCTCAAGATCGTCGGGGACGAGTCATTATGGGAGATGTCTTAGTTGCCATTGATTCAAAAGAAGTGAATAGCTTAGATGATATCTACCATGCTCTTGAGAAATACAAAATCGGAGATACAGTGGCTGTGAAATATCTCAGAGAGGGCAAAAAGAAAGAGGCCCGGATAAAACTACAGGCCCTCTAGGTTAGCCAGCGCACTTTCAAGCGTCTCTTGTTTTTTGGCAAAACAAAACCTCAAGTAACTCTCTCCTTGTTTGGACTTTAAGTAAAATGAGGAGGGAGGGACTGTGGCAACTTTCTTATTTTTTATGAGCTCCATGGCGTAATCAACATCTCTTTTGTTTGTTTTATTTGAGATGGGAACCATCATGAAGTAGGTTCCTTTCGGAGTGGGAAAATCAAAACCTAGTTTGGTAATACCTTGATAGAAGTAATCACGCTTTTCTTTATACTGTGCTTGAAAACCCGGCACATATGTTTCTAATCTTTTGAGTCCTTCGGCAACAGCCTCTTGCATAGGAGTACTCACAGAAAAAGATACATATTGGTGAACTAAACGAATGGCACGCGTTAAGTGTTCAGGAGCACACACCCAACCGATCTTCCATCCAGTTAATCCAAAGGTCTTGCCGGCAGAACTAATGGTGAGAGTTCGCTCTTTCATGCCATCAAGTGTGGCCATAGGAATATGCACGGCCCCATCAAAAAGCAAAAACTCATAGACCTCATCAGAAATTACGAGAAGATCATGTTTTTGGGCAAACTGAGCAATGTGCGTAAGCTCCTCACGTGTCCAAACCTTGCCCGTAGGATTATGAGGATTATTTATTACGAGTACTTTTGATTTCGCACTTACAGCCTTCTCTAGCTCTATAGGATCCACGGTGAAGTCCGGAGCATGCATAGTAACAGGTATAGGTTTCGCCCCTGAGAGTTGAATAGAGGCCACATAAGAGTCATAGAAGGGCTCTAGAACGATGACTTCATCATCACGATCTAAAAGAGCGGTTAGAGTAGAATAGAGTGCCTCTGTTGCACCCACGGTCACTGTGATTTCATTAATGGGATCATATGAGAGTTTGTAGAAACGCTTGTAATACGAAGCGATTTCTTCGCGCAGGTGAGCTGATCCCATGAAGGGTGCATACTGCCCATGCCCTTCCTGAATCTTCTGATTAACTATGTCTTTTAACCACTGGGCCCCATCAAAATCAGGAAACCCCTGTCCTAAATTGACGGACTGATTCTCGCGCGCCAGCTGGGAGATCACTCCAAAGATTGAATCTTTAAACTGAGACATCTTATGAGCTGCTGTTTTCATCTCGATCCTTAGAGTCTTGGGTCCATCGCATCGCGTGTAGCTTCGCCAATCAGACTCAGCATCGTCAATGTTAAAAACATCACAAGAGAGGGAAACACTGCTAACCACCAACCAATGGTGAAGTTTTGTTGAGCTTGGTTAAGTAACTCGCCCCAACTAGGAGTCGGCGGAGTAAGACCAAATCCAAGGTAATCAAGGCTTGCGAGACCAACGATATTTCCAGATATCACAAAAGGAGTGAAAGTAATTAAGGGGCTTAAAGAATTTGGTAAAAGGTGTTTAAAAAATACTCTTATATCAGATGCACCCACGGCCCTGGCCCCTTCAACAAATTCCATTTTTCTATTTTTTAAGAACTCTCCGCGAACATAGTAACTAATACTAATCCATCCAAAGAGGCATGAGATTAAAACCAATAAACCTAAAGAGGGCTTAAAAATAGCAATAATGATAATCAGTAAAAAGAATTGCGGGACGGTGCTCAGAATTTCTACGACTCTTTGTCCCCAAAAATCAACCACTCCCCCTTTCCATCCCATGATCCCACCAGCGATGGTTCCCATCATAAAAGTAATGAGCCAGACCAAAAGAGCATAGGTCATAGAGTAGCGCAAACCATAAAGAAGCCGAGTGAGAATATCCCGACCTCGATCATCAGTGCCCAGCCAGTTCTCTGAGCTCGGAGGAGCCGGGTAACGTTCCACGTTCTGATTGGACTCGTAGGGATCCCACTTAACGACAGGCCAGATGACCCAATCATTCTCAGACAAGACCACCTTACGATAGTCAGGGTTAACTAAATCCGTTTGATTAAAATCCGCAGCAGGGTAGTTTTTTAGGATGGGGTAATAAGTCACATTATTAAAATGCAAAACGACGGGCTTACTATTGGCCCACCACTCGGCAGTATAACTAAGAAAACAAAAGAAACTTAAAATCCAAATACTCGCCAGAGCAAGTTTCTTTCTTTTGAAGATTCTCCAACGTTTACGACTTACTTCATTCGCTAAATATTTTTCAATCATGTGTAATCAATCCTCGGATCGACGATCACGTAAGCTAGATCGCTTAAAATATTGCCTATGAGGAATA
>DIVA01000004.1:0-12606 GCA_002435705.1 Bacteriovoracaceae bacterium UBA6144
GTTGGGGCATTTGCCTGTGACATTTCTGTCTTGCAGAAAACGCGAAAGCTTAGGATCGAACCACTGCTTGGTAGTTTTTTTCTCCAGCATTTTATTCTGCCAGAGCTTCTGCATAAACTCTTGTGAGGTCTCTTTGTGGACAGGGTAGCAGTCGGGCTGTGAGGTGCCGGAAAAAATATCATAGGAGATATTGTAGCGCTGAGTGGTGGCGACTTGTTCGGCATGAATACGATCTATGAACTCGCGAATAGGAATGCCCGCTTTCAGGGCCGATGCTTCAGATGTAGAACCATGATCATCGTTACCTGATACGAATAAAACATTCTCACTTCCAATCCACATGCGCAGAAATCTTGCCATGATGTCAGGGGGAATGATGGCTCCGGCCATATGACCCAGATGCAAAGGCCCATTGGCGTAAGGCATCCCTCCAGTGACCACAGCACTTTTTGGTGGAGTCAGGCGAGAGAGAACATCAGCGACATTTTGGGGAGGGGTGAAAACAGGTTTATTCATGCCTTCATTGTAGAGAGTTTTAAGGTGTTATGAAAGTGTTGTGCTTAAAATCTGATGACAATAAGCGCAATGGAGAGGGAAAACTGAGGCATGACCATGTTTTCTATTCTAAGATATCCGACATGAATGACCAAAATAACCAAGACACTGCCACGACGTTGAAGAAAAATCTTAAGGGAGCCAAGGAGGAACTTGAGTCCTTTATTAAAGAGCATCCTCTGGCTGCAGCTGGTATTGCTGCCCTGATTGGATTCGTGCTGGCACGGATTTTAAAGGGGAGAGATTAATGGATGCCATCAGTCGTGTGCTGGAAGTCCTCTTTTCATTCATCACGCAAAAGACGCAAGGCCTGAGTGAAGAAATTTTAAATATCATCAAGATGCTTTTCATGCGGCTCTTTATCGCCGCTGCGGCTTTGGCTTTTTTCTGTATTGGTCTTTCTATGATTCTCAGCAAACTGGCCCAGCAATGGGAGCAAGAGATCTTGGTCGGCAGTTTGATTGCAGGCACCTCACTTATCATTTTTCTCGTGGCCCTTATCAGTGGGTTTTTTAAAACAAAAAAGATAAAGAAAAACCAAGGGCCCAGTCCCATCGAACAGGCATTGGCGCTTTTGATCGTTGATATCGTTGAGGAGAGAAAAGCTAAACGTTCCACCCACACGCCCGAGTCTGAGTAAAAAATTCACTGTTTTAGCCTTTTGACAAAAACCTAACAGAGCAAAGCATTTACCAATCATCCTCGCTGAGGGTAAAACCGGCTCCTAACTTTGAGGGGTCTTGTTTATGAAAACAGCTTTAATCGCTTTGCTCGTCTCTTTTTCTGCCATGGCTTCGGAGTGCTATCAGCGCACAGTTGAACTCGAAGTCTCTGACGTCTCTCTTCCTAAAGAATTCTGCGTGAATGAGATCAAACTTAAGCTTGAGGTTTTCGGCAAAAGTGAAGCTGTGCTCTCTTATTCCGTCGACGGTGAAAGACGTACTAAAATCATCTCTATGCACAATCCGATTACAACTCCCGCAGGTAAAGTGGTCTTTTTGGTATGGGATCTCTACCGTGAGTTCTCTGGTGGGTGGTGTGGTGATTCTTACCAATCAGAAATATCTGCCACACTCATGATGAACAAAGACGCCAGTGATGTGCAGCTGATTGATATCAAGGGTAGTATGCAGTACTCAAACGATAACTGTCATTCTGGCATGCAAGAGTTCCAGTCTGTGCCCTATACTCGTCTCTAGAAATGCACCCTGAAAACCCGCATCGATCTGGTTATAACTTCGCTCTGCTGACTGCAAGGTCAGCTGAGCTGAAGCCATTTGTTATTAAGTCTAAGCGTGGTGAAGATACTATTGACTTCGATAACCCTAGTGCTGTGCGGGCCTTGAATGCGGCACTCTTAAAAACCCATCACGGAGTAATATTTTGGGAGATCCCTGAATCCTTTCTGTGTCCTCCGGTACCAGGGCGGTGTGATCACCTCCTCCATGTGGCAAGACTCTTTCAAGATCCACGCAGGCTTCGAGTCTTGGATCTGGGAGTGGGAGCAAATTGCATTTATCCTTTACTCGGTGTGAGTCTTTTTAATTGGAATTTTGTCGCGACAGATATCTCACCTAATGCCCTTCAAGCGGCACAACTCATCGTCACCAAAAATAACCTGCAGGCCTTCATCGAGTTGCGTCTTCAGCCAAACCCTAAGAATAAGCTTAGTGGAGTGGTAGGGGAGAAAGAATCTTTTGATTTAGTCATCTGCAACCCGCCCTTTCATGCCTCTGCTGATGAGGCCCTCGCAGGCACTCAAAGAAAGCGCAGCAACCTTGGTCTGAAAGAAAAAGCGAAGCTTAATTTTGGGGGAGTCAGCAGTGAGCTCTGGTGTGAGGGAGGAGAGTACGGTTTTATTGAAAAATTAATTGATGAAAGTGTACGGTTTAGAAACCAAGTAAAATGGTTTTCATCCCTTGTTTCCAGAGACGATCACGTCAATGGATTGATCAAGTATCTAGAGCGCAAAGAGCCCAAATCTATCAAATTACTCGAAATGCAACAGGGCCAGAAAAAGAGTCGAATTTTGGCCTGGAGCTTTAGCTAGGCAGAGCTTGCCCCTACCCAGAAATAGTTATTCCTAAAAAAACATAATTCCGAAAAGCATTAAAACCACTTCTAAGGACAGAAGATGAAAATGCTTATCGGTATGGTGTGCACACTCGTAACTCTTAACGTCTACGCACATACAGAAACTCTTGAGAAAACGAAACTTAACTTTTTCCCCACTGAACTCGGCTTTGCCGATCAGGTTCCGACAGGCTTTCTCAAAGTCGTCGGTGGCACTCTTTCTGGATTCCCGAAAAACTCCAGTGAGAAACAAAAAGTGCTCGATAGCTACAGCATCATTGAAGCCGTGATGAATTCTAACGAGTTCAAAGAGCGAGTGATTAACTTCAAGAGTTCAGATGGAAAGCGCAGCTACTCTTCGAATCGTGGCATGAGTAACGAGCAGGTGTATGAATACCTTATGCAAGGTAAAGAACTCGTGGGCGGAGAGAGTAATCAAGGTGAAATGAATTTTGATGTTCGTCGCTACTATCGTGGCTGGAGCAAGGTGATTGGTTACACGAATCCAGGTAAGTCGAACACCATAAGTGTCAACGGTCGCTTCTACTCACGCTATAAGATCACCCAGATCACCTCGAATCTGGTGCATGAATGGATTCACCTCAATGGCTTTCTGCATGACTCTGCCAAAGACCATGACTCTGTCCCTTATGCTGTAGGTTATATCGCGGAAGAGTTAGCTGAAAAATTCGTCTCTCAAGGTTACCTAGACTAGTCCTTCTGAGAGTTTTCAAGAGGCAGGCAGACTGAAACAATAGATCCCTGCCTCTCGACTGACTCCACCATAATCTTTCCACCGTGGGCCTGGGCGATCCAGCGAGAGATGAAAAGACCTACTCCCAATTTCATTTTGTTATCAATGATAAAATCAGTCAGACCCATTTTGATTTTATTCAAGTTTTCTTCCTTAATCCCTAGCCCGTTATCGATGAAAGAAATAATCACACAGTTCGATTGCTGGTAAGCCTTCAAATCAATATACCCACCATCAGGAAGAGCTTTCAGCGCATTTTCCATAAACTGATTCAGAATCTGTAGAACCTTTTCTTGGTCAATCATCGCGATAATCTTGTCTGGGATTGTTTGCAGCATCATGGAAATATTTTGTATTTCTAGTGAATGTAGGTGTTGATCTCTAAAATAGATCAGAAGATCACGTATGTTAACTGGGCTTTTTCTAAGAATGATTTCACTTGTGTTAAGATCTACTTCGGTCTTTCTATGCAATGTTGCGTGGCTCATGTCTTACCCCATTAGAAGCAATCATTGCTTCTAATGGTAGTATGCGAGAATTTTTCAATATTTTGTGTTAGGCCTATTTAAGCTCTGTGTAGTTATCAACAAGATTAAGCACCTTTTATTGTTTTGAGGATCAATAATGCAAGCTGGCTGGCTTCAACTGGCTTTGCAACATGGGCCTGAAAGCCGACGTCCAAGGCATGGGATGAGTCATCGATGCTGGCATAAGCCGTCAAGGCAATGGCCGGTATGTTTTTTTTCTTAGGATCCTGCAGAGAGCGTATTTTGGTCATGAGGGAGTAGCCATCCTCATTAGGCATGGCAATGTCTGAGATGATGATGTCAAAGGATGAGTCGTTTAAGAGATATAAAGCCTCCTGAGAGCTGGCGGCAGAACGGACCTGTGCCCCAAAGGATTTTAGATAAATACTAAGAGCGGCTCGCGTATTATCATCATCTTCTACAAATAGAATTCTCAATCCCTCAAGACAAGGCAGCACCTCTTCAACGATTTGATTCTCACCATCTTCCTTTAGAGGAGAGGCCATGATGTCTGTTTGGGGGGCGCTCAAGGGAAAGAGCACAGTCAAAATAGCGCCAGTGCCTTTCGTTGCATTCTCTGCCTTAACTTTTCCCCCCTGAAGTTCAGCGAGGTTGCGCACAATAGAGAGTCCAAGCCCTAAGCCACCGTGTAGTCTCGTGGACGCACTGTCGGCTTGGCTAAAACGATTAAAGATGTTTTCTAGGAAATCCTCTGGGATGCCTTTACCAAAGTCCCTCACTTTAATTTGAGAGAAGAGGTTGTCCTGAAGCATAATTGTTTCGAGTCGAACTTCAATCATGCCGCCCTTCGGAGAAAATTTAATCGCATTGGTGAGGATGTTCCAAATGATCTGTTGCAGTCGAACAGGATCAGCCAGAATCCTGCTCTGATCGGCAGGCAGGAGCATTTGAATTTCAATTGATTTTTTCTCACTCAAGGCCCGCACCGATTCCACTGCAGAGCGAATCACCATGGCCGGATCCACATCCCTGATGGTGAGAGCAAGTTTTCCTGAGATGATGCGTGAAATATCAAGTAGATCATCAATCAGCTGACTTTGAGCTTTTGCACTTTGCTCTATGACGGCAGCACCTTGCTTGGTCATGGCGGCATCCACTCGGTTATGGCCAATGAGCTGTGACCAAGTAAGTATGGCCGATAAGGGAGTTCTAAGTTCATGAGAAAGAGTGGCAAGAAATACATCTTTTGTTCTATTCGCCTTTTCGGCTTCATTACGGGCCTCTCGCTCTCGGACCAAGAGACTTTTAAGTTCGTTCTCTAAACGACTCCTTTCAGTGATATCAATAAAACTGACTAACACAGCCTCGGGCTCATCTCCCACCCATTGCACTTTTCCTCCTGAGAGGAGGATTCGTCGCTCACCGATAGTGCTGAATACAGAATGAAGTTCATAATCAGCAAACGAACGATTCGTCAGGATGTTTGAGGTGATTAGCTCTTCAATTTGTTTTTTATGTTGCGGTGGGATTTCTAAAAGTGTGAAAAAATCATTTGGAGCTACATCCAAAGGGATCTTAAAAAAATGATGAAAAGCTTGATTGGCAGACTTAAGTTGAAAGTCCCCACCAATGACGGCAAAGGGTAGTGGAACCGTATCTGCCACTGATTTGATATAATCCAATGATTCTTTAAAGTATTTCTCTTTCTGCTTAATCTGATCAATATCAAGAAGGGTGATACTGACACCATCTATTTTATTATCAAGCGTTTTGTAAGGTCTGATTTGCATCTGTTTCCAAAAACCTGAAAGATCTTGGACTTCTATTTTTTTAGGTTCCAGGCTTTCGCCTACCATTTTGATCTTACTGGAGAGATCCATGTTGAAATTGGATTTGATGTCTTTGATATAACGGCCAACGTCGCTCGAATGCAGATTGAATGCTTTTTTGGCCTCAGGTGTGAATCGTTTAATTCGTCCCTCAGTATCAATCATCAAAATAGGAATCTCGGTTGAAGAAAGTAAGTTGGTGAGGTCACTCCCCACGACCGTAAGTTCTGTGTTACGTATTTGCAATTCCTCATTCACGGTGGTGAGCTCCTCGTTTGTACTTTGAAGCTCCTCTTTGGCCGTCTCTAATTCCTCATTAGTACTTTGGAGTTCCTCGTTTGCGCTCTGAAGTTCTTCATTGGCACTGGTAATTTCTTCCTGACCACTTTCGTAATCTTCGAGCAAGGCCCTGTGAGATTCTTTGGCATCGTTGAGGTCACCCATCAGGATATTTAAATCCTCACTTGATATACTGTCCGTCTTTCTCTTAAATGAAATTTTCTTAGAGACTTCATTTGATTTAAAAATGACTAGATATGTTTTTTGATTTATTGATGCCAGTTGAGGGAGAGGTGTCACCTCAATGTCTACGATTCTTTCATGGCCATCTTGCCGCAATAGAATCCCCAGTCTTTTTTCACTCGAGTTCGTTAGCAGTACTTTCTTAAGCAGCAACCTGAGCCCTGGTTGAATATCATTATGAGCTAATTTTAAAATATGGTGACTGGGCTGCCCTAGGCTGGGTTCAAGGTAAGGAGCACATCGCCCTTTGTATTGAAGTATCTCAAAATCAGAATTGATCACCACTCCAGGGAGTGAGTACTGATTCAAGATGATTTTATTTGCGGCATCCTGTATTTCATCTATTTTAATTTTCTTTTTTTCAACAACCACAGGTTGCTCTTCTTTTTGCTCACTTCTTGTGGGAAAGGTGAATTTAATTTTGGAAGGCGAATCTTTCTTCAGATAGATGCGTGACTCTTGGTTGATGACTCCGAAAAGTTTAAGGAAACCAGTCGGTGCTTCGGATCTTCCTAGCCATAGATATCCAGGGTTAGAAAGAGAGAAATGAAAAAGGGGAATGATCTTTTTCTGGAGTTGGCTTGAGAAGTAAATCATGACATTTCGACAAGAGATTAAATCAATTTTCGCAAAGGGAGGGTCTGCTGTCATGTCATGGATAGAAAAAAGGCAAAAATCCCTTAGACCCTTATTTATTTTATAGCCGTCTTTCTGTTTTTCAAAAAATTTGGCAAGTCGCGCGGGGCTGATGCTTTCCTCAATGCTCTTTGGGTAAACGCCTGCTCTTGCTGTTTGAATGGCCTTTTCGGAGATGTCTGTCGCAAAAATCTGAAACGTTTCATGAGACTTTTGCTCATGAAAAAACTCCGTGAGAAGAATGGCCAGAGAGTAGGCTTCCTCACCCGTGGAACATCCCGCCACCCATAGTCGAAAGGGTCGGTTGGTTTTTTTATTTTTTAAGATATCTGGGAATATTTCTTTTTTGAGACGCTCATAGGCCAAGGGATCACGAAAAAAAGTCGTCACATGAATGAGTATATCTTCATAAAATAACTGAACCTCTTTAGGATTTGTTTCCAAAATTTTTAGATACTGGGCAGTGGTTCGAACCTTGTTGAACGACATTCGACGATTAATTCGCCTCAAAATGGTGGATGGTTTATAAAGCGTAAAATCAACATGCGTATTTTTTTTGATGACATTAATAATCGCTGTGATCACTTTGTCTTCTTGGGTGCTTGTTGCTGCCTTCGAGGTTTCTGTTTTATCTTCTGTGAGTTTGTTAATCGAGGCTGCGATCTTGTCAGTGGTTAAAACATTATCTGCGGCTTTATTTTTAATCGCATTGGTTAAAATCTCTTTTGATTTGGCTGATTTCGGATCTTGGACAAAGGTCACCCCACCTCCAAGTTGTATGGCCTTGAGGCCTTTCGTTCCATCTTTCCCATGCCCAGAGAGGAGTACGCCGACAACATTTTTTTTGTTCATCAGTGCTACGGATTCAAAAAATATATCGATGATATGAGTCTGAGCTTGTTTTGTCCTTTTGCTAAGTTTAAAGGTCTCTTTGACTGTTTTTAAAATAGTATTGGATGGCTGGATGTAGAAAAATCCTGCCTCAATTTTCATGCCATTTTTAATTTCTCGAACTTCACACTTTAATCCGGCGCTTACAATTTGAAGAGAGAGACTCGGATGTGTCGGGTCAAGGTGCTGTGAAAAGACGACGCATGAGTTTTTGTTAATTTTTATTTTCTTACTTAATTGGACGAAGGCTTCAAGACCCCCGGCAGATCCTCCCACTGCGATGATGAGAAGTTGTTTTTTTTATTTTTCTGAATTTTTATTGCTGCCTCATTTGAAGGTATTTGGTGACTTCTTTAATAAATAGATTCATGTCAGAGAATTTTGCGATATGGCCTATCGCTTGCGAATCCGGGATGTGGTCCAGTGCTGAGTGAAACACAATGGGACAGATCGCAAATATATCCAGCCTTAGTTCTTTTAACTTTTCGATAAACTCATTGCCATTCATTTCTTTGAGATGAAAATCCAGAATAATGAGATGAGGGGTTATTTGTTTGAGTGCTTCGAAGGCCTCCTCACTGGTTAAACAAGTGAGGACCTTATGGCCTTCGGCTTCAAGCAAAATGCGGTCGAGGGTGAGGATTTCAGGGCTATCATCAATAACAAGAATCGTTTTGGGCTGCTGAGCAGGACTATTCATCATGCTCCTTTTGAATATTCGCCTATCTAGTTATAAACGATCCAATGACGGAAGTATTAGTATATCATGTTAAATCCTTTTATAGTTTTTATGTTGATTCCTACACATTTGAGTTAAGAGCTGCTTTCATTAGCGTCAGGCTTGTGGTAAACAAAATTATGGAACAAAATGCTACCCCGTCATGGGGCGAACTCGCCCTCAGTCCCGCCATGCTCGAACTTATTGAAAAGCTTGGTTATAAATCACCCACACCCGTGCAAAGTCAGTCCATACCTGCTGCTATCGGAGGTCAAGATATCCTTGTCTCCTCGCAGACCGGTAGTGGAAAGACAGCCAGCTTCGTTATTCCGGCCGTTGAGCGCTTCAAGGGGAAGAATGGAACTTATATTCTTGCCTTGGCCCCCACCCGTGAAATCGCCCAACAGACGGGCGAGGTTTTTAAAACTTTTGGAGAGCCCTTTGGCCTGAAAACCGTCGTGTGCATTGGTGGCGCCTCGATTGGCGAAGAAAAAGCCGCACTCTCTTCTTCTCCTCACATTATTGTAGCGACCCCTGGTCGTCTTTGCGATCACCTCGAACGTGGCAATGTTTGGCTCGATTTTATTCAGTGCTTAATCTTTGATGAGGCTGACCGTATGCTCGAGATGGGCTTTGCTAAGCAGATCGACATGATCACGGAGCAGATCCCTAAAGAGCGTCAAACGATGATGCTTTCTGCCACTTTTGCCCCTCAGGTCGAAAAGCTCGCTAAAAAAGCGCTCAACAATCCGAAGCAGATCCTGATTGAGAAAACCGTTGAGTCCGCTCCCAAGATTGAAGAGGAGCTCTACTGGATCAGTGAAGGGGAGAAGCTGGGGCGCACTTTACGAGTGCTCGAGAGAGACCCTGGAACTGCATTCATCTTCGTGAACCAAAAAGAGAAGGCCTATCAAGTGTGGCGTCTGCTCACGAGCAAGGGCTTCCATAGTGCGACTTATATTCACTCCGATCTTCCTCAGGAAACACGTGAGCAGGCCGTAGCGGATTTTAAGTCTGGTAAGTACCGTGTGATTGTGGCCACAGATGTGATGGGACGTGGGATAGATGTCGATGATGTCTCTCACGTGATCAATTACGATGTTCCCCGTGAAGCCGCTGACTATGTTCACCGCATCGGGCGCACAGGTCGCAGAGGTTTAACAGGACGTGCGACGACTTTCGCGATTCCAAGAGTGGATGAAATGTCCATTCGTGCGATAGAAAAGCTTAAAGGTATTGAGTCGCCAGAGATTCAAAAACCGAAACCACGGGAGCAAGATTCTCGCTCAAACCCTCGGGATGGAAAATCTCGTGACGGAAAGCCCCGTGATGGAAAACCTCGCAGTCAGCAGCAGGCGAAAGGTCCCCGACCTGAGGGTGAACGCAGACCTCGCCCAGAAGGCGAGCGTAAGCCACGTCATGAGCGGGGTCCTCGCAGAGAGCAACATCCTCAAGGTCCACGTGAGCAGCAGCCAGCTAAAGTGGTACAGCCTCAAGTCAGTGAGGCTGCAAAAGTTGGCGTGATTCAAAAGATTACAAAATTTTTCTCAAAACTCTTAGTGAAGTGATTCAACTTCACTAAGATCTCTCTCTGGGAGATCTTCTGAAGTGTCACCCAGCTGGCCTTGAAGAGTTTGGATTCTCTTTCTAAGCGGCGCTGGAAAATCCATGGCACTCACATCATTTTCTGAGAGTTCTAGAAGTTTACGACTCAAACGCTTCACGAGTGATTCAATTTCAGTGAACTCTTTGACGAAGGGCTGATGGGGAACTTCCACCAAAGCCACTTCAACGCCTTTCTCCTGCGCCGTTTTCACAAATTTTTTAATGTCTTTAGTGGGTAGGGTCTGAAGGTGAGTGAGGGCTTTTTTCTGCTCGCTCTTTTTTAAGCGTACGATCTGGTTGGTCTGTGAGAGCGAAAGCTTTCCTGCGAGGCGCGCTTCCTTAACACTTAGATCGGCCTTTTCATCACGCTCTATGGCCTGATGAATCTGCTTGGGGGAGTAGCCTGTTTTTTCTGCTACCATTTCAAGGAATTCTTGCGCGGGCAGCACCTCCACATCATCACTCGTGGGAAGGGAGGAAGGATTGAGTTCTTGATAAATTTCTTTGGCGCGACGAAGGTGCGATTCTATTTCGATTTTTGAGAGATCCTTTCGCACGAGATTTTCATCAATCGAAACGAGCTCCTGCACGAGAGTATTTTTATCCACCACCATCACGGGCGCCTCAGTGAAACCTAGGTTCAAGAGAGCCTGAAAACGTCTCGCCCCGGCCAAAATGACATTCTCATGATTGATGACAAGAGGAGCGATAAGCCCCAAAGTTTGAATGGATTTTTCCAAATCACTGACATCCGTTCCAAGGCGAAGGTAAGGATTGGTGGCCTTGAGCTCACTGAGTTTTCGTGTTTGCAATGTATTCTCCCGCTACGTGTGTGTGAGAGCTAGGATTGCGTGAGGGAGTGAAATTGTCAGGAAAAAGAGTGCAACAATTTCTAACATTAAATAAATTTTGAGAGGGAAAAAGAGAGAAAAGGCCACTCAGAGGAGAGTGGCCTGATAAAAATTATTGTTTGAGGAATTTAAATAGTTCTTGATATGAGGCCTCAGCAGCTTTCTTATCGTAGGCGACTGGAATCTTATATTTCTTGCCAATTTCCGTGGCCTTTGGATTGGTGAATGCGTGAGTAGCACCTTTGTAGTTGATGCTCTTAAAGTTAGCCTTGATGGCCTTCATTTCTTTCTCAAATCCAGCACGCTCTTTAGCTGGCACCATTGGATCAGCGAGGCCATTAAGAGCAAGGATGCGAGCTTTGATAGGAAGTTGTGGCAGCGAGCTTGCGAGCCCACCGTGGAAACTCACTACTCCGGCGATGTCCGCTCCCGTGCGAGCGAGGTTAAGAGCTTGGGTGCCGCCGAAACAGAATCCGATCACAAAGATTTTAGTGCTGTCCACATGGGGATCATTTTTAGCGAGCTGAATATACTTGTTTAGACGTTCAATGCCCATTTGAGGATTTTGATAGAAGGGAGTGGCGAGGGCTTGTGCCTCAGCAGGTGTTTCTACCACTTGTGAATTCCCGAAAAGATCAACTGTGAGGGTCGCATAACCCGCATCAGTTAAACGTTTTGACTGCTCTTGCATAAATTCAGTCCGACCCCACCATTCATGAACAATCACAACGAGAGGGATCCTGCCGTCAAACTTTTTGGGAAGGGCCACGCTCGCTTCAAAGAGTTGATCTTCAATCGCATAAGAGAGTTTTGGAGAGTAGGTAGNNAGTATTTTAGATGATTTTTTGGCTTTGTCTGCAAGACAGATTCTAGAAAAATTGGGGGCAGGCGTTAAGCCAGCCCCCAAGAGTCGGAGAGCTTAGTAGCGGCTGCCGCGAGATTCGCGTGGGGCCTGTGGCTTAGCTTCTGAAACGTTCATTTGACGTCCCTGAAAGTCTGAACCGTTAAGTTCTGTGATCGCTGTCATAGCGTCTGACTTGTCGTTCATTTCGACAAAGCCAAAGCCTTTTGAGCGGCCAGAATCTCTGTCCATGATAACGTTTGCAGAACTGACACTTCCATAGTGTTCAAACTTTGCTTTGAGATCTTCGTTGTTAACAGAGAAACCGAGGTTTCCAACATAAATTTTCTGACTCATATGAGCCTCCAGTGAAACATGCCACAAAGTTGTGACAAAAATAATTTTAATTTTTTGAGAGCTAAGTTAATTTAAAAGTCTTTTGGAATTTTAAGTAGATCTGAAGTAGTAACTAGTAGCAGGTGTCAGGAGCAGGTAGCTAAGAACAGATAACTCAACACTACTGACACTCGTTCTTAAAAGATAGGGATTCTTTCAACTATCTTAATAAATTGTGCAATCTCAGTGGGTTGTAGTGAGTTTAAAGAGCTTTAAACCAATCGCCACTCCTAGCCCCCAAAGACCATTGAGAATTAAACCTCCCGCAATGATCGCTCCTGTGACTGGGATCTGTTTAAGTGGAAACACAACGAGCATTGCTACGGCAGTAGGAAAGAGAGCTCCGAAGAGAATCTGAGATAGCCAGAACTTTTTCTTCAATTTAAGAGCAAGAAGCAAAGAAGGAATTCCCCAGAGTCCACCAAAAAAAGCCAATGAGATCACTTT
>DIVA01000004.1:12786-15317 GCA_002435705.1 Bacteriovoracaceae bacterium UBA6144
GCAGAGTAGTGTAGCAGTTCGTATTCTCTTTTTTCTTTTTCCAGATAATTTTCTTCGGCCATGACTCGTCCGAGTTTTTGCCACTGAGGATATTTATCCATCATGCTCACAAAGTGAGCGTAAGAAAAACTAATGGCTTCACAGTCACTTAAGGCCTGGATGAAAAAGCGCGTGGGGGTTTTTGCCAAGGTCTCAGCGTAGGGGCCGATGATTTCACCAGGGCCACGGAAAACCTTAGTGTACTCTTTTCCTTTGTCGTCCAAGTCATAATTTCTTGCAATGCCCTTGGTGAGCACATAAAAAACATCACTTTTATCTCCTGCTTTGAGCATGAGTTCTGATTTCTTAAAGCTTTTAAGAGCAAAGGCCTGTGTAAATTCTTCCCACTGAGATTGTGTAATTCCAGCCAGATTCTGTGCTCTTAGAAAGAGTTGCGTTGTATCCATAGTCCTCTTGATCTAGATCAATTCCTCAAAATTCTAGCTTGGTTTAGTCTCTAAGACAAAGCGAGGTTATATGACTGACGAAATCAATCTGGTGAACATCTACTCCTTTATCACTCCAGCGGCTGTGGTGATGATAGTCATGGAGATCATTTATTGTTTTTTCAAACGAAAGGACTACATTAATTTTCCCGATGCCATCACCAATTTGGGGACGGCCCTCGGTAATCAGTGCGTTAACCTTTTTGTGGCTTTTGTCGTGATCGTGAGCTTCGGCAAGATCTATGACTACAGACTGATGACGATCGAAACCACGTGGGTGAATTTTATCATCTTACTCGTGCTCTTTGATTTTCTTTTCTATTGGTATCACCGACATAATCATACCATCAATTTTTTGTGGGCCGCGCACATGCCTCATCATACCTCAGAGGAATTTAATCTCTTTGTGGCGGTAAGAGCGAGCATCACCCAGCGTCTCTTCTCTTTTACCTACCTGTGGCCCTTAGCACTTTTGGGATTCAAACCAGAAGCCATCTATGCAGCTTCTGCGGTTCAACTCTTTCTCGCATTCTGGCACCACACCCGCACCATTGGCAGGATGAAGTGGTTCGAGCTCATCTTCAATTCACCGTCATATCATCGTATTCATCACGCGATTAATGAGAAATATCTCGATAAAAACTTCGGTGAGATTTTTATCCTCTGGGACAAATGGTTTGGCACATACGCAGAAGAAACAGAAGAGCCCGTCTACGGAGCGCTCACACCGGTGGCCTCGTGGAATCCGAATAAGATCTACTGGCACTATTGGATGGTACTGTGGAGAGATGCCTGTCATACGAAAAGTTGGTGGGATAAGATTCGCCTTTGGTTCATGCCATTGGGGTGGAGACCAGAAGATTGTAGGAATATTCCTCGCTACAGAGTGAACGAAAAGACGCTGGTCAAATTTAATACGCCCGTGAGTTCAGGGACCAAAAACTATTTGATTCTCTCTAGTATCTTGGGCACCGGTTTAATGTTTATTACCATCAATCTGCAATGGCCCTTAAGTGTGGCAGAGAGAGTGATGCTGACCGGTTTAGTGTGGCACATGATCACCAACTGGGGCGGAATGCTCGAGTCTAAAGAGTGGGCCCGTCACTCAGATGGATTCTTTATCTTTTTTGAATCCATGATGCTGAGTTATCTGGTCTATACCTATGAGCTAGACCATCTAAAGCCCATCGTGATTGCCTATTTTGGCTTTAGACTTGTGGCCCATGCTTTGTGGAGAGTGACTGCGACCAAAACATTCAAGACAAGTCTGGCACAAGACTAGTCGTTCTTCTTTGCAGCAGGTGACCTGAATTTTTTCTTAGGGAATCGGTTTTCTGTGCGAGGTTTATCACTCGTGCGACCCTCTGGCGGACGGCGTCCTTCTTGAGGACGTCTTCCTCTTTGAGGAGGGCGAGAGGGGCCTCTTGATTCGATCAGTGCTTTAGCCTGGCCTGGCTTGAGAATCCTGGCTCCTTCCACATTCACCGAGTGGTAGGGCTGATTAGAATCAAGGGGGACTTCCATCTTGATGACTTTCTCAATCTGCTTTAAGAGTGACTTCTCTTCCGCATCACAGAAGGCAATGGCTTTGCCTTTGGCGCCGGCCCTGGCGGTACGACCAATACGATGAACGTAACTTTCTGGCTCGTGAGGAAGTTCAAAATTAATCACGTGAGTGATGTCATCCACATCAATCCCACGAGCGGCAATATCAGTTGCAATAAGGGCGCGAATCTTGCCATCTTTGAAGTTATTGAGAGCGTTTTGGCGCGCCGTTTGAGACTTGTTGCCATGGATGGCATCCGACTTTATTCCGGCCTTCGTGAGCACTTCAGAAACCTTATTGGCCCCATGCTTGGTGCGTGTGAAGATAATCACCTTTGACAGGCTTGGGTCTTGAAAGAGGTGCTTGAGCAAGTCCCGTTTCTTATCCTTATCCACAAACATCACTCTCTGCTCAATCAGCTCTGCGGTCGAGGAGACCGGAGCCACCGCTACTCGAATCGGATTGCGCAGAATGGTGTTGGCCAGTTGCTCGATCTCCTT
>DIVA01000004.1:15404-22646 GCA_002435705.1 Bacteriovoracaceae bacterium UBA6144
ACCAGCACGTCAACACCACCGAGCATACTTTTGACTTGCGGGGCCTGTCCCACACCTCCGAAAATGACGGAAGTTTTGAGGTTCACAAATTTTGAGTACTCGACAAAATTATCATGCACCTGAATGGCGAGTTCACGGGTAGGGGTCAAGACCAGGATACGAGGTTGTTTGGCATTGTAGCGGATCGGATTTTTTTTAAGATTTTGGATCAAAGGCAGGGCAAAGGCAGCAGTTTTTCCAGTCCCAGTTTGCGCGCAACCTAAAAGGTCGTGGCCCTCTAGCAGAGGGGGAATGGCCTGAAGTTGAATCGGTGTCGGGTGAGTGTAGCCAACAGCATCAAGCGCTTTGAGTAAGGGGTCTATGAGATTGAGATCTCTAAATGCAGGTGTGTTCAAAACGAAAATTCCTTTTTTATACGGCTATTTAGCACGTCTTACTCTTTGATGGATAGGACAAAATAGAGTGTGCTACCAAGCGTAATAAACCACAAAGTCAGGGCAAAAAAGAAGGAATTGATTTTGATTTCTTTGAGTTGCGCCCGATTTAAACTGATGCCGATCAAAAAGAGCGTCCATGAAAATCCCGTCCGACTGGCGACTTTGAGGGGAGCGATGTGCTCGGAGAGTTGAGGCAGAAAGGTGAAGAGCAGGGAGGCCCCAATGAAAAGAAAGATAAACCAGGGGATTTTTTGTTGCCCACTAAACCGGTGCTTAATTCCCATGACAAAACAGAGAGGAATAATCCAAAGGGCGCGGGTGAGCTTGAGAGTCGTCGCATATTCAAGAGACTTTTCTCCATAGATTTGCGCCGCTGCGACCACTGCACTCGTGTCATGAATCGCCAGCGCCGCCCAAATCCCAAATTGCTCTTGTGAAAGCTGAAGGCCATGGGCAATGGGAGGGAAGATAAAGACGGAGACGGCATTAAGCAAAAAAACTAAGCCCATGGCAGTGGCAATACTCAATGAATCAGCCTTGAGCACACCAGAGAGCGCTCCAATAGCGCTTCCACCACAAATCGCGGTCCCCGCAGATATTAACTGATGCAGGGGTGAAGGAATCTTAAAAATACGGGCCAAGAGTGACCCTATGAGCATGATCAGAATAATACTAAAAAGAGTTGTGAAAAAAAGTTGAGGGCCAGAATCCATGATGACTTTAAAGTTTAAGCTTGCTCCCAAGAGAACAATGGAAGCCTGAAGAAAGCGAGTGCTCCAGATTTTTGCGAGGCTTATCACGGGAGTCCGAAGGGTCAAGAGAAGAGCGCAGCTTAAACCAAAGAGAAGACTCCAATGAGGAGCCAGCTGGAAAGCGGCAATCAAAAAAAGAGGAAGAACAAGATAGATTGGTCTCATGATTATTTCGAATATCCCTTCGCTTTAAGTTCTTCATAGCCTCCAAGGTTTTTGGCTTGTGCTTTTGGAAAGCCTAGTTGCTCAATGAACTTACCTGCTCTGCCACCAGAGCGGCAGTACACTTCAATTTTCTTATCTTTATAATCCTGGCGTATTTGAGAAACTTTTTGTGCATTCAACTGCGACAGCGGTATCCATGTCGCATTTTTGAGCATCCCTTGTTCAATTTCATCTTTTTCTCTTACATCGATCAAGACTGTGTCTTGGGCAAAGAGACTGAAGGATAAAAAGAGTGTGGCAAAAAATAATTTCATCTAGGACCTCGCCTTAGCGTTTAAATTTAGTGGCAACCATTTTCTCAAAGAGAACAGGAAAATAATAGGCAAACTTCACACCAAAATAAGTCGTGCCATGAGGCCAGATCACGTCTCTTCCTTGTTCCACTTGACTCACAACTGTTTTGGCCCAAGAGCTGGCAGTAATAGAACTCATAAAGCTTAGATCCAAATGTCCTCCATAAAGAGTGGAGATATCATCAAACATTTTAGTTTTAACCCCTGGGGTAATCATGAGGTGGGCACTCACACCTGTGCCTCGCAGCTCTTGCGCCAGACTGTGGGTAAAAGCCGCCACGGCAGCCTTTGAGGCAGCGTAGGTGCTAGCACAGGGGAAAAACATTTTACCAGACACACTTGAATTATTAATAATGACTCCTCTCTGGGCCTTAAGCATTTGTGGCAACATAAGGCGAGTCAATCTGATCAGTGCGTTCACATTCAGATTCAGCATCTTTTCAATCTCATCTACAGACTGCTCCTCGAGTAAACCACCCGTCAACTGTCCTGCGTTGTTGATTAAGACCTCAATCGGAAAAGTCTTTAAATGGCCCACTAATTGATCGAGCTCTTGCGTGTTGGAGAGATCACTTTGGTGTATTCTTACATCTTGAGCTCCAAGTTTTTTTAGTTCTGCTACATGTTCATCAGTGATGGAGCGGCCAACCAGATGAAGTGTTACATTTCGGCTCGCCAGCTCTCTAGCAAGGGCCAGGCCTATACCACGACTGGCACCTGTTAAAAGAATGTGTTTGTGTTTTAGATCGATCATGGAGGTTGCCTTTGGAGCGAGTTTACTAAACAGAAACACAAGTATTCCCCAGATGAGTCCTTGGAAGAGTAATGTCGGGAAAATGGTTGAGGGGTAACTGATGAATGAGTATTTTTGTGCCACAAGAAAGTAGGTGAGTGGTCCGATGATGGCACTGGCGACGAGTCCGAGGATTCTCTTCTCAAATAACCACCGCATTGAGTGCAGTAAAGTGCAGCTAAGTAAAAACCAAATTCCAAAAAGCCAAGGGGGAGGAAGAGTCTCCACTTGTGGTAAAAATGTTATCATTCCACTTTTGTGGAGGAGCATATCTGCGAGGTAACCCATGAGGGAAGTTTTTAAGACAAACTCTGTTTCACCGGGGAAGGAAAATAAAATCAAATGGATTAAGCCTAAGCTAATCGAAAGGGAAAAGGCCATGAGTGACGACTGTGACTCCACTAGTAAAACAGTGCCCCACCAACCGGATTGAAAAAGAATCAGATTCACAAGACTTCTCATGGAAGGGCCTTAAAGAAGTTCCAGATTTCATCGTTGGCCTTGATCGGTGATTGGCTGACTTTTTTTCCTTTGGGCTTCACTCCCCCAGGCCAGGAATGGCCGCCTTGATCAAGACTGATGAGTTTCAGCGAAGCTTGTTGGCAATTCTTGAAATCGCTCACTGTGACACCTTTGAGGGGCGTGGTGATAGTGGGGGTAGGATCACATTTAAAAATCTTGCTCCACTTCATCATGGTATTATCGACAGAGACATAGTCAGTGACTTTTTCAGGCTTAGATGCCTTAGGTCCTCTGCCGCCAATATATAAAACATGCTCGTCGTCACGGGCATGGATGTGGAGCACAGAGACTTTTCTCAGAGGAGAGCAGGAAAGTGTGTTGTCTGTGCCGGCCACAGCCGCGATGCCTTTAAAAATATCAAAGGCTTCACAGGCTAGTCGATAACTCATCATGGCCCCATTAGACATTCCTATGGCAAAAACTTTTTTATTATCAATATTGATTTGGTTTTTAAGACTCTCGAAAATCTTTCTCACAAATCCAACATCATCAATCTTCTGATCTCGCGCTTCTGCGCAACAGGCGCCAGCGTTCCAGGTGGCGTATTTTCCTGAGGCAAATGGAGAGTGGCCATTGGGAAAGACAAGAGCAGTACCTTCCTTGTCGGCTTTTGATATCAACTTGTAGTACCGCTCATTGGATTGGATCTCCATATTTCCCCCACCACCATGGAAGGCAAAAATGACGGGATAGGATTTATTCGGATCATAACTTTTGGGAAGATAGATCTTGTAGTAGCGTGTGATTTCCTGATGTGTCAGAACAAATGTATGAAAACCTGATTTTAAAAGCTTCGTTGTGGTGTCTCGACTGGCCTTGGGCGCAGCTTGAGCGGCTTGTTTTTGCCTCCAACGCTCTTTGATCTTTTTTTTAATCCAGCCATCTTCAGCGATGGAGGCTGAAGCGATGAGGATTAAAAAGAAGAGTGATTTTATCATGTCTCAATTTATCCTAGATCATTTTCAGTTACAATTGTGATTTGTAAGGTAAAAGTGTTTTATAAGACTGGATCAGCTCTTCATTTCTTTGATTTTGCTCTGAAATATAGTGTTTTATCGCGCTAAACATTTCCCGGATTTTGATGTGATGTGCCGAGGTGATGGTCACTGGGTCAAAGCCACGCCACAGTTTTTGCTCTCCCTGTGCACCCGCTTCGAAGAGTGGAATATTTTCATTGAGACAAATCTCCATGCCGCGGTAATAACAAAGTTCGAAATGCAGGAGTCTATACTTTTCTTCTACCTCAGGTCTGATGCCCCAATATCGGCCATAGAGCGCCCGTGATGATTTAAAGAAAAGGCTCATGGCCACGAGTTGATTATTTTCGAATGCTCCTAAGATGCATGTGTTGGTGGATAGAAAGTTTGGGAGCATGGTAAAGAAATCTTGATTTAAATAAGCCTGTGAATTTTTCTTTTCAATTGTTGTCAGGTAGAGATTAAAAATCTCTTGCATGATCTCTTCATTAAGATCTTTCCCTGTTAATAATCGAATCTGCAGATCGTACTGGGCTACCTTCTTTCGTTCTTTCTGAATCATCTTGCGTCTGTTGGCGGTTAGACTCTCAAGAAATTCATTGAAGTTTTTGTATTTGTTTGTCCAATGAAATTGCAGCGTGTGCATGACCTCAAAGCCCATCTTCTTCAGTATTTCATTTTCTTCTTGGCTGGTGAAAAGATAATGTTCTCCACTAATCTGTGGGTGCGCAAGGTAGATGCCTCGTGATTCCTGAGCAAGGGCTTCAAACTGCGACTGATCTCCCAGTACTTTGGGTGCGTTGATGGGAGTAAAGGGAAGGGCATGAATGAGCTTAGGATAGTAACTCATGCCGTGTTGGTGATAGAAGTTGGCCCAGGCCCAATCAAAAATATATTCCCCATAGCTGTGTTGTTTTAAATAGCCCGGAAGCACTCCCTGAGAGTTGGCCACATGAACAGGCTGCCAGCCTGTTCCGGGGGTGACTGTTTGGCAGGTTTCCAGGAGTTCATGGAATTCTCCCCCACAAAGTGGGTGGACTGATTGGTAGCGTTGACCTTTAAAACTGGAGAGAATCATAGGGATCTGTACCTGTTGGAGCTTTGTCTAGAGAGTAAACAATCTCAGCTAGAGTATAGTAAAGCATGGAAAAGCTCGAATTAAAAAATATCAAAAATGTTCTGCTCCTAGGTGCCACTGGCGGCATTGGGGGCGCAATACTCGATTATCTCCTCGCTCAGAATGAAAACTTAAACGTCTACACGCTTTGTCGCCACCCCTTAGAGCGGCAGCGGGTTCACTCTCATGTCGCCCCTCAAGTAAATGAGCAGAGTCTTTCACAGTTTATCTCCCTCTATCCCTCAGTGAAATTTGATCTGGTGATTAATACCATAGGTTTTTTAGAGAATGATTTGGGTGGGCCTGAGAAAAGTCTGCGCGATATCAATGAAGAGAAGCTGCTTGAGTACTTTCGTATTAATACCATCCTCACCCCTGTTTTAGCTAAAGTGGTTAGAAACAATTTAGCCAGTGAGGGGTTTGCGTTTGTCAGTCTGTCCGCCATGGTGGGGAGTATCGGTGAAAATGAGTTGGGTGGATGGTACGGTTATCGAGCCTCTAAGACCGCACTCAACGCTCTCTTGAAAAATATCAGTATTGAGTGGGGGAGAGTGAATAAAAGATCTCTCGTTCTCGCCATTCATCCCGGCACAACCCAGACTCGTCTCAGTGAGAAATTCAATACCCGCGTGACCCATAAGATCCACACACCTTCTGAGGCGGCGGAAAATATTTGTCAGATTATTTTCAGCACTGAGTTCTCGCGCTCCGGCAGTTTTCTTAATTGGGATGGGCGAAGCATTGCCTGGTAATTACTTTCCACCCTTAATCGATCCATCAAGTCGCTGACTTTTACACTTAAATCTCAGGATTCCTTCAGGGCGCTTCTTTTCATGTTTAAGATGACCCTGCTGATTGGCCCGCCGACGCCAGCGCCGATACGCATTATCATCCAGCTGAGTGCGCATGAATTTCACCACTTGATTGGGTGTTAGTCCAAACTGTTTTTTAATGGCATCAAAGCTCGTGCGATCTTCCCACGCCATCCGAACGATCCTTGCCAGATCTTCCTCGCTTAGCTTCGCCCACAACTCTTTAAACTCTCTGGATATGCCCATAATCTAATCTACCCTAAGCATCTATTCATGGGACTATCAGTCTGTAGCTTGTCTAAGCGAAAGTAAAAAGATCAGGCTTTTTACTTTCTATATTTTTGCTTGTTAGGATAGATGCATGAGGATCATTTTATTACTTATCTTGAGTCAGATCTATTCCAGGCCTGCGCAGGCACAGATCTTGCCTTCAGTCTTTTATCAAGGGCCTGAGGAGCAAAAAGCCTTTTGTCAGCAAACCACCACTGCCTCACAGTGGTTCTTAAAAATGACCCAGACCCTAGAAGGTCATCCTTCTCTGCAGGCATCTCGAGGACTCAAAAAAGATGTGATGAGAAATCTTCTCGTCACTTGGTCTTATGCTGATTTGTTGCAACTTTCACTTTCTCAAAGAGATCTGGGTCCACAGGCGGCTGGAGTCATGGGGCATATCTATGCGAATGCCTCTCACCATCTGGGGCGCTTGATAAGATTTAAGTACTGGGATCAAGTGGGCAGTACAAGTTCAGTCAGTGCCGCTGATCGTAGCCTTATGGCCGGAGGATTATTAGGGCAGGCCGCAGAGAGAATACCTAGAGTACTCTCTCAGCGTTTAATGCAGCATAGTTGGGACCTTTACACATCTCTCTCATGGGTCTTAGGGGCCACAATGATGTGTGGACCTCAATACGCTCTAAGGCTGGTTGAAGAGTACCAATGCAAGAGTCGTGGTCCTTGTGAGATTTTACCAGGTCTTGTGGGAGGAGGTTTAGAGCGAGAAGCTCTTCATCATCTGAAAGCCGCTTTAAAAACCATTCAGCCTGATAGCGCTCCAAATGACCGGCAGTTAGTGGAATTTGCCTCAGCTTTCATTGTCTTTGAGCAGTTTTATCTGCAGCACACGATGTACAACCAGATGGATGTCGGCACCGCCGCTAGGCTTGGGGTTTTGGATCCAATGAGATTTATCCCCTTTGAGGGAGTCAAGAGTTTGAGTTTTAAAGAATGGTGTCAAACTCAACCAAATTGTCGTGGAAGCTCAATGAATCTCCAGCAGAGAACTCTTTTCGACCAAACGCTTATCGCTCAAGAGAT
>DIVA01000035.1 GCA_002435705.1 Bacteriovoracaceae bacterium UBA6144
CAGAACTTTTTTCTTATCTTCACTCATGATTCACCTTGATGCCTGATGAATTTAGAAAGTGGTTTTCGAATCTCATCAAAGAAGGGTCTTCGGTGCTTGAGACCCACAGCAATGAGACGCTTGATTTGGGCTTCAACTTTTACGACCTGCTCTTTTATTTCTTTATCAGGTGCTTCGAAAGAGAGTTCGCGATTTACTTCTATGGGTTTTCCGATATGAATATCAATCGGAGAAGGGAGCGGCACTGTATTGAGTGTGAGTGGTAAGGCCGGAACTTTAAAAAACTTCGCAATACTCTTTACATGCCAAACGAAAGGAAACATTTCCTCAGCGCCGATGACAGCTACTGGAAGGATGGGCGTTTGATTTTGAAGAGCGATGCGATAGAAGCCCAGAGTGAAACTTTGCAGTTTATAGAATTGAGGTGTGCTTTTAGAAACACCTCTCACTCCTTCTGGGAAAACCAGAATTGATTCTTTATTTTCAATCAGGAATTGGCAGTTCGCTCGATCTCCCAAAATACTACCAGTCTGAGCTGCAAATGTTCCAAGGAAAGGAAGTTGCGCCATAAAGCGCTCCACCATGGCCCTTAAAATTCTTGGGGGAGCAACATCCATGAGAAAAGCCATTGTGATAAGCATGCCGTCCAGAGGGATTTGGCCTGTGTGGTTAGAAACAACAATGTACGGTCGATCGAGAACATGCTCGGCTCCAAAAACGCGGACTTTGAAGTATTGACGATAGAGAGGAATAAGAGTGCGAAGCGTGGATTCACAAAGTCCGAGATCAAAGCCCCAAGGGTCTTTGTATTGAGTATATTTTTCTTTGAGTCCATGGAAAATTTCTGTGATCTTCTGATCATCTTCATGAGATAGTGGGTTTATGTGAGAGAGAATCTGACTAAGTTGCATAGGTTTTCTCAAATCTTGAAGAATCTTCCAATTAAGGCATAATACCGTTTATGAGTGATCCAAACAATGAGACATGGCGAAAAAAAGCACTAGGCGTCCTTCAGGCCTGTGAAAATGAGTTACGCAGAACGACTGCTATTGGCATGAAGATGATTCATGCATCTAAAGCATCCAGTGAACTCCATGAGACTTATGAAGAAATCGGCAGAAATGTGGTTAAGATGATCGATGCTGGGGAGATAGCATCTCCCAGCGCTCGCATTGATAATCTTGTGGCCCGTGTGCGTGAGCTTGAGCAGGTCTTAGGAGACATGGAAGGTCAGGTAAGTGAATTAAAAAAAGAAGATTCAAATTCTTAAAAGAAAAGTCATCATCGATTCTGTCAGTGGTGATATTCCTTGAGACTTTTCGGCAGACACAAAAAATATTTGCTTCACCCATTTATTAGCCTTAAAAATTTCAGGCTTCAGCTTTTCTAACTGAGCTCGCTCGCTTTGCGTTTTGAGTTTATCAATTTTGTTAAATACCAGATAAGTCTCTAGGGGAAACTGGCTGATGTAATCTTGAAACACAACGTCTGCTTCTTGGAGCGGATGGCGAGCATCCTGCATGCTGATCAAAAGAACCTTGCCGGAAATCATATTAAAAAATGTATCGAGAAGTTTTTGCCAATTAACGGCCATCTCCTTAGAGACTTCAGCATGACCGTAACCAGGAACATCAAATAAGTAATACATGCGCGGCTCAAGATCAGTCTTCTCTTGCCATAAGAAACTAAAAATATTCACCTGTCTCGTTCTGCCGGGAGTTTTAGAAACACGAGCGACCGAATTCCCAAAAAGTGTATTAATGATTGATGATTTTCCAACATTGGAACGGCCCACGAACGCCACTCCCGTGGCCTGGGGGTGCTTGGCCAACCAGTCAGAGAGTTGATCGACTTGATCGATGCCCATGAGAAATTTCGTCTTACCGCGTAGGATTGTCATAATGCCTTCTTTCGATTCAATTATGACAAATCTTTTACTCCGAATGAACCTCTTATTCAAAAAAAAGATGAGTCATGATTTAAGGTCTCCCACATCGAAGGAGACGTCATGACACAAACTCAAGCAGTTGGACTCAAGTTAGGGGACTTATGCCATATCATCACCCCTCATAAAAATAAAAAACAAATCCAGCTCAATCGCACCAGTTGGGAGATTCTCCCCGAAGGAGATCGTGCCTTAGGAGAGTGCCCGGCCATTGCGGTGCCTGGGGCCCGCTCACATTCATTCCGGTGGAAGCTTGAGCTACGAGAATTTTCTGGATGCCAGCGTTTCATCCTCAGATCTCTGGATGACTCCTTTTTTAAGTTGAATGGACAATTTGCAAGAGAAGCATTGATTGAATCAAGTGATATTCTTTCACAGGATGGGTTTGCTGGTCGCTTACAGTTCATGACAAATTTTTCTTTGAAAACGCTGACTCATAATAATTGGCCGCAAGAATTAAATAACGAATCGCTCCTTTTTTCTCGGCTTCCCGTTTTGATTCAAGGAGAAACTGGCACCGGCAAAAGTCACCTCGCTCGTGAAATTCATACTCGCTCAAAACGAGCAGGGGAGTTTGTTGGGCTTAATCTTTCAGCGATGAATGAAGCATTGATTGAATCAGAACTTTTTGGCCATAAAAAAGGCTCTTTTACGGGAGCTGTTCAGAATCATCAGGGCGCTTTCGCTCAAGCGAGGGGAGGGACCATTTTTCTTGATGAGATTGATTCCCTCTCTCAAGCCTTGCAATTAAAACTCTTGCTTTTTTTGGACTCGGGCCGTTTCAGGCCTGTTGGTGCGCGAGGTGATGAAGTGACTGACGCAAGAGTCATCTTTGCCTCAGGTCAAAAGCTAGAAGTCCTGGTAAAAAATGAGAAAATGCGTCGGGATTTTTACTTTCGCCTCTCTCAAGGTATCTCCTGCCAACTTAAGTCACTCAGAGATGATCCTCAATTAATTTTACGTCACTGTCAGATATACGGGATTGAACACCGAGTGAGTCTCTCTAAACGCCTCACTGATTTCTATCAGACCCTTCCTTGGCCTGGAAACTTAAGACAGCTGCGAGGTCATTTGGACAATAAGCGGATTCGCTCAAAAACACATAAACTTGATTTTGATGAAGTCGATGATCGATTGATGGTGATGTCAAGCAACCTCTTGGGATTTGAGCCGCACCCAACAGTGCGACCACTGGAAGAGGTGAAACGTGAGTATATTAAGCATGCAATGGATCTCTTTCATGGAAGACATGATTTGGCGGCAAAAGAATTAAAAATAAATGTGAAGACTTTAAAAACGTGGTTAGTTAGTGAGCCAAAATGTGGATGATGTGAGTTTCTTCAACAAACCCAGGAGCATTGTGGTTTTTGAGATAATGGTTCACTTCGATCTCTAGTTTTTCTTTGAGCATTTCTCGCCCCTCATCAGTTAAAGCGAACTGAGGAAGAACGGGTTCCAGAGTCACGATGAGATGATCTCTGAGAGAGAATTCGCTGGTATCAAGGATTTTTTTTGTTTCTCTATTTGAGGCGAGAAAGCTCACATCAATAAGTACTGAGCGCAGACCATTGACTCCATCGACGATGGCGGGAATCTTTACACTTGAAAGCGATGTGGTGCGAGTTTCTTTTTTATAATAGTCAGGGCGTATGTAACTATCGTCTACCGCTGCAGGACTTCGATGAAAGAAATCCTCATATAAAATCTGATAGGTTGCTTTACCGATCATGGCAGCAGAGAAAATTGAGCCAATGGTAAAGCTCCCGAGAATAAATCCATGGATGGGATGGAGAGATCTGGCCCAATTGAGCAGAAAGATGAATGGCACAGAGACAATGGCGATGAGGGCCTTAAGGGGAGATTTCTTTCTTAACTCATGAAAGGCCTTGACCCCCTCAGTGAGAGCAGTGCTAAACAGGCCTTTAAAATTGATACTAAGAATTTCCTTGGGCGCAGCTTTCGCCGTGTTAAGTTGTCGGCGTAAAAATGATGGGGTGGTCACGTAAATAAACTGATGAGATCGATGGAAAAATTGTTGAATCTTTTGCGGACAAAATTTTCGCCAAGCCTTGTTTATCAAGGCAAAGACCCAGAGTAGGCCTTTGTTTGCGAGAGTTTCAAATTTAATAATTAAGTTTAACATCCTTTAGCTTATCGACAGATTCAGGCAGAAATTAAATCCACGCTCATATGCCTGACTGCTTTGTTCAGGAATAAAGTTCCGCCTAGGCCCGAGGCGCTTACTGAGCTTTTAAATGTGACCGAACAGTCTGCTGGAGGATGTTTTATGAAATCGGCCCTATTCCTTTTAGCTTTGAGCTTGTTTACGTCATGTGCTTTTGTGCCTGATCGAAGTTATTTAGCTGAGATGGAGCATGATGACAGTAGTTTCTTTGAGCCCCGTAAAGACTTTAACGTCATTCCTGGTGACGAAGGAATTTCATGGCGCACGGATGATGTTTGGCGAGCGAGAACTCCGGTCGATGATTCCCAACTTAAAAGTGAGAGAGAGCAGCGCGTGTTTGAGAATCAACTTAGAAAATTAGAAGCTGCTCAAAGTGATGGGGCCAAAAAACACTATGAGCAGATCAAGCCCCACCTTGCCACAACTTCAGAGAGAATTTACTTTTTGAGCCTCAGAGGTCGGGTGGAAAGAGAAGAGTATCTAAGCGCCAGGGGTATTAATGCGGACTCAAGTCCCTTGCCTTCTCGCTCTATTGCTTCTCAGGGTGTGCTGAATTTGGGGATGTCAAAAACTGAGGTTCAGGAGAGTTGGGGGGAGCCCCTGAGAGTCGATTTTGCAGGAAATCCACAGCTTGAGAATGAAAGATGGGTGTATCATGCAAATGGCGCAGCGAAGTATATTTTCTTTGAATCCGGTCGAGTAGGTGGTTGGGCCAGTGCCTCTGAATAGGCATTTGAGACAAAACTTGGTAGTGTAGCCGGACTTAAACTACCAAGGATTCTTTGCATGGAATACACTCTCGAGTTCGAACGTCCTGTGTTCGAGTTAGAAAATCAAATTCGTGATCTCAAATCCTCTAATCAAAACATCGACCTGACTCCTGAGATCAAAGCTCTGCAGGCTAAAGTCGATAAACTGATTTCTGAAATTTATAAAAATCTATCTCCTTGGGAGAGAACACTTCTCTCTCGTCACCCTAGTCGTCCACACGCCATTGATTACATTCAAGGCATGATCAGTGACTTCCATGAAATCCACGGTGACCGCAGATTCTCAGATGATGCGAGTATGATCTGTGGCTTTGGTTATCTCGAGGGGCAAAGAGTCGCGATCTGCGGAATTGAGAAAGGGCGCAAGACCCAAGAGAAAATCCGTCATAACTTTGGGATGGCCCAACCTGAAGGGTATCGCAAGGCCCTGCGCTTGATGGAGCTCGCCTCTCAGTTTAACGTGCCTGTTTTGACTTTTGTTGATACTCCCGGAGCCTATCCTGGGATCGGCGCCGAAGAGCGCGGCCAGGCGCTTGCGATCGCCGAGAACTTAGAAAAGATGTTTGGCATCAAGGTTCCTATTATTACAGTCGTCATCGGAGAAGGTGGCTCTGGGGGAGCTCTTGGGATTGCGATTGCCGATAAAGTTCTTATGATGGAATACAGTGTTTACTCAGTCATCTCTCCCGAGTCTTGTGCTTCAATTCTTTGGAGCGACTCGAAGATGGCAGAGACGGCAGCCAATGCACTTCAGCTTTCTCCACTTAAAGCAATGGAGCTGAAGGTGATTGATGACATGATCGCTGAGCCGATTGGCGGCGCTCATCGTTATCCAGAAACGGCGATTGAGATGGTCAAGACAGCAGTGATGAAAGAGTTTGAAAAACTAAAAAAATTGCCCACGGAAAAGTTACTAGACGCCCGCTTTAATAAGTTTCGCCAAATGGGCAATACCACCATTAAAGGTTTGAAGGAATAGAGATGCCAGTTTATTCAATGACAGGTTTTGGAAAGGGTGAGTCGGCTAATAAAAAGTGGAACGTTGTTGTTGAAATAAAAACGGTCAATAATCGCTTTAAAGATTTTCGTTTCAAAATGGGAAGTGCTCTCTCGTCTCTAGAGTTCGACTTGAGACGTCAGCTCGAAGCTCAGTTTAAACGGGGTACTTTTGATGTCAGCGTGAGCTACCAGAAGAAACAAGAGGCTCAGACCGAATCAAATCTCGATGAAGCTAAGGTTCGTCAATGGGTGGATCTTGTGACGAAGGCCCTTGATGGAAAGATTCCTTTGACCGCTTCACCAGTGGATTTTTTAAGATCTGATTTTCTTAAAGAAGAAGACTCGGATAAGACCCAAGAACTCTCGGGGCCTGTGAGCGAAGCTTTCCAGCAGGCCATGAAGCAATTGGGAGTGTCTCGTCAAAATGAAGGGCACTCGCTCGTAGAAAAATTACTCGAGCACCTTGCCGTCTATGAGCGACTACTCGTGAGAAATGAAGAACTAAAAAATCTCTATCCCGATATGATGAAGGACAAGTTAACGGCAAAACTTTCAGAAAAAATGAAAGACTTTCAAGTTGATCAAGGTCGCCTGATGCAGGAAGTGATTTTCTATCTTGAGAAACTCGAAATAGATGAGGAAATTAATCGGGCTAAAATCCACGTGGCCAAACTGCGTGAAGTCCTTTCTGGCAGCGGTGAAATTGGACGTCAGATCGATTTCCTCCTCCAGGAGCTTGGTCGTGAAACGAATACGATGGGGTCTAAATCTGCCCACATGGAAATTTCTCAAAACGTCGTCGAAATGAAGGTACAATTAGAGAAAATCCGTGAACAGGCTTTAAATTTAGAATGACCCAGACTTGTCAGAAAAATCCTCAGATGGTTGTGATCTGTGCCCCATCCGGCACGGGCAAAAGCACGCTCTTAGAAAAACTCAAACAAGAGTTTCCACGTCTCAAGTGGTCTGTTTCATGCACCACTCGCCCCATGAGATCTGGGGAGCGTGAAGGGGTAGACTATCACTACATCAGCAAAGAAAAATTTGAAGCCTTGATCGCAGAAAATGATTTTATTGAGTGGGCACGAGTGCACTCTAACTACTATGGAACTTCTAAGCGCTTCGTTGACCAAGGCTTAAGTCTCGGAGATGCGATGCTCTTCGATTTGGATGTCCAAGGGGCAGATGCCATGAAGCGCATCTATGGTGATCAGGCTCAAGTTATTTTTATTAAGCCGCCCAGTCTCGAGGCGCTCGAGAAGCGCCTGCGTGGTCGTGGAACAGATTCGGATGAAGTGATTCGTGAGCGTCTCAAAAATGCGCGGTCAGAAATATTGCGCGCGGATGATTATGATCATTTAGTCATCAATGATGATGTGACAAAAGCCTATCAAGACTTGAAAAGAATTGTTTCAAGTCTTTTGGAGTAACAAATGTTTTCTGAACGCATAGATTTTTCTCATGAGCCGAACCTCACTATCGATGAGCTCATTCGCCGAGTCGAGTCTGCGTATCCTGAGGTTGATTCAGAAGCCCTGAGAAAATGTTACGAGTTTGCTGAAGAGAAGCACTCCAAGCAGAAAAGAAGTTCAGGTGAGCCTTATATCGTTCATCCCTTAAATGTTGCCGCCACACTGGTAAAGCTCAAAATGGACGTGGACAGTATCATGTCTGGCTTCCTCCATGATGTGGTAGAAGACTGCGAAGTTCCACCAGAAGAGATTGAGAAGAGATTTGGAAAGAGTGTCGCCCAGATTGTTGTCGGTTGTACGAAGATTTCTAAAATTAATTTTAAATCCAAAGAAGAGTCACAAGCAGAAAACTTCCGTAAAATGGTTGTGGCGATGGCGCAAGATCTGCGCGTGATTATCGTGAAGCTCTCTGATCGCATGCATAACATGCGTACGCTTCAGTATGTGTCTAAAGAAAAGCAGATGGCAAAAGCGCAAGAGACGCTCGACATCTACGTTCCTCTTGCCAGTCGCTTGGGGATTAACTCAGTCAAAGGGGATCTTGAAGATCTCTGCTTGCGTTATCTCCACCCAGATTCTTACTATCGGCTTGCTGAAAAAATATCCATGAAACGCAAAGAGCGTGAAGAGTACATTAACGATACGATCGCCACGATTAATGATCGTTTGATGGAGTACTCAGTGGTGGCGGAAGTCTCCGGAAGACCAAAGCACTTTTATTCAATTTATAAAAAAATGACCCAGCGGGGAGTGGACTTCGATCAGATTCAAGATCTTCTTGCGTTTCGAGTCCTCACGAGCAACATCACTGAGTGTTATAAAGTTCTGGGTGTCATTCACTCGGCTTTTACGCCAGTGCCGGGACGCTTTAAGGATTATATTGCGATTCCGAAAGTGAACAACTATCAGTCTCTTCACACCACCGTGATTGGCCCCAAGGCTGAGCGGATTGAGATCCAGATCAGAACTTTTGAGATGCATGAAGTGGCGGAACGTGGGGTTGCTGCCCACTGGAAATATAAAGAGCGTGATAAATCGCAAACGGGAAAACTGAAGTGGGTGGAAGAACTCATGGAGTTTAACCAGAACGTCACCAACTCTAGCGAATTCATGGATGTGGTGAAAAACGATTTGGATGTGGGGGGGATTTTTATCTTCACTCCTGCCGGTGACGTGAAAGAGTTGCGCTACGGAGCAACGGCACTTGATTTCGCTTACGCTGTTCACACTCAAGTGGGGAATCAGTGTATCGGGGCTAAGGTGAATGGTAAGATGGTTCCGCTGAAGTATCGCCTGAAGTCGGGGGATACGGTTGAGATCATGACTTCGAAGACTCAGGTCCCGTCGAAAGATTGGCTGAAAATTTGTAAAACTTCACGCGCCATCACGAAGATTAAGCAGTATTTGCAAAAAGTGGAGCGCGACAAGCATAAGCTTGATGGTGAAGAGATGCTGGAGCGAGCACTGAAGAAGTACGGCTCTAATACAAAAACAATCGAAAAAAATTCTGGCTTTCATGAAGTGTATGATCAACTTCACATGAAGGGCCTAGAAGAGTTACAGGTTCAGCTTGGTGCGGGCTCCTACCAGCTGAGAGATGTTCTCCCTAAAGTAATTGGTATTGATTACGTGGAGGAGCCACAGGAAGAAGTGGTCAAAGAGAGTTTCTCGGAACAGATTGTGAATCGGGCCCGACGCTCAGTCGGCCGTGATAATGCTGTGATTGTAGATGGGCTGGATGACGTGCAAGTGCGCATGGGTAAGTGCTGTAATCCAATACCCGGGGATCCGATTGTAGGATTCATCACTAAAGGTCGAGGAATCACCGTACATGCTGTCGGTTGCCACCGTGCCCATGAGGTCGAGACCTCAAGGCGCATTCAAGTCGAATGGAACAAAGGCTATGCTTTCTCCCATCCGGTGAATATTCGTGTCATGACTCATGATAAGCCGGGGATTCTCTCAAAGATCTCTAAATCCATTAACAACGCTGGGATTAACATCCGTTCTGCCATGGCCCGCTCACTACCTGATCAAAAAGGTAGCTTTGTGTTTGAAGTGGAAGTGAAGGATTACTCCGAACTGCTGAAAACCATCTCAGCCATTGAGCAGATGGAAGAAGTCATCACGGTGAACCGCGCTTAAAATTTGACGACTTGCATCCGTGTTGGTGAAAATAGAAGAATGAAAAACTTTATTCTTTTCACGGCCCTCACCCTCTCTCTTTCGGCTCTCTCCCAAGATGTGGCAAACGATGATTTGCTCAATGAGCTTGAGCCCGATGTTTCGGAACTTCTTTTGGATGCACCAACTGGCGATGAGACTTTTTCTCAAACACCGCCACCAGAAGCAACTGTCACAGAAGAAGAGGTGGTCAAGGTGGAAGAGCCTTTGCTGCCTGAAGTGACCCCAGAAGAGGAAACTCCCGCACCCATCATGGCTGAGCCAGAAGCCCCAAGACCTATTCCACCACCAAGCCGTGATTCAAGCTTTGCAGTGAGGGGACTTGTGGCCGAAAATACTTCTCAGCAAGCAGTGAAACAAGACGATGGAAAATATAATCCGCGCACCGGTCATTGGATCGGCACGATGGGATTTGAAACCACGGCTTATAAACTTCCCTTCGATTACACGGGTGCAAAGAAAACATTCAAAGAAGAAGATCGTCGCCTCACGGGTGGTCGACTAGGTTTCGGAAGAGAAGCTTATCTAGGTGCTGGCTTTTTAGTGAATGCACGTCTGGAAGGTTATTACATGGGCACTCTCTTCAAGAGTCTTGAAACAGCCAGTCCTGAGTTTGATGATGTCACTGTGGCCGCCACGAAAGACACGGGTCAGATGTTTGGTGGCGATGCGATTGGGCACTTCGGGTGGATGTTCGACTACAACACCAAGAATCCTTTCCTAGGAGAGATGGCGTACATGGCCTTTGAACTTTTCGTAGAAGCGGGGATTGGTCGTGGCAAGGCGATCAATGGAAAGAGCTACTTCTTTAAAGCGGGGGTGAATGAAGAATATAAAGTCACTTTTGAAGATGAGTTCACCACTCAAATCGTTTCTGCTGGGTTTAACATCCACTCGCGCAGTTCCGGATCATTTTTGTACGTTAAAGCGTCTCAAGTAAGCCAGACGATATCCGAAAGGAAAATTAGAGGAAGTGCGATTATTTCAAATACACCAAGTACATTTAAAGAAACGATCAGTAACCCAACCTCAGACCCTTTAACCATTCTCTCCATTGGCGGAGGCTTTAAGTTTTGAAAAAGATACTCTTCATTTCTCTGCTCGCCTTATTGGCCGCGTGCCAAGAAGAGAAGCCGATTTGGGATCAGCTCAGCAATGATGAGCGGGCAGCCGTTCGTACGCAAGCCAGAGCAGAGTGTGTAAGTTCTAATCAAACTCGTTTCAATGCGATTAAAAATAGCACGGGATTTTTCCAGTCGACTGCTTGGCAGAGAAATAAAGCTTTTAAGCATGAACTAAAAAATGGTGAAGCCGTTGATACGCTCAATGAGATCCAAGTCTGGAAACAGGATAAGGTTGCCAACGTTGTCTATCTCTGGGTGAAGCAAACAAAGGGAGCGGCTCTCGATAGCTTCTTTCTCAGACTGACTAAAGCGCAACACGATAAAATGGTGACTGATCTCTTGAATGATTTATGTGATCGAAAGATCACGGCTACAGCGAGCACAAACCCACTGCCGGTCACAAAAACCTATACGCAAACGGCTTCTCCGAATAAGAGAGAGTTCACTGATACCTATGGCTTGCAGATCGATGAGACACCGTTTATTGCGGGAACCTATCGCCTGACACGAAAAATTGTGACTAAAAAAATTGCGGATGATTCGGTGGTCTCAACATTGAATCTCGCCAGTACCTTTACGAGTGTGGCGGAGCCGGAAGTGTTGGGTTCCAATCCTAATTCTTATGCAACTATTTACTGTGATATTGTTGAGCCGGCAGTCACTATTCCCGAGACTCCTTATCCATTACCTTATTCTTACACCTGTCAGAGTTCACTGCCTGGTGGCTGGAACCTCACGATCTAACTGAGTTTTAAAATCACCCAAACGCGTAAGGTCTTGAGGCTCTCTTTAAAGAGCTTAGTGATATTGCTCCATTTGCTGTAGTTACTCTCGACACCTTCAAAATAAACTTCGTAAGTTTGATTCTTCATAAGGTGATTGAAAATCATTCGCACACGCATGACGTGATAGTCTGAGGTCACTACTAGTACGCGTTTGGTTTGGATGGAGGAGGCCTCTAGGTTTTCAAGTGTCTCTCGCACATTCCCTAGAGTGTCCAGTGCTTCGTAATCCATTTCCACTTGTACCGGAGACTTCAGCAGTTCTTCCGCCCCGTCCTGTCCGGTCATGATGTTTTTGAGAGTATTGGTTCCGTAGACACCTGAGATAATGACCCGTGCCTCGGGCCACTTCTTGGTCAGTGCCAGCGCTCTTTTAATTCGACCCTTATCACCGGTGAAAACGACGATGGCATCAGCTGACTTCTGGTAGAGGCCTTCAGAGACACGTGTCTCTTCTGATTTGGCCGTCATCAAAATGATAAGGAGAAAGACAAAGTAGGCGATAAAAAAAACGATAACTCCCACAAGAGAGTTGAGGGCCATGCGAATGGCCCTCGTTCGTTTTGTTTCAAAAATATACTTTCGGTCAAAAATCATTTTAGCCTTGGGCTGCGATGACCTCAATCTCAACCAGCGCACCCTTGGGAAGTGCAGGAACCTGAACCGTGCTGCGAGAAGGAAATGGTTCTTTAAAGAACTTAACGTAGGCTTCGTTTACTTTTCCAAAAAGAGCCAAATCCGTCATGAAGATGGTTGTCTTAAGGATATGATCACGAGTCAGTCCAGCACCTTCTAGAAGACCGTCGATATTTTTCAGAACCTGCTCGAGTTGAGCATCGAAGCCCTCGCGCATATTACCATTGAGATCCAAACCGATCTGGCCTGAAAAATACCAAACGCCATTGTGCTTTACTCCCTGAGAGTAAGTACCAACGGCCGCAGGAGCAAGTTTAGTGGCTAGAATTTCTCTTTTCATTTTTTCTCCTATTGAAGATTCTTGCTATTGGCCTTGATCTCCTCAGAAATCAAAGCGGTGATGTGTGCCATGTTCACGATCTCTTCAACCGTTGCCGTACGCTGAACGATGTTGATGGCGTACTCAAGTGGGAGAAGAATGGGTCCAATTGGCACAGCTTGACCGAGCTGAACAAGAAGCTTGTAGCTGATGTTGGCTGAGTTCAAATCAGGGAAAACTAATACGTCTGCCGAGCGATCGAGCTCACCAAAGGAGAAGAGATTTCTCATGATCTCATGGTTTGTGGCCACGTCTGCTTGCATCTCACCGTCAACCTTGAGAGTAGGGTCAAGCTTCTTCGTGAGTTGAACGGCTTGCGCAACTTTCATCGGAGAATCGTGACGGCTTGAACCGAAGTTTGAGTAGGAGAGGAAAGCCACGCGTGGCTCTTTCTTCATGACACGACGATAGAGTTCAGAGGCTTGGATTGCATTCGCAGCCAGATCTTCGCTCGTAGGGTTAATCTGAGCGGTGCAGTCTGTGAGGAACATAACTTTTTGCTTGAAGATCAAGATCATCACACCGCTGGCCTTCACAGAAGACTTTGAATGTGTGCCAATCACTTTCATGATCGGACGCATACACTCAGGATAGTTTTGAGTGGCACCAGTGACCATGCCATCAGCAAGGCCTTCAGTGACCATCATAGAGCCGAAGTAGTTAGCACGCTTCATGACGTCTTTCGCAAACGAAAGAGAGACGCCCTTTCTTTGGCGAGCCGTAAAGAATTTATCAACGAAGCCTTCATAGTGCTCAGTTTCTTCAGGCGCAAGGATTGTCACGTCTTTCAAGTGAGAAAGGTTCATGGCATCGAGCTTCTTATGGATTGAAGACTTACTTCCCAGAAGGATAGGCTCAATGCGACCTTCGTTTACAAGTGTTGAGACCGCCGTGAGAACACGTGGCTCACTTCCTTCAGCAAACACAATCGTTTGTTTCTTGCTGCCGGGAAGACTGGAGCGAATGTGGCGCATGAAAGTGCCTCCATTGCCGAGACGCTCTTTGAGTGATTGAGCATAAGCATGAAGGTCAGTGATTTGAATGCGAGCGACACCAGAGTCCATCGCCGCTTTCGCCACCGCTGGGGCCACGCGAGTGAGAACTCTTTTATCGAAGGCTTTCGGGATCAAGTACTGAGGACCGAAAGAGAAGTTCTGATCTCCGTAAGCGCGCTTCACATCATCTGGCACTTCTTCCTTGGCTAGCTCAGCGATCGCTTTGGCAGCCGCGACTTTCATGGCCTCATTAATCTTACGGGCGCGTACATCGAGTGCTCCACGGAAGATGAAAGGAAAGCCAAGAACGTTATTCACTTGGTTGGGGTAGTCTGAGCGACCAGTGGCCATGATGGCATCACTTCTGACTTCCGCTACTTCTTCCGGTGTAATTTCCGGCTCAGGGTTTGCCATGGCAAAAATAATCGGATTCTTCGCCATGCTCTTAACCATGTCTTTCGTCACAAGGCCTTTCGCCGAGCAACCGATGAAAGCGTCACAGTCTTTGAGAGCGTCAGCGATAGTACGAGCTTTGGTGTCGTTGGCGAACATGTCTTTATACTTGTTCATGCCTTCAGTGCGGCCTTTCCAGATCACACCTTTGGAATCAACCATGACAAGGTTTTCTTTCTTCACACCGAGGTCGACCATGAAGAGTGCGCAAGCAATCGAGGCAGCACCAGCTCCAGACACCACGACTTTCGTCTTGGCGATATCACGCTTAGTGATTTCGAGAGCGTTTAAGAAAGCTGCTCCGGCGATAATGGCGGTGCCGTGTTGGTCATCATGGAACACTGGGATGTCCATGATCTCGATCAATTGTTTTTCAACTTCAAAGCACTCGGGTGCCTTGATATCTTCAAGATTAATTCCACCGAAGGTGGGCTCGAGAGCTTTAGCGGTACGAACGATTTCTTCGACAGTGTCGGCATTGATTTCGATATCAAACACGTCAATGTCTGCGAAACGCTTGAAGAGAACACCCTTACCTTCCATCACTGGCTTTCCAGCGAGGGCGCCGATATTTCCCAAGCCCAAAACAGCAGAGCCGTTAGAGAGAACGGCAACGAGGTTGCCTTTACCTGTGTACTTGTAAACATCCTCAGGATTTTTTGCGATCTCAAGACAAGGGCCCGCCACACCAGGCGAGTAGGCCAGAGCAAGATCAGCTGCAGTGAGGCAAGGCTTAGTAGGAACCATCTCAATTTTGCCGGGACGGCCTTGAGAGTGATAATCGAGTGCCTTGCGGTACTTTTCTTCGTGTGTAAGGTCTTTCTTCGTACTCACGCGAGTCATTCCTTTGATAAAATTTGTGAGGGAAAAGATAGCAGTTTTACTTGTGGGCGACTACCGAAGTGCGCCGAGTCAATGCATAGATTAACCCACAAAGTGAGCCAGCTAGGCCTAGAAAAAACTCATCCACGCTTAAAGGTAAATAAACTTTAACAATGGCGGAGAGTGCCATAGCTATCATCCCGGAAATGACAGATGTAAGAAATCCCTTTTCTGAGAGTGAATGAGGACGCCATAGGCCCCATAGTAATGCAGGCAGAAGACAAGATGAAATCATGCCACCTACAAAGCGCCACACATAGACAATGTTTCCGGAAAAAATGGGAGCGATCAACCAGGCCATGAGTCCACAGAGGATCATAGAAATTTTTAGCGAGCGCTTGGTGTTGAATTTAAGAAAATCAAAACTCAAACTTGAGCCAGCAGTAAAGAGATAGGAGTCGAGAGTCGAAAGGATCGTAGCTAAAATTCCGGCCAGAAAAACACCTTTAAGACCAGGAGGAAGAATCTGAATCCCAAGCATCAGATAAGACTGTTCGGGGAGAGCATCGGGAAGGAGTGCTCGAGCATAAAGTCCTCCCAGCGTGGTGGCGATGTCAAAAAAAATCCAGACCACCGTCGAGATCAGGATTCCTTTTCGTGCGGTTTTTAAATCAGTAGCTGCTTGCACTCGCTGATGGAAATTGGGATCAACTAGCGTTCCAAGTGCAATCGCGCCCCAAATAAAAAGTGAACCCCAGTCATTGCCACCAGTCGGATCCCAATGAGTCGCAGGAATATTATCCTGCAGAAAATTCCAGCCTCCATGAGTCTTCCAAGCAAAAAAGACAACGAGCCAAACAGAGAGAACCATCACTATGGACTGAACGGCATCACTGTAAACAATGGCTCTCAGTCCTCCCCATAAAGAGTACGAGTACATTACAACCAGGCCAT
>DIVA01000086.1 GCA_002435705.1 Bacteriovoracaceae bacterium UBA6144
ACAATGTAGTCACCAAACTGCTTTCTCGTTTTTGCCTGAGCAACAGCTAACTTAAGGATAGACTTCATTCCACCAACTGAACCAGATCCGAGTGAGAGTCTGCCAGTATTAAGAACGTTCATGGCAATCTTAAAGCCCTTGCCTTCTTCGCCAATAATATTGCTGGCTGGAACTTTGACGTTATCAAAATAAACGGCGCGGGTCTCAGAAGCCCGGATCCCCATTTTGTCTTCTTTCTCACCGAAAGAAACACCGGGCATATCTTTTTCCACAATAAAACAGGTGATCTTTTCAACTTTTTTATCACCATCGACATGATCTGTTTTGGCAAACACACTGTAAAAGCCCGCCATACCGGCGTTGGTGATCCAAAGTTTTTGACCATTAAGGGTGTAGGTTCCATCACCATTTTTCACCGCTTTTGTCTTAATGGAGTAAGCATCTGAACCAGAGCCTGGCTCAGTCAAACAAAAAGCTGCATAAGTCTCTCCACTGGCAAGTTTTGGTAGCCAGTATTTTTTCTGCTCCTCATTACCTTCGTTCAAGAGAGCTTTATACCCGATGGATTGGTGCGCACCGAGAGTCGTTGCAATAGCGCCATCGATTCCAGCAATCTCTGAAAAGACTCGTGCATAAAGGGTGTAATCTAAATTCATACCGCCGTACTCTTCTGGAACACCCAAGCCACAAAGACCAAGTGCCGCCAACCCCTCGAGCATTTCAGTCGGGATTTTGCTTTCGCGGTCTAACTTCTCAGAATTAATATTTTGCTGAGCAAACTTCTCCACTGCATTGATCATTTCTTTGGCCATCTCCACTTGCTCCGAAGAGAGCGAAGGAAAAGGGAATACTTCTTCCTCGTGAATCTCACCAAAAAACATACCTTTTACAATTGAAGGGATTTCTTTTTTTCCATCGGTAGACATGTCTCTATCCTTTTTCAGACTTTTTATTTTCACCATTATAAGAGAAACAAAAGGGGCAAGACCATAGATATAGTTTAGAAAATTTCAACACATTTCCCGACTGTACCCATCAACTATGTTGACTGACTAAATTTCTTGCTACAGGCGTTGAAAATGAGTCACAATAAATTAATGGTAAATAAATTCAAAGACTTCCTGAATCAGCTCCGCTCGAAAATCTCGCGCAAAAAAAGCGAGACGGACTCTTTTTCTGATCAAGATAAAACCGGTGACTTTGATCTTCCACCTGAACTTAACGATGACAGTGATGCGACTTCAGCAGAACCGACATCACGCCTCAAGCTGCAATCACTTAATCGTCTTTCTCCCTACACACACAAGCTAAAAGTAGCACTCGCGCCACTCCTTTTTAAGGCGCAAGTTTTATGGAAAAAAGCACTTACCAGTCTGAATAAAACAGACATGGGTAAGAAGCTCAGACAAACCGATTGGGGATCCCTCTCAGACAAGCTCCTTTCTAAAGAAAGTTTCACTCAGCATAATCGTTTTTTCGTCATCGCACTCTTTGTCGTGAGCACCTATTCCGTTGGAAAAATCACGGCCCTCATTCTTAAGGGAAGGCCGCAGTTTGCCCCTCCCGTGAGCTCCATCGGGACCCAGATGAATGAGGGCTTCAACCCTGCACTCTTGGGTCAGGTTAAATCAGCTGATCCCTTCAAAACAAAACTTGGCACAGGGCCGACCAAAATTTCCGATGCCAATTGCTTAGAGGCAACTGACAAAACCAATCTCCCTATCAAGCTCGTCAACACGATTGTGCTGCAAGATTCAGTTAAAAGTATCGCTGCGGTGCAACTGAGATCTGGTCGCGATCTTAAACAGGTCCGTGAAGGTGATACTCTCGAAGGAATGGCTAAAATCTCACGCATTGCACGTCTCGAAATGATCATTAAAAATCTTCAGACCGGCGCTTGTGAGCTCGTTCCCAGTGATAAGGCGCGCGAGTCCCGTCAACCGATCGGTCTCATGAGTCCAGCTAAAGCTAATCAGTTTAAGCAGCAACAAAAAATTAAGGGCATCGAGAATGACGGAAACAAGTATGTCATTTCAAAAGATCTCTTAGACGAAAAGCTCAAAGACATTTCAAAAGTCTTATCTGAAGCTCGCGCCATCAAAATCCAAAACCCCGATGGCACACTGGCATTTAAAATCACAGAAATTGAACCCGGTGGAATTTTTTCATACCTGGGCATACAGAATGAAGACACGATCACTTCCATCAATGGAAAACCGATCACCGACTTAAATGAAATCATGAGCCTCTTTGGGCGTATTAAAAATATTGATCAACTCCAGCTGGGTGTGAAGCGCGAGGGCGAAGAGACACAGATGGAATATCAAATGAAAAAATAGCACTTCTAAGGATTAGAAAATGCAGAAATGGAATTTTGTAACAGCTTTTTTTATGATCTCCCTGCTCTTCACTCAAGACGCTGGGGCTCAGTTTAATAAGTATCGCTCGACTTCACGCTTTAATACAAATTCTGCTAATCCTGCCCCACCCACAGGTCAACCCTCACCTCAAAAACCGATCGACCTCGACTCACAAGATGAGCTAGAGATGATGGACCCTGAGGATGCCGCCATGGTGCAAGGAAGTCAGGCTGGCAATTTTGATGATGAAGATGACATGGCTTCTGAAGATAATGCTAATGTGCAAAACTTTGGCAGTCGCGTGTCTGCAACTCCTATGAGTGCTGATGCCAAAGCGAAAGCAAAATATGTAAACCTTAATCCTGAAACAGCTTTCGGTCCTGAGATTGTTGAGAGCTTCGACTTTCCTGACACTGACATCATGGAAATGACCAAGCACATGCAGCGCCTCACAGGGATCAACTTGATCCTCGATAAAGATGTGAAAGGTAAAGTTTCCATCATCGCGCCCACACCTATCACCGTGGGTGATGCCTGGAAAGCTTACCTCACGGCTTTGAACATGGCCGGTTACACACTGGTAAAGTCCGGTGCTTTCTATAAAGTCATCAATGCTCGTGATATTCGCTACACTCCCACCAAGATTTATACCGGCAACTACACTCCTGATACTGAAAATTATGTGATGCGCGTGATTGCTCTTAAAAATGTCTCCGCCGCTGAGATCGCCCGTAACTTCCGTCCTTTCATGAGTCGCTATGGCCGTATCATCGACATCAAACAAACCAACACCGTCATCATGGCCGACACTGGAACTAATATTAATCGCCTCGTGAAGATGGTGAAGTTCCTCGATGTCCCCGGCTATGAAGAGACACTACAGATCGTGCGTGTGAAAAACTCCTCGGCTCAAGAAATTGCCAAACTCCTCGACTCCATTCTTAAAGGTGGCAGTGGTGGTGGAGCAAGACCAGTCAACGGAGGCGCAGCCACTCCGCGGTTTGCCGGTGCAGGTGGAGAATCAACGAACTCAGCAGTTATTAGCCGCATTATCGCTGAGCCTCGTACCAACAGCATCATCGCTATGGCCAATGCTGAAGGCGGCAAGCAGTTGCGTGAATTGATCACGAAACTCGACGTAAAACTAGTCTCTTCGGGTTCTGGTCGAGTGCATGTGTACTACCTCAACTACGGGGACTCAGAAGAACTCTCGAAAACCTTATCCAGCATCGTCTCTGGAAATGTTTCTCAGGCTGGAGGTGCCACCGGAGGTGCCGCTGCACAACCACGCTTTTCTGCCTCCGGCGGTGTCGCGGAAAACGCCATCTTTTCCGCGGAAGTCAAAATCACTTCGGATAAAAACAATAACGCTCTCGTTGTTACTGCCTCTCCTACCGACTGGCTCACACTGAAAGATGTGATCGCACGCCTCGATATCCCCCGCGACCAAGTGTACGTCGAAGGCATGATCCTCGAAGCCAACGTGACAAAAGATAAGGGCTTTGGCGTGACTTTCATTGGGGCTTATGGGCAGGGCAATGCTCAACGGGCGGGGCTTGGTGGAACTGATTTATTTAATCTTCTTGGTGGAAACCCTACGGCGATCAACGGCTTTTTTGCCGGAATCGGCGCCGGTGGAACGAGAACAGTGAACATTGGTGGAAATGATGTGAAAGTCAGTGGTGTAAACGCCCTGATTAAAGCCGTGGCCAGTCACCGTAACACCAACGTACTCGCGACTCCACAGATCTTAGTCTTGGATAATACGGAAGCAACTTTTGAAGTGGGTAACACTGTTCCCGTTCAAAACGCCACCATCGGTGTAGGTGGTCAGCAGAGTTTTAATTTTCAACAGCAGGAAGCGAAGCTCTCTCTCAAAATTACCCCGCAAATCAATAAGGTCACGCGTTTTGTGAAACTTAAAATCAACCAGCGCATCGACGACTTCGAGCAAGTTGATGCAACAGTCACAGCTGCGGGGCGAGGGGTTCCGACCACTGTCCGTTCAGCTATCACTGAAGTGATGGTGCGTGACCGGGATACAGTTGCCATGGGCGGGCTCCTACGCGACGTCGATTCCGTGACTTTTACAAAAGTTCCTCTTTTAGGCGACATTCCGGTCCTGGGCTGGCTCTTTAAATCCAAATCACGAACCGTCCAGAAGATTAACCTTCTCTTCTTTATGACCCCTAAGATTCTCGCGCCCTACTCTAAGACCGCTTCCAGCAACACTATGGACGTGATGGCCAAGCGGGAACAAGGCATGCAGGGAATCTTTGAAGGAGATGACAAAGATCCGAATGAAAAATCGATGACTGAGCTCAAGGCTAAAGTCGATGTTCAAAAGAATGGTCCTCTCTACAATGAAGAAGACGCTGCTCTCTACAAGAACTTAAATGACAAAACGAACGCGAACCTGATGCCCGAGATCGAGGAGCCTGAGGTTCCAGACTATCTCGACATCAGTAAATCAATCGAGTAAAAGCTATGGGATTATCTGAGGACCTCTTAGTTAAAGTTGAAAATCATAAAGAGAAAATTGGTGAGTTGCTGGTCAAGCACAGCTCACTGACTCGCTCTCATTTGGATGAAGCTCTTGATATTCAACGTAATGAAGGTGGCCTACTCGGTGAGATCCTTCTGCGCAAAAACTATATTCATCCCCACGATATTATCCGAGTGATCTGTCACCAAATTGATATTCCCTATATTTCAGAACTAAAAGTCGATGAGATCGATCCTAACATCGTGAAAGACCTATCCATCAACTACGCTAAACACCACGAAATTCTACCGATACAAGAAACTGATTACTCCGTGACTGTGGCCCTCTCTAATCCTTTTAACTTTGATGCGGTCAATGATCTGCATGCCATATTTAAGAAAGAAGTTAAGACCGTCGTCACAACCCCCCTTCGCATCCAAGACGCGATTAATCGCGTGTATGAGAAGGCCAATCGAAACCTCGTCGACGACATTGGAGACGAGAAGTTTGAAGAGAACCTCGACCTCGATGGACCTATCGATATCTTAGATGCCACCGCCGATGAGGCTCCTGTTATTAGGTTTGTGAACTCCATTATTTTTCGGGCTGTCAAAGAGAAGGCTTCTGATATTCACATCGAGCCCTACGAGAAAGAAACGATCTATCGTTTTCGAGTCAACGGGGTCATGCAGGAGATTCTGCGCCAACCTAAAAAGACCCACGCGGCGGTTTCATCACGTATTAAGGTTATGGCAAAACTTGATATCGCAGAAAAACGTCTCCCTCAAGACGGTCGTATCAAAATTAAAATCGCAGGTAAGGATATCGATATTCGTCTCTCCACTATCCCCATTCAGGCGGGCGAGAGAATTGTTATGCGTATTCTCGAGAAGAACAACACCGTGCTTCGTCTCGAGAATTTGGGCTTTCGAGGCCGTGTCCTCGATGGGCTGATTGAACTCTCGCGCCACAAGCACGGCGTGCTCTACGTGACAGGTCCCACGGGTCACGGTAAAACCACAACTCTTTTTGCTATCCTCGAGCGTATCAACACGCCTGATAAAATGATTATCACTGTGGAAGACCCAGTCGAATATGAACTCGGCGGGATCTCGCAGATTCAAGTGAACCACAAGATTGATCTAAGTTTTGCCGTTGCCCTGCGCTCGATTCTTCGTCAGAACCCAGACGTGGTGATGGTGGGTGAAACCCGCGATAAAGAAACAGCAGAGATGGCGATTAACGCCTCTCTCACAGGTCACTTTGTTCTTTCTACTCTTCACACCAACGATTCTTCTTCTGCTCCCACGCGTTTGATTGATATGGGTGTACAACCCTTCTTGATCTCATCCTCGCTGGTGGGTGTTCTGGCGCAACGACTTATCCGCACACTATGCAATGAGTGTAAGCAGCCGACAGAGATCGGCGAATTTGAAAAAGTCGCTCTCGACATCGAAGAGCTTCCGAAAGGTGTCGTCGTCTATAAAGCAAACGGTTGCCCTAAATGTCATGGCACAGGGTACGCGGGTCGAACTGTTGTGAGTGAACTTCTTCTTATCAATGATGAAATTCGTGCTCTTATTATTCAGAAGACCGATGCTGCCACAATTAAAAAGGCTGCTGTTCGCTCTGGGATGCGCACACTCAGGCAAGATGCTCTGGATAAGATCTACGAAGGATCCACATCCATCGAAGAAATTATCCGCGCGATTAATGACGAAGAGAACTAATACTCATGCCGATCTATAACTATAAAGCTCTTGATCGAACTGGCAAAGAAACCAAAGGGACGATCAACTCTGACTCTATTGCCACGGCCAAGCAGAAGATAAAATCCATGGGTGTCATGCTCGTGGATATCAAGGAACAAAAGTCTCAGGCTTCCGGTGGTGGTCCGAGTTTCATTTCACGTCTACAAAATCGTGTGACCGTAGAAGATCTGGCCCTGATGACACGTCAGTTTGCCACTCTCATCAAAGCCAAGATCCCGGTGGCAGAAGCTCTCGCCGCACTGAGTGAACAGGTGGATAACGAGACCCTTCGTATTGTGATGAGTGAAGTGAAACAAAAAGTAACAGAAGGGGCTTCACTGGCCGATGCTCTTGGGGCCCATCCTAAAATCTTCACGAGCGTTTACTCCAACATGGTCAGTGCCGGTGAAGCTTCGGGAACTCTTGAGATTGTTCTCTTACGTCTGGCAGATTTTACAGAGTCTCAGATGAAGCTTAAAAATAAAATTAAGTCAGCGATGACTTACCCTGTAATTATGGGCATTTTTGGTTTTCTCATGATGAATGTGATTTTCATTTTTGTTATTCCAAAAATTGCCAAGATTTTTATTTCGATGAAAAAAGAGCTGCCGCTCCAAACCCGCGCTTGTATTTGGATCTCAGAATTTTTGCAAAACTACTGGTGGGCCGTGATAATCGCGATGATTGGGACTTGGTGGATGATAAAGAAGTATATTGCGACACCGAAAGGCGAAGCTCAATGGCATACTATTTTGCTTAAGCTCCCCATCATCGGCATTCTCACTAAGATGATCAACGTCTCTCGCTTCTGTAGCACTCTCGGCACACTTCTTAACTCAGGCGTCCCTATTCTGACGGCCCTCAGCATTGTGAAAAATCTAGTTCCTAATGTGCACATTAAAGACGCTATTGAAAAAGCCAGAATATCGGTTTCAGAGGGGGCATCCTTGACTGGACCACTCATCCAATCGGGGCACTTTCCGGCACTCGTTACGCACATGATTCGTCTGGGAGAAAGATCAGGAGAATTGGAACCGATGCTTAAAATCGTTTCCGAAAACTATGAGGAACAGGTAGAATCTAAAATCGGTGGTTTGACCTCGATTCTAGAGCCTATTATGATGGTGGCGCTGGGACTAGGTGTAGCCTTTATTGTATTTGCTGTTGTTGTCCCAATGATGAGCCTTAATAGCGTTAGTTAGGAGTTGAGAATGAAAACAAATCAAGCTGGTATGTCGATCCTTGAAATCCTTATTGCCCTCACTCTCTTGGGTTTGGCGGGGACCTTTGTCGCCGGTAAGGTTTTTGAAAACCTCCAAGAAGGTAAAGTGCAGACAGCAAAGATTCAGATCAAAAGTGTGGGTGATCGTCTTAAAGAATTTCGCCGTGACTGTGGCTTTTTCCCAACAACGGACCAAGGCCTCGATGCACTTTTAAATAAACCTGAGGGTGGAGGCCGTGAGTGTAAGCGCTACTCTCCGACTGGATATATTGATGGCGGCAGAGTCCCTCTTGATCCATGGGATGGAGAATACATCTATGAATCTGATGGCAAAGCCTACACCATTATTTCTCTAGGTGCTGACAATGCAGAGGGCGGTGAGGGTTTTGATGCCGACATCAGCTCCAAAGATCTCTAGACCACAACTTTCCCAAGACCAAGGTTTCTCTCTCATGGAAATCTTGGTCGCTCTTTTGCTTGCGGCCATTATTTTCACTTCCCTGCCCTCTTCAGAAGACTCTCGTCGCCATAGAGATATTCAGAATGCATTAAACGATCTTGACCGAGCTGTGAGATTCGCCAGCAATGAAGCTGTTCTAAGAAATACTCTTGTCCGCTTGAATGTAAATCTCGAAAAGATGCCGATTGAATATTCAGTGGAGTATGGCCCGAGAGAAAACATGATTCTGCCCTCCATGCAGGATGTGTCTAAGCTCTCGCTCGAAGAAGTAGAAAAAGAAAAAAAGAAGGCCAGTGCCATTGATTCACAGTTCACGCTGGTGGAAGAGTTTAAAGACATCACCCGTGAATTCTCCCCTGAAGTTGAAGTCCTAGGCGTAGCGACCAGTTTTCAAAAAACACTGATTCGAGACACCAAAGCCTCCATCTACTTTTATCCCACGGGAGAGAGAGACGGAGCACTCTTCTTTTTGGGAACCCAAGACGAACTCGCCTACCTAGAGGTTCTCCCTTTTCAAGAAAAAACCAATGCCGAGTATTTCCCTGTCGCAAGCCTACAGGGTGGCGTTGCGAAAGCAGAAGATATTCGAGAAACTAAAATGGAAGAAATAACTCGTAATTGGTTTGAAAAATGATCAAGCGCTTCTCCCATTCAGGCTTTTCTTTACTTGAGGTGATGATCGCGCTGACTCTGTTTGCCGTGTTTGTGTCGACCTTCCTCGTCACCCAAGGCTACAATGTTTCAGACTCCGCTCTGAATGAAGAACAACTGCTGCTGCACATGCTTTGTGACACCAAAATGCAGGAGACACTGATTAATCCACCTCGCTTTACGAATGCACTGGTGGATACAAAAGAAGTCAAATCATTCGAGGAGAAAGATTACGCCAACTACTCTTATACCGTTGAGTGGAAAAAGCTGAAGGTTCCGGATTTTGGTAAAATCTTTGCCGCCAATGCCGCTGGTGGCGCAGGCGGGGACGAGCAAGAGAGCGGCGGCTACTTTGATGAAAACCAAAGTGGCAACAGGAACAACTCGGTTGAAAAGTTGGTCTTCGACAGAATGAAAGAAAATATCGAACGTGCTGTTTGGCAGTTGCGCCTGACCGTTACAAATAAAGAAACAAATTACAGTTACACTCTTTCCCGTTGGCTAACAAACTATGATGAACCCATCCAACTCAATCTATCGTTCTGAGGCGGGCTTAACCCTGCTTGAGATCATGATCTCGATTGTTCTTCTGGCATTTGTTATGCTGGGAGTGGTGGCGATTGTCGATAACTCTCAAAACACAAAAGATCGTATTGTTGTGCAGGATAGAGATAATTTACAAATAGAAACGGCTCTCGGACGCATGCATTGGGACTTCTCTCAACTCTGGTCCCCTCTCTATTTTAGCCAGCGTTTTATGGGAAATCTCGATCCAAACGTGAACCCTGGAATCGAAGAGATCAGATTCCTCTACGATAGTCATCCCCGTCTTCGAGCTCCTAGTAAAGAAGGTGTTCCCATTCCAATCTTTCAAAACAGAGAAAAAGGTGACTTAACTTTTCTAACCACATCCAATCGACGCCGGCTAGAGAATCAAAAGCAGTCTAACTTTTCTTGGGTTCGCTATTTTATTTCAGACTCAAAAATCCTCGATGAATCTTCAGGCCAAGAGCTCGTGACAAAAGCTCTCATGCGGCAAGTATTTGCCGAAGACCCGTGGGCCAAAGAGGAGCTCCCACTTGACAGTGCTCGGACCACAGTACTTTTAGAAAACGTCGAAGAACTTGATTTTCAATTTTGGAATCCCTCCAATAAAAAATGGGAAACCAATATGAAGTCAGTGCAAGATGGCGAATCTATCATTCGAGGGATTAAACTCTTTGTGAAATGGAAAGATTCAAAAGGTCTCGAGCGAGAAACGACTCGCTTCTTCCGTCCAACCTGGCCTCAAGTCATGATTCAAGATCCACTTCCAGGTGCGCAAGCCGGAGCGCAAGCCGGAGCGCAAGCTGGTGCGCAAGCAGGGGCACAAGCAGGGGCTCAGGGCGGCGTCCAAGCGAGCGCTCAAGGGGGTCAGCCCGGTGGCTTCGATCCAGGGGAAGACCCATGAAGAAGATCCATCAAGACGAATCCGGGGTCGCCCTCATCATGGTCATGACCGCACTCATTGTGCTGATGGCACTGTGGGGAGAATTTACTTTCGAATCTAAGCTCTCCCGCATCAAGACCACCAACATGCTGGACAAAACCCAAGCGCGCTTAGTGGCCGAATCCGGAGTAGAGCTGGCGATGATTCGCCTGAAACTTTTTAAAGAAGCCTACAACACGTGGGAGAGCAATCAAAACGCCAAGGACACAGTTCCTTTGCAACTCATTAACCAACTTTGGGAAGCACCTTTCATGTATCCCATTCCTCTTCCCCCTAATGCCGGTGCTCAAGTTAAAGCAGCCATTGATGAATTTCAAAAAGAAGCCATTCTTGAGGGGGAGCTTAAAATCTCCATTCAAAATATTTCAAATAAACTTAACCTCAATATGATGCGAGTTTCTTCTCTCAGTGCTGTCCCTGCTCAAGGTGGATCCCTTGGCGGAGCAGCTGCCGGAGCGCAAGGAGGAGAGGACGGCGGTGCTGACGGCGGCGCCGACGCTGGTGCGCAAGCTGGAGCTGGTGGCGGTGGCGCAGACAAAGATCCCAATTTTGCGATGGAGCAACAACTGGCACGCTTCCTCGCACTCAGACTCAGAGAGAAAGGTGAAGAGGACGAGAGTTTCCGTGAGAAGTATGGCTCGATTGATCCACTGCAATTAGTGGCCAATCTTAAATACTACATGAGTGATCGTAATCCGCGCCGACAAAACGTCACTCAGATCGACATGCTGATGGATGCTTCGGAACAACTCTTCAGTGAAGCGAAAGTGACAGCCAAATATGGTCCCATGACAAGTTTTAGCGAAATCTATCTGGTACCAGGTTGGGATGATCCACTGGTCGATATTATTAAAAATGAATTTGATGTTTTTCCCTCTGTCATGATTGATCTCAATAAGATCACCGCGAATATGCTTCGGATTCTTATTCCAGGTATCAATGAAAATGAAATCAAAGAATTTTTTGAATACCGTGACAATCCTGAACAGCCCCGCTTCTTTAATACTCTGGCTGATTTTAAAAATTATTTTGTCAGCGTCGCTAATATCATGAACGAGACAAATTTTGACGAGCTCTTCGGTAAATACGCCGCCCAGGGAATTCAATTTGGCGCAGCCCCTACTCTCTTTCGTATCCTCTCCGAAGGAACTGTGAATCGCTCGCAAGCCACCATTGTGGCCACTGTCGCCATTCCCAATCAACAGCGGCAAACCGTCGCGGGTGCTCAAGGGGGTGCCCAGGCGGGCACTCAAGCAGGAGCGCAAGCTGGTGCACAGGCAGGCTCCCAAGGTGGCAGCAGTGCTGGCTCCTCCGGCGGTGGACAAGCTGGTGCCCAAGGTGGAAGCGCAGGAGGCGCGCAAGGAGGAAACCAATCCACTCAACTTCTTGATCCGCGAATCATCGAGCTCGAAATAAACTAGTCGCTTTCCTCAAGAATTAGCTTCAACACGTACAGTCGACTTGCTACAATAAATTCATGCACGTACTCGCCATTGATGCCGGATCTTACTCAGTCAAATACTTATCAACCTTGATTGATAAGAAAAGAGTTATTCATACTCAAATGCGTGAGTTCACTCTGCATGAAGCGATGGAAGAAAACCCATCATGGGAAACTTTTGAAATTGCCACGCAACAGCTCGTAGCAAAAATCATTGAAGATGTGGCCCGCCCTGATACGCGCATTATTATGCATGTTCCCCCAGAAATGGTGACCACACGTTTTCTCACTCTTCCCGTAAAAAACAAAAAGAAAGCCGAACTGATGATTCCTTTTCAACTTGAAGAGGATATTCCTTTCGCGATTCAAGATTCCCATTACGCTTATTCACTTGAAGTACATAAAACGCAATCATTGGCCTTGGTTGGACTCACCAGAGAAAATGATTTTGCTAAATTTTATCAACTCACCTCCAGCTGGCTTTATCAGCCGAGTGTGCTGACAACAGAACCTGCTATCCTAGATTCTTTTTATGCACAAAATCCGGTGGCCGGTCCCTACTGTGTGCTCGATATCGGTCACAAAACGACGAAAGCCTATCTTTTCTATAACTCTAAACTCATCACCACACATGTCAGCTACGTTGGTGGCAAGCACATTGATGAGATGATCGCTCAGACCTACGGAATCAATCCGGTGGAGTCGATGATCTATAAGCATCAGAATGCCTTCGTTCTCACCGAGTCTCAAAAAAATGATGTGGATGAAAACCAACGCGAATTCGCCAATATCATGGAGCAAGTGTTTAAGCCTCTCATTAATGACTTTCATCGCTGGGAGCTGGGTTTTCGAGTCAGCTATGGCGTCAAGCTTTCACAAGTCTATTTGTGTGGCGGGACTTCTAATGTAAAAAACATCTCAAACTTTCTCACAGAGCATTTTAAAGTTAAATGCTCTCACCTTGAATCTTTTGAGAATACGGATACACAAAAGATTGATCTCAATCCCAAGAGTCGTGCACGTTTTACTCTTACAAATATGATGGCCCTCTCTGTAAAGGGTAAAAGTCGCCTGCTCAATCTTCTCACAGGCAACTATGCCATGGGCGGGAGAGCAGAGTTCCCTCTTCATACTTTGAGTTTTCTTGCAGCAAGAGCCACGGCCGTGAGTCTTGTGCTGATTCTCAGTCTCATCGTCCATCGAGTTTTCCTAGAGCTTGATATAAAAGCTGTGAACGCGAAGGTCGCCTCTGTTTCAAAGAATCCTATCTTGGGACTGACGGCCCGTGAGAAACGTCTCATTACCTCTCAGCCAGAAACTGTAGCCGCTATCCTGCAAAAGAAAAAGAAAGCCATCTCTCAGCAAATCTCGACTCTCCAGTCGGCTTCTGAGATCAAGGCACTCTCACCTCTTGTCACGATTTCAGCACTGACTAATGGGATCAACGTGATCATGACTAATTTCTCAGTCACAGACACAGGCGATGTGATGGCTGCCTTTACCTCTGATCGAGTGGATGATTTAAAGAACCTTGAATCACGACTGCAGTCGACCAACTTTAAAGACATACAGGTTAAAATTGATGCCAATAAAAAGTCGCTGAGCTTTACTGGAGTTGAGTAAATGAGCGAATCAACCAATCTTTTAAAAAGATTTGATACCTTCCTCTTTCAAAAGCTCGATGAGCTCAAGCAGCAGCCCGGCTATAACAAGAGTATCGAATTCTACGCTAACCTTGAAGAAGACCAGCAGCGCATTGCAAAGTGGGCGCTGCTTTCAATGACGGCCCTGATTCCCTTAATTTTTGTGATGATTTTTTGGCTTCAGAACAGCTCGCTCCATAGTGATCTTGAAAATCGCATTGAACTCGTCGATACCATGCAAGAGATCATCACCCAGAACTCAGAGGCGGGCGGTCTTTCCATGGGACTGGCAGCTTCCTCACCAATCTCCAGTGAGTCAGAGATGCAGTCGCGACTTTCTACTGCGCTCTCACGCTCTTCCATTGATCTCTCAAAAATCCGCATTTCAAACTTCAATATGGAAAATGTTTCAGACGCACTCGTGCGAGCAGAATCAGATGTGAAGTTTGAAGGTCTTTCTACAGAACAGCTCATGTCACTTTTTACGTTCATGATTCAAACAGAAAAGTTCAAAATCAGCTCAGTGGAAATAACTCGTAGCACACAATCAAACCTTCTCGAAGGCATCTTTCATGGGATCCATTTTGGACAAGTGATCCCACGAGATGATGACTACTAATGCAACACCAGAGCAGTCTTCAGAAACTTGAAAGCGTTGACTACAATTTAGGCATTAATAAACTCCTCGTGATTGGGGCTCTCATCTTCTGTTTCCTGGTAGCTTTCTTTATTCATTTCCCGATACAAAGACAGGTTGAAGGACTTGTTAAAACACAACTGGCCCAACTGCCAGGCTGTCAGATGAGTTTTGAGCGTTTAAGGATTGAACTGTTTTTGCCAAAGATTGTACTGACTGAAATGCGTCTTCCGGCCCACTGCTTTGGTGGCGGGCAAGGCATGAAGCTTCCTTATGTGAATCTCTATTTTCGTGGGCCAAGCTTTTCACCTCTCGGTGTCGCTTTCAAAATCTCCACGGAACTTCACTCTCAGCCTCTCAATCTTTACTACGCTGCAGGCATTTCTAGACAAGTCATTCGGGTAGAAGAAAATAAATTGAACCTCTCACTATTTTCCAGAATTTCTCCCCAGATCCCAAAACTCAGTGGTGCGGCCAATGTTGAGGCACTGATGAGTTTAGCTGGACCACGCATGGATGAATTAAAGGTGAGTATTGAATCGAGTAATCTCAATGTTCCAGGTCAGATGATGGGAGACCTCAAGCTTCCAAAAATTGATATTGGTAACTTCTCTCTGAAACTCGAAAGCGAGGATGGCAAAAAAGTACAACTCAAAGAATTAATTATTGGTGGCGTCAACTCAAGCATTCGCGGAAAATTCACTGGCAATATATCTCTCGCTCCCAACGCTATTGCCTTCTCACCGATAAGCCTCAAAGGGGAAGCAAGTTTCTCTGCTGAGTTTCTGGAAGCCTTCCCTATTCTTAACCTCATGCTACCTCAGTTCACTCAGGTGAATAATTTTTATCAAATAAATATGACTGGAACTCTGGGCAACATGCGCCCCATACAAGGTCAATGATGCTAGATTTTGATCACCATTTAAAATCTCGCATTCCAGCTTTTTCGACCCACCCTGAATTAAGAGAAATATTCGACTACGCACTCAGGCCTCCTGGAAAACTCTTCAGGCCTCGCTTGCTAGAAGCTCTCTGCCAAGATCTCAAGATCTCGCATGAAAGAGACATACTTACTCTCGGATGTGCGATTGAAATTCACCACGCTTATTCACTTGTGCACGATGACCTTCCTGCCATGGATAACGATCTCATTCGTCGTGGAAAACCTTCAACCCACGCCAAGTACGGTGAATGGAAGGCGCTGCTCATCGGCGACGCTCTTCTGGCGCAATCTTATCGAGAACTCGATCGACTTCAAACGCCACAGAAAGATTTTATTCGCCAGTTTTTCCTCTGGGCCACAGCTGGAGGAGGACTCATCTTGGGACAATGGATCGACCTCTCAGGTCTTGCTGATAAAACCGCAGCACGTCTGCGCATGCATGAACTTAAGACTTCCAGGCTCATGCAAATTGCCATCATCGGTGGCATGGCACTTAAAAGTTCCATGAGCTTTGGTGATTTAAAGTCCGGATTACGCTTAGGGGCTGCGATCGGTATTGCTTTTCAACTCTTAGATGACTTAGATGATCTTAATGCGCCCAGCGAACATGAGCTCAAGGTGAACCCCTTTATTTTAAACGCAAGAGAAGCAACGAGCGCTCTTGAAAAAAATTTAGTATTGATCGAAAGCTCCTCTTACCCTCAGCTTAAAAAATTTCTCACAGCATTTTTGGATAAATCTTTTGCCAATCTCAAAACGAGTCGAGGATGGACTCAGCATTTTACTCAGGATGATTTAAAAAAAATTGAATCTCTCTACCAGTGATAACGTGCCTTCACACTCTTTATCAGACTCAAAGCTTCCACTAGTGACTCTTTCACATTCTCTTGTACATAAGTAGTTGTGTTCGAAACATTGGCGACCACATTTTTCTCATGCATCTTCCACTCAGGATCACGGATCGCAGCTTTCGCTTCTTGCAGAGAGAGTTTGTGATCAAAAAGCAGAGATTTAATTTTTAGCAGGGTTTCAACATCAGCTCTCGAATATGTTTTTTGTCCATCTTCGGCCAACACGGGATTGAGTTCAGTGAACTCTGTTTCCCAAAAACGAATAACATAAGGTTTGATTCCGGTGAGCGAAGTCAGCTCACCGAATTTAAATGAAGACTTGTGCGGAATGGTCATGGAGGACATTAAACTCTACTCGTCATCAAAATCATCATCATCATCTGAATCAGGTTCATCAATTCCAGCAAGGAATGAGCTAAGCGCTTTGGGCTTACCTTCTTTGGCAGGAAGTGAAGTATTTTCATTACCTTGATCATCGATGCGGTGAGAGTATCTTTCCGTGATGTCTTCTTTGAGGATCTGCGATGGTTTGAAGGTTAACACACGACGAGCGGAAATCGTCATCGCCTCACCCGTCTGAGGATTTCTCCCGACGCGTGTCGCTTTGTCACGAATAGAAAAATTTCCGAAACCAGAAATCTTAACTTTTTCGCCTTTTGCGAGAGTGTCTTTAATGACCTTGAACACCAGATCTACTAATTCAGCAGCTTCTTTCTTCGAGAAACCCGCCTCTTTGTAGATGCGTTCAACAATGTCTGCCTTAGTCATGCTCATTGAAAATCCTCCATGAAATTTCAAAAGCTTAAGTTTTAAAAAAGCCTTATATTCATAGGTTAGCAGACTACTTTCTGGCGTGCCACAAAAAAAAAAGCCCCAACCCACCGTTTTCACGAGGATTGGGGCTAAAACTTCAAAGAATTTCAGTTATTTAACAGAACTTACGATCGCTGCGAAACCTTTTGGGTCACGAACAGCAAGATCAGAAAGCATCTTACGGTTGATCGAAACGTTCTTCACTTTAAGAGCGTTGATGAAACGTGAGTAGCTAAAGCCCAATGGACGAACAGCTGCATTGATACGCACAACCCAAAGGCGACGCATGTCACGCTTTAAGAGACGACGACCCTTGTATGCGTAGTGAAGCGCGCGACGAACTGTCTCAGACGCGTGCTTGAACTTCGTACGACGGTCGAAGTGGTAGCCTTTAGCTAGTTTAAGTACTTTGTTTCTTCTTTGACGGGCCTTAAAGCCTCTTTTGACGCGAGCCATGACTTACTCCTTCTTCACTCTAAGGGGGTCTTTCGACGCTTGACCCTTATTCGCTACTCTTACAAGGTTAAAAACACCTCAGGTTATCTGAGGTATGGGATACAACTGATAGCATTATGATAATCGGCCGGATTTACATATCCTGGCTCATTCTTATCTTTCTTCGCTGACTTAGACTTATTACTCAAAAGGTGGCGAAGGTGTGATTTCTTATACTTAATCTTACCTGTAGCCGTTACTTTGAAACGCTTAGCAGCTGCGCGTTTTGTCTTCATTTTTTTAGCCATAAAAACCATCTCCTCAAACGGGATAAAATATATGCACTTTAGAAAGTGCGATAAACTAACATGTGAATCTTCGGGAGTAAAAGAGTTTTTTAGGCTTTTTTACTTACCCTTCTTGCCTGGGGCTACCATCGCATGACAGCGGTTCCCCATCATTTTTGGCGTCGCTTCCACCAGGGCGCCGGTTTTTTCCTGAATCAACTTGATGATTTCATCAAACTTACCCAGACCGATTTCCTTGTGGGCCATCTCTCTTCCGCGAAACTGCATGAGCAATTTCACTTTATCTCCATGGTCGAGAAACTTAATGATTTGGTTCATTTTCACTTCCAAATCATGCTTATCAATCCCAGGACGAAATTTCATTTCTTTGACTTCAATGACGACTTGTTTTTTCTTCGCCTCAGAAGCCTTCTTCTGCATTTGATATTTATATTTTCCGTAGTCCATCAGCTTTACAACTGGAGGGGCAGCGGTCGGTGCAATTTCAATGAGATCTAGCTGTTCGTTTTCAGCGATCAATCTTGCTTGCGCAAGAGTGACAACACCATACTGTTTACCGTCATCACCAATCAGACGGATCTCGTGCGCACGGATCTTTTCATTCACGCGCGGCTCTTGGACTTTTTCGCTTATAACCCACCTCCATATACTGGGGAAAAAAACTTGAATCGGAGTGCTAACTTACCGCACTTACATAATACTAAGCAAGCTTTAGCGAAGAGAGCCTTCACTCTTGCTTATGACTTGGCGCGCGATTAAATTTCAGATTGATGGCCACCTGATCATTAAGGTCTCGCAGAAACTTCTCAATCAGTTTATCCACTTTATCCTGCTCAACAACCTGATATTTGCCGCCATCCACGCGCTTTAAGACACCTTCACCCACAAAGAAATCCAGTGTATCTTTGAGAATTGGCACAGAATAGGACTCGGGGTATTTCACAACGCGACCATGCTCCAACTCAAGCGAGAAAAGTTCTTGGGCGACTTGCAGAAAGCGCTCTGAGCCAAAAAGATCACTGCCTAAGTACTTCAGAGAAATAGCGGCCAGATAGTAGGCTTCATACAAATAGCTGAAGGCGGTAGAAAAATGGCGCACCTTAGAAGCCAGCTGATACAGATCAGTGGGGTTAAATTCAAGGGCTTCATCGAGCGCATGAAGAGGACGACCGACGGCGTACTCCACCACTTCGCGAGCATGCAGGATCATCTCCTTAATGCTTGGAAGATAGAAATCGTATTTCAACTCGGTCCTCTGACGCTGAAGAAATTTTGTGAGCTGCATGGAACTCTTAATTTCTCCCGAGAAGATTTTAAACCATACGGCATTAATGAATCCTGGAACTAGAAAGTGGTGCAGGATCATATTTTTATGAAAGAGTACTTCCACCCGTGCTTCACGTTTGACGACGTAAAAGACTTGATTGAGTTTTTCACGCTTGATGAGATCGATCTTTTTATTACCAATAAACATATCGAGAGCGGAACGGAGTGAATCACTGAGGAGCCCATCTCTGAGACTTTGAGTCACAGGAATTTTCAGGGCCATACAATAGTGAATGATCTCATGGGCCTTCTCTTCAATCTGCTTCCACGTTAAAGCTCCACTCGGCTCATCTAGCATCACCAGCGCCAAGAGTGACGAAGGCGTCACAGGCATGGAGCGACCGACGGCCTTAAAACACTCGAAGGCCAGCTCTTGAGTCGCCACTTTTATCTCACCCACGTAACCAGGCACCACGATGCCTTCACCGAAGCGCACGTGAATCGTGCCTAGACGTTTGTTGAAAAGTTTAAAAAGTTTAAAAAGCTGCGTGGTATTTTCCGCTTCTTTCTTCGCCCCACCCAGCTCTCTGGCGTGAGCGCGTGCCTCTGGGATGTATTCATGGGCCAGCGCCACGGGAATAAACATAAAGGGCTTATCCTCTCCCATGTGACGGTGAGACTCCAGGAGCATCTGAAACAGCCCATAACGGGGCTTCATGAGTTTTCCGGTACGCGTACGACCACCCTCGAAGAAAAACTCCACGAGATGATTTTTTTGTAACAGATAATAAATGTAGGCTTCGAAAGTGAGCTTATACAAAATATCGGCATTAAAAGAGCGGCGGATATAGAAGGCACCCGCTTTACGAAACATCATCCCGATCGGAAAGATGTTGAGGTTTATTCCACCGGCCACATACACTGGGAGCTCAAAATTTTTCCAGAGCACATAAGTCAAGGCCACGTAGTCGGCATGCGACTGGTGATTAGGAACCAAAACCACGTGATGAGTCTTACGCATTTCTTCGAGGTTCATTCCCTGAGGAATCTCAAGCTTGATGCCGTCGTAGAGTTTTAAGAAAGTACTTTCAATGATGGATGAAAGTGTTTTGACCACTGCCGGAGAAAAATCGCCAGCAATTTCAGCCACGATTTTTTCCATGCGTTTGCGGTCATTAGGATATTGAGCCAGACGTTCTGCGAGCTTAGGGTAAGCTGCGACTATATCGATCACGTCGTTTTGCAACGAAGGACTCCTTCGAGAGTATTTAGAGGTTCATGCCATGAGGCTTGGACTCTATCATACCTGAAGAGGTCATCTCCATGAAGCGGGCATTCTTGTTTATTTCAGACAGTTCTTGAGCGTTAAGGTATGTCATCCCCGAGCGCAAGCCACCTGTGAGTTCATCCACGATATTTTCCACGCTACCTTTGCAGTTAATCATGCGACTCTCACCCTCTGGGGCCATGCCTTTAGGCAAATCACCACGCCAAGAAACTTGAGCGTCCTTAGAGGCCATGCCACGGTATTTCTTTTTACCGCCAATCACTTCCCCTGGAGTCTCCGTGCAACCGGCGAGCATGCTTCCCAGCATGACTGTTTCTGCGCCAGCGGCAAAAGCCTTCACGATATCACCTGAAGTTTTGATTCCACCGTCAGCGATCACAGGAATATTGTATTTACGAGCTTCCAGCACGCACATCGCCACAGCTGAAAGCTGAGGCACACCACAACCCGTGATGATGCGTGTGGTACACATCGAACCTGGGCCGATCCCTACTTTGATAGCGTCAGCTCCATGATCAATGAGAGTTTTTGTGCCCCAAGGAGTGGCCACGTTGCCGGCGATGACTTGAATGTGAGGGAAATTCTTTTTAACGAAATCGAGCGTCTCAAGCATCATGACGGAGTCACCGTGAGCGATATCTAAAGTCAGGATGTCCACGCCAGCATCTGCTAGCAACTTTGCACGCATCATGCCTTCTTCTTTCACTCCAATGGAGGCAGCCACGTGACCTGTGCCAATCGCCTTACGAATCGTTTTGACGTCTTCCACCTGCTGCTCCGGAGACATAAAGCGGTGAAGAATCGCAATGGCACCGAGCTGATGCATTTTAATACACATCTCTGGACCCGAAACAGTGTCCATATTGGCCGCTATGATCGGTGTTTTAAGTTTAATATTTTTTGTTAAACGGCTTTCAAGGTTAGGCGCGCGACGAGAAGAGAGAGTTGAGTGACAAGGCATCAACAGAACGTCATCGAATGTAAGACCGCGATCACGCTCAACAATTTCCGAAGCTGTAAACATCAAACCCATGAAAAACTACTCCTGTTGCGAGTTCAACTCAGCGACCGATTGTGACATACGGAAAGCATGAGTTCTAATTTTACGAAGAGCTACCACCATATCGGAAAATGTCAAAGCGGTCACCGGTTTATAGGCTCCCTTAGAGATGCGATCTAAATGCTTGTCACGAATGGAATCAGCCCAGATTTGTAACTCTTCAGATTTAGAGACAATTTTTTCACGGTCATAATCTGACGCTTTATGTAAGCCGGCAATTGTAAGATGATAAAAGCTTTGCACCTCATCCATGAAATCAAAAAACTCCTGGCGACTCTCACCCTCAAGTGAGTCTCCCCCACGGAAACGCGAACGATAGACCGTCAAGCGCTCAAGATAATCGGCCACTGATTCAATTTCATCAGAGGCATTGATGAGAGCTTGTGTTTGCGTTGATTGATGGTGAGAAAGTGGCTTTTCCATCACGTAGCACAGGAACACCGTCACCTCTTTATGAATGTTATCGGTGATGCGTTCGTAATCAAGAATTTTGGCAAGTTTTTTCGGATCCTCATCGGTATCCTCCCAGTACTCGCGCACCAGCTTGTACATACGGCTGACGATCTCAGACATTTTTTTCAATTCATTTTCAGCCTGAATCAAACTCGTGGCGGGCAGAAGATCGGCGGGATTCCCAAGCATCAAAAGATGCGATGACTCTTTTTCCACTTTATCAGGAGTAATTTTCGTCACAAATTTCGCGAGTGTATTTAGGAAAGGCAAAAAAACCAAAGTGGCGGTCACGTTAAAGAATGTGTGGGCCATGGCGATGTGAGAGTTGACATTGGGCTGACTGCCATCGGGCAATTTAAATTCAGCGTCACTGGGGACGAGCCATTCGATGAAATCAAAGTAATAAGGAAGAATCGTCAGAATAACGAGCGCACCCACGATATTAAACGTGGCATGAGCGCGAGCGGTTCTCTTCGCATTCACATTCGCCCCAATCGAAGCGAGCATAGCAGTGATGGTTGTTCCGATGTTCTCTCCCATCACCAGCGCCACGGCCGTGTGGTAGTTAATCACTCCCGTAGAAGCCAGTGCCATGGTGATCCCCAGCATAGCCGAAGAGGACTGTACGACAATCGTGAGTGCACAGCCCATCAGAAGTGAAGCGATATAGGCTTGATAATTATCGCCGGCAAAATAGGCAATCGAATCTAGAAACGCTTGGCTTTCTCTCAAGGGGACGAAGGCATCACTCATGGTCTTCAGACCAATGAAGACCATACCAATTCCAAGCACCGCACGCCCGAGATGTTGCACTTTATTCGATTTTGCAAAAAGAGCGGGAATAAATCCAAGACCCACGAGCAAAAGGCCGTACTTGTCGACTTTGATAGAAATGATCCAACCTGTTATGGTGGTACCAATGTTCGCACCAAACACAACTCCAATGGATTGTTTGAGGGTCATCAAACCCGCGTTCACCATACCAACTGTCATGACTGTGGTGATGGATGAACTCTGCACCAGCATCGTCACCCCAAGCCCCACTCCCACCGCCATCACGCGGTTAGCGGTGATGGAATTGATGATCTTGCGGATCACGTCCCCTGTCATGGCCTGCATGCCATCAGACATGAATTTCATACCAAAGAAAAAGATCCCTAAGCCCCCGAATAGGGTGTAGAGAATGGTGAACGTTTGCATCGTGAACTCCCTATTAATCAACTAAAGTGGCAAACCAAATGGGGAGAATGATGTAGAGAACGGTGTCGCGGATAAGATAAAAAAGAAAAAAGTACATAAAAGCTTTAGGGCCTTTATTAAATAGATTCTCGAGTCCCATGTACTGAGCTTTCTTACTCATCGCCACCATAAACCGGCTCTTCCCCCAGTGCTTAACAAAAAAACTAGCGGCTCCATCCATACGACGATCGAAGCGACGAAAAGACTCTACAAAGGGGTAAGCCAATCGCTGAAGGAGCGATGTAACTTCTTTTTGTTTAGAGAGCTCTTTGTCTTGAGTCGTCATGGTTTTGAGCATCCAGTATTCATAGCAAATGAGGTCAGTAATCGAAAATCTAGGCTTTGTTAGGTTTACGTCAAGAATACTTCATGTGCAAAAACTTTCGGCCATGACATTTCCATGACAAAAAATCATCTAGGCCTGATTAAACTGACCCAGATGGTTAACAGTCTTAATTTATGGAATTTTCCCGCAGGCCTAGGCGTCGAGCTCACGACGCTCTCCAATTCTTTTGTCCTCCAAACCTGCCAGCGCACGATCGTCATGAGTTACCTCCAACGCCCCTTCTCTACGGCTCCATTGCCACTGCACGAAAAAGCAGAAGGCCCAGAAGCCTATATGTATTTGCTTGAAACAATTTGCGGACTGAAGTCAAAACTGGTGGGTGAAAATGAGATTGTGGGCCAGTTTAAAGAAGCCTACAAAACCTTCACCTCCCACCCCGAGCGAGACGCTCGTCTCATGCTGATTCTTGAAAAGCTTTTTAAAGATGCCAAAGAGATCCGAACTCAACATCTTATCGGGATTGGGCAAAAAACTTACGCTCACTTAACTCGCAAACACTTTGCGGGAAAGATGAAAAACGCTCCCATCCTGATTTTAGGTTCAGGTCAGCTGGCCGAAGATTTGATTAATCAGTTTAAGAAACGCTCCCCTATTTTTTTAAGCGCCCGCAACAACGGTCGCGTGCAAGAATTAGCTTCGACACACGGAGTAGAAGTTCTTCCTTGGCGCGAAATTAATTGGCTGGAGCATGCTTTTATTGCCAATACAATTGGTTTTGAGGGCACACTTCTGGATCAAACTTTTTTTGACGCATGGAAATCTCGCCACCAACAGCGTCTGGTGGTCGATCTGGGCTCTCCCAGTGCTCTGCGCACCAGTCTTACTTGCGATGAAGGCGTCATCCGCCTGGATGATATTTTTGCCGAAGGTGCCCTGATGGAAGATCAAAAGCGCGACCGCATCAACCTCGCTCGCAAAGCGATGCTCAACATTGTCGACCAACGCGTGCGATGGCTTGAAGAAAAGCAGCTCAGATGGCAGACTGCAAGCCGAGAAAGTCTTCACGTTTAAGCGAGATCACTACTGTGTATAAAATCGGAACTAGAGGATCGCTCCTTGCGGTCACACAAGCTACTATTACAAAAAATAAACTCGAAGAGTTGACTGGCGAAAAATTCGAGCTGGTCCTGATTAAAACTCAGGGGGATCAGATTGTGGATCGTCCTCTGTGGCAACTTGAGGGTAAGGACTTCTTCACCAAAGAACTCGATGCCGCACTTTTAAACGGTGACGTGGATCTGGTGATTCACTCTTACAAAGATCTGGGTAGCGAGAGACCTCAAGGCATCAAACTAGCGGCCATCACTGAACGCTCTTTTGCCCATGATGTGCTTTTGACAAAAAAAGCGACCGTGAACAAATTAAAAAACTGGTCGGGAGATTTCATCGTCGGCACCAGCTCTCCAAGACGGATCGTCAATCTCACCAGTGATCTCTCACATTTTATTCCCTCTCACCCCACTATTCGCACAGAGACACTGAGAGGAAATATCAATACGCGGATTCAAAAACTCAAAGACGACAATTACCACGCCATCACCCTGGCCCTGGCGGGAGTGGAGCGCTTAGCGCACAGACCTGATTCACTGGCGCAACTGAGGGAACTACTCGATGGCCTTACTTTTGCCGTACTCCCCCAAAGCGTTTTTCCGTCTGCGGCTTCACAAGGAGCCCTCGGCATTGAAGTGGCTGAGGATCGTGCGGATCAAGGTAAACTCTTAAGTCTTATCCAACGCATTCACCACGCGCCCACGGAGCAAGAAGTGAAGCGCGAACGTGAGGCTTTTAAATCCTATGGCGGTGGATGTCACTTGGCCGTAGGGATTCATGTGCGAGAGTTTGCTGGAAATTTCCTGCATTTTCATAAAGGCACGGTGGACGAGCAAAAAATTCACGTCAAAAAACGTGAGGGTGTGAAGCTTGAAAGGATTGAAGCCGCACGCGCTTTTTTAGGGACTGGCAGTTGTGAGGGTGTTTTGAGTGATGAACTCTTCAAGAAAATCCCTACGGGAAAAGTGGCAACTGTGGAGAACCAGCATGTGTTTGTCACGACGGCCCTTGCCCTTGACTCTCTTCCCAAGGTGCCAGCCTCCAAGGAGGCTGGCACTCAGGAGGCTGGCACCTTTTGGGCGGCAGGACCAGAAACAAGAAAAAAATTAGTCGAGAAAGGATTCTGGGTTCACGGCGGCGCCGATGGCATGGGTCACTCTGAGATCATCAAGCTTCGTAACTCTAAAGCTCTTCAACTTATGATGGGTGATCACTCATGGATTGTGTTGAGTCACGATAAAGCCACCAGCCCATTAGGTGAAACATTCGCCAGTTACACCCACGAGATGACCCCCCCCTCTACAGCCCAACTGGCTGAGCTCAAAAAAATCACTCACGCCTGGTGGGCGAGTTATCCGCAGTACGAAGCCTACACACAATTAGTTCCAGAGCTCAAAAACATCCAGCATTTCTGTGGTCTGGGAAAAACCTACTTAAGTTTTAAAGACAAAAATATCACGGTGACGGCTTTGACCGATCACAAAGAGTTTCTCACTCTCTTAGGAAAACTATGAACTCAGAACAACTTTTTGAAAAATCTAAAAAATATGTTCCCGGTGGTGTGCACTCCCCCGTGCGCTCCTTTAAGGGCCTACACACAACTCCTCGTTTTATCAATCGCGCTGATGGAGCGATGACGTGGGATGAAGATGGAAAAAACTACGTAGACTTCTGCATGAGTTTTGGACCGCTCATTCACGGACACAAAGACCCAGATGTAAAAAAAGCCATTGAAGGCGCTCTGGAGCGCGGCTGGAGTTATGGGGCGTGCGAGAAATACTCTCTGGAGCTCGCCGAATATATGGTGGATCGCCTCTGCTTCATTGATCAAGTCAGATTCATGAACTCCGGAACAGAAGCGGTCATGACTGCTGTTCGTCTCGCCCGCGGGATCACGGGCCGAGAGAAAATTATTAAGTTTAACGGCTGCTACCACGGACATCTCGATGGCATGCTCATCAAGGCTGGGTCAGGTCTCGCGGGGACAGCAGATGCGAGTTCTAAAGGTGTCACGGCCAAACAAGCGGCTGATACTTTGATCGTTGAACTAGGTGATCTCGCGGCGATTGAAGATTGCTTTAAAGCTCACCCCGATCAAGTGGCAGCCATTTTTATTGAACCACTTCCGGCCAACAATGGTCTTCTTGTTCAGGGCACAGAGTACCTGCAAGGACTTCGTCGCCTGTGTGATAAATACGGTGCCCTTTTGGTATTTGATGAAGTGATTTCAGGTTTTCGAGTTCACTTTGGTGGCATGGCCTGTTTGAGTGGTGTGATTCCAGATCTTGTGACCTACGGTAAAATCATCGGCGGTGGCATGCCTGTGGGTGCTGTGGCTGGAAAACGCGCGCACATGGAATTCCTCGCTCCCGTGGGGCCTGTGTATCAGGCGGGAACACTCTCTGGAAATCCTGTGGCCATGGCCGCAGGACTGGCGAACATGAAAAAACTCACGCCTGACGCCTACAAGAGACTTGATCAGTATTCAGAAGAGATTGTGAAGCTTCTCTCTGAGTGGAGTGAGAGTCATGGTTTTGCCGACTACGGCATCCAACGTTTTGGCTCACTTTTTTGGGCGGCACCGACAAAAGAGAAACTCACCAACATCACACAAATTCCCAGTAATTTGAATGAGCGCTTCTATGAACTCTTTAAAGTGTTCCTGAATAAAGGCATCTACCTTGCTCCCAATGCATGGGAAGTAGGCTTTGTTTCCCTCTCCCACGATGAAAAGATTTTAAAGGAACTTAGAAAACGCCTATGGGACTAATCCGTCACAGCCGCTGGTTCTACCTCATCGTTGCAAGCCTCACGCTCTTGGTGCTGGCCTTGGGTGTATGGTGGCTTTATCTTTTGACTGTACTCTCACGCATGATCGGCCCGACGAGTTCGGGGGTGATCAATATGGTGAAGTGGGAAGGCTCGACTTTCCTACTCTTAATTGTCGCAAGCTCCATGACCTTGATGTACCTCTATGCACGAGACTTAAAAAAAACTCGTGCCTTGCAAGCGCTCTTTGCCTCACTAACCCACGAACTTAAAACTCCTCTGGCCAGCATGCGTCTTCAGGCGGAGGTCATCCGCGATCTCATCGCTGATGAATCCCATGACCACGCTCAGCTCACAAGTCTCACCACACGCTTGATTCAAGACACCACCAAGTTCGAGCACGAACTGGATAAGGGGCTACAACTTTCTCGAGTTGAAAAAGATGGAGAACTGACTCTCGTTCCCATTGATCTCACGCGCTTCGTGAAAAAGTTTATGACTCGCTCACAGCTGCCTATCGTGGTTGAAGGACAGGCCCTCGTCATGGCCGACGAGATGGCACTCACCATGATTTTGAGAAATTTGCTCGAGAACACTCAGCGCCACAACCCCCAGACGCAAAAAGTTCTCATCACTCTCGCTGCTGATCAACTCACCTACAATGACCACGGTGCCATCTTTAGGGGCAGCCGCCAGCGTTTAGGGCAGCTCTTCTACAAACATGATTCTAAAAAAGGCACTGGTATTGGCCTCTATCTTATCACGCAACTCATGCGTGCCATGCGAGGTACACTTTCCTACTCTCCCGCAGGCCCCCTCGTATTCACTCTGCGTTTTCAAGCAGCCCCTGAGGAGATGACGTGAGCCAGCCAAAAGCAAATCTTCTGATTGTTGAAGACGAAGAGAATCTGGGTGCCACACTTAAAGATTACTTTAGGTCTAAGGGCTATCAGGTGGAATGGGCGAAAAGTGTTCAAGAAGCAAAAAATCTGCACTCTCAGCACACCGACCTCGCTCTCTTAGATATCAATCTTCCTGATGGAAATGGATTGGAGTTGGCGCGAGAGCTTCGAAAAATGAATCGTGAGCTCACCTTTGTTTTTCTGTCGGCCATGAATGATCCTGCCCTTCGAGTCGAGGGTCTTGAGATCGGTGCCGAGGATTACATCACGAAGCCTTTCGAGCTCAAAGAACTCACCTTGAGATTTGAACGCATCTTCCAGTATAAGCGCCGTTCAAAAGCTGAACCGGAAGAAATGAAGTTCGGCAAACTCGTATTTTGGCCTCGCCGTTATGAAGTGCAAGACGCTCACGGAGCCATCACAAGTCTCGGGCAAAAGGAGACGGCCATTCTGCAGCAACTTCTCGCACGCAAGGGAGAGGTTGTTTCAAGAGAAGAGTTGATCGAGGACATCTGGGGCGAAGAAGCTTTTCCGACGAATAGAACGATTGATAACTATATTGTAAAACTGAGAAAATGGACCGAGAGTGACCCACAATCACAACTCAAGATCACCTCCGTGCGGGGTGTGGGTTACCGTTTAGATTTTTAAAGGATGAGTATGAATATTTTTGATCAGCGCCGCCAGACTAATGGAAAAACCCATGTCCCCGTGTGGTTCATGCGTCAAGCTGGGCGATATCACAACCACTACCAGAACATAAAAAAGCAAAGCGACTTCATCACCATGTGCAAAGACCCAAAGCTGGCGTGTGAAGTCACTATGGGACCGATTGAAGATTTTAAATTCGATGCGGCCATTCTCTTCTCAGATCTGCTTTTTCCTCTCGAGCACTTAGGAACTGGATTAAGATACGACCCAGGACCAAAGCTTGATTGGCATCTGGATACTGTTCAAAAGATTCAAGATCTCAAAGAACTTGCACCGGCCCGCGAATTTTTTGATTTCCAAAAACAGGCCTGCCTCCTTTTGAAAAAAGCTCTTCCCACGGACCGTACTCTGCTGGGATTTGTTGGAGGCCCTTTCACTCTCTACACTTATGTGACTGAAGGTCTGCATGACGGCAACCTCGTCTCAGCTAAACGTGGTCTTGTCGATGGACGCTGGGAAGGCTTTCTGCAAAAACTGATTCCTAATCTTGTGACCGAGATGCAGGTGCAGGCGGAAGGCGGCGCGGATGCGGTCTGTCTATTTGATACCGCCGCGGGTGAACTCTCTCCTGGGGATTATGGCAAATATGTAGTGCCTGCGCTTAAAACAGTCATGGTTGAATTTAAAAAACTCTGTCCTCACACACGCATTACTTACTACTCTAAGCACACCCAACGCGCGCACTGGGAATATCTTCACGATCTCCCGATTGATACTCTGGGGATCGATTGGAGATGTGATCTCGTGGAAGCACAAAAAATGTTCCCAAAACTTTTTGTGCAAGGAAACTTTGATCCGATCTGGCTGCATCTGCCACAGGACATTCTCCTCTCAAACCTTCGCGAATGGCACAAGGATCTCATGAAGCGCGGCCTCAATCCGGAAAAATGGATCTGCGGCTTGGGTCACGGTGTAACGATTCAAACCCCTGAAGACAATGTCCGCAAGGCTGTGGAGCTGGTGCATAGAGAGTTTACTTACTAACTCTAGGTTCCTACGAAGAAATCTTTCGGTAGACCGATGTCGATGAGCTTCTGCATGTTCTTCGGAACCATGCCTGTGAACTGGAGTCGATCCTCGCGGTAGACGCCCATGTCTTGCAAAAGAATCCGCTCGCCTTCCATGCCAGCGACCTCTGTGATCTGGCCCACAATGCGCTTTCCTTCGCGGGTGCGTTTAAGCTGGATGATGAAATCAATGGCCGAGCCGATCTGCTGGCGAATCGCTTTCACTGGTACGTCATGACCTGAAAGTAGATAGAGATTCTCGAGTCGATTGAGACACTCTCCTGGATTGTTCGAGTGCACGCTGGCCATGGAGCCGTCGTGGCCCGTGTTCATGGCCTGCAGGAGATCGAACACCTCTGCGCCACGAACCTCACCGATGATAATACGATCGGGTCGCATGCGCAGAGTATTTTTTACGAGGTCTCTCATCGCCAAAGCTGCGCCACCGGTGAAGCTTCCCGTGCGAGCTTCGAGCCGCACGACGTTTGGCAGAGTGAATTGCAGTTCACGCGTATCTTCAATGGTGATCACGCGTTCGAGAGGATTGATCTCTTGCAAGAGGAGATTGAGGAAAGTGGTCTTTCCCACACCCGTGCCACCAGAGACGATGATGTTGAGCTTACCAGCGATGACGGCCCTTAAGAAATCCAGCCAGCGGGGATTGAGGCCAAAGATCGTAGGATTGTCGTTAAAGGTCTTGAGGGTCTTAAGATATTTTCTGATTGTGATCGCCGGTCCACCGTTGGCGTAGTCACGGCTAATGACATTGATACGACTACCGTCCGGGAGGTTGCCGTCCATAATGGGATGCTCAGGACCAAATTTTTTGGAGTTCTGCTTGGCCACTTCTTGCACGAAAGAATCCATGTCCTCGGGCAACACTTTCGCATTCAGTTTAACCAGTTCCCCTTGGTGCTCGACGAAAATATTATCAAAGCGGTTGAGGATCACTTCCGTGATACCCTGCTTTTTAGCGATCTCATCTAAGAGTGCCCAAACTGTATTTGCCATGACTAGATCCTCTCAAAGAGAAATGGGTCGTCCTCGCGGATAGACGCACCATAAGATAAAAGGTTTGAGACAAGATGAAATTTTTGATCATCACTCAAGAGTGCATAGAGATTAGCCCAACTAGTCCCCTTACTGACGAGTTCTACCAGTTTATACTCACCCAAGAACTCACACAGATGCCACACCAAGAGTACCAACCAGTCGGCTTTATCAGTGCGTGCTTTCGAGAGATTTAAAACTTTGTCGACACTGAAAGGGACTTTTGTGGCGGATACATCTGTGTCTTGATTAGACTCAAAAAGATTAAAAATCTTGAGATAAAAGCCCATCATAAAAAGCCGAGAGTCACCGGCCAGAGTTTTATCACTGAAACGCTTCTCGAACTGCTTTATATCTTCTACCAGATCCATGTCCGTTTTATCAGGAAACACGGAGTTGAGAATTTTAAAAATATAGACTGAAGACATGCGGTCACGAAAGTGATCCCAGCCCAGCGTGGTCGAAATTTTCTCGAGACCAATTTTATTTTCATCAAACTCTTGGAAGGCTTTTTCTAAAATCATTGAGAGCGCAGGATTGGCCCTGAGAGTGGCGATAATCTGGCTCGACTTCTGCGCAGAGTTGGGCTCTTTAAGCAGAGTGAGAAATTCTTTTGGTAGCACGAGTGCCGGCAGATGAACCATTTAACAAACCATTTTAATCAAACTTTATATTCCTCTCTAGGAGAGAGTCCGAAATCATGATTAAATTAAACCATGAATCTTCCTATCTACCAACTTGTCCCTGTCAAAAACGCTGATCTTTTCAGTGTGACTGAGCTTTTAAACGAGGACATCAATCTGAGAAGACCTGTCGCCTTTGTTTTGAACTCGCTTAATCTGGACGAACAACGGGAAGTCATCGGTGTGATTGAAAACTGGTTTCATTCTCACCAAGCTTCATGGCGCTTTCCTTATCCTGTTTACATGGTCAGTGACCTGACAGAAGCCGTGGGCAACATCCCCGTGGTGAAAGATACAAAGAGTTTGCCTAAATTCTTTAACGTGAAAGACACGAAGGTGACGGTTAAAGAGTCACAGATTCTTGATCGCAATAAACTGATTCAACAGGAAATAAAAAACGCTGATCCACACCAAATGACTCGTGTGTTAGAAGACTACGGCATCAACCATAAAAAGATTTGGTATCTCGTGAACGAAGGCTTTTATTACGAATACCTTCTTAATCGTCTCAAACAAAAGAAACCAAATGGATAAGAAGAAGCTTCTCAACCCTCGCAACAGTGACGACCTTAAGGGTTTTGAGGACTTCATTGATGGCGTTACAGAAAACTCAACGCAGGAAAAGAATCCTAAAAGCGCAGGAGGAGAAGCGCTCTCTTTTATCCTAAACGATAACGAGCGCCTCAAAAAACTCTCTCAATTAGTAAGCGACCAGCTGCCCTTGGCCCGCAATCACTCGCAAGGCGAAAGAATCATCGAGCACCAGAGAAACCTCAACCGACAACTTAAGCATCAACTTTTTGCCATGCTCAATCCCCCCGACTCTACTCTGCAAAAGAGCCTGACTGAAGTGTGGGATCGCTTCTTTAACTCGCCTCAGTGACCCTGGCTCAGGATCAAGGGACCACCGACGTGCTTGAAGTCTTCGATCTGCATAGTCTCAATGTCATAGCCATTAAGATGCTCGACCAGCACTTGGCGCAGCCAAGAATCAAAACGTGGCACAAGACTCAGACCAAATTTTTCGGCAAAGCCTTTTAACAGGGGCGCTAGAGTCGGGTCTTCTTCGCCCTTCAAGAGCCATTCGCCATCTCTTTGCTGGAAAAAACGCTTATAAAACAGTTTCAACTCTTCAATCGTCACACCCATCTTCGGCTGGTCATTTTTATCAAAATGGCCCTGAGAAAAGTTAATAAGACTTGAGATCATGATCGTTTCAAAGTCAACCGAATCCAGGCTGTAGTTAAGGTAGAACTCGTCTTGCAAATCTTGTTTGTCGATGAGCCTCTGCATGATGACCCAGAATTTCTGAATGAAAGGCAGCGATGCGGAAAAAGTTTCAGACAACTCCAGCCAGCTCTTCCAAGTAGCAGTGTCCGTGATCTCAACAGCTGGACTAGAGCCATCAATTTTAAGCTTGATGATTTCGTCCATGGAGTGATCCAGAAACTGATTCCACCAAGTGCCTAAGAAAAATTCACAAGACTCGTTATCAAAAGGAGTCTTTGTGATCGTGGATTTAAGTTTTCTCTTCTGGATCTCAAGGAGAGAATTCCCGACACGATAGAGATCAGTGAAGTCGAGTTTTTCAAAAGGATTTAGTCCCAGTTTTTCTTGAGCAAACTGAAAACCTAATTCTAGGCGCTGACGGGCCTTGTGACCTACCTTTGTCATCTTCACCGAGCCACCCTTAAGCGCATCTTCGGCAACGATGCGAGCATTTACCAGTCGTAAAAAAGTAAACTGCAAGTAGTCTAAACGTTTCGTATCTGTAATCTGCTCAAGGGCTTCTTTAATGCTATCAAGACCATTGTGATAGGCCACCAGAGAGGATGCATGAAGCGCCTGATTCCTGAGCGCATCGTCCAGCTCGCCTGTCATCCCTTTGCGCTCTCTTAAGAAGGCTTCCACTTTCTCAAAGCTACTATGAATCGCTTCAAGTTCAACGGCATCATAGTAATCGAGAAAACCATAGTCTCTGAGACGCTCTTTCTTGCGTTGGTAACTATCCTCTTCCATCACGAGATAGGAATCAGACACCATCTTAAACAAGTGCGAGTAGGCGTACTCTACACCTTTTTCCGTATACAGATCTTTAACGAGTTGCTTGAGCTCTCGGACGTACTGAAAGTCCTCTGGGTACTCGATGAGAAGCAGATTATCTTCAGTCAGAAAGTAATTATCCGACTCCGGATACTCAGGTTCCTCGGCGTCGAAAGTTTGAATCATGCATTGGTTCTTGATGGTGAGAAGAAAGTCTTCTGACTGGGCGTACTCATAGCGCACCTGTTCATCAGGACAAGAGCCGTAAACATCAATCCACCACAAGGCCGACTGGGGATCAAGTTCTTCTTTCTTCCAAATATCAATATCTAAAAGGGCCTGGCGCTGGTCTTGAGAGAGCTTAGGCAAGAGATGCGCCACTTGATCCTTAGAGCTTGAGCGCAGGGACATATACAAAGGCTGAATCGGGATCACGGCCAGACTTGTGCCTCGCTCGACCAGTTTTTCTATATCATCCAGTGAGCGATAAGATTGAGATTCTAAAATGAGCTGGTTAAGTATGTCTTTTTTCATGACTCTGATTTACATCAATATCCCCCGCGCTTCAAGTCGACTTCGGGTGATTTCTGTGCATAATCTCTCTCATGGAAACTCTCTCTCAAGTCCCAAGTCTACAGAGTCTCAAAGACTCACACCCCGCACTACGCGCTGCGCTCTTCGATATGGATGGGACACTTTTTAATACCGAACCTCTGCATGCCCAGATATTTGAGGCCTTGGCCCAGAGTCTACATATTAAATTGCCTAATCTAGATGAGATTCACCATCAATTTAAGGGAATGACTGACTACCAAGTCTTAATGCATGCCCGCAGCTGGCCTGGTTTTCCCCAAGACATGAGTTTTGAAGAGTTTATCCAATTAAAAAATGAAAGGCTTCTGACTCTTATCGCTCAAAGTGATCACACCACTTGGAGCAAGCTGGCCGTGGAGAAACTGCTTCAGGAAATTAAGCATCATGAGTTTGCTTTGGGGTTAGTCACTTCGAGTGAGCGCGTGATCACTCATGCACTCCTAGAAAAATCTGGGTACATCAAATATTTCGATCTCATCATCACTCTTCAAGACGTCAAAGACCCGAAGCCTCATCCTGGGCCTTATCTCAAGGCCATGCAGCAGTTAAACTTAGGGCGATTGGAATGTGTGATTTTTGAAGACTCTCCCACCGGACTGAAAGCCGCCATAGAGAGTGGTTGTCGCAGCATTAAAGTTGAATGGTGGGACTAGGCCTCAGGGTTTACGAACGATTGAGAGTGACCAAGAGTAGTTTGTGGTACTGTCACTTTTGAGCTCTACGTATTCTGCGGCAGAATTTTTATCAATGTCGTTACTCACCCAAAACTGATCTCCTAAAACACCCACCACGTTATAGAGACCTTGATGGTTTTGCGAGTCGATCAAAAATTTTAAAAATGTCAGTGGTAACGGAGCTTCACTCGTTCCTAACTTATCCCAGGCCCGCATCTCTTCGAGAGCAGAGCGAGTGGTGTATTCTTTGAGAGTGCCTTCTAGAAGCTGCAACTCTGCTGCAGAAAAAACGTGATCATACTTGAACTTCAGCATATCCACATCCGCGCGATCCAGATCTTGCAGCTTTCTCACTTCTGCGGCTTGCAGGAATGCTGTGCGATTATCCACCTCGACCTCTAGCTTCTTCTGCACCACCACAGGTGTCGACTCCACCACGGCCACAGGTTGAGGGGCCACGGCTTTCGGTTCACTCTTAGGCTGACTCGCCACCACCACTGGCGCAGGCTTCACTTCAGTGGGTGTCAATTTATCTTCGAAAACTTTTGCCAGACCCTTTTGACGAAATTCCTTAAGCGCTCCATAAACGAAGGCCCTTCCATGAGGGAAACGATCGGCAAATTGTTTTTTAAGACTGGCACTGATGGTGGGTTGCATGCGAACCATGGCCGGGAAGTGGCGCTCTTTACTCGACATCAGTTGTCCGAACCGTCTGAGACACCCCTGGGCCATTCCTTCCTGATTTAAAATCGTGATCAGATTCGAAGTGGCCAAAAGATAAGTCGCCAATGGCGACTGAGACATGCCGTAGAGCTGATCTTTTTCCGAGCACACTGAGAGAAAGACTTGGCGATCCTCTTGACAGCTTTGCACTAAAAGTTTGAGTGCTCTTTCGATTGAAATTCCCTGCAGAGCTTCCGATTGCTGAAGGGCCTGCGCGGCCACTCGAGCGGCGCTGAGGTTAGGATTCTTCCCACCGATCGACTGTACCCAGTCACGACAGTATTGATTAAAGTTATGAGCTTTTCCAATGGTGGGTAGAGTAAAAGGAGTCTGGCGCTTCAGATTGGTGACAAAATTTTTCATGTCATCACTGACAGGGCGGCACTGTGAGAGCAGCTCAGGAAGTTCGAAGTGGCAGGATTTATCTTGTCTCAAAAGCAGCATATCCGAGCGGGCTGCATCCATTGACTCGAGCAGATAGCTCATGGCCACCAGACGATAGCCGTAACGGATATCTTCGAAATTTTTTGAAAGCACATCGTGTGGACAAGTAGAGGCACCAATCACTTCCTGTGAGAAGTACTGGCTCCACTCAGGCGCATCTTTCCAGATGGTGTTGAAAATAAGCTGATTATAAAATTCATCATCATCCCAAGTCAGACGACCAAAATAAGCATCGTGGTGAAAGACCGGATTCCAAGGCCCCGAATAGGGAGTAAGATTTTTTTCTCCCAAGTAGCCCTCGGAAAAACTTTTCTGCAACTCTTGTGCAAAAGAATTTCCAAGTAATACGGTCAAGATAATAAAGAAACGTAAAACAATCATAGGCTAGAGATTAACACGAGAGAGACTCTTGCTCTACACTGATCAAAAAATTCTTCTTCTATAGCGCTGTAACACACGAAAGCGGACTTTGGCCGTGGCACTCAAGAGATTAAGCTCTCGCGGACCTGCCCCTTCTTGCCATTTGCGAATGCCTTCTTCTAAATCATAGAACTGATCAGAGAACTCATTTTCATTTTTCAAATCAATGAGAGCGAACTCGATGTAGAGAGCACGCGCCAAGAGATGGTATGGATTCTCTTTGAGAAAACGCTGGTAAATGGCCTTGCCCGTTTGAGGATTTGAGTGCAACTCAAAGCGGGCATAAAAAAGTGGGCACTCGCCAGCTTCAATCTTCGGATTCACAAGGCAGATTTGATCAAAGATGCTTTTTGCACTCAAGGCAGGGGTTGTGGCATTAAAACTTAAAGCAGCCTGACTTTTAGCGAAGTAAAGCAGCGGTAAATAGTCTTCCTCGCTAAGTTTCAAAGCCTCCCGACTTAACCCTCTATTTTTGAGATACACCTCTCCTAGATCTACCGCTTTTTGGTGCAACTTGAGGGCCCTCTCATGGTAGTACTTGCGCTCATCTAAAATTTTTTCTTCCAAGGCCAGTGTTTCAAATACGAGGCTCGCATAGAGGGAGTAACTACGAATAAGATTAGCGCGCAGTTTGGGCTGGTCTGGATTTTTAGCCAGCTCTTTCTCCATCTCTAAAAAATGGCGGGGAGAAACCTCCCTCACCCAATCCCAATCCCGTTCGGTGAAGCTGATTTGCGTGCCTTCAAGGCCCGCTAACTGCAGAGGAGGCTGAGTCGTCAGTGTGCAGGAGAGCAGCAAAAATGGGAGGCAGAAGAGGCGCATCAGAGGCATAGTATACATCCTAAGTAATGGATAACACTAGCTCAGCCAGAGAGGCTAAGCAATCATTACTGACCCCTCCCCTGAGTTTTTTGCCTACTCTGCCCAGATAGGGCATAAACAATGTTATAATAGAGGCTAAGGGTATTAACTCTGACTCAAGTTTTGCTATCAATTGCCCGATAGTTTTGCTTGAGTAAACGTCTTTACAAAGGAGTCTTTGTTGGATCGTCACAAAGATCTTCCAGCAGACTAACCGGCCGCACCTCACCTTGCGACGGTTGTCCCTGGAATCAGGACATCAACAATTCGCGAGGTCGTTATGAAAAACAAAACTGTCACCCATCCGCTCACACTGAAACCTGTTCACGCCACTGAACCCAAACCGCTCAAAAGCCTAAGACCTACGCGCTCCATGAGTGGAATCAAGAGCCTAAGACCTAAAAATCTTCCTCTTGTGGCGACTGAAATAATGGTTAAAAGCCTTAACTAGAACTGACGTTCAATCTCTTGAATCGTCTTCTTGCGCGCCTCTTCGAGGGCCGTGATTTGTTTTTCATGAAGCAGCTTCAGGTAATCAAGCTTTAGATCAAAACTTCTTTTGATGTACTCTTTGTGGGCGCTCACGAGCTCTCTAAAGCACAACTGCTTATCACTCTTCTGCCCTGTGGCCTCCGCACATTCCGCTCGCTTCAAATCCAAGAGACGCTCGATCTCAAGACTCAGAGGGCGATATTTCTCATCAAAATTTTGATCTACCTTCAGCTCCTTGAGTAGAGACACTTGTTGATTCAAATTAATCGTAGATGTCGCTTCTTGCGCGAGAGCGTGAGAGGCAAAGAGAAGAAAACCTAAAACAAGCTGAGCCATGATGATTCCTTGGGACCAGGGAAAAGTTTGTGAGACATCATTTCATAAAAAAGATGAAGGGGAAAGCCAACCACGTTGGAGTATGAGCCCTGAATGGATTTCACAAAAATTTGAGCCGCGCCTTGGATGCCGTAGGAGCCAGCTTTGTCCAATGAATCACCCGTGGCGAGGTAATCCTCTAGGAGGGCATCAGGGATACTCAAAAACTCCACTTGTGTCTGAGCCACATCACAAAAATATTCCTTCACTCCATGAACACACTTCACAAGGGCCAGGGCCGTAAAGACTTGATGAGTATTCCCGGAAAGAAGCTTTAGGTGAGCGCGGGCCCGTGCGATATCAAGTGGCTTTCCTAAGATTTGTCCCTCAAAACTCACTGTCGTATCAGAGCAGATAATGACGCCATTAAACGAGTCATGCCTCTCTGCGATAGCTCTAGCTTTTCTGAGCGCAATCTCCTGAACATAGACTTTTGGATCAAGAATGTTCGATGACTCATCCACATCAGGGACATCAATATCAAATGGGAGCTTATAGAATGAGAGCAGCTCTTTACGCCGAGGAGAGGCGGAACCAAGAATGAGTTTAAGCTTAGTATTGTCTTGCATTTTTTATCAGCCATCCATAGTAATGAAGATCAGTCATGTCCCGCACCGACTCTTGTGAAAAACTATGGCGGGTCTTCAGGCTGCGGTAATACGCCTCAAGCGACTGAGTAAAAAAGCGCTCATCGAAGACGGCTTTGACTGCCTCCTCAGAGAGAATCAAACTTTCTGTCAGTTTTTGTACAGAGCGAAGATTTGTGGTCTCAAGCCGCCGTGAATAGGATTTAAGAAAATCTAGTCGCACAGTGAGCTCTTCCTTCCAAAGTTTTAGTCCCCAGTTATCCGCAAGTTTTTCTTCACTATTCAGATCACTCCAAAGAGTGCTTTGATCGGCCAGCCAGATTTCTCTCGCCACAAGAAGAGTGGTGGGTCTGCGATAGGGGATCTCGCTCGAAAGGAGTTGTGGGACATTGAACTCTAAGGTGTCACATTGGCGCCCATCACGGTCCACACGCATCCACACATCGAGATCAATATTTTTTTCATCCTTATTAACGTAGCCACGGAATAAAAAGTTTTGAAGCCGTGAACTCTCCTGCTCCCCTTCCTCTTCAGTGTTTCGCGAAAAGAGTTTAAAATAAGAATCTTCCGCCACGCCGTAATACCAAGAAAAACTCGTATTCTTTACATGCAGCGATCCATTGGGGGCGACGAAGAGCACTTCGCTTTCAATGCCTTTGAGCAGTTCATTGTTTTTTTTAATCAGTTGATTGAGGGCTTGCTGATGCTCTTTAACTCCCAAATAATCAAAACTCGTTGTCATGAGAATTTGATTTTTATCCGGAGCTTTTTGAAAGAGTTGACGCTGATACCACGTCAGGTTGGATTCTTTGATGAGTAAAGGCAGAAAGAGTGGGTCGGTATCGGTTGTGGTCGTGATTTTTTGTTCACGCTCAGAGCGATGGAGCCAATGGACATAGCCTTGATTCAGACGCAAGTTGTGGAAAACTTTTTTGGCCTGAAAATTAATCTCTAAAAACCCCAAGGCTGACTCAGGAGCAATCCGCACCAAACTACCATCTAAGAGATAAGCCCAGAGATAAGAATTTTTTTCGGTATGAATCTCATCTCCCTCAAAGACCCTAGAGCCGAAGCGGACGGAATGAGGCTTGGCCCCTCGAAAAAGCTTACACTGACCAATACAACTGAGTACACGCCCCATAATTTCAGGTCTGGCACTGATGCGTTGACGGATGCGCCACCCCGGCTGCTCGTCCTTGAGCTGTCGTTCAGTGATCCACTTTTCAATACTTAAAAAATCTTTGGGGTCTTCCTGCCAGTTGATCAGGCTATTGGTTTGTTGGCGCACAAGCACACGGTCATAATCCGTGCGCTCAATATCGGCTTTCCATTCTTGGGCACAGGCCGTCCCAGAGATTGCAGCGCACAAAACAAACAATAACATCCATGCATTTTTCATAGCACTTTCATTCTAGCATAGAGCTCTGGCTTTTGTTACTCTAGCCCCAGTAAAACGGCAAAAGGACAGGGCAATGAGCGAGCAAAACAATCAGGAACAATTCTCTTTCGTGGAGAACGAAAAAGCGGTTCTAAAATTCTGGCAAGACAAGAAAATCTTTAAGCGCTCTCTTGAGCAAACTAAAAGCCGCGCGCCCTATATTTTCTACGACGGTCCTCCCTTCGCCACAGGTCTTCCTCACCACGGTCACATCGTGGCCTCCACACTTAAAGACGTGGTGCCTCGCTATTTCACCATGAAGGGCTTCTACGTTGATCGCCGATTCGGCTGGGACTGCCACGGTCTTCCCATTGAACAGGAGATCGATAAAAAATTTGGCATGTCAGCGGCTGACTATGTGGCCCAACACGGTATTGCTTCCTACAACAAAGAGTGCCGCGGGATTGTGGATCGCTATGTCTCAGAATGGGAAAAAACTATCGGTCGCCTTGGGCGATGGGTGGATTTTGAAAACGATTATAAAACCATGGACCTCTCTTTCATGGAGAGCGTGTGGTGGGTCTTTAAATCTATTTGGGATAAGAAATTAATTTATCAGGGCAACAAAATTGTCCCCTACTCGCCTGCTCTCCAGACAGCACTCTCAAACTTTGAAGCCACCCAAAACTATCAAGACATCCAAGACCCCGCGGTCACGGTGATGTTTAAATCTCTCTCTGAAGAGAACACTTTTTATCTGGCGTGGACAACCACTCCTTGGACGCTGCCCTCGAACCTGGGCCTGTGCGTGCACCCCGAAGTTGATTACGTGAAGTTTCATGATGAAGAGAAAAACGTTTTCTACGTGCTGGCTGAGGCGCGCGTAGAAGCCTACAAGAAACAGCTCAAAGGAAAAGTGGTCGAGACCTTTAAGGGCGCCGCTCTCAAAGGGAAAAAATACGAGCCGCTTTTTCCATATTTTAATTCGCTCCAAAAAGACGGCTACTTCGTGATCTTGAACGATGAGTACGTCACTACGACCGATGGTACCGGTATCGTTCATCAGGCTCCGGCCTTCGGTGAAGACGACATGCGTGTCATGAAAGCCGCGGGTCTTAAAGAAGTGGTCTGTCCGATCAATAACGCAGGTGAATTCACCGCCGAGGTTACCGACTTCAAAGGCCTGAGTTTCAAGGATGCAGATAAAGACATCATCAAGATGCTTAAAGATCGTGGCTTGATGTTTTATCAAGCCGTGCTCGTTCACAGCTACCCGATGTGCTACCGCACCGATAAGCCGCTGATGTACCGGGCCATGCCTCAGTGGTATCTGGCAGTGGAAGAGATCAAAGATAAAATGCTTAAGGCCAATGAACAGATCAACTGGGTACCGGCCCACATCAAAGAGGGCCGCTTTGGAAAATGGCTCGAGAACGCGCGCGACTGGGCGATCTCGCGTAACCGTTACTGGGGAACTCCGCTTCCCATCTGGCACAATGAGAGCAATGGAAAATTTATTTGTGTGGGCAGTATTAGTGAACTAGAAAAACTATCAGGCACAAAGATCACTGATCTTCACCGGGAGTTTGTCGACGAGATCAAATTTAAAGTTTCTGGAGAAGAAGGTGAATACCAACGTATTCCTGAAGTTCTCGACTGCTGGTTCGAATCCGGCTCCATGCCCTACGCACAACTTCACTACCCCTTTGAGAATAAACAAGTGTTTGAACAGGGCTTTCCCGCTGAGTTCATCGCCGAAGGTTTGGATCAAACCCGTGGCTGGTTTTATACCCTAACAGTTCTCTCGGCTGCGCTTTTTGATAAACCAGCTTTTAAGAACGTAATCGTCAATGGACTCGTGCTTGCGGAAGATGGCCGCAAGATGAGCAAACGCCTGAAGAACTACACTCAGCCCGATATCCTGATGGAGTCGCATGGTGCGGATGCGCTTCGCTTGTATCTCATCAACTCCGGACTCGTGCGCGGGGAAGAGCTGCGTTTTAGTGACGAAGGTGTAAAAGAGATGACTCGAAGAGTCCTCTTGCCGTGGTACAACAGCTTCAAGTTTTTCAAAACCTATGCAGCGGCGGATGGTTGGGACGCGAGTCTTCATTCGGCGCAGCCGAGTAATATTCTCGACCAGTGGATTCTCTCAAAGCTTCAGACACTGATTCAGCAGGTGAACAGTGAGATGCAGGCTTATCGTCTCTACAACGTCATCCCTCCACTCTTCTCCTTCATCGAGGATCTCACCAATTGGTACATCCGCTTAAACCGCAGACGTTTTTGGGAAGAAGGTCTTGAGAGCGACAAGAAGGCCGCGTACACAACCCTTCATCTCACACTCACGACTCTCTCAAAACTCATGGCTCCTTTTGCTCCCTTTTTAAGTGAGTCGACCTTCAAAGAACTCACGGGCCTTGAGTCCGTGCACCTTGAGAGCTACCCTGAATCCCAACAAAGTCTCATGAACCCCACTCTCGAAGAAGCCGTGGATAAAATGCAGCAAGTAATTCTCTTGGGTCGCCAGAAGCGCATTCAAGAAAATGTAAAAGTGAAAACACCTCTGCGCCGCTTAGATGTTATTCACCAGGATCAGACTCTCCTCAAAGAGATGAGTAAGCTCGAAGAGTTCATCAAGGGCGAATTGAACATCAAAGAAGTGGGTTATAAAACTAATGAAGCGGACTTCATCCGCCTCTTTGCCAAGGCCAATCTTCCAGTGCTCGGAAAGAAGCTCGGTAAGGAGATGGGCAAGTATAAAGGTGCGATCGAAAGCCTTGATTATCAACCCCTGCAACTCGTGGAAGCTGGTCAAACAACAACTGTGATGGGTGTGGAGTTCTCTCCAGAAGAGATCCTAGTTTACCGTGAAGCGAAAGCCGGCACCCAAGCGCTCACCAACCGCTTTATCACCATCAACATGGACTGCACCCTTGATCAAGAATTGATCGACGAGGGACTTGCTCGTGAGCTTATCAATCGCATCCAGCAGGCCCGTAAGAGTGCTAATCTGAATGTGGCCGATCGTGTGAAAGCGGTGGTGATCTTTGAGGGCCCTGAGAAAGCACAACTTGAGGGCGTGCTCTTAAAACACAAGAGCTATATCGCCTCCGAGACTTTGGCGGTTGAACTCTCCGTCCAGAATAGCCATCCGAAGGCCCAGGCCGGTGCCGTGGTCATGGATACGAGCTGTGCCATCGCCCTTGAGGTCAATTAAGGGCTTTACTCAAGTTTTTCTCAACTCCTTCCGATAGGGTTTTCTCTATCGGAGGGTGCAAATGGGCTGGAGAGATCATTTTAAATGTCAGGTGAACTATTACGCCCAAGGTGAAACTCACACTTGGTCAAGTCTACTGCCGCTGCCTCAGAGTATCCCTCTCACAGAACTTCTCATTCATCAGTCTGATTTTGACCAGATCACTAAAAAATCTAAACGCAGTTTAACTCTTGAGCACCGCAAGGCCCTCTGGGTTTATCAAAACACAACTCAGAAGATTTGGAATCAATTGACCAAAGAATTCAAGCTGTGGATTGAGTCTCATGACCCTCAAGGTCAGATTGAGCTCGAGGTGTTTGAAGCAGCGACTCCCATCGTGCTGAAGTTTTTAAGTCAGACGAAACTGAAAGTAAAAATTACGGTGCGTGTGCACAAGGCTCCCCTGGCCTGGCTAGAGAGTGAGTTTGTGAAAACCAGAAAGAAAAATATTTCACTCAGTCTCGTCTCGACCCCGAACTGCATCTGGTCTGCCACACCACAGCTCGTCGGAAAACTTGCCGCCTAGATTGACTCGTGTCATTCTAGAAAGACGTGAAATACATCATTTTATCCATTCTTCTTTGCTCATCCGTCTTGGCGTCAGCGCCAATAGTTAAAGATATCAGTTCCCAGTCATTTCAAGTTCACGTGCGACCTCAGGTGATGAGCATTCAAAGTGATATCCAAAACGTGTTTGAGAGTTTTCCGGGTTACCCGAGTACTGTTTTTAAAAATCAGGAAACAGTCGATCGCTTAATTTTGCTCACAGATAAACTTCAAGGACTCTGTCCTAATCGCCTAACTAAGAGTTGTGTGTCTCAACTCAATCTGATCATTGAAAATCTGCGCATCCTCGAGCGCAACTGGCTGAGCTTTGAGACCTCAGCAGAGTTCAATGCCGACGCCACCATCGGTGGCATCTCTGGACGTCACCGCTGGCTCACGCTGAATGAAGTGGCGATGGAGCTAAAAAATAAACTTGAAGTTGAGACCATGGCGATTGGAGCCGAAAGACCCTACAACCCAGGCAGTACCTGGGATGTACGAAAATCCATTCAGACCATCGAGAATATGCAGGACCTCATGGTGATTGATTTTATTCCCGGGCGTCTGCAGGAAGATTTTCGTCAGGCCTGGATGAATTTTTTTAGACCTCTCTACAAGCGCACGATCCTGCTCGGCCAGCGAACATATGTTTCAGAGAATCTTACGAAACTCAATTTTTACTGGAACGTGCTGAACATGAAACTCACCAAGCGCCTGCGCCGAACGCCTGAAGGCATGCTCGGTCCCTTGAATGCCATTCAGAATCGCTGGAATCAGATCCTGAGGGTTTATTTTGGGTAGAGAGCCGTTTCAAACCTGAACTATCCATCCTCACTAGCTTATAAAACTTCATCAATTCAACTGTTTAATAACTGCCTGAGTTGTGTGTTGGTGAAAAACGATATTCTAAAATAAACTTAAACACTTACGCTACTATCAGATCGCAGCAATCCCAATTTCAATCAAGTGTCGCTTCAAGTTTGTCTCTCACTTCTGTTGTTGCACTCATTTAACAATCACAATTCATTTGTGAAACATGAGCCAACAACACACAAGTCAGGCAGTTACAACTGTTTAAATGTAAATCCTTATGACAAGACCATAGTTGAGTAATTTCTCAACCT
>DIVA01000102.1:0-11674 GCA_002435705.1 Bacteriovoracaceae bacterium UBA6144
TTTGAATTTAGAACTCCGGGAGGAACTCTCTTAGGGAATACAAAAACCACTGAAGGCTTCGCAGGCGATTTCTTCTCTGGTGTCCTCTCAACCATCCTCTCTACTCCTTGCTCAGCGCCTTTCTTAGGAACGGCTTTGGCTTTTGCCTTCACTAGCCACCCTGCTCTTATTTTTCTCATGTTCACTTTCATCGGTCTGGGTCTCTCCTTTCCCTTTCTTATCACCGGAGTCTTCCCGCAGCTCATCAATTTCTTACCACGCCCAGGACTTTGGATGGAGAAGCTCAAATACTTCTTGGGTCTCACCATGCTTCTCACCGTCGCGTGGCTGACAGATGTCTTCATGAATTTAGTTGATCCAGCTTTATGGGTCTGGCCCATCACTTTGTTCTTTATTACCCTTTTCTTTGGTTTTTGGTTTCGTGCCAAAATTTCTAAAAATATGGGCCTCAACCTTCTCTTCTTTTTACTTCCTTGTGCCATTGTCTTAAGTGCCATGAAAACTCTCGACCTCAAGCCTCAGGACCGCTCTCAGAACCAGATCGGTGATGCTCAGTGGATGAACTGGAGCCCAGAGCTCATGCAGTCAAAAACGGGAGAATGGGTTTTTGTGGATTTTACCGCTGCCTGGTGCTTGACCTGTAAGGTGAACAAAAAATTAGTCTTAGATACCGGCGAGTTTAGTAAGTTTGCCAAAGACAACAACATCACTCTTATGCGTGGGGACTGGACTCAAAGAGATGATGTCATTACTAAGTTCCTAGGCAAGTATGAAATCGTAGGCGTGCCAGCTTATTTTCTACAGACGCCTGAAGGAGAGGTGATTTCTCTTGGAGAGACGATTACGCTTGGAAAGATTCGCTCGTATTTAAAAACTGATAAGTGAGCAAGTATTCGATTCACACACGGCCCGATGACGACGGTTATCGGGCTCCACACCCTGACACATTGATTTCTTCTCTCGCTTCTCAAATTCCTTTCTTACGAAGTCTTGAAACTTGAGATTATACCCCACCACTTTGCCGCAACTGGTTCGATAGACTCCACACTGATCGTCAGAAACACAGAAACGAAGATCAGTCTCCGTTTTCGGTTCCATCGCCGCACAGCTGGCAGCTAGCAATAAAATTATTATTCTCATCACTCTCCATCAAACTTTGAAGGCAACTTCATCATTTCTGTGATCAATTCCTGAGGAGCGTAGTTCTGATACAAGACCATGTACATTCCCGTGAAAAGTCGGGCGCGGATTTCATATTTTTGTGCTAATAAAAAAGCAGCCTTGGTGGTCTTGTAACCCTCGACCACAGAACGCGTGGACTGAATGATCTCTTCAGGACTTCGCCCCTTAGCCACTTCAATTCCAAACTGTTTATTTCTCGAGGTATCACCGGTCGAAGTGAGAATCAGATCCCCCATACCTGAAAAGCCATAGAAGGTCTCAGGCCTCGCGTTGAATACCACTCCAAAACGCAGCATCTCCACAATCCCACGAGTGATCATGGCAGCGCGGGTATTGTGGTTAAATCCCAAACCTTCAATAATTCCACTCGCAATCGCCAGCACGTTTTTGAGGGCCCCTCCCAGGAGCACTCCCTTCACATCATAAGTGGGAAAGCACTTAAAAAAATCTGTCTGCATCATATCCGCAGCCTTAAGCAGCGTTGACCGCGAGCGCCCAGCAAGGCTCACAAGAGTGATTTGTTTATCTAGGATTTCTTTTGCAAATGAAGGCCCAGATAAATAGGTCAACTGGTCCTCATACTTCTCAAGGTAGTCGCGAAACATATCATCCGGGAGTTCGAGAGTTTCTGTGTCTATCCCTTTTGCCAGTGAGACAAAAGGAATCCCCTGAGAAAGAAACTTTTCAACATACTGAAGATTCTCACGAAAGAAAGGACGAATCGCGGTTGTTGGCAATCCGGACACGACCAAGTCGACACTGCCTAAAATAAGCCCATCCAGTTCCTGCCAAGAGAGCGCTGGAACAATTTCTGCGGGAATGGCTTGGCCAGGAAGATAAGTGCTGTTCTCCCCGCGCTTTATTTCATCGTAGATGTCTTGTGATCGGGCCTTGATAATGACCCGTTTAAAGTTCTGCGCTAACACAAAGGCGATCGAGGTCCCAAAAGCTCCCGCTCCGAGCACAATCGCCGTATTATAAGTTTTCATATGACCTTCCTATAAACTCATCACACCATTAATGCGGGAAATAATCTCGTACACCTCTAGTACTTCGTCAGTGTTCGTCACCAATTTGCGAGCAGAGATACTCACGTAGTTGCCTTTCTCGGAAACCTTCACGTTCACCTCGTGAGAACTCAGGTGCGTGAGCACGTGATCTTGGATCTCAATTTTTACAATAAATTTCCACACATAGTAGTCAGGCCACTGATAATTTTGCTCAAGTAGTTCTCTGAATTGCTCACTCTTTTGATTGTTTTTATCCATTATTCCCCTGCCATTTAAACTCTCGCCTCCAGGAGCCGATAAAGGACATAGTCCATCACGTCGTACCAGGGAAGCGTATGCGTACCTTCATAGGCCTCAGTCTTATTGTAACACTATTTCTGACTTTTCAAGTGAGCGCTGAAGTTCCAGACCTTCACTATATTCGCTTATCTAAAGATTTTGAAGCCGCACTGGATACACGGGAGCACTTTTTAAAATCACAATCCGAGCTAGACGCTCAACTCATTCTCAAAAATGCGCTGATAGGTCCCGAAGCCTCAAGTATGAAATCTCGCTCCACACCAGGTGATGGCCAAGGCTCCATGCTCTATGATGAAATCCGCCATTGGCTCGAAGGACGCTATCAGACAATAGGTCTTGGACAAGCCGAGCATGTCAGGCTTTTGAATCAACAATTTAATTATGGTGGGTTTAATTTTTCAGGCTTCAGTTGGCAGAAACCCTTCGGTGGCTTTGGCATTTATGTCAACCGCACACTTTCACCTGATCTCTTCGATGCTAAACGCTGGATCGTGATGGATACATTCACCATCCTCATAGAGGCCAGTCATTTTTTAGGACGTCTCAAAGAAGCTGGCGCTGTTGAGATGTCGCAAACTGAAATCGCTGCATTTGCGGGAATTAATTTTAAACGAGTCTATACCACCTACCATTTCGCCGATAGTTTCGAGGCGGGTCTGATCGCTGATTTTCGCCAGCTCTTTCTTCCCTTCACCGAGTATTCACCCTCTCGCATCGTCGCTCTAGGTGCAGAAAAAATCATTAAACGTGAAGACACTTGGAGTGTCGCTGCAGGCGGGCTGATCGAAACACCCCCTTGGAATGGGCTCTCCTTCTACGCAGGTGTCTTAGCTGAAATCACTCACCAATCTCTGCTGACAGTGCAAAGGATGGAAGCCACTGCCCCGCAGGAGTATTTACGAGTGGGGCTAGAGTCGAAGATTCATAAACGTGCAGGAGTGAGCGCGGGTCTGCAGCTTGATTTTTTTAAACTCATCAAATTCACACTTATGAGCTATGACCTCGAATACAACTCTTCTAAATCCAGAGAGCTCACCTTGAGCTTTAAGCGAGACCATCTTGATCTGCTGGTGGATGGAAGAGAGGTCTCTCAGGAACTGGCCGCCGTGCTCAAAAAACAGGAAATCGAAGTCGACTACCTTCAGCCCTTTGTGACGAAACTGGATGAGTCGGAATCAGAAGGCTCCCAATCCCGTGCGATGATCCTTCTCAAAGGAAGCCTAAAGAAATCAAACTTCGAACAGATCAAAGTGATCAAAGATCAAGTCTCTAAAACCTTTATCAAAAGCTATTCGGAATCCATAAAGCTCGTTCAAAATTTTTGGAGCCGACTCTTTTCAAGCGTCTTTTTTCGCATTTTTAATTTCGCTACATTTGTGACCAACGACGCGGCTCTCTCCCGTAAACTTCAGATTGAATATGAGGCGACCCTGCCTCAGTCAGTCGACCCGAAACAGATGAGTATTGAAGATTCCGAGCAATTTTCCTTGGCAGCGAGCTTGAGCTACGAGGCCTCCCGCACTCACAAATGGACGGATAAAACATACCGTCAGGATGCGGAAAACTTTATGAATCGTTATACTTCACTTCCGGCAAACCTTCGCACCATGGTACGCAATAAAAATCTGCGTGCCCCACTCCTGGTCACCACCAACATCCGTATGGTCGGAAGAGATCTTGAATATTTCAGTGAACTCGATCCAAAAACCGTGGCCCGTGAGTTTGAATATATTTGCCAGAAGAAAAGCTCGTGTGTAAAAAAGCTGCAGGCCCCCTACGACCTATTTAAACGTAACCTTGGGACCTCTAAGAAAAGGGAGTTGGTGCATCTTAAAGAGCTGGTTAATCAGATACTTATAGAAATGCATGACCTTCAAAGCTTCTATGTACTGTTCGGAGAAGGAATATTCATCCATGGAACATTCAGAGCGTATAGCTCAAGCGGAATTCTTTTTACCACTCAACACTCCCAAGGCCTGTTCAATGGGCTTGGAGTTATTGATACCTACCAAAGACTTCACGGGACACGACAGCCAGCGAGTGTGTGGGAATAATTATGTCGATTGAAGAGGCCATCAGTCTTCTCAAAGCTGGAGAAGTCATCGGTTTACCAACTGAGACAGTCTATGGCATGGCCGGCGACATCACTCAAACATCCGCGCTCGAGCGCATCTTCAGCGTCAAAGAGCGCCCTTTTTTTGACCCATTGATCGTTCATATCGATACGATAGAAAAGGCCCGTGCTCTTTCACAAAACTGGACACCCTTACATGAATCGCTAGCAAAACTCTGGCCGGGTCCCTTAACCATCATTACCGATAAGACCGATGCCATTAACCCTCTTATCACCTCAGGTCTCGCTCAAGTTGCCTTGCGCATTCCTCGTCATCCAAAAGCCCTAGCAGTGCTGGCTCATTTTAAAGGTTTAGCAGCACCGAGTGCCAATAAGTTTGGTAAGACATCACCCACCACCGCTCAACACGTGCGGGATGAATTCCAATCAGAGGTTTTTGTTCTCGAGGGCGGAGCCTGTGAGGTAGGGATTGAGTCAACGGTTGTATCCGTCAAAGACCCATCCACAATCGAAATTTATCGCCCCGGCTTTTTTAGTGCAAAAGATATCAAAGCGCACCTTCAGGCCTTGGGTTTTGAAGTGAATGTGGTGTACGCAGAAAGCCCAGTGGCCCCGGGACAACTCAAGCACCACTACATGCCTGCAATTCCGGTGCTAGTCAGTGTTGGAAGCGACCTCCTGCACCTCATCGCTCACTCAGAGCAAGAGCTGGCGAAACCTCTTCGTGCGGTGACGCTTTTGCCCCTGGGCCATGATGCAAAAATGGCAGCACGAATTTTTTATCAAAATCTTCGAGAACTATCGAAGGGCCATGATGCCATTGCTATCATTCTGGCCCCCCATCATTTTGAGGAAGAGTGGGCGGGGCTCCTGAATCGGCTCAAAAAAGCAGCAAGTGTGTGGATCAGCCAATAAAACGGAATACTCCTAGTCGCACAAAAAGATAGAGCGAGAGGGTAAAAACACTGACGGCATAGAAAAATATTTTCAAATTTTTCGCAAGCTTAATATATTCACTTGTTCCCAGCTCCCCTTTCACTTCATGCTGATCCAGGGCCGCAATCACCCGCGACATATTATTGGAGCCAATCAGAAAGACTTCCCCACTCTTGGTGGTCAGAGCAATCAGCGCTTTCGGTGAAACGAGTCGGTAGCTTACACAATCTGGATAGGGGATCCACGTATTCAGAAACGGAATCCCTTTATTGTACAAAATACCCTTCTCATAAAACACCACTCCACGAAAGAAGGCATAGTACAAAAAACTAGGAAGAACGATGCTGGTGAGGGTGATGAACTCAATCGGATATTTTAAATGAAAACGAATCACTCCCAAAAGACTCAGGTCTTGTCCCTCAAGAAACTTCAGCTCACCAAAAGTAGCAAGGTAGAGATCATGGTAGAAAAACAAAAAGAGTGAAAAGAGAAACCATTTGGCAGGGTAAAGCATCGAGGTGCGATAAACCCGTTTTCCACGCTCTAGCATAAGAGATCTTTTATCTCCGGGTGGATTCCCTGAACCCATCGAAGGATGTCGATGACTTCTCGCGCACACCCCTCACCGCTTCTTCTCTGAGTTACATAATCTGCAATCTCTAAGACTTCCATCCCTGCGCTCGGAACCGTCGCTCCAAACCCTGCAGCTTTCAAGAGTGGGATATCGAAAAGCTCATCGCCCATGTAGAGCACTTCAGTGGCCTTGACGTTATATTTCTTCAAGAGATCAAGAAAAGCACCTGCCTTATCTTCATTTCCAGCGTAACAGAAATTTAATCCAAGCTGTTCTACGCGCATTTTAACGCTCACGGAATCTCCTCCCGTGATCACTCCGACCTTGAGTCCGGCCTTCATCAGAAGTTTCATCCCATACCCATCATACACATTGAAGGATCGGTTAAAGCCAACCTCTGCTCCATCATAGTGAACCTTACCATCAGTCAAGATGCCATCGAGATCTAATGCCACTACTTTAATGTGTTTTAGTTTTTCAGCATGGACACTTGCGAGCTTTTTAAAATCAATCATCCGACAACCTCACGAATTTTAAGAAGCTGCTCGACCACAGCCTTGACTTGCTCAATAGGGAGTGCGGTCGCTGCATCTGAAAGAGCTTTCGCCGGATCCGGGTGACACTCCATAAAAACACCATCGGCTCCAGCGGCGACAGCGGCTCGTGCGAGGGTGAGAATCTGCTCGCGTTTGCCCCCTGTTGCAGTCCCCAAGCCTCCGGGGCGTTGAACACAGTGAGTGGCATCATGAACAGTTTTCACACCAAAAGACTTCATGATTTGAAATGAAGCCATATCAACCACAAGATTATTATATCCAAACGAGCTTCCCCGCTCGGTGAGAAGGATCTGCTCTTTACTCAGGCCCGCCGCCACCGCCTTATCGACGATATTCTTGGTTTCTTCAGGCGAGAGGAATTGACCTTTTTTTACTTTAAGCACACGTTTATGTTTCACACACGCCAGCGCCCCTTGGTGAATCATATCTGTTTGGCGACACAGAAAAGCTGGAACCTGAAGCACACTCACAACCTTTGCCACCACCTCGGCTTGATCCGGAAGATGGAAATCTGTGAGAGTAGGAATCTTGAAAGTTTTTGAGACCTCTTCCAAAATTTTTAACCCTTCGTCTATTCCTGGGCCTCGATAGGAGGTAAAAGATGAGCGATTGGCCTTGTCGAAACTTCCCTTGAAGTGAAGATTGATTTTATCTTTAAAAGGCGCCAAATCAGTGACTAAGCGCTCGGCCATACTCATGGCAAGATCGCGGCTTTCAATCACACAAGGGCCTGTGAATAGATCCATTTTCATTTTGTCCTCACATTTTCTGCCGAGGCTCTCAGAAAACTCAAAAAGAGTGGGTGGGCAGAGGTTGGTTTTGATTTGAATTCTGGGTGATACTGGCAAGCGATAAAATAAGGATGATTCTTGAGCTCAATCAGTTCAACCAAGTTGAGTTTTGTATTTCTTCCGGAGATAGACAAGCCTTTAGCCTCAAGAGCTGCAACATACTGGTTATTCACTTCAAGGCGGTGGCGGTGGCGCTCAGAAATTAATTTTTGGCCATAGACTTTTTCAGCGAGACTTCCAGCAGTGAGCTCACAGTCATAAGCGCCTAGTCTCATGGTGCCACCTTTCTGAGCATCTTTTTGACCAGACATATAATGAATCACGAACTCGCCCTCATCCTTAAACTCCATCGAGGTCGCCGCTTTTATTCCTGCGACATGACGAGCGAACTCAATGATCGCCAATTGCATTCCTAGGCAGATGCCGAAGAAAGGAATATTTTTTTCGCGAGCGTATTGAATCGCCTTAATCTTTCCTTCCGTCCCTCGCTGACCAAATCCGCCAGGAACCAGAATCCCATCCACAGAATCAAGATTCGCTTTTCCACTTTCGATATCTTCGGCATCAATGTAGACCGGGACAAGCTTGAATTGATTTTGAATCGCCGCATGCCGAAGCGCCTCATCGAGAGACTTATAACTCTCAATCAATTCAGTGTATTTTCCGACAATCCCAATTTTTACATCTCTTGTGGGATGAGTGGCATTATACACAACCTTCTCGAGTTCATCTATTTTGGGTTGCGGGGACCAGATATTCAAAATTTCTGTGACACGCTCATCAAGCCCTTGGCGATGAAACTCAAGGGGGACTTTGTAGATGAGATCGAGATCTATGGATTGAAAAACATTTTTCTTGGAAACGTTACAGAACAAAGAAATTTTCTCAATGATATCATCATCAATGTGTCTGTCTGAGCGACAGATAATCATCTGAGGAAAAAGACCAATACTCCGCAGCTCTTTCACTGAGTGCTGAGCCGGCTTTGATTTCAACTCCCCCGCAGCCGCCAGGTAAGGAACCAAGACAAGGTGGATGAATAGAACGTTCTCCGCTCCCACATCAAGTGCGAACTGACGGATAGATTCCATGAAAGGCAGAGACTCGATGTCTCCGACCGTGCCACCAATTTCCCCGATCAGCATGTCGCTATTTTCTGCTGCAATCTTTATCCGGCGTTTGATTTCATCCGTTATATGAGGAACAACCTGCACCGTTTTGCCAAGATACTTCCCTTCACGCTCATTCTCAATCACCCGCAAGTAAACTTGACCGGTGGTAAAGTTGTTGGTTTTGGAAAGAGTCAGGCTCGTGAAGCGCTCATAGTGGCCCAGATCTAAATCCGTCTCGGCGCCATCGTCCGTCACGAAAACCTCACCGTGCTGGGTGGGGCTCATGGTGCCTGGGTCAACGTTTATGTAAGGATCCATCTTGAGCATATTCACGCGAAAACCGCGACGCTCAATCAGGGAGGCAATGGAGGCTGCCGCCAAGCCTTTTCCAAGAGAGCTCGTCACTCCGCCGGTGATAAAAATATATTTTTTTGTCTGCTTCACTTTAAGAGTTCCTCTACTTTTTTTATATCTTCCGGACGATCCACTCCGACTAAATTCACGACTACTTTGTGCGCTCCATAACTTAATCCATGATCCATGCCTTTGAGCTGTTCCAGCTGCTCACAATCGGCCAGCCACGACTGATCGGCGTCATTGAAAGCCTTCAATGATTGAGGACGATACGAATACACTCCCACATGTTGGTTCCAGGATTTATTGATCCCGTCACGATCATAGGGCAAAGAGGCTCTCGAGAAATACAAACACCTTCCTCCCTGACCCACAACAGCTTTCACAACATTTGGGTCACTCCAAGCCGGGTGAGTCAATGGACGCTCGACGACTAAAGTGGTGACATCGAATTTGGTTGAGGCGTGATAGGCAACGAGTTCTTTAATCACACTCCCTTGCAAAAGCGGCTCATCTCCCTGCACGTTGATGATAAATTCAAAGTTGTGTTGCTTTAGAAAACGCTCATAGGCCAGAGCAATTCGCTGAGAACCTGAGGGGACATCGTCATCCACACGCAGCACCTGCCCACCGAAGCCGAGCACAGTCTTCTCTATCCCTTCATGATCAGTGACAACGTAGGTCGGCACTCCGCTCTGACTACAATTCTCATAAACCCATTGCACCATCGGCTTGCCTAAAATGGGGGCAAGTGGTTTTCCGGGAAATCGGCTGGACTGGAATCGAGATGGAATGAGTATGCAGGCTTTTGACATGTAACCTCAAAATGAATGGCCTATTTTATGCTTAAGCTTAGAGCACGACAACCAAATACCTCTTGCGTGGAGGTGGACACTATACGTTATAATAGAAGAATGATGAAAGGAATCGTCACAATATTGACTCTGAGTCTTACTTTGCCTCTAAAGGCCCAGACTTTTGATATCTCGCGGGATGTTATCACAGACCCCAATCTTTCCCTCCGTTGCAAAGAGCAGATGAAAGAGCGCGCTGAGAAGATCAAATTCCGTCAAAAACTTAACGATTTAATGAAACGTAATGATGTTTTACTTAAGAAAATGCCGCAAACACGCCCAAGTATGGTGAAGCGCCTAGAGGCGAATCAAATTAGTGTAAAAAATGAACTCTATTTAGCAGACCTCCAAGTCAAAGCCATGGAAGAGACCATCATCCGCTCGGGCTGCCCCGGCATCAATCTATAAACACTCTTCTCTTTTCGTTTCACTCATTGTTAGACTCTATCTCACACACAACTCACTAGGAGAGAGAATTGTTTTTAAGTCACCTTGGGGCAATGATTGTCCTTTGGGGATTGACCTCAACGGCTTTGGCACAGGATGTGACAGAGGCAGATGTGTTCGGAGAAAGCGAGGCGCCCTCACAGGAATTGTCTCTTCCTGTGGAATCCGACACAACATCCCTTGAGTCTGCCCCACCAGAAACTGAAATCCTTTTGGAGCCAACTCCTAAGCCTGCACCACGGACGCGTACCAGTCGCTCCTCTCGCGTAGAGGATGATACACAAGAAGGCCGTCTGGTTGAGCTTCGTTCATCGATCGAAGAGGCCTTGCGACGCAACCCCTTTGAAAAAATTCGTGATAACACTAATGCGCGCATTGATCTCGATAAGAGTGATAACTTTGATGGCTTCTGGCTGCCTCAAGTTAGTTTAGATATAAATTCCTCTAACCAGCGCTACGATCGACTCTACACCTCTCAAAGCACGGCTCCTGGACTAGAGAGTCAGATTCCACCCACTGGTAGTTTCGGGGTGAGTATCAAGGACTACACCGTTTTTAATTGGGGTCGCGACTATCTGGCTTATCAAAATCGCAAAAAAATTCTCGAACGTGAGAACCAGAGGCTCACAGAAGCTCGTCGCCGGCTACGCTTTGATGTGATCACCCAATTCTTCACGCTCGTTCGCGCTAAAGAGATTGTAAAAATTAAGCGTGAGCAGTTACGCCAGAGCTCCTTTATTCATCGCCTCGCCCGCGAGAAACTCCAATTAAGAAAAATTCCTGCCATGGAGTATTATCAAACTCGCTCGGAATTCCTGCGTGCTCAAACTGAGTACCAGCAGTCTTTGTTTGATGTCGGTCACGAAGAAGAGCGTCTCTCAAACTTTCTAGGTGATGAGTATCAGTCAAATTATAAAACCACAGAGCAGCTGAGATTTACGACGCTCTCAACTTCGGTAGAACAGGCCCTGTCCCAAGCCATGCAAACCTCCCCTCCTTATCGGGATGCAAAAGTTCAGTATGAAAATGCACAGCGTTTTTATGAGAAGGTGATCAAGGATAATCTCCCTCTCCCGAAATTCACCCTTGGAATGGGGAGCTACAGTCAGCAATTTGCTCCCGCAGGTAACAACTGGCTGCGCGACACCCCCACCGGAAGAAACGTTGAAATGGTGGCTGCAGTGAATATGAGCTGGACTCTAATTGGCGAGAAGGGATTATTTAATTCGCGCGAAAACAAACGTGCCTACCTCGATAAGCGAATTGCAGAGATTCAGTTTTATAATGCGAAAAGAGAAATTGATGTGCGCATCAAGACCTTGATCCGAACCATTAAATTCCTCGAGCAAAAAGTCACAATCTCTGACTACCAAGATAAGAATGCGCGCTCAAATTTTGATTCGACTCTTAAAAACTATACCACGGGCCGCACTGACTTTCCTCAAATCAAACTCTCTCTTGATAACTGGGTTCTCTCACTTAT
>DIVA01000102.1:11791-16661 GCA_002435705.1 Bacteriovoracaceae bacterium UBA6144
CGCTACACAGGCCTTGATCGCAATAAACTCTCCCTCGCCTTTCATCTCAACGGCCAGTATGAATCCCTCTCGGGACTGCAAGGTTTTGAGGCGAGCTACCTGAGACGTGTCGACAACTGGTCCAAGCTTTGGATCGGCGGAACTGTCAGGGCGAGTAGTGCTGATTTCTCTGAAATCACAAAAAATAAAAGCTCAGGGCCAGAGGCCGCTTTCCGAAGACCTCCCAATGCCAATCAAAGTATTCTGGGTGTGGGCCTAGGTGTCGCTTATCGGCTGAAGCTCTTTCTTGATTTTCTTCCCATGCAGGATGTTTTTGAGTATGTGCATGTCTACGGCATGTACAACACAATGAGAGATGAATTCACATCTAATAGTTATCAGGGTTATGGACTCACCACCGAGTACAGCTTACACAAAAGATCACGCACAAGTTTCTTCTTTGGTGGAAAATTCACTCACAATATCTCTTGGGTGGAAGAAGAGAGAAATAGAAACTTCTCTCTCGGTTGGTACACTTTCGCCCTTGAGGCAGGATTTATATTCTAATGATTGAACGGTATGAACAAAAAGACCTAAGTCTCCTCTGGAGTGATGCCGCGAAGTTTGGCTACTTTCTTGAAGTTGAACTCGCCTTACTCAAGACACTTGAAAATCACCAGATTATTCCCAATGGAGTCAGAGCTGACATTCTGGCGCACGCTGAGATTAATCCTGACCGTATCAAGGAGATCGAAGCGACCACTCAACACGATGTGATCGCTTTTTGCTCCAGCATCACAGAAAAACTCTCCGCTGAATCCGCCAAATGGTTTCACTACGGTTGTACTTCTTCTGACATTATCGATACGGCCCTGAGTTTACAGATAAAATCATCTCTCGAATTAATTCTTAAAGAGTATCAAGTCAGCCTCAAGCTACTCAAAGATAAAGCTGTGCGGTTTAAACATCTCTTGGCCATCGGTCGCTCTCACGGAATGTATGCCGAACCCATGAGCTTTGGACAAAAATTTCTCTCTCATTACTGCGAGTTCTATCGCCGCTTTCAAGAGCTGCAGGAATTTATTGAACATGAACTCACAGGAAAAATGTCCGGAGCGGTTGGGAACTACACCATCCTCACGCCGCAGATTGAGGCTGAAACACTTAAAGAGTTAAACCTTACAACTGAACCTGTTTCAAGTCAGGTGATTCCCCGTGATCGTCTCGCTAAACTCACCTCTATCCTTGCGCTTTTTGCCAGTGCCTTAGAGCGTTTTGAGATTGAAGTGCGCCACCTTCACCGCTCAGATGTGGGTGAGCTCTATGAAGGTTTTGCTCCTGGCCAGAAGGGCTCATCCACAATGCCCCATAAAAAGAATCCCATCGCCGCTGAAAATCTCTCAGGCATCGCTCGCTTGATCCGCAGTTACCTCACTGTGGCGCATGAGAATACGCTCCTGTGGCACGAGCGTGACATCTCTCACAGCTCTGCCGAACGACTCTACTTACCAGATATGCTGGGTCTCTCCCTTTATGCCCTCAGACGCCTCAACCGTCAGCTCGAGCGTTTGGTGGTCAATGAATCAGTCGTCTCGCAACGGGCACGAGAAGCCTTTCAATCACTTTCGAGCTTTTACCTGCATAAGTTACTGCCTCACTTCTCTGGATCAAGAGAAGAGCTCTATGCAAAAGTTCAGAAAATTTCTTTTGAATCAAAAAACCTTAAGGAATTTACTCAGGCCATGAATCAGATCCATCCGCTTCCGGAGCTCTTGCATCTTGAAGATGTGTTCTTGGCGCACATTGAAGAGGTGTTTTTGAGAGTCGAGAAGAGCTACCCTATTTAATTTCAATCACCACGTGCTCTTGATCTTGAAAAAGACTGGCTTCTTTCTTGATATAGGCTTTAGCTTCGGCAGAGCTTTCAAATAGGCCAATCGTCACTCGAAACCAAGTTCCCTTATCGGCAAGTTGAGTTTCGTAGATAATGGCTTCGTAACCGCGCGCCGTGAAGCCCTCAGCAAATTGCTTTGCATCCTGCATGTTGTTGAAGCTGCCTAACTGAATAGAAAACTTTCCGATATTCGGATTTGAAGCCTTAGCAGGTGTGCTCACGGTTTCATCATCACGTGAAATACTTTGGAGCTCGTTATCGAGCTTGTCTTTCATTTCTTTTTTAAGCAGTTCAATCTTTTCATCGTCAGAAATCTTATCTTCCGCCATGACTTGATCAGCGAATTCTTCTTCAACTGACTTCATCTCTAAGGCTTTCTCATCAGCTGGAGTCACGCCAGACTTTTCAAGCGCCAGCCTCTTTCCGAGATTCACCCCCAAAGTAAAACACGTCACACTCATGATGAGCACAAACATGAAGATGAGGAATATCTCTTTTTTTTCAAATACGAATACGCGAGGATCTTGTTCCATTCATTGATTGTAAGGCCAGAGCCTCCTACGATCAATCTCTTGTTTCATACTTGAATTATCCATTCAACTAATCCCCCCAATCCTAGCGTCGAGACTACTGAGCGTGGTTAAACACCACTCCCATTTACCAAAAGGAGATTACATGAAAGTTAACAATCAGAAGGGCCAGGCGCTAATGGAATACGTCATTGTTTCGGGACTCGTGGGCATCATCTCGCTCGTCGCAGTCAAGCAGTTCGGAGACGTCATTCAGAAGCGAATCACTAATATGAAAACCCAAATCGTTGAAAACATTGAGCTAAAAAAGTAGCCATGAAACTGCTTCTCACACTCTTCATGCTCGCAGTCACTCTTCTACTCTCGGTAAGTCTGTATCGACTTACCGAGCGCTCACTGTGCAGCTCGAGGAAGTGGCGAGCTGAAGTGTATCGCGTAGGGGCAGCGCTGAAAAATCAAACTGCCCCCTACACTTTTTGCCGAGGTCCTGAAATCTCTTGGCCCTTTGAGGGAAGACTTTTATGAATTTGTCTCAACAAGGGTTTGCAGAAGCTCCGGCCTTCCTCCTCTTACTTCTTCTCTCCGCTCTTTTGGGATCACAGGCCTGGGTCTGGCAGAAAAGAAGAACTGAACTTCGTCAGCATCATCAGCAACTACTATGTATCAAAAAAAATATCATCATCACCTCAAAACTGGTCACGAGAGTGAACACTATTAATCGAATGCTTAAGGCGGGCAAAGTGGGACAATCCATTGCCCTTCTCTTTCCCGGTAAAGGATGGCTCTTAGCTGCCAACTGGCAGAGGGTAAAAAAAGCACTCATGCTTTTGCAGGAGACAGCATTTTGGGATGCCCAAAAAGACTACCTTTCAATGAAAACCAAGGGCTGCCAGATGCCTTATAAAATCTTTCTCACCCCTTATGAGAGAAGCCACGTATTCAAACGGCAAATGGATAGCACCATCCTTAGAAAGACTGAAGACTCCTTGAGTTTTAAAACACCTCTCATGAGCTATCAGCTCCACTGGAAACTTCGTTCCAATTTAGAAACAAATCTCCGTTGGAGTCTCGATTGAACACTCCTCTCTTTTTAATTCTTTGGATATCTGCTTTAACCTCTCTGCTCTTGGGAAGCATGTTTATCCACCAACGGTACACACAGGCCATCGAGGCAGACATCGTCGAATTCGAAACACAATGGAGGCAGCTTGAAGAAACTAAAAACACTCTCTAAACGACAGATCCTTGCCGGTAAAATCTTTCTGACTCTTGTCATTTTAAATTCACTGCTCTTTATGCTTTTGACTCCCGCTCAAGAAATCGAAATCAAAAAATTTGAAAAATCCGATTCTGAAATCGAAATTAAAATTAAAGGTGAATTGCATACAAGCTTTGAAGAAGGCAAAGAGCTCACTCTTCTGCACTCAAGCGGAAAAAAGATTGGGCCCGCTCGTTTGGTACAAATGGAAGAAGGAGTCATTACCCTTTACCTAGATAAAACACACTTTGAGACATCCTATGCTCTCCTGTCTCAACCAGATTGGGTCTTAATTCCCTATCTCGCTCTTTCTCAAATCAAAGGATCAAATTATGAAATTAATTATTAGTGTTTTGCTCTCCCTCACTTTAGTGCCCAATGCCTCTGCCGACATCATTCGCATAAGCTTTGATGAAGGACATCGAGAACTCGCCGTTAGGATTCAAGAGCAAATGGAGATGGAGTTTTTTATTCCGAAAGAATTTATAACAATGCTTGAGAAGAGGGGGCCCTGTGAAAGAAGTCGGGAGAATGTACAGTGGCACTTATGCATAAATAAAAACGGAAACCTCGAAGAGGTTTCCGTAGATCGAACATTTAAAAATGAAACTTTAAAGGTGTTCTTATGAGAGAAAATTACTTCTGGTGGACAGCGAACTTAGGTGTTGTACCCTTATTGCGGTTTGCAGCTTTTCTCTTTGCGCCCATTTTACGGTGCTTGGCCTTGCGGCGTGCTTCAGTAACGGCCGTACGTGATGCCATGACGTGCTCCTTCAATCAAAAAATTAGTCTGATGGTTATAATCTCCACTCTTTGTGTTGTCAAAGACTTACGCGCTGCGCACACAGAAGATCTTGTGATGGCCAAGGGGGAGCAGAGAGAAATTCCCCTAAAAGAGCTCAAAAACTACTCTGTGGGCAATAAAGAAGTCCTCACCACCAAACTTCAGTCGGGAAAACTGCTGCTCAAGGCGCGCCTGACAGGTTTTAGTGATCTGGTTATTTGGGAAAAAGACCAAAAAAGACACTACGCCGTCTACGTACTCTCAAAAACCGCCTTCCTAAAAACAGTGCAGCTGACAGAGAGTCTAAAAAACCTAGAACTCACTTTAGACCTCAAGGGGCCTTTAATGGTGGTCAAAGGTGTCATCAAAAATCTCGAAGACTGGCGCTACCTCCATCGCCTGAGACTCCAGCATAAAGATCGCGT
>DIVA01000129.1 GCA_002435705.1 Bacteriovoracaceae bacterium UBA6144
GGTCTTCATAAAGTGGATATCGCCGCTGAACAATTTGATACTTTTTTCCTCTCTGGGGACGGAAGTGAGTGGCATAAGAAATTTTTAAAGTGTGTCCAGCAATTCGCCGAAAAATGGGGAGTCAGTTCGCAAAGGGCGACACTGACAACTGAACAAGAAGTTCACTGAGATCCCCCACGCTAAGGAGCAGCGCCTATGTCATCACTGACAACAAAATTGAAGAACCTCAAAGATTACCGCAGCACAGTTGAGCCGAAGGTAAAAGACGAGATTATTCTCGAGTACGCTCCACTTGTAAGATATATCGCACAGAAAATTGCTTCACGTTTACCCTCCAACATTGAGCTCGACGATCTTATGAGCTGTGGTGTGATTGGGCTTATGGATGCCATTGAGAAGTTCGATCCTACGCGTGATAATAAATTTAAAACATATGCTGAGTTCCGTATTCGTGGTGCCATTCTTGACGAATTGCGCTCTCAGGACTGGGTTCCACGTTCGGTCCGTGAGAAGGCTAAGCAGGTTGAACGTGCTTACGCAAAACTTGATAAAGAGCTCGGTCGTCCGGCCACAGACGATGAGATGTGTGTAGAACTCCAGTGTTCTATGGAAGAGTTCCATGACCTCATTAACAAATCAAAAACGGTCTCTCTTCTGAACATCGATGACACGGCTTCTATGGGTCGTGGTGACAAGAAGTTAATGGGCAGTTTGATGGAAAACTCGCGCTCGGCGAATCCTTACCAAGCCGTGAACTATAAGCGTGCTCAAGATATCATTAAAGACGGCATCAAGACGCTTCCGGAGAAGCAAAGACTGGTCCTATCACTCTACTATTTCGAGGACCTTAACCTAAAAGAAATTGGTCAAGTACTGGACGTGACAGAATCAAGAGTTTCTCAGCTCCATACTCAGGCGATCTTAAAACTTAAAGCGAAACTTCGTAATCAGTTTGATAGCCACGAAGACATCGCCAGCTAAGCAAAACCTTTTCACTTTGTCTTAATTTCCTCATAATGATTAAAAGCATCATTATGAGGAAAACATGCAAGCTCAATCATTTAAAATTCTAAAATATGTCTCACACGCTTTTTTTATCTTACTGCTAGGAAGCCTCATTTTTCTTGGGTTGAAATTAAAGACTCAATTGGCCAGCCAAGAAAATATCGACACGATAAAAATTGAAGGCGTTGAAGATATTGAGCAGATGAGGTCCTTTGTTCATTTCGAGCAACTTAAACGATTCATCGAAACAAATCAGAGCTCTGAAGCACAAAATAAAATTAGCTACATCAATCAAGAACTTCAGAAAATTGAGAGCAGCCTTAGTTTTTCTCGTAATAAAGAATTAGATACCGTTCTTGAGAGTTACAAAAACATCAGCGACCAACTTAGCCGTCTTTCACGCCCAGATGAGATCCTTGTGACCATGAAAAATAAAGTCGATAAACTCGACGCTCTTGCGAATAAGAAGCGCTGGAAAAATATATTGAAAGGCACAGAAAGAATTGATCAGAGGATTGGACTTCTGAAACTATCTGGGCGTGTGGAATCTAATATTGTGAAGTACATGGAGAGTGATATCACGGCCATGACGAACTTGATCAGAGGCTCTGCTCTGGAGCCCGAAGACAAGTCACTGGCCTTAGCCCAGCTTGAGGCGCTTCAAACAGACTTGGTGATGTTACTAGATCTCCACGAAGTACGAAAAAATCTTACACAGACAGAACTCTCTGCCAAGGAAGCTGTGACTCAATGGGGGGCAAAGGCTCATCTCGCCCTTGGTTCAATTCAAAAAGTTCAAATTGATAAGTTTCAATCGATCATTCAGGCCGTTTGGGTATTAGTTTCAGCCAGTTTTATCTGTTGGGGGATATTGGCTTTTCTTGGGAATAAAGCAGGAAAGGATCAATTGAGAGTATTTGAAAACAAATTCTTGAAATTTCTATCAGATCTAAAAAATGCGAGATCACTCAATCCGCAAGATTATGTCTCTCGCAATCGACAGAAGCAGTTTTCTGAATCTGTGGATTCATTTCGGATCACCCAGAGTCTCGGAGATGACTTCTCACTTGGGATGCCCTTTAGTTCGATGATTATCAATACCCAAGGAAAGGTAGAATGGGCCAATCCACTTTTCTTTGATCAGTTTGGTTTAGATTCAAAAATAAATTTAGGCGAATTAGATTTTAAATATTTTTCCAAGAAGATCATTTCTTCACAGGACTACCTCTCTCAGGCCCTCGAATCGATGGAGCCGGCGACCTGGCAAGTTCAACTTCAGATGAGTGATGGGGTTACGGTCCCAATGGAAATGCACCTCTCTCCCATCGAGAAGGATGAAGGTAAGCTGCTTGTCATCTTTTATGACCTCGTCTTAATTAAGGAAGCCATACAGACCCAATCACACTTGATCATGCACCCTGTGCGCTCAGCATTCGAAGCTTTGGAGAAAGAGACTTGGGGGGTAGAAGTTCAGCATCAACTCGCTCCGCTTTGGAAAAAAGCTGGACTTGAAGAAGATTGGATAAAATTATCTAGAGTCATCGAGAAGTTAAATAGCTATCGATTTGATCTCATGGAACAGGTTAAGCGTTTAGACAATGAGAAGAAAGATCATCTCAAAATGATCATCGAGATGCATACATTCTTTCAAGAGCAGTCAAATTTCTTTAAGAAAGAACTCTCTCAGATGAAGAAAATGCGTGATGTTTTTATTTCCCTCGACCAAACCAATGGTGATCTCCAAACTGATCACCGTGCTCTGACTCAAGTCGTACGCACTCAAGCAAAACGCACCGACTTCTATTGGGAGCAGTGTAGACATTTAGTGGATCGCTTAAGTGGATTGAAAGACAGTGCTCAGAATCTAGAACAAGTAAAAGTTCACTATAAATCCGATCGCACAGAATTGATGCTCTCAAAGCAAAAACTCATGAAATTACAAAATGAGTTTCTCATGAATTCTCCTATGCTGAGTGATTCAGCCCAGAAAATCGCTGCTGACATGAAAGATTCTATCATCAATCTTGATAAAGCAGTTCAGAGCCTTGATAAGAATCTTTCTTCACTAGATATAGAAATCACAAAAGTGGCCATGGCTTTCACGGGTGTTGTGCCGCAGCTCGAGAGATCTGCCCCAATCGATATTCATGCCCATGAAAAAATGCTTCAAGAACTATCTGATTCTTTCAAAGAGGATCAGGAGCTGATGATCGATCTCCTCCATAATTTGGTGGCAGAGCTCAAATCAAATCTCACGAATCTCAGTGAGTACCAAGGCGTCGTGGAGAAGAATGTGCCGGATGTTTTTACAGCTCAGTTGTGAAGAAATTTAAGCTTAAAGCGACGGGTGCTGATGAAATCAGCAAGCTCTTAGTGTCTCACACTCGCTTAAACCTCGATGTTGTGACGAAGATGCTTCATTTTGGAGCAGTCAAATTAAAGTCAGGTGGGAAAGGAGCTTTCAGGAGAGTTCGTGATCCTCTTTTCCAAACACGGCGGGATGATTTAATTGAAGCGGTTTACGATCAGAAGGTTCTAAGTCTCTCTCCTTTTACAAGGGCTCAATGCTTGTTTGATTCTTCTCATTATGGCGTGTGGTTGAAGCCGGCCAATATCATGTCCCAAGGGACAGATGCGGGAGACCAGACAAGCCTGATGTATGCGGTTGAGATGGCCGGGAAAACTCCTTTTCTGGTTCACAGGCTTGATCGTGAGACGCAAGGTTTGGTGTTAGTCGCCTATAATTCCAAAGCCACACATCTTTTAAGTGAGCTCTTTTTGCAGCATAAGATTAAAAAGATTTATCATGCTCTGGTTAAAGTGCATGGCTTTCTGGAGGCTCAGGGGGAAATCAATTTTCCTCTGGATGGGCAAGAGGCCAAAACAACTTATAAGGTCTTGGAGCGATCTCAGGACAAGGCCCTGCTTGAATTAGAGCTTCACACCGGTCGACTCCACCAAATCCGTCGTCACTTAGATCTTTTAGGGGCGCCCGTCATGGGAGATCCTAAGTATGGTAAGGGAAATAAGAATAAAGACGGACTGGCCCTGGCCTCTATCAGTCTTGAATTTACAGACCCTTGGACACACAAAGCCCACTACCTAGAGCATAAAGAGTATAAATTTTACTTAAAGGCTTAAAATTTAACGCTCTGCCTTAATTTTGGCTTAAGATGCCCAAAATTTTGAGGGGCCTTTAATGAAAACATTGTCACAAAGAATAGTGGGATCTCTTTTTCTGTTAACTTTGAGCTCACCTGTGTTGGCTTTTTTAGACAGTTCCCATTTAGAGGGTCGTCTCCATGAGTTGCGCTCATATTCTGATACAACTCTAGATCTTGATGCATTAGAGCGTGAAGCTTATTACGAGCAAGCAAAATTAGATGTGAATCAAAGAGCGTGGCTAGAAGGTCAAAGACTGCATCGCCAAGTGAGAGAGGCCGTTTTGCGTGGTTATGAGATTGCGCTCGAGTCATCTGGTTCGGCCAGTGAAGCGCGTGAGCAAGTTATAAAGAATATGGACTCAGAGATGTATCTGATCGACGAGTCTCTCCAGAATGATATCCGAAGAATGGTTTTAGATATCTTGGATACTCCAGAGTTTCTTTCACAAGAAGCTATACTTGAAAACCAACTTCTGAACAGTCTTAAAGAGAGAAGTTTGCAAAAGATCGCTCTCTTAGGACAGCCGCTGCAAAAATCAACGATCGAAGAAGACACGATGAGTGTTGAGGATGTGGATAATAAAAACATCCATATCCAAACGACTGCAGCACTTGCGAAAGCCTTGGTGAATGACCAGATAGCTTCTGAGCGCTGGGTCTCAACCGCCAACATGTCGGCTGCCTCAGGAGTGACGACATCACGTGAATCAGAATTCTCTGCCCAAGTATCTGCGGAGTTCTTAGGTGTGAAGCTTTCTGCGGGCCCAATTTTTAAATTTAAAAATAGTATTTCAACTTATGTCGATTTTAAAGGTGAAGGTCTGTATCCACTTTTTGATGCCCAAGGACGATTTGATTTGACTGCCAAAGATGGTCAGGGTCAGCCTCGCAGGCAGAATGGAAGATCGGAGCGCAGGTTCGTGATGTTCACCTGTGAAGCTGCAAGTAATATTGAGAGCGAAGCGGTGCTAAAGGGCGGATTTAAAGTCGCAGGCGTGGGAGCCGATGGGGCGGTTTCAAAAAAGTTTACGACCTCAGTCACTCTCTCATCTCGACGTGTGCTGGTTCCCGATTCAATAGATGGTCGTGAAGCAGTCGTCTCAACTTTGGCCCGCTTGTGTCATAGCACTTACATGGCGACCAAAACATCGAATGGAAAAACTGTTCGCCAAAATCTTGATACGATGTCGAAGAATATTGTGAGTGGGTTGACCTTCGTGAACCCGAGTATGCAATGTGTGACGGCGAACCATTGTACGAATTGGTATAATCGTGAAGTGATTTGGATGCATAAACAAAACACCGTCCCTCGCTGTATTCAATCGAGCGGAAGTGAGTCTCTGATGACCTGTCAGTTAAGAGGTGTGGACCGCGCAGCTTGCGGAGTCGTGAAAGATGGTAAGCGCGTCTCAAGTGGAATGTTTGAGTACACTTGTGCTGAAAACTATCGCTGCACTATCACTCACGAAGGTGGTTGGTTTCAAAATGGTAATCTGTGGGACCCTTGGAAAGCAGAATGTAGAAAAGCCTACATCGAAGTTACCCTTCAATAAGCTGCTGCCAGAAAAGCTTCATTGCCTGACTCAATTCAGCCTCACTTCGTGGGGCTGAATTATCAAAAACATGATCTACCTTGTTCTTTTTTTCATCTAAGGGGATCTGAGCGTTTAAGAAACTTTCGATATCCCTTTCTGTGAGTTCAGGAGATCGCGACTTGAGTCGCTGAATCTGTTTTTCCCGTGGCACCCAGCTGAGTACTTTCACATCAAATAAATCAGAGAGTTTTTTCTCAAAAAGCAGTGGGATTTCGTAAATAAGAAATTCAATCTGAGAGAAATCCTTCTCCTTCTCCTCAAAAGCTTTGGGGAGTCGCTGATAAATAAAGCGCTCGATGAGCTCCTGGTTTGTATTATCAGAAAAAAAGAGGGCCCGCAGTTTTTGAAAATCTACTTTGCTCTCTTTGATGACGTCTGGGAAATGTTGCTGCAACCACGCGAGAGTCTCAGGCCAGGTATAGATTCTTTTGACCAACTCATCAGCAGAGATCACAGGATAACCCAAATCCCGAGCTGCTTGTGCCAGCGTCGACTTGCCGGAAGCGATGCCTCCGGTGAGAGCAATAATAGGGTAGGGCTTTTGATGGAAGCGAGCGCTTTGGTTTAGAACTGGTTTCATTTCGTGAGTTCCTTCGCTTTGACCCATAACTCTTCCATGCGAGCGTTAGACAGTGAACCCATCTTTTCATTTGTTTGAAGGGTGATCTCTTCCATTTTATGAAAACGCTTAAGAAACTTTTTATTCGCTTTCCGAAGGGCTTCTTCGGGATCAACTTTTAAATGACGGGCAAGTTGTGCCATAGAGAAGAGAAGGTCCCCTATCTCTTCTTCGACGCGATTTTGATCGTAATCCCCTGTCGGGCTAAGCTCTGCTTTCACTTCCTGCCATTCTTCTTCCACTTTATACAGAACCTGTTGATGCGATTCCCAGTCAAAAGCAACTTTCGTGGAGGCTCGACCAATCAGGTCTGCAGTCCTGAGCGCCGGATTATGAATGAGTTTAAAGGGGATAGCAGATTTAAAAGTTTTCTTTTCTTGATTCTTGATCACTTCCCACTGTTCTCGGACTTCTTGGGCGTTCAATGATTTATCGCCTTCGCCAAAGACATGAGGATGACGATGAATAAGTTTACGAGACAAGGTTTCGGCGACGTCTTCGAGATTAAATAGCTGGCCTTGCTCAGCAATAACGGAGTGAAGTACGACTTGTAAGAGCACATCGCCAATCTCTTCTTTCATCATCGAACTATCTTTCTTTTCAACGGCTTCGACATATTCGTAAGCTTCTTCGATTAAGTAGCGCAAAAGAGATTCATGCGTTTGCTCAAGATCCCACGGGCATCCCCCGTTGGGGTCACGTAATTTTCTCACAACAGATATGAGCTTCTCTAATTGGGGATATTGCTTCATCCTGGGCCTCCCTAAAGTCTAGAGTTGTGTTACCCTAGGCCATGGCACGAATACAGTTACAGATTAGTCACAGTGTGAAGATATCAAAAAAATTAAAGCTTTGGCTTGAGTTAGCGAGTCATGTGGCAGCAGATATTTTGCCCACTCAGATAAAGCTAACTCATCTCAATCTCCTCTTATGTGGTGACCAGCGAATCAAGACAATCAATCGAGATTTTAGGAATAAAAATAAAGTCACCGATGTGCTCTCCTTTCCTGTTCAGGTCAATCTGAGGAGCCACAAAAAATTAGACTGGATCCAAGCCGGCGAGTTAAGTCTTGGTGATCTTGTGATCTCTCTCCCTCAGGCCCAGAGGCAAGCGCGAGAGTTTGACCTGAGTCTTGAGGAAGAAGTGGTTCATCTCTTCTTTCACGGATTCTTACATTTATTGGGTTACGACCATGAGATCTCAGGGAAAGAAGAAAAGATAATGGAAGAGATGGAAGCTAAACTGTTAGATAAATTTGCAAAAAAAAGGGCCTCGTAAGAGACCCTTTTTTTTGAGTTAAAGGCTAGATTTTCTCAGGGTAGTTCATTTCAGCGTAATCCAATGCGCGCATGAGATCCACGCGTCCTCCAGTCACTATGCGCCCTTTGAAGGCTGGCACAGGAGTGACTGATTTCATCAATACATCCTTCAGCTCAAGTGCATCAAGGCTTGGAAAGTAAGAAAGGATCTGAGCTGCGACACCGGCCGTGGTGGGACTTGCCATGGAAGTTCCTGACATACTCTGGTAGCGGTTACCAGGAGTTGTTGAGTGAACATCTGAGCCAGGAGCTGCGAGATCAACACCGACGACGCCAATATTTGAAAATGAAGACAGTCCTCCATTTGTTTGTGTCGATGCGATCACTAAGAGGTGATCGTTAGCGAATGAAGCTGGGTAGCGAGGTGAGCGGTCAATATCATGCCAGCGCAAAGGGCCAAATGAATCGTTACCAGCAGCAGCGATCACCAGTGTTCCGTAAGTCTCGCCAATATGTTTAATCGTTTCAGAAACAATCATTCCGCCTTCGTTCACTTTCTTTCCAAAGCTACAGTTGATAAGACGTGCACCATTCTTGCCAGCGTAAAGAAAAGACTCGACCACATCACGATCTGTTTCATCNNTCGTGGTTGTAATCAACGCCGGTATCAACCACTGCCACGATAATTTCTTCAGCATTCCGATTAGGAAGACGGCCATAAGCACTTTCTACTGAAACACCATTTTGGGTAGCATCTCGAAAGGCCCAAACGCGACCAGCTTGGGGGTCATTGAAACTGTTTAGGATATCTATTTCAGTTTCTTCCATATTTTTTGTTTCACTCGGGCGAGACAACTCACGGGGAGTGGCGATGAATGACTTTTCAGCCCAGGCCACATCAGCATGGAGACGTAAATCATTCTCAAGCAAAATGGCGTCACTGGTTTCGAGCTGATAGATGCTGCCGAATAAGTGCTTAGCCGACTTGATCAGTGTGTGCTGAGGAAGTTCAGCCGAAGGCTTGATTTTTACGAAGAGGGTATCGTTTTCAAAACGGATACTTTGCCCCCACGCCAGCGTTGGTAAGAGGAGCAAAAAGAGTACTCTGAATGATTTAAGCATAACCGTCCTTGGGATATAGAGAAAAATCAGTCCTTTCACCATATCCAAAGCATTGTGATATCAACACCTTAAATCTTCTTACAATGGGTCAGTTGCCCTGAGTCTTACCTTTTTACACGGTCAAGGCTAGATAGGGGTTTGGCCTGATAGAATGGGTCTAGTTCAGGCAAGTTTGACCCATGGCTCTGATTATCATCCTTTGGTTGATAAGATATAAGAAAAACAAGGTTTTAGCTGTGTTTAAAAAAGCAATTCTTATACCCACTCTGCTTCTCGGCGCTCAGGCGCTGGCTGCCGATTTTAATGGTTCAGTCGGTGCTCTCTCTAACCAACTTTCTACTGAAGTAGGTGATGTAGACGGAAACCGCTTCAATGCTGACCTCTCTTTTGATTATCACCGCCAAAGACACAATGAGCTTGAGCGTCGTCTGACTTTTAATGCTTTAGTGAATGATCAAAACTCCACAATGTATTCAATCAATGAGGCTTACATCTCAAGCAAATGGGGCCGCTCAGAACTCAAGATCGGTCGCCAGATTCTTGATTGGTCAGACACTGACGCTCACTGGGGCTTTGGTAAGCTCAACAACCGCCAAAACTTTACTGGCTTTGATCCGGGCCAGGAAGGCTTAGTAGGGCTAACCTTTACTCGTCGTCATGAAAATGGTCTCCGTTACCATATTTTTGCTACTCCTTTTTATGTTCCAGAGTTGAACCCTTCTCTTGAAATCGATAAGACAGAAGGAACAATTACCAGTAGAAACCCATGGGCTAAAGCTCCCGCTAGAACGGCTCGTCTTGAAAGCCGTGATATCCCAATCTTTTATGATGTGAACTACCCGGAGCTTTCAGAAGTTGTGATGAAGCCATCGGGTGGTGTGAATATTGGCTGGGGTAACAAACACTGGGATGCTGGTGTTTATGTTGTCAGAAAGCCTGAGAACCAGATCTCAACATTGGTGGATATTTCCTATAACACTGGTGATGACCGAATTAACGCTCGCATTAATCCACAGTTCTACTACCACGACATCTACGGCGGGAACCTGCGCTGGAAAAATAAAGATGTAACCCTCTACGCTTCGGCCATCGCTATTCGCCCGCAGGAATATCCAGTGGGTGATGCTCTTGTTACGCAGTACACTCAAATTGAAGTTGAAAAGCGCCGTGAAGACTACGCCGGTTGGGGGATTTCAAAAGAAAATGACCGCTACGGAATTGGCTTCGACTATGTGGCCCGTCTTTCACCTTTCGATAAAGAAGAAGATATCCTAGCTGAAGACCCCCGCTGGAACCAAGCCGTTCATTCATGGTTCTACTACCGTCTCTCACGTCACTTTCAGGTTTCAGCCGATGTTAAATACGATATGCTCACAACAGATCGCCTGGTTCAACTCAAAGCGAGCTACTTTGCGACTCGCAATAGTGTGTTAAACGTAGGGATGAATATGATTGGGACGCCGTCTAATGGAGCATCTTACTGGAGTCCTTTTACGAATAATGATTCTGTATACGCAGCCATGCGGTACTTGTTCTAAGGGTTTAATATGAAAGCTTGGAAAAAAATCACGGCCCTCTCTTCTCTCATGATCATGAGCATTTCCTGTTCAGATCTAGGGAAAAACTCAGTGGTCAACAAACCCATTGAGAGCCGCCAATTTAATGCCGGCTGTGAGCTCAAGGTTGATGAATTTAAGAGTATCTTTGAAAAACGTATTAAGCCTCAAATCGATTGCCTAGAGAAAAACATTGATCTCTTTATGCGTGTGGTAGAGTCTCCTCGTCCAGGCTTCCTCTCGCGCGTCGCTTTCGAGCAGTACATCGTCAGGAACGTGCCTGATTTCCCAACAGAAAACGTCCAGGCCATTAAGAGTGTGTTTGAAATCTCGCACCTTCTTTTTGGTGAAGATAAAGAGTTCCTTTCTCCAAGTGCCGTGAGAAAGATCTTTAGTATCCTGAATCTGGTGAACGAAGAAGTTCCAAAGATCTATCCATATTTTAAATCAAAAGAGACGACTCCTATTAATCTTCATGACTTTAATAAGGTTCGTGTTTTTCAAGCAGCCGATCGTATTTCTCGTGCCATGCTAGACATCTTTAAGCTTGACCGTGGTGACCAGATTCATCGTTTGAATATCATTACTCTGCTTGAGAGCTTTTCAAGCACTGGTACGAGTGAACTCCTTGAGCAAGTAAAGGCTGTCATCTTCCTTAAGAAAGTTATTCTTGGTGGAAATAAAGAAGTCATCACTCACTTAGAACTCCAAGACCTCTTGTTTAAAATTGCTCCTATTAGCAGCGTGGCTTTTGATCTGGCCCGCGTGAGTTATTTGGATCTTGATCAAAGAACTTTGATGGAGCTTCTCTCGGCGGATTTAGATCTCGTCGATCGTCTGCTCTATTATACTGTTGAGTCAGGAGAGAGACTTTTCAGTATTGATGACCTTATCAAAGCGATCCCGTATTTCGTCTCGGAAGAAACGAAGCTGCCCGATTTCACAAAGTATCGCCCTGAAGTTCTGCAGTTGAAAATGCTTTTGATGAGCGAAGCCAAGTGGGTTGAAGGAGAGGATCTATCTGGAAAAGATTGGATTATTCCTCAAGACCTTAAAAATCTTATCAATCACGGTAAAGATCTTGCTCGCCGTGGATCGATCTATCACAGAATTTACAAGTTCTTTGAAACATTCCTAGAGAGCCCAGGTCCGGTTAACATTAACTACAACAACTACTTGTTGCAGTTTCCGACCCACGAGAAGTATGTGCGTGAGTTTGCTCGTATCGCCAATACTCACCGTCAGTTTTTGGGTAAATTCCAGATGCCTTTTTTCTCACAAAGTTTTAGACGTAATGCGAACGGCATCGTTGAAGTAGGTATCCTCGAGTATATCTTTACCATCCTTGGCCGCCGTTACGGGTCAGCTAATAATGATGTGGGCGGATTCGGAATGACGACTGCTCAGTTGCTCAATCTACTGAACGTCTTTTCTCCTGTCCTGACTGGGGAGGGGATTATCCTCGCTGGCCGTGAAGAGAAGACGACAGAAAATATAGCTCTTCTTTCAACCCTTTTCCAGAATATGTCTAATGGTAACAATGTGATCAACGTAGATGAGGGCGCTGCCTTTGCTGTTCAAGTCCTCTCTTCAATGAAGCACTCAGACTACTTTCAATCAGAGATGGGTAAGCGTTGTGCCACTGACGATAAGGGTCGCACCATAGATCTTGAATGTCATCGTGAGAATCTGTTTGAGATTTTGTGTCAGAAGTTTAGCAGTGAGTTCCCCCTTCTCCTTGATTCGATGGGCATGAAGACCTGTGCCGATAGAAGCCGTCAGGCGCTCAAGCGCAGCTACATTATGAAGATTGAGAACGTGGCCCGCACATGTACGAAGTTTGATGATGGAACAGATGTACCGGTTGGTTCAGATGATTACATGCCAATGATGGTTATGTTTATGACGGTAGAAAGTACTGTTCTTCGTTACGACAAAAATCGTAATAACCGCCTTGATGCCAGTGAAATGAAGACCGCTTACGAGCAGACTTTCAACTCGGCCATCGAGTCGTTGGTTGAGGAGCAAGCTCCTATTATTGCCAAACTCCCTTTTAATCTTGGCAGCGGCGTGTCGAGAAAGATTTACTACTACCTCATTAAGCACCGTAAGATTCCTTCAAAATTTAGTGAGTATTTAAAGCTCCTCACAATTGGCCCTTCTTCGGCTGATAGAGAAACACTTGCTGCAGTGCTAAACATCATTAGCGAGCAAGGTGCTGCAAGTACTTTTGACTGCGAAACTTTGCGCTAGTTTTTTAAGGACTCTTCTTTTTGTTTTTGTTACCTTGAGTGTCTCTACTGGAGACACTCAATGGCCGATAATCAACTCCTCAAAATTGATGATTTCAAAACTCGACTGCCAGAGTTTAGATCGACTTTGACTACTATTCGGAGGTCACTTTGACGTCGAAAGAAAAACTCAGCGTCTCAAAGAAATAAGTGAACTCGAAAGCCTAGAAGGATTTTGGGAAGACTCCGCCAATGCGGCCAAGATTCAAAAAGAAAAAAGTATTTTAGAAAACGCCGTCGGCACCTACCTTAAGCTTAAGACGAGTCTAGAGGATTTTGAGGTCATGATTGAAATGGCCGAGATGGGTGATGAGAGTTCAATCGCTGAAGCGATTGCAGCTTATCCAGTGTGTGAGAAAGCGGTCCAGGAAGCTGAAAAGAAAGCTCTGCTCTCTGGCGAAACAGATCCTAACAATGCGATTGTGACGATTAACTCAGGTGCTGGTGGCACGGAGTCGTGCGACTGGGCCGGGATGCTCATGCGCATGGTCCAGCGCTGGAGTGAGCGCGCCGGGTTTAAGGTTGATGTGGTGGACTTTCAGTATGGTGACGCCGCCGGCATCAAGTCAGCCACTCTACAAATNNACCTCCTTTTCTTCTATTTTCGTCTCGGCAGAAGTCGATGACACCATCGAAGTCGAAGTGTTGGATAAAGATCTCCGTGTGGATGTCTATCGATCAGGAGGCGCGGGTGGACAGTCGGTGAACACCGCCGACTCGGCTGTGCGCTTAACACACTTTCCGACGGGAATCGTGGTCGCTTGCCAGCAGGAGAGATCCCAACTGCAAAATAAAATTAAAGCGATGAAGATTTTGAAGAGTCGTATCTATGAATACGAGCTGGAAAAACGCCGGCAGGCGCAAAATGAAATTGAAGCCGGCAAGAAAGACAATGCTTGGGGATCGCAGATTCGATCCTATGTTCTACACCCTTACAAACTAGTCAAAGATCACCGCACAGGTTTTACCAGCTCACAAGCTGAGACGGTGCTGGATGGTGATCTGGATGATTTTATGAAAGCCTTCCTCCAGTGGCAAAGCCTTGGTGGTAAACCGATCGAAGGAGATAGCGATGAGCTCTAAAGAAACCCATGTGAAACGTTGGACGGAACACTTCTCTGAACAGATGTTGGTGCGTCTCGAAAAACGTGGAAAACTCGAAGAATTAAAACTTCAAGGTGGAGCTTACAAGAATCACTTGAAGCCAGACACGACCTTTAAGCACCTCTCTGATCTTTATGGTGCCCTTGAAAAAGAAGCCATCGGTCAGACTCCAGATTTCAAAGTCTCAGGCCGTGTGCTCATGGTGCGAGACTTTGGTAAAGCGGCTTTCTTGACCTGTGATGACGGAACTCAACGCTTCCAGCTTTATGTCAAAAAGGACATCTGTTCTGAGGAGGGGTTCTCTCAATATAAGCTGCTTGATTATGGTGATATCGTTTGGGCTTCGGGAGATGTTTTTAAAACCAACAAAGGGGAACTCTCGCTTAACTGTAAAGACTTCTCAATCCTGTCAAAAAGTATCCGTCCCTTGCCAGAGAAATTTCATGGTCTGACTGATGCGGAACTTCGCTATCGTATGCGCTATGTGGATCTCGCCATGAACCCAGAGGTGAGAGATACATTGAAGCAGCGCTCGCAAATTGTGCGCTATATCCGCGAATACTTTTATGCAAAAGATTTTCTAGAAGTTGAAACTCCCATGATGCACTCAATTGCCGGTGGAGCAGCGGCCCGTCCATTTAAGACTCACCACAATGCTCTCGACATGGAACTGCACATGCGGATCGCCCCCGAGTTGCACCTCAAGCGTTTGATCGTTGGTGGGTTTAATAAAGTATTTGAAATGAATCGCTGCTTTCGAAATGAAGGTTTATCGCTGAAGCATAATCCAGAGTTTACTTCAATTGAGTTTTACTGGGCCTATGCCAATTTTGAAGATTTGGTCCAGCTGACCGAAGATTTGATCAGCGGTTTAGGTCGTGATGTGATTAAAAAAGAAGAGATCACCTTCGGTGATAAAACGATCTCGCTCAAGCCTCCTTATGCTCGTATGACGATGCGTGAAGCGGTGGCGAAACACACGAACTCCACCATGGAGCAAGTGATGGAGATGGCCCACTTGAAGTCACTTCTTAAGGGCTGTGAGATTGATCCAAAAACCATTAATGCTGCTGGTTGGGGAAAACTTCTGACTATCTGTTTTGAAGAATTCGCTGAAAAACATCTTATTCAGCCTACTTTTATCACGGAATATCCAACCGAAGTTTCTCCACTTTCTCGTCGTAATGATCTCCATCCTGAATTTGTCGACCGTTTTGAGTTTTTCATGAATGGTTGGGAAATTGCGAACGCCTTTTCTGAGCTCAACAATCCTACAGATCAGCTGGATCGATTTGCCGATCAAGCCGTGGCCAAGGAGGCTGGTGATGATGAAGCCAGTGATGTGGACTATGATTTCGTGAGAGCTCTAGAGTACGGTATGCCTCCCACAGCAGGACAAGGAATTGGTATCGATCGTCTGGTAATGGTGCTCACTGACAGCGCCACTATTCGAGACGTGATTCTCTTCCCATTATTAAAGAAAGAGAATTTCGGCGCCCATGAGTCGACCGAAGAATAAATGAGAAAAAGTCTGCTGGGTTCTCTGACGCTGATTTTTTTTGACCAGGCCAATATCTGGCGATTAATGCTCTTGAGTGTATTTGGCTATGCTTTTTCTCTTTCGGTGATTCTCTCAACCATTGGGATCATGGATGGATTTGAATCCAGCTTAAAATCTGGTCTCAAGCTCTCCTCTGGGGATGCGATTTTAACCAGTAAAAATGGATTCTTTGAGCTCAAAGAAGAAACCCTCCAAGAGCTGCAGTTTCACGGTGTCCAAAAGCTCTCATCCTTAGTGCAAGCGGAAGCTTTCGCTGTTTCGTCTTCTCAGTCACAAGGGGTGCTGGTCCGCGGAGTGGATAAAGAAGAATTCCTGGCCGTAACAGGACTTAATCTTAAACTCGAGAGTGATCAGGATGTGGTTCTCGGAGAAAGTCTCGCACAGCGCTGGAAACTTTCACTTGGCGATGATTTTACCCTGATGATCGCTCGTGGCGGAGAAGGTGAGCCTCCTCAACTCTTGAGGCTCAAGCTCTCTGGTCTTGTTCGTCATGGAATTCATGAAAAAGATATGCGATTTGTGTATGTGCAAAAGAGCCTTCTACAAGAAGTTCTAGGGGTGCGTGATCGGTTAAATATGGCCCTTCTCGTTTTAAGTGATAAGTCTCACTTTGATCTCACCACCCAGATCCGAGAGTTAGGTTTCTCCATGGGATCTCCGTGGATGATCAAGGCCAGTTGGCAAGAATTCGCTAGTCTGCTTGAGGCGGTGGAAGTTGAAAAACGCTCGATTGCGATTGTTTTACAGATCATCGTCGTGGTGGCAGTTTTCAACATTGCTGCATTTCTCGTGAGCCTACGATCTCGTAAATTACGAGAGTTCTTTTTGATCAGGGCCTTAGGAATGCCCTTAAAAAAACTCTATAGCTTTTCATTTCTCCTGTTGGTTTTTTTGTGGGCCCTCTCTTGTATGGGAGCCATCTATCTCGTGAAACTTTTTGATTACATCCTGCAAAATGCTTCTTTTCTGCAGATCCCAGGCGAGATTTATGTCATTGATCGGCTTAACGTTATTTTGAGTTGGAATAATTACTTGCTGGTTTTCAGTCTTGCTTTTGTTTGGATGATGGTGCTGGGAGTTTATGGTCTCATCAAGCTTCGTAAGCAGACACTTATTTCTGGATTGAGGATGGAGTTTCAATAATGATTGAAGTTAAAGATGTTTATAAAACTTATCTTTCACAACCTGTGCTTAAGGGCATCAATCTTAAAATTGATGCAGGGGAGACCTTGGCGATTAGAGGGGCTTCAGGCTCTGGAAAATCCACTCTACTTTATATGCTGGGTGGACTTGAGCGACCAGACAAGGGAGAGGTCGTCGTTAACTCACATCGTATTAATAAAATGAATGATGAGGAGCTGGCACTCTTTCGCAACACCCACATCGGATTTGTTTTTCAATTTCACTTTTTGCTCCCCTCTCTCACCGCGAGGGCCAATATTCTGCTTCCTTCACGCTTGGGAGATCATTCGGCTAAAGAAGTTGAGAAGCGAATATTAGAATTATCACAGCGTCTGGGTGTTGAGGCCTGCTTGGATAAATGGCCCCATCAGCTTTCTGGCGGAGAGCAGCAGAGAATTAATTTAGTAAGGGCCCTCTCGTTGCGTCCTAAGCTGCTGCTTTGCGACGAACCCACAGGCAATCTTGACTCTAGAAATTCCGCTAATGTGGTTCATCTCCTTAAAGAGTTATCCACAGAGACAAATTGTACTCTGATCGTGGTCACGCATGATGATTCTGTCGCGAGTGCTTTCAATCGAAAGATCGTGATTGAAGATGGTGTAATTATCCTATAGCATAGGTTAATTTTTAGTCTTTTCAAGAATTTAAGAGATTTACTGATGAGTGTAAAAAACCTCAATAGGTTTTTATTTTTTATAGTTTTATGTCTTTCACTGAGTGTTCCTGCTCAGGCCCAAGAACTCATAGGCCCCATCAAAGAACTTTTCCGCGTCGACAGCATTGAGGTGGAAGGTAACCGAAAGGTTGAGATTGAAGCCATCCTTGAAAAATTAAGTATTAAGCGCGACGAAGTGATCGACAACTATCTGGTGCGCAAAGATATCCAGCGTATTTTTGAAATGAAGTATTTTGACCAGGTCGAAGCTTGGCATAAAAAGAGTGCTGATAAAAATATTCTGCTTTTCCGGGTTAAAGAAAAACCTTTGATTAATAAAGTTGAGTTCAAAGGTAATGATGAAATCAACGATGATGATCTAAAAGAGCAAATTAAAACCAAAGAGTTTCAAATCCTCGATGTGGCCACACTGAAGGCCGACACAATCGCCCTGATGAAGCATTATGAGGAGAAGGGATTCTTCATTGCTCAAGCCACTTACACGCTCACCGAGCAAGATAATGGCACAGTTACCGTCACCTTCAATATTAAAGAATGGGACAAGGTGATGATCAAAAAGATTACCATCTTGGGTAACAAAGCACTGGGTGATCAAGAGCTCAAAGGCTTCATGCAGACTCAGGAAGAAACCCTCTTCTCGGGGATTTCTGGATCAGGCAATTTTAAAGAAGTAAATTTTCAAACAGACGTCGAGCGTCTGAAGTATTTGTATAAAACCCGTGGGTATCTACAAGTTAATATTTCAAACCCTATTGTCACTGTTTCGGAAGATAAGAAATGGATCTTCATTACACTTCAGATCACCGAAGGTCCTCAGTTCACGGTCAACAACGTTTACTACAATGGAGAGCTCCTTTTTACTGAAAATGAGATGAATGAAAAAGTGAAGCTCAAGCCTGAGGATATCTATAACGAAGAAAATCTGCGTTTAGATATCCAGACCTTAACTGAGATGTATCAAGACAAAGGTTATGCCTTTGCGAACGTGCTCAGAACGCTCGAGATCGTGCCCGGTGAAAATAAGGTCGACGTGATCTTCTCTTTTGAGAAAGGTAAAATCTGCTATTTTGGTAAGATCATCGTCAAAGGGAATACCAAAACGCGTGATAAGGTTGTCCGTCGAGAACTTCGAATTTACGAAGGTCAGATGTACTCGGGCTCGCAGCTAAGAATCTCTCGTGAAAACGTTAACCGTCTGGGCTTCTTTCAGCCCGAGAGTGTGATCTTTAATACGGTCGCTCAGAAGGGTAAAGACAACGTCCTGGATGTGGAGATCTCGATTCAAGAGCGCGCCACTGGTCAGATCAGTGTCGGTGCTGGTTACTCCACAGCTACCCAGGGTTTTGTGCAGGCGAGCATTGCGCAGAATAACTTTCGTGGCTTAGGTCAGAACGTAAACTTCAACCTCTCCTTAGCTCAACAGCAACAGATTTATAACTTCGGTTTCACAGAGCCCTACTTCCTCGATACGAAATGGACGGCAGGAGCTGACTACTTTAGAACTTTCTCAAACTTTATTCGCTCCTTTAGTTTTGAAAAGCACGGATTTAATCTCAGAGTGGGTTATCCTATTTTTGAATACACTCGACTTTTCCTCACTTACCGCTATGAAGACAACCAGATCGGAAACGTCTCGAATCCAACCATTGATCCTGCGCTTGAGAACGGATCTTCTGGTGCTGTTCAGGCTTCATTGATCAACGATAAGAGAAACAATATTTTTGAACCAACCGCTGGGCATTACGCCTCAACGTCTCTTGAATATGTAGGTGCTGGGGGAATTCAACGCTGGGTAAGAGGGGATGTTGAGGGGCGCTACTATAAGCCGGTATGGGGTGATCTTGTGTTTAGAACACGTACATCTCTCTCACAAATTTTTCGCACAACAGATAGAGGCATTCCTCGTATTGAAAGATTTTCTATGGGGGGAGCTCGTAACATGCGTGGCTTCCAGCTCGAAGATATCGGTCCTCTGATCCAGGCAAAAAATTTAAATACCGGGGCGACTGACACCTTTAACCGAGGTGGTTTGACGCAGCTTCTTTCAACTTATGAATTTGAACACCCAATGATCAAGGAAGCTGGACTAAAATGGGTGGTCTTTGCGGATCTCGGTAATGTCTGGGAAGACCGCATTGGAAAAGATGACGACTATTCTGTGCGTGCTAACTATGGCTTTGGTTTTAGATGGTTTTCGCCTATCGGAGTTTTACGTTTTGAGTTTGGTTTCCCACTGAATAAGAGAGAGACTGAAGCACCGAACCAATTTCACTTTGACATAGGACAACTGTTCTAAAAATGATAACTTTAAAAAAAATCTCAAGGAGATTCTCGATGAAATGGATGATGTCTTTATTCGCACTTGTTTTATGCGTTTCTGCTCAAGCCTCTGTGACCGTTGGTCTCGTGGATGTACAAAAAGTTTTGACCTCCATCAAGGAAGGCCAAAATGTGATGAAGTCTCTTGAGAAATCTTTTAACACAAAAAAAGAAACTCTCAAAAAAGACGAAGATAAAATCAAAAAAGCCGGTGAAGATCTCAAGAAGCAGGCAGCCGTACTAAGTGACCAGGCCCGTCTCAACAAAGAGCGTGAAATTCAAGAAGAGATTCTTAAGGTTCAGGGTAAAGCGGCTGATTACCAACGCGATATGCAGAAGATGGAAAACGATCTGAAGCGTCCCATCATCGATAAGCTTCGTCCTATCATCGAAGACGTTTCTAAGGCTGCGGGAGTCTCTATGACTTTTGAGCTTGGTAGCGCACCCATCATCTATGCCGAGTCCAAAAAGGATCTCACAGATGAAGTGGTCAAGGCCTACGATAAAAAATATCCGGTGAAGTAATGAAAGCCCATGAGCTACTGACTTTTGATCCAGAGCTTGTGTGCTTAAAAAAGTCTGAACTCAATTTATCGCAAATCACACTCCCCTCTGAACTCAAAGAGGGGAGTGTCGTTTTTATCAAAAATAAAAAATTTCTAACTGAATTCTTAGCTTCATCTCAAGCCACAACATCTGGTGCCCTGATACT
>DIVA01000116.1:0-1793 GCA_002435705.1 Bacteriovoracaceae bacterium UBA6144
GGGCTCAGATCACTTTCGGGGCCCTTTCTCGTTGTCTTAGCGACAAGCTTCGTTAGCAGGTACTTTCTTAATCATGCGGTTCACGCGACGACCTTCAAGCTTAAGCTCCATCGCCACCTGACAGCGCTCATCCATCTTCAAGAAAGACTTCAGAACGAATTGGTTGCGGATAAGCTCGCGGCCAAGCATCGCCATGTTGTATGTATAAGCAGTAGGAGCTGAGTTACGAACCAAGAGTGAATCAATCACACCTCTCATCTTAGCAAGTGAACCATTTGTTTCACGGGCCAAACGAGACTCACAATCTCTTAGATCTTCTTGATTCTCGCCTTCTTCGTCACGGCAAAGGTTATCAAGGTCACCTTGAGCAAAGTAATCAGCGATGAGTGAGCGAGCATTAGCACGCATTACATCAAGAGTTCTGCCGTTTGAAGCGTTCACAAGAACAGCTTTCATGAAAGACTCAGGAAGTTCAACTTTCGCTTCTAGTTTTACGTAACCCAAAGTTTGTGAACGTTGAACCGCTGGAGAGAAGACTGACTTCTGACCAAGGTCACGGTGGAAAACGTTAAGGGCAGCATTCAAGCGATTCGAGTTCGAGTGATCATTTTCGTGTGACCAGATGAACACGGCTTTCTCTTCAGTGCCAACAACTTTCTGAGCGTCATTCTTAGTCACAGCTTTTGCTGAGTAGAATGAGCGGAGGAAGTTCTTGTGGCGCAAGAAGAAGCGTGAGCTGTTTTCTTTTACAAACACACCGTAGTTCACATCTGTCGTTGTCTTATCTTGGTAAACTTGAGTTGTTGTTTCACCTGAGATCTTACCAGTGCTCCAGTTAGCAATAGCTACCATTGGGATTCCGATAGCGCCGCCGCGGCGACGAGCCACTTCACGGTTTCTGTTCGTTTCGATCTGACGAACACCGAACACACCTTTTACAGCAAGATCTTGAGCTTCCATTACGTTACCGGCAAGAAGAGCTTCATAAGCTTTTTCAGCATCAGCTCCACCGATAGAGAAATCGAACTCGAATGTGAAACCTTGGTTCAATTGAGCAATCTTCGTTGAATCAAGGTTAATAACTGCCATACCCGTGAAGAGAGAAGATTTTCTCACACTTGTTTTGGTGAGAGATACAAGGGCTTTCTCTTGAGCAAGCTTGATCACCTGAGTTTTGAATCCACCTTCAGAGACGATTGATCCACCAACATAAGCACCGATTCCACCAAGGGCCGTGTAGAGTACACCACCAGTGTTCTCGAAGTACACGCTCTCACCATTCTTATACATGTCGAGAGAGTCGAGAGTGTATGGGAGTGGCAATACGTTAAGATTCTTGAGTTCTTCTTCCGTTGAGACGAAGCGCTCGTAGTTTACCATTCTGTTTTTAGTAGCTGCGATACCAACTAGGCCTGTTGCAAGTGAAGCAAGACCAGTCGCTCCTGAAATATAAACCTGAGGAGCAAGACCAAGACCCACGTTCCATTGACGGATTTGGTTAACTTGGAAGCCCATGCGGTAGTCGTTAAGCATCAATGGAAGCTCAGAATTACGGCTGAGTTCATCAGCATCGTAACCTGTGAGGTTCACAGCTTTTGTAAGGATATCAAAGTGACCGAACGCTAGAGGAAGGATACGCCCTTTGAGTTTTCTCTCTGAGGTTTCACCGCCAGTTGTCCCGCCTTCAGATCCGCCTTCAGATCCGCCAGCAGTTTCACCACCTTCAGTTCCGCCTTCTGTTCCACCTTCAGATCCACCTGTTGTTTCACCACCAGTTGAACCGCCTTCAGTTG
>DIVA01000116.1:1808-24358 GCA_002435705.1 Bacteriovoracaceae bacterium UBA6144
AACCTGTTGTTGATCCACCAGTTGTTCCACCTTCAGTTGAACCCGTTGTTGATCCACCAGTTGAATTACCTTGGTTGCCGCCAGTAGAGTTACCTTGGTTGCCGCCAGTTGAGTTACCGTTGTTGCCGCCAGTTGAATTACCTTGGTTGCCGCCAGTTGAGTTACCTTGGTTGCCGCCAGTAGAGTTACCGTTGTTGCCGCCAGTAGAGTTACCTTGGTTGCCGCCAGTTGAATTACCTTGGTTGCCGCCAGTTGAGTTACCTTGGTTGCCGCCAGTGCTGTTGCCTTGGTTGCCGCCAGTTGAGTTACCTTGGTTTCCGCCAGTAGAGTTACCGTTGTTGCCGCCAGTAGAGTTACCGTTGTTGCCGCCAGTGCTGTTGCCTTGGTTGCCGCCAGTAGAGTTACCGTTGTTGCCGCCAGTAGAGTTACCGTTGTTGCCGCCAGTAGAGTTACCTTGAGCGCCGCCAGTTGTATCACCAGTAGCTGAGCCACCAGTTGTGCCGCCAGCTGTAGAGCCTGTCGTTGTGCCGCCAGCGTTTCCATTTCCGCCAGTGTTCCCTTGGTTACCTGGGCCAGTGTTACCTGGAGCGCCTGGGTTTCCGTTATTTCCACCGCTCATGCCGCCAGTTTCGCCGCCTGTGCCGCCGCCGCCGTTAACGCCACCTTGTGGGTTACCGTTTGTGCCGCCAGTACCGCCTGCTGTGCTTGAACCAGTTGTTGAGCCGCCTGTTGAAGATCCACCTGTTGAGCCGCCTGCGCTTGAACCAGTGGCGCTGCCGTTACCAGTAGAGTTTCCGTTTGATCCACCTGTTACAGATGAACCTGTGGTTGTTCCACCTGTCGTTGAACCGCCTGTGCTAGAGCCTGTGACTCCGCCAGCGTTTCCGTTACCGCCAGTGTTTCCTTGGTTACCTGGGCCTGTGTTGCCCACGCCGTTACCGTTGTTACCGGTACAGCCGTTCTGACAGCCAGGTTGACCATTATTATTACTACCATTGTTGCTACCGCCATTCCCGTTGCCATTACTTTGAGCGCGGGCGATCGGTGCCAGTAGCATCGACGAGATAAGGACAAATTGAATGAACTTGATCTGTTTCAAGGAAACTCCTTCGTTTAAATACATCTGCGGCTTTTAAAACAATTTGAGGGAGTTTATCAAGAAAATTAGAAGAGAAGAGATTTTGAGAATTTTTTACACAGTAGAATCTTAACCTAGAAGATCAGCTAGTCTTTTCACAGAGGTATTGACCTCAACCCAAAGAGCGTCTTCAAGAATGGTCTTTAAGCCTTCGAACTTAAACGCCAAGCGGACCCAGTCGGGCTGGTCTTTGTTTTCTATGATGTTAACCAAGGTTACTTTTGGGATTTCGAAATGCTTCAAATTATATTTAAGCATGCCTTTCTCAAAGGTCATGCCTTTGGTGAGACCGGAGACGGCATCTCTTTTTAAGAGGGTGGAGAATCCACCCGAAGAAATGTCATAACATTCAAAGACATGGCCCGCAAAACTCATCTGAATCCGGTCGACTTCGGTAGTGGTGTAGCGGCAGGCGGAACGTTTGGTGGTGATAAAGAAGTGGCCCTGAACCAGGATTCTAAAAGAATGATGAGTCTCATCCCAGGAAAGTGCCCCAGAGGTGAAGACTTGGTGTTCCTCATTAAACTTGAGTTTTACGAAAATATTCAATCCTAAATATTTCTCTTTGATGATACCGGCATAAACTTTATCGATCCCTAGGTAGAGATGAGTGAAGTCTGATTTTTTTGAAAGCTCATAGTTGAACTCGACACCATAAGGATCCGCCTGATCCTTCTTCCACATACTGCCTTCACAAGGCATGCTCTTGAGCCGATTCCAAAACTGGACATCGAGCTCAGATTTTTCCAGTTCACGTAGATAGGTTTTAGAATTTTCAGACACCACACTCATGGCTTTAGTATAAACCGAATCCAGCGGATTTCCAGCCTTGAATTATCCTAGAGATTTGCTTGAGCAAATGCGCCCACTACTCTTAAAGCCTGCCCGAAACTAAGATTTTGCATTACCATAATCAGATGAAATTAATCGTCGTCAAAATTGGCTCCCTCGGTGTGAGTCGCACAGAGGGCGGAGTGGATCAAAAAAAAATCCAAACCCTTTGTCATAATTTAGAGGCCCTCAAAGGCCAGGGCTATCGACTTATTTTGGTCAGCTCGGGTGCTATTAATGCCGGAAGAATTCAAATCCCAAGGCCTGTCGATAAGGACCGCACACTATCTTGGCAGCAGGCCTGCGCCGCCGCTGGAATGCCCATTTTAATGAACGCCTACACCAGTGCGCTTAAAAACTTGAAGCCCGCCCAAGTGCTTGTCACCCATGAGGACTTCAAAGAACGCCAGAGATTTCTGAACATCCGCAATACCCTCTTCACCCTACTTGAGAGTAACCATCTCCCTATTATTAATGAAAACGACACCGTTTCCACTCGAGAGATCACCGTGGGGGATAACGATCAGCTGGCGGCTATGGTAGCGGAGGCGATTGGGGCCCAGATGCTGGTGCTCCTGACTGAAGCCGATGGACTCTATGACCGCAATCCGAGTGAACCTGAAGCCGTCCAACTTAAAAAGGTAAGCTTTGATGAAAAATTTGAATCCATCAAATTTAGCCAGAAAACCAGTGCTGGACGTGGAGGCATGCTGACCAAACTCCAGGCCGTGCGCCGCCTTACCCCCTTGGGGTTGGACGTCGTGATCGCGACATTCAATGACCCACACCCTGTCTCACGCGCGCTCGAAGGCGCCGGATCACATTTTGAGGGTGACAAAAGATTTAAAATAAAAAATCGCCTGGCCTGGATCGCGAGTGTGGCCAAACCCAACTGCACCATCGTGGTGGACGAGGGCGCCCGGGAGGCACTGATGAAGGGCACCAATTCTCTTTTGCCGATCGGTGTAAAAAAAGTGATCGGTGTTTTTAAACGTGGGGACATCATCACCGTGAAGTGCCGTCAGCAGATTATTGCCAAAGGTATAGTGGAGTTTGATTCGAAAGAGACACAAAAGATCGCAGGTCTTAAATCCGCTCAACTCTCTGAGGTCCTCAGTGACGTGCCCAGTATGGTGGTGATTCATAAAGATAATCTTTTTTTAGTAAGGGCCTAAACCATGAATCTAGAAAGTCGCCTTCAGCAAACAAAAAAAGCGAGCCTGAGTCTCCAAAACCTCAAGGAGACTCAAAGGCAAAAGGCACTCGAAGCGCTGGCGCTAAAACTCTTGGAGCAAGCTCCCAAAATCATCGCTGAAAATAAAAAAGATCTTGTCCTGGCCCAAGAGCTGCAACTCTCCCCTGCTCTCATTGATCGCCTGACAATCTCAGAGAAGTCCCTTGAGGGCATGGCCCAGGCCATCCGTGAGATTGCCGCATTTCCACCAGTGGTGAATGTGATTGAAAGCCAGAGCACTCGCCCAGATGGTCTGGTGATCGAAAAAGAGCGAATCCCTATTGGTGTGATTGCCATGATCTTTGAATCCCGTCCCAACGTGGTGATTGATTGTGCCGCACTGGCGATCAAGTCGGGAAATGCCATGGTGCTTAAGGGTGGCAAAGAAGCTCATCACTCAAATCGTGCTCTGTTCGAGGTGGTCCAACTGGCGGCCCAAAACTTTTATGCTCCAGAGGCCATCACTCTGATTGAGTCGCGAGAGGAAGTCGATGTCCTGTTAAAGATGAATCGATGGATAGATTTGGTGGTTCCACGCGGTGGAGAGAAACTTATCCGTCATGTAAAGTCCATGGCCTCTATGCCCGTGGTGGCCCATGACCAGGGTCTGTGTCATATGTACCTGCATCATGATGCCCATGATGCTCTTAAGCTGGTGCTGAATGCCAAGGTGCAAAGACCTGGTGTGTGCAATGCTCTTGAAACTTTACTGGTGCACGAAGATTATCCCTCCCATGAGCTAGACGCCATGGTGGCGGAACTCTCGCGCCGACAAGTGGAAATATATGCTTGCCCGAAGGCCTTGAAAATTTTTCCAAAGCTTAAGCCGGCCGTGGAGTCCACATGGTCAACAGAGTGGCTAGACTTAAAACTTAATCTGAAAATTGTTCAAGATGAAAATGAAGCCGTCACCCACATCCAGCGCTATGGCTCCCACCACACAGAAGCCGTCATCAGCCAATCAGCCTCTGTGGTTGACCTTTTTCGCTCCCAGATAGACGCTTCGTGTATAGTCATCAACGCCTCAACTCGCTTTAATGACGGAGGTCAGCTGGGCCTTGGAGCGGAGCTAGGGATTTCAACTTCAAAACTTCATGCCTACGGCCCTATGGGTGCGCGCGAGATGACCACCACCCGATTCATTGTTAAAGGCTCAGGCCACATTAGAGGATAGACCTTATGCCATCATTTGATCTCATTTCAAAAATCGACACCATGGAACTGCAGAACTGTCTCAACACGACAGAAAAAACCATCGCAGGCCGCTTTGATTTCAAAGGCTCTGAGGCAAAAGCAGAATGGAAAGAAAAAGAGAACATCATCGAGATCCGGGCCGAAGATGAAATGAAAGTTAAAGCTGTGCGAGACATCCTCCTCACCAACATGGGCAAACGAGGCATTGGCGTGAAAGGCCTTGAGGAATCTAAGATTGAGCCCACTGGTATGAAGTTGCAAAAAATGACCATCAAACTGGTCAGCGGAATTGATAAAGATAAAGCCAAAATTATCAATCGCCTTCTCAAAGAGAGTGGCTCCAAAGTTAAATCGCAATACATGGATCAAAAATTTCGGCTTGAATCAAAAAATATTGATGATCTGCAAGCAGCCTTTGCGCTGCTTCGAAAAAGTGATGAACTAAACATTGATCTCCAGATGGAGAATATGAAGAGGTAATATGAATCTACAAGAAAGAATTAATAACGATATGAAAGAAGCTATGAGGGCGAAGGACGCCGCCAGACTCTCTGCGATCAGAATGCTGAAAGCTGCTTTCATCCAAAATAATACCGCCGTAAAACCCACCGATGATCTCTCTGTGGTCATTTCCCATGTCAAGAAACTGCAAGACTCCTTAGAGATGTTTCCCACAGGCTCTGATGCCTTCGTCCAGACGCTCAAAGAAATAGATGCCCTCAGACCCTATCTTCCTCAGGAGATGAGTGAAGCAGAAGTGAAGGCGCTGATCGATCAGATCAAGGCAGCGGGAGCAAAGGACATGGGGGCCATCATGAAAGAGCTGCAACCCCAAATCAAGGGACGCTTTGATGGAAAGAAGGCCAGTGATATGGTCAAGGCAGCGCTCGCTTAGATCCCAGAAGCCGGCAGACGCTCTTGGGCCAAGTTTTCTCCAGGCCCGGGAGCAAACTCAATCTGACTCTCCTCACCTTCAGCAGTGATGAGTACTTCTCCTTGAGCTGAAAGAAGTGTCACAATTCCCTGAGTGCTCGTGCGCAAAAGCGTATGACCGTTGTAGCTCAAAGACTCAAAGCCAGTAAATGAGCGCGTGATAGGAAGTTTGATGGAGCGGACGACTTTAAAATGTTGATCCACTAAACGCAGCACTCCTTCTTCATCAAAGGCCACCCAAAGGCCCGCCTGAGTTCTGATTGGCGCTGAACTCACAGGCCCTGCTCCCAACTGCGCACTTTGAATCCGATCTGTGCTGATTTTATAGATGACTCCCTCACTATCCCCCAACCAGAGTTCGCTATTCACCAGAATAGGTTTCCCTAGCTCCCGCTCTCTCCCCACGCTCCACTCATCCAATAGCTTGAGATCCAAATTTAAATGATAAATATGTCCTCTATTTGTCGTGAGATAAAGGGAATGGGGACCTATCACCCACTCTGCTTCAGATTCAAGATGGGTCAGATCATGTGTCTGGAGAGGGAGCAATTGATCATTGAGTTTGAGTACCGAAACAGACTCATGCCGAGAAGCCAAGGCGAAGAGAGATCCCTTATGCCAACTTAAATGCTGAAGCCATGTAGGCATCTTGAGGAGATATGTTCCCAGTACTTCTCCTTGAGCATTAAATTTTAAAATCCTTCCATCCTGAGTACCGATGAAAAGATATTTTTTATTTTGTGTCCAAGCACTGTCATAACCCACGCTCGCTGAGAGTGCTAAGGCATCTCGAGTGGGGATAATCACTTCATTGATAAGTTTCTGTTGAGGATCAAAAAAACGAACGACACCTGAAGCTTTTGAGAGGGCACTGCCCGAACAGAGCTGAAAGAATCCCCCCTCACTGAGCTCCCACTGGGAACTGCAAGGAGACTTTTCAATGGCATGGGGACGGACAATCCATTTAGCGGGGAGAGGTTTTAGAACTGTTTTCTTGGGTACAGTCGAACAGGAGATAATCCCCAGACCCAGTAAAACAAATATGTGAAAGCTTAACCACCTCATGGTAAGCTTATCGACCTCAATAAAAGATAATTAAGGACATAAGCTGATATGCTTACAAAAGAAGAGTCCCTTGGTCAGGGTTTTAATCTCTCCCACTATCTCAAGGCCCGTCTCAAGGCGATAGAGATCACTCGGCAATTCGCCTATTCCCTGCCGGTTGGAATACGAGAGAGCGAAGCCCATGAGGAACTCAAGCTTTTGATGGAAAAAGAAGGTGTCGAGAAGCTATGGCATCCGACCAAGATCCGCTTTGCCCGTAACACTCTTTGCAGTTTTCGAGACCCCAGTTTTGAGGATGAGAAACTGAGTATGGGCGAACTCTTTTATTTGGATATCGGGCCTGTGATCCTGGGACATGAAGCGGACTATGGAGAGAGCTTTATTCAGGGATCTGCTCCAGATAACCTCGTCCTCGCCTCTCGGGACTTGTTCGTAAGTTGTGAAAAAAAATGGCTCGCAGATCAACTCACAGGCCGTGAGCTTTATCAGTTCGCTCAGAACGAAGCACGCCTGATGGGGTACGAGCTCGAGATGAGATCCAGTGGACATCGTCTGGGAGATTTTCCTCATGCCATCCACCACAAAGGGAAACTCTTGGACTGGCGCCAGACGCCTCATAGAGGAGTCTGGATTCTGGAGATTCATCTAGTGGATAAGGTCAGAGAGCGGGCGGCTTTTTTTGAAGATATCCTGGGCCTCGAGCTACTTACACTTCAGGGCGTGTGAATTATCTTTTCGCTCTTGCCTTGGCACTGGCCCGTCGCTGATACAGATAAGGCACAGTCAGGTTGACCAGCATGAGTGCAGAAAGAATGGCGAATAAAACTGTCTCGTGAGCGAACATAGATAACTCCTTTATCTCTTGCTGATCCTTCAGCCGGTTGTTGATAAAAATGGTTCATCCTTGAACCAGACAGTGAATATCCTTATTCTCCTGTCTCTCTTTCCCTGAGTGGGCTTTTCAGAGGTTCGTTATCTCAGACATCCTGTCTTCAGAGCTTCACTCGTCCTGAGTGATTCTCAGCGTCCTCAGGAATAATCAAAGCAGGATCCGTGCCAAGTCTTAAGTAGCTAAAAAGCCATCCTCCTCTCGTTGAGTGGGGCCTGACTGTCACCGATAAGGGCCAAAATAATGGGGCCAAACTTTCTGGTGACGAGTTAACTCCGAGTAAATTGATTGGATGAAGTTTGGCCTGAAAAATGCTTACACCTGCTTGTCACCTGAAATGGCCCGTGTCACCATTTTAGTGTGAGCTCAGTATGAACTCAAAATCACCAGGAGGGTGCCCATGACTAAACCACATTATTATTTGATGAAAAATAAGAAGATCCTTCGTCTTGAAACGGATCAGAAGTGGGACCAACTCTCCTATCTTATTCGCACACAGATTTTTGATCAGAAAAAAATCATGAATCAGGAAGAAGCCAATTGGCGGGTAGCCATTTTTCGCGATGAGATCATGGAGATGGACGAGTACGTAGACTATCTTAACTCTCCTCAAGCTGCGATCGATGCTGAAGCATGGGCTGAAGCCGTCTAGCCACAAATTACAGGCAAACAAGCTTTTATCACAGGGGATGGCACTTGCTATCCCCTTGTATTTTTGTGGCTAAAATTTCCAACGTATTATGCCGTTATGGCGCGCTCATTAAAAACCAAGAAAAAATCAGAGACTCTAGAGATCAATGAATATCTGCCCACCGTGCAATACTGGGCCCGTCACTACTCTCAACACACCCATCAGGTGCTCGATTATGATGATCTGGTGGTTGTCGGACTGATGGGACTGATGGATGCGGCCCAAAAGTTTAATCGCAAAAAAGATGTGCAATTCAAAACCTACGCCGAGTTTCGTATTCGGGGAGAGATCATCGACGAGCTCAGACGCCAGGACTGGATGAGCCGTAGTGAGCGCAGCAAACAGAAAATTTTTAGAAAAAACAAACACAAGCTCCAACAAGACTTGGGTCGTGAACCCACGCGTGTGGAGATGGCCAAGATCCTGCCCTTTAAGCCTCGAGAGATCGATCGCATCCAGCAATACGAAACCAACGATACACTACGGGCCTATCAAGAAGGTGACCTGAGCCAAGAGGGTCAAGTGCACGATCTTGTGGCCGAGGCGATCGAAAATAAAGATGAGGTGTATGAGCTTCTCTGCTCCCTACCCGATGTTCATCGCAGTGTGATTGAGATGCGCTACTTTGAAGACGCCAGCCTCTCTGACATTGCTCAAGCCATTCATCTCTCAGAAGGGAGAGTATCTCAGATTCACTCCGAGGCGATAGAGCTGCTCAGAAGTGAGCTCAAATTGCTAAAGGTCGCCTGAAGCGGGTTTGCGTGATTTGCCCAAAAACATCTCTTCCACTTTAGGCTCAATCCCCTGACTCAAGAGAGTCCCGTACTTTTTGGTATCGTTTTTCTTATACCATGCCAGCGTCTGCATTTGCTCAAGCTCACTCAGACTTGAGAGTTCGATATTTTCTTGCGGCTTCCAGTTTGCGGAGTTCACTTCTTTACCAAATGACCTTACCACCCAAAAAGCCGAGGCTGGATTCTTTTTATGCAGGTCCATGAAAAGCTGGTTCATGTGACTCCAAATTTGAGCACTCGCTAGGAGCTCACTCTTTCCCTCACCCACAGCCCCTAAAAGATCTACCGCAATGGCAAAATCATCGGCCTTAAGCACATGGGCCGCAATAAGCTCAGCGCTGATAAGGGGCTTGTAACGCTTGTTGCGTAAAAATTGGACTAAGAGCTTGGCGTTCTGCAGGTCACTGAATTCTTTTTCAAAATATGTTGCATCAAGCTTAGGTGCCAGCACGCCGAGGAACATTAATTCCTGCATCCGCCCCTCAGCTGAAGAACCAGACTTAAAATAATTTAGACTTTTTGAGTAATTCAAACTGGTGAATGCCACGAGGAAGAGACTTGCGACCACGGCCGCCTTGGCGTAATGGCGGGGATGGAAAAGGACAAAAACTTTATTGTAGATAAAAGCGATGTAGCAGATCTCACCCACCACAATCGCAGAGAGGATCAAGAGCAGGTAATCTTTCAGATCGATATCACCACCGACAATAGCGACCATGAGAAAGATACCCGCAACGATGATGTAGCGAGCGGTATTTTTCGTTTGGTTTTTTTTCTCTTCCATGCTTTTGAGGTAATCTTTCATGGAAATAGGAGAATACATCGTAATCAGGAAAAAAATAAACGCAATAAGAGAGACGATGGCTTCCTTCCGCGAGAAATAGCTACTTTTGGTATTAATCAGAGAGTCTTGCACTTCCGGCGAACTTAAGAGTCCGACCGCCTTGGGCAAAACATCGGTCGCCTCAGGAATAAGAAAGATCACACTTGAGATGAAGCCGACCGTGACAAGAGCAAAAAGTGAGACCTGCAGCACCAAGATGAGTGTCTGAGACAGGAGATGATACCCCATGAGAGTCTTCTTACTAAAGGATGCCATCATCCATGAGATATTATCTTTAAACTGGTGGCGGTTGGAAGTGGAATAGAGCCCAAAGAAATACATGAAGGGCGCAATCGTGATCACTTCCTGGATGCCTGAGACAACGATGATGACGAAAGCACCAATTGCAATCAAATTGAATTTCAAAAGGAACATTAAGTAAGGCTTAAAAAATAAATCAAGCAGCGTTTTCAAGTTCACCACCTGTATCAGAATAATGGAAGATAAAGATATCTTCTAAAGTAAGCTCTCTACGATCAATAAACTCACTGGGGATGTCAATCGCTTGAGCTGTCTCTTGCGAGATCAGAAAGTTTTCTGATCCATCACCATTGACCCCACTCCATAAGAGATCACTACGTTTGAGAAGGGAGTGATCGGCACCTTTGGGAAAGCGCAGCTTCACAAACCCACCCGCCACTTCTTCTAGGGGCCCCTGCAGCTTGAGGGTAGAGTTATGTATCAAAAGAAGATGAGTGGTGTAGTACTGCAGTTCAGAAATAATATTCGTGGTCATCACGACCGTTTTCCCAGACTGACAATAGCGATGTAAAAGCCCCAAGAAATAGCGGCGAGCATAGACGTCCATCACCGATGTGATTTCATCTAAGAGCAATAACTCCGGTGAAGCCGCAAGAGCGATCATCAGATTAAACTGCATTTTTTGGCCACGAGAAAATTGATTGTAGTTTTTCGTTAAATCAAGTCTTCGATCCTTTACCATGGATTGAAAAAATGACTCGTGCCACTGGGGAAAAAGATTTCTAAAACGCTGAACGAATTTCTCACAACTCAGGCTCGACTCTATATTAATGTTCTCGTTGATGTAGAACACTTCCCGCTTGACCGGTGAGTCCCAGGCATTGGTTGCAAAACCTTTAAACTCCACCTCACCTGTGTCCGGAAATTCTGAACCGGCCATCAAACGCATCAAGGTACTTTTGCCTGAGCCGTTAGCCCCCAGAAGAGTGGTGAATGTACCAGGTGTGATCTCAAAACTCAGATCTTTCAGAATGATCCGCTCGTTGTATTTTTTTGAAATATGACTGATTTTTAATAGCTTTGGGTTCATCTCACACGTATCGGAGAAACAAGTTAGGAATAAACCGATTATTTCAGTCTGCTGATGTCTTTAAAGCTCTAATTTCCCATGAAAGTTATGCCTTGAGTGCCAGACTGATTTCACGAAAACTCTAAAAAATGTCATCAGTCGATCCCGCACCTCTTCTCCCTCGATCACCCCAAGGGCATGAGCAATGGCCTCATAGGTCGATAAGAACCGAGGATCCGGCGCCGAGCGCAGTTTATACTCCCCTCTCAGATCATCACTCAAGCGCACAGTTTGAATCCCATGAAAGGCCGGCTCTCGCTGATGAACCTTACGCGCTTGATGCCAACTTCCATCAGGAATGATCAAGTGAATGTTTGAGGGCAGAGAGCTTACATATTCAGGAGTGAGAACTTTGGAGTTTTCATCAGGATATAAAAAAAGCGGATGCCCATCACGCTTTGTAATATCCCTCGCCTCTAGGGGCTCGTTCATGCGGCCACGAATATCGAAGTGAGAATTCTGAGGTAACATTTGTTGCACGAAATAAGCCGTGTTACTGGTGAGTTTTAACTCTCGCACATGCACGATGAGAGAGAGTCGTGAACGTATTTCAAAAGGGAGTATGTGAGCGCAAAAACAGTGCTGCTGATGAATGCGACAGCGAGGGCAGCGCCGAACACTGGTCTCGCGTCGCGTACTCATTTAAAATTTTACATCCTGATAACATAGATCAAGGTAGAAATCTCCCAGATCACAAGTCACCGTCGTGCGCATGGTGGTGCTCCCTTTAGGATAACTGATCTCATGATCAGTCCCACGGATCGTTGAAGGCGATGTGAGCTGTAGTTTTATTCCCATATTGAGAAGATCTTGCTTTGAGCCACCTAAAATAATATTGGCCACCTCACTCCCTGCATCAGCAATGTCTGGAACCATATCAGTGTAGTCTTCACCGAGCATGCGGGAAGCAAGCTTGAGGTAGATCGCCTTAGAAAAGCAGAGAGCCAGCAACCCACGAAACTCCTTGTCCTGACCGTTGGCCGTCACTGTCCCGTTGATACCAATCAGCGCCGTGATATCGGCTCCAGCTTGATTATCTGTCTTAATCTGTGGTGAGTGCATCGTAATCGTGGTGGACATCATGGTCGCAAATGTATTTTTCGTCGACTTGATGAAAGGGGCCGAGAACTTCAAAAACATATCATTCATAAATACTCCTATGCAGACAAACAGATTTCGACGAAAAAACTTCCTTTAGAGCTCTCAAAGGGCACCACCACAATCGGTCCCTTGGTGAGGGTTTCCAGAGAGTGGTTTTTCCCGCAAACAACCGAAGGGATAGCGGTCTTGATGCCATACCCCTTCTCATTCAGAATAACTTTGGCCTGACCGAAAATCATGTTGGTGATCTCTCCGGCCGCATCGACAATGTCCTGACTCATTTCTGTGTAGGTCTCACCGAGCATCCCAGAGACAATTTCTAGGAAAACTTTCTCAGGGAAAGTGATGTTTACTGATCCACTAAAAGAATCACTCACAAGCCCAATCACACCAGAGATATCTCCGATGCTCTTTTGCGCATCAGTCTTTACGAACACTTTTCCCGGTTTAGCATCAACACTTGCCTGCACTTTGAGCACATTTAAGGTGGCATTAAGAAATGGGTTAATGAAATCTGTATCGAGCATTTTCTTGGTCACAAGTCCCAGCTCGACCAGTGCTTCACGCAGGCCCGCAGCGTACTTAAAGGAGCTATCAATCCCCTCTTTTTTGAGCTGATTGATCAGAGGCGTCTTCATCAAGATCAGACGCATCTCTTTGTTGTAAGTTTTGAGATCCGTTTTCAATTTTAAAATCGCTCGTACCCAGCCTTTAGATAGAAATGAGAGGTGCTCACAGTTAATAATAAAATGTGGACATGGATCAGAGAGCTGCAAAGCGAGACTCGCCTCAAAAAGCTTAATTTGATCATCGTCCATGCTACCAACCAGACGAAGGGTGACGTAGCCATCGCCCTTGATGAAACTAAAAGGGAGACTGTTTTGCATTCTTATCTTCCTTTTTAGTGAGTTTGCCTTCGATCAACACTTCTCTCAGTGTCACGAGAATGTTTACATCTAGCTTCATGACTACGGGGTTAGCGCCATTCTCTTTAATCATATGATCAAGGGCATCCTTGGGCGTCATCTTAGTTTGACCCGGCTTGAGTGTAGTGAGGTAATCGAACTCATCAGCAATGGCGAGGATTTTTGCCTCCACGCAGATGCGGCTTCCATTTAATCCTGCGGGGTATCCGGAGCCATCGCAGCGCTCGTGATGTTGCAGGATCGCTTTTGTGATGCGCTCGTGCAAGGGAACACGTTTCATTTTGATCACATCAATCGTGAGCTGAGGGTGCTTGTGGTAGGCCTCAAGAGCGTGGGGACTCATCTGCGACTCTTCTGTGTTAGCCACTTCCAAAGGTAGTGCGGTTTTACCTACATCATGCAGGACTCCGGCAACCGCTACCTCTTGAGGCTTCTCCAGGCCCATGGCCATGCTAAAAATCATGGCATAGGTAGAAACATTTGAGAGGTGACGATAGAAGCTATACTCTTCATTCAGCAGCGATTCCATTTTTTTCATGATCACCGGATACTGCTCTTTCATCATGGCCGAAACGGTTTTTGAGAGCTCTTCCACTATCGCCTTGGATTTGCCAAAGGTATTTTCTTGAACGTCATCCACGAAGAGATCACTCACCAACTCTCGCACCGCCACTCGCATTTTTTCTTGGCGCTCAGTTTCACTTTGAATCTGCCCCATTTCACTGAGAACTTTTTTGGTGTAGTCATGGAAATTACTGAGCTCACTTTTATGCACAAAAACTGTGCCATAGGAGCCCTCATTGAGCATGCGTAACTTATCTCCGCTCAAGGGTTCACCAGAGCGGCCAATCGTGACGAGCTTGTTGTTCACCGGCAGATAAACCTTGGTGCCAAAATCCAGCACCTTCTCAGCCACCAGATCCAGCACTTTCACAGGAGCATAGTCTTTGAGTTCTGGAAGTCTTGAATACAAAGCCGCTTCACCCAAGGACTGCTGTAGCTCCGATGACTCCCACGGGAGCAAAAATGCATTATCAAAACCATTTTTGATGATGCGTTTTTTTTCAAAATCTTCGCGCCTAAGCACCAGATAAAAAATAAGGGATGAAGGATAGCCCATGCGCAGAAGTTGCGCCAACTCCAGCATACTAATGGACTTATCCGAAGGAGGAAAGCAAATCACAAGCTCGCCCGGAGGAACCTCCCCTTCAGCAAGCTTGTCGATGTCGTAATTGACGTTTTGGATGACTGAGCCTTCAGGCAAAACTTTCGTTAGATCGAATTCACTCTGGGTTCCAAAAACGACAATATTAAAAACACTAGGACTTTGCATATTTTTTATACACGCTCTCGAGCTTGGTTTTTAAATCATCCTTCGTGAAGGGCTTCACTACGTACTGATCCACTCCCGCTTTCACGGCTTCAATCACTTGATGCTGTTCCGCTTCGGCGGTCACTAGAATAAAAGGTACTCCCTTGAAGCGAGAGTCTGCGCGCACGCGTTTCAACAAATCAATGCCCGTACAATTAGGCATGTTCCAGTCTGAAATAATGAGACCAATGGGCGCCGGGGCATTTTGCAGGGCTTCCCAAGCCAGAGTTCCATCAGCAGCTTCCGTTAAATCACTGAAGCCCAACTCTTTACAAGTTTTACCCACAATTTTTCTCATGGTGGACATATCATCAACAATCAAAACTCGCGTGGTTGGTGCAAACATAATGGATCCTCACTTTTCTCTAAAATTTTTTGTCTATTGCTATTTTATTTCATTTCGGTGTTTTAGGGATTAATTTAAACTCTAGAAAATGAAGATTTCACAACAATCACCGATTAAACTGATCTATCTCATCTGTTACTAAGGAGTTCGCCCATGACAACAGCCTTTGATTTTTCCGCCAAGAACCTACAGGGCAAAGAAGTGAATTTGTCGGAGTATAAAGGAAAATTTATGCTCATCGTAAACGTTGCCAGTAAGTGTGGCTTTACGCCTCAGTATACGGGTCTTGAGGACTTGTTTAAAACGATGAATAAAGACCTGGTTGTCTTGGGTTTCCCTTGTAATCAGTTCGGCGCACAAGAGCCGGGAGCGGCCAGTGAGATCGAAAGTTTTTGTCAGGTCAATTATGGAGTCAGCTTTCCCATGTTCTCTAAAATTGACGTCAACGGATCGGAGGCTCACCCTCTTTATCAGTTTCTCAAAGGTGAAAAGCCAGGACTCTTAGGAACAGAGGCGATCAAATGGAATTTCACAAAGTTTTTAGTTAACCGCGAAGGTCAAGTTATCAAGCGCTATGCGCCGACTGATACACCAGAAAAGATAAAAACTGACATTCAAAAACTACTTTAGTTTTTTTCACTCTCCTGAGGTTTGTTGCGCTAGAATAGGCGTACTTTACCTTAGGAGATTTTATGCTTTATACAGGACAAGCTTTTCGCCTTGAAATGCTCAGTGACCAGATTTTAAAAGTCACTTTTGATCTCAAGGACCAATCCGCCAACGTCTTCAATGCACTCGCCCTCAATGAACTCGCGCAAGTGCTGGAGGTCATCCGCCAACAAAAAAATACTCAAGGCCTTCTCTTTACCTCCGGTAAAGATGGCTTTGTCTTTGGCGCCGACATCACCGAATTTTTAGGTCACTTCAAAAAAACTGAACAAGAGATGCAGACTTGGATCGCGCAGATCAATGAAACCTTCTCTGGCTTTGAAGATCTGCCCTTCCCCACTGTCGCGGCTGTGAATGGATTTGCACTCGGTGGTGGTTTTGAAATTGCTCTGGCCATGGATTTTCGTGTCTGCGGAACTAAGGCGCAAGTCGGGTTGCCCGAAACCAAACTCGGCATCATTCCCGGATGGGGTGGTACCGTTCGTCTTCCCCGCTTAATCGGTGCAGACCATGCCATTGAGTGGGTATCAGGAGCAAAGTACTACAAGGCACCAGAAGCTTTTAAGTTCGGTGCCGTGGATGCAGTAGTGGATGATACAAAAACACTTGATGCTTCTATGCTGCTTCTCACACGTGCCATCAAAGGCGAGATTGATTGGAAGGCCCGTCGCTCTCAGAAAACATCTCCTTTAAAGCTCGATAAAATTGAATCCATGATGAGCTTTGATGGCTCGAAAGCTTTTGTCGCTGGCATGGCGGGGCCACACTATCCCGCTCCCGTGGCTGCCGTCGAAAGCATGCAGCAAGGGGCACGCAAAACGCGCAGTGAAGCTCTCGCGATTGAAGGCGCTCTCTTTGCTAAAATGGCAAAGACGCCTACCGCTGAATGTCTTGTGCAGGTTTTCTTAGGCGATCAGTACCTCAAAAAAGTGGCGAAGAAACAAACCAAAGAAAGTGCTCCGACGAAATACGCCGGCGTGCTCGGCGCAGGGATCATGGGAGGCGGGATTGCCTACCAGTCTGCCTCAACTGGAACACCCGTGCTGATGAAAGATATTAAAACCGAGCAGCTCGAGCTTGGGATGAACGAGGCGACTAAACTTCTCAACGGTCTGGTAGAAAAAGGCAAGATGAAGCCGGATAAGATGGCAAAAGTTATTTCTCAGATCACTCCGACTCTCTCCTTTGCGGATTTCCAGTCCACAGATTTCGTGGTGGAAGCTGTGGTTGAAAATGAAAAAATTAAAAAGATGGTGCTGGCCGAAACGGAAGAGAAAGTAAAACCAGGCACCGTACTGGCTTCAAATACTTCCACCATATCCATCACTCGCTTGGCCGAAGGTCTCAAGCGTCCCGAAGACTTTGTCGGCATGCACTTTTTTAATCCCGTTCACCGCATGCCATTGGTTGAAATCATCCGCGGAAAAAAATCTTCAGATAAGGCCGTGGCCCAAGGCGTACAATACGCTGTGCAGATGGGAAAAACTCCCATCGTAGTCAACGACTGCCCAGGCTTTCTGGTCAATCGCGTGCTCTTCCCGTACTTCAACGGCTTTCTCTTCTTACTTGAAGATGGAGTGGATTTTCAAAAAATTGATAAGGTTATGGAGAAGTGGGGCTGGCCCATGGGACCTGCCTATCTTTTAGATGTTGTCGGCATCGACACCGGTCACCACGCTTCACATATTATGGCGACAGAGTTTCCAGATCGCATGGGCTTTAAAGGCAAAAACGTGATGGAGTCGATGTACGAAGCCAAGCGCTTTGGTCAAAAGAACTCTAAAGGCTTCTACGAGTACGAACTCGACAAAAAAGGAAAGCCAAAAAAAGTTGTGACTCAAACTGCCTACGAGATCATCAAACCTCTCGTGAAATCCACGCGCGAGATGAGTGACGAAGACATCATCATGCGTATGATGCTTCCGATGTTGATTGAAAGTGCACGCTGCCTCGATGAAAAGATTGTCGCCACCCCAGTGGAAGTCGACATGGGACTTCTTTTAGGTCTTGGCTTCCCTCCCTTCCGTGCCGGTATTTTTAAGTGGGCCGATATGGTGGGACTAGAGACACTCAAAACTCATGCAGATAAATGGCAGAAAGATTTTGGGAAGCTTTATCAGTTCACGGAATCAATGGAGCAGATGATCAAAAACAAACAGAAGTACCATGCAGGAGGTGCTCAATGAAAAATGCAGTTATTGTCGATGCTGTCAGAACGCCCATGGGTAAATCCAAAGCGGGATCACTGCGTTTTGTAAGAGCGGAAGAACTCTCCGCTCATCTGATGAGCGCGCTCTTAGAGAGAAATAAAAACCTCAATCCCGCTGAGATCGATGACATCATCTGGGGCTGCGTCCAGCAGACCCTTGAGCAGGGCTACAACGTGGCTCGCAACGCACAACTTCTGACCAGCATTCCTAAAACAGTTCCGGCACAAACCGTGAACCGTCTATGCGGCTCTAGTATGAGTGCTCTGCATATGGCAGCTCATTCTATCTGGGCCAATCAGGGAGAAGTTTTCATGATCGGCGGCGTTGAGCATATGGGGCACGTCCCGATGACTCACGGAGTGGACTTTAATCCGAAACTCTCACACACTGTCGCCAAGGGTGCTGGTGCCATGGGTCTCACTGCTGAACTCTTGGGTCGCATGCACCAGATCTCGCGTCAGCAGCAAGATGAGTTTGCTCTCGCCAGTCATCAAAAAGCCTATGAAGCCACTCAGAAGGGTTACTTTAAAAATGAAATCGTGCCCATTCAGGCCCACGATGAAGCAGGTCTGCCTTTCCGTTATGATTTTGATGAAGTGATCAGACCAGAAACAAGTCTTGAAGGACTCATGAAGCTGCCGGCCGTGTTTGATCCCAAAAATGGAACAGTGACAGCGGGTAACTCATCGGCCCTCTCTGATGGAGCCTCAGCGATTTTGGTCATGAGTGAAGAGAAAGCTAAAGCACTGGGACTGAAACCTCTGGCGCGGATTGTGGCCACAGCAGCAACAGGGTGTGAGCCATCAATTATGGGCTATGGCCCAGTGGCTGCGGCCCAGAAGGCACTTAAGCTGGCCAATCTATCCATGAAAGATATGGGTGTGGTGGAATTGAATGAAGCCTTCTCGGCACAGTCACTTCCTGTGCTAAAAGACTTGGGTCTTTTGAACGAGATGAAAAAAGTGAACCGCTACGGTGGAGCGATTGCTCTCGGACATCCTTTGGGTTGCTCTGGTGCGCGAATCGTGGGTACTGCTGCTCACCAGCTTCAGCACACTCAAGAGAAGTATGCGCTTTCGACCATGTGTATTGGTTTGGGTCAGGGTGTAGCGACGATTATTGAGCGAATGTAGTTAAAAAGGTGCCAGCCTCCTCGGAGGCTGGCACCTTTCTTAGTTTTCTTGCAATTTTTTAAGGCAATTCTTCACGGCCCCAAGGCTTGTTCCAAAGACTGAGCGAGGCTTGATCAGCAAATAAAGTCCATCCGCTGCCACTTCACACTTGGTGAAACTGATATAGATAGGAAACTCCCCTTTATCTGCTCTCATCAAATCAATGCTACGAACGAACTCTTCATTTTTATTGAGCGATTCAACCACAGAAGTAATTTTTTTCAGATCATCCGCTTTAGTGATCACAACTCCATCGATGAAAACCTGGGAGACTCTCCAAGAGGGAGTCTTAAAAAAGTCGTACTTCAATTCTGAGCGTTTGGACTGCCAGAGTGCCTGAAGTTGATCTTTTGTTTCTGAAAAATTCACCGACAATCGTGCAGACCGAACTGACTCCACATCAAATCCTAACTGCGCTTGCGCGGCATCCACAAGGTAGACCCGTTCAATATTTTTATCAGCAAAAAAACTTTTCAACTCTTTAAGCCTTGCTGAGAAAGCCTCATCCACACAAAATGGAGCCAGGGCCACTAGCTCCAAAGGCCAGAGGTCTTTTTGCAATTGAGTGTACTTATCTGAACATTCTTGCAACTTAAACGCCCTGATGGTTTCCGTGGATGGCTGAGGGGTTAGGTCATTGAGAGGAGTTGTGAGCGTGCGTTTTTCGCCACAAGCCGCAGTAAGGGTAAGAAGAGTTGCCAAAAATAATTTTTTCATGACCCAATCATAGGGTCAAAAACCATCAGTTTTCCAAAGTCTGTAAATTATTCAGATGTTCGTTCGCGGCTTCACCATTAAGTTACCGACAAAAATCCCTACAACTAGTGAGAAAGCCAGCGCCAGCATGGTAAACGCGGTATCAAAGCCCATCACAATATCTTTGGCAAAAAGATAGGATAAGCCTCGATAACCAGCCGAACCGGGCACCAGTAAAATGATACCTGGGAACTGAAAAATGGAACTGGGTCGAAGACTCAGGCGGGCAAAGATATTGGCCGCGACTCCCACACTCATCCCCCCGATGAAGAGCCCCATTTCTGGACCAAAATAAAGAGTCCCGGCTTTTGAGACGGTGTAACCAAAAATTCCCGCCAGAGTGATCCACTTGGCGTCACGCCATTCCGCTTTAAAAATGATGGTCGACATAAAAGAAGTGATGGGAACACTGGCAAAGATCACCCACGAAGGGATTTGATCGAAATGGAACTCGAGGCCTTTAATCGAGATGAGACTTGCAAGCTTATTGCCCACGAACACACCGAAGGCGAGTTTAAAGAGAATCATAAAGCCTCCCATTAAGCGAGAGGTCCCTGACGTTAAATTTTTTGTCGCAATCTCAGCAATAGAAATGGTGATATTTAAGCCCGGAACAAACATGATGAGTGAGGCCAAGATGACGACACTTAAATTAATGTCTCCGCTAATTTTGCCAAAGATTCCAGCAAAGATCGTGGCCACCATCGCCATGATGGCTTCAAAGAGTTGATCAACCACACCGATGTGCTTAGGCAATGAGAGCAGACCAATGATGGTACCGATGATGAGACTGATGAGAAGATCCCCAAGGCTTCCGCCAAAAAGAGTCATCATCCCCGCAGAAGTCAGGGCGAAACACAGAACTCTGAGCCACCGAGGGAACCGCTCCCCCTCCTCGGAGATGGCCTCAAGTTTTTCCCAACCTTCACGGAAACTGATATTTTGATGAATCACGTCCTGACCGATGCGATCGATCCGCGCAAGCATTCCAAGATTGATCCCGCTGGGTTCAATGCGAATAATACGCGAAACGTCTTCATCTAAAAAACGGAAAGAGCAAAATATAGCGGTGGGCAGAGAGACAAAGGATCCCTTCATACCAAGGCGATCCGAAAGACTCACGAGAGTGGATTCAATAGAATGCGCCGGAGAGCCTACAGAGTGGAGGCTTTTTGAGTATTGAACAAGAAATTTAATTCTCTCAAGATATTCGTCTCTTAACACAAATTGTCCTTAGTAAGTTTGATAAATATCGGCCACCATTCGCTGGGCCATTAGAGATAACAACGATTCCGTATAAACATTGAGAGGAAAAATAATATTCTTCATCGCTGTCTCAAAAGTCTCCTCACTCGGGTCCAGTGTGATTTTTACAGGAAAAGCCGCTTGGCTTGAGTAGGCTGCTAGCACCATATTGCGTTTCTGAGTCGTGGATTTTTTCTGTGAAGCCAGAATGCTGTGATGAGTACTCCAAGGATATAAAATGGTGGACTCAACCTTGATCTCCATTTTCTCAGTGATCACTGCTTGAGAGCGTTTATCCACGCCTCCTCGATTCCAATCAGCACTCACCGCCACCACCACCACCGCGTCCAAACCGAGTTCCTTGCACATGTCATTTACCCAGTGGTGCTGATGCTGAGAGGACTTGGCGCCGCCCATGAGTTCATAAGCGGGGACATAGAGTAGAGAGACGTCTTGCATGTTAGCGGGAAGGATAAGTGAGGTTTCAGGAATTTTCTCACCGCCTTTTTTCCAAAACACATCGAGGTCACTTATTTTTTTTGAGCGATTGAGCATGTAATCACGAAAGATGCTGCCATAGGAGCGGAAAGCGCGACTGGCTTCAAGATCATCTTTTGACATCCACTCAAGGGCCATGGTCCGAGATAATTTTTTTAGCTCAAACTCAAAGGTGCGATAAAAAGATTCCGTGAGGGCCTGTTTGCCGGACTCAGAGAGATAGATGTTACGGTCACTCGCCAGACCACTACGCGAGGGTTTAATTTGTGTTTCAAATAAAACCACTCCGATCTTTTTGATTTTTGTTTGAGGGTACGTATTTATTTTTTCAAGATCAACTCCCTCAGGATTTCTGCGCTCTCTTTTCACAATCGTTTGAGCGTAGGTGAGTCTCTCCTCAGGGGCCATGTTTTTATAGGCATCATAGTCAAACTCAACCTGCCCACCGTCTTGAACAACTTGATGAGCACAGCTCATCACAAGAGAAAAAAGAAAAAACCATTTCATAAAATATCCCATGTTTTAATCTCACTTCGAGCAATCCTGCTACCATCGGAGAACTCAATAATAAATTCAGGCTGAATAATAATTTTTCGGATCACCACATTCTCGATCCGAGACTGAGCCGTGTGAACTCGCAGTAACACAGCCTCCCGGCGCAGCTGAGAGAATTGGCGATAATCACCGTCCTCAGGGATAAGCCTTAACCCGATCGTACACTGATCCCAAGAAAGCTGCCTTGGGGGATGAAGGCCTTTGATGGATTGATGATCAAACCACTCAAGGCCAAGGGTATCCATGGTCCACTTGTGCTCATTCTCCTCGATCACCAACTCCCAATTCTTCTGACTCGACTTTGAGAGAAGATAACCCAGAGGTGAGGGATGTTTCTTTAGGTCCGCTGGCAAGATGCCACTTTGGAGTTCAAACTTTTCCTCAAGTTGAAAAAAAATTGAATTACTCGTTTTTTGATAGACGCTTCCCCACGGATCATGACGGTGAGAATAAAGTTTAAAGCGCAGCTCCGTTGGCGGGAGCCACCAGGACTCCCACATTAATCTCTTTTTTAAATCCCCATGGGACTCGATCACAACCAACTGAGGAGAGCCTGGGAGTTTTTTTATTTTGTTGAGGACCCTGTCAAAACGAGTTCCCGTTGCAAGATAGATGAAATAGCTATCAGACAGAGGAAGCTTGAAATCTGGCCGGGCAAAGTCCGCCTCAATCCAGAGCATTCGTGCATTCAGGGAGCGAGAGCGAGCAAGTTCCAGAC
>DIVA01000080.1:0-5033 GCA_002435705.1 Bacteriovoracaceae bacterium UBA6144
TGATCCTTAGGAGTGCCAGTGCTCATCCGCTTGATTCTCTTACTAAGCCTGTGTTTATCGTATGCAAGTGCCACACAGGCGCGAACTGTTGACCGCAAAGATCCATTATTCCGGATAGAAGCTGATCTACTGGATTTCGGAGAACTGCATTTGGCTTACCACCAGATCCAGGCCAGGGATCTCGGAAAACTCTACCCCGAGCTGCTTGATCTCGACGGCGCCAAACTTCATAAAAATCGTACGGCCAACATCTCGATCGCTAAAACTTCTTATATCGTGAATAAACCTGCAGGATTTTTTTCTAGTGTGCAGATGTCCTCACCAGAATGGCTCCAGAAAATTCTCGGGTTGAAGCTTGAAAAAAAGATGGAAGATGTTTTTTCGAGTGCCCAAGGTGATATTAAAATCTACGTTGATTCGGATGATCTCAGCAGTGTGAAGAACTCTGCCTTTATCCATGCTGTGACTCAAAGTAAAAAACTGGATACTCTTTCACTTAGTGCCTCTTCGACTGTGGTCTATCATGGCCCCGAGTGGATGCAGATTGATAATTATATTCCCTACTCACCCAAGAGAACTCTTGTTATTTCTTATCGCTTAGAGATTGTGCAAAAGACTGAATCGAAAAAAGCGCAACGCCTCGAGTTCATCAAAGATCTCGAGGCGCGCTTAAGTCGAGCTTATCCCTAGTACAGTTGATGGACTATGTCTTTAGGTCGACGGAATCTCTTATTTATCTTATCGCGGCTAAATTTTTTAAACTCACTGACTTTACGAAGTAAGGTTTCAAAAGCCTTGGATAAACCTTCGGCCACATTATGCCCCTCTCCAGTCACCCACCAATCCCGGCCCAAAGCTTGAACATGCACCTGAGCACGATAAGCCTCACCTTCGCGCTTCATCCTCACATCGAGATTTCTCGCTTCCGGAATCTGGCGCTCGAACTTTGAGACTTCTTTTTTTAGGTAAGGATCTGCAAAGTGAGAAGCATCTAAATTGACCCATTTCATTTCTACGTTCATAAGAACCTCCTTGGTCCATGACTTGATTGTAGCGAAGCTAAGCACTGGAAAACATGGCCAAATAGCGTAGGTTTTGTTCACTTTTATTGAAGATGTGACTAGAAATTTGACAGCCTGATCATTCTTTATTCAGGACCTGGCTCGTAAGTACTTAATCCCACAATCGAATTTTTGGCACAGGGCTTGAAGTATCTAGAGGCACAGGGAGACACTTATGAGAACGATCAATTTAACACACATTTTTGCCATCGTCGGGATGTTGTTTGCACTTAATATTTTTGGAAAAGCACAAGCGGCACCAAAAAATATTTTCTGTGAAACAGCTTTCGGCGAAAAGACATTCCTTATAGAAGGTGACCGTGTGGTCTTCTCAAAAGAGCATGCCGAGCAAGGGCGCTCAATTTCTTCTATCGATCAGGTTAGAACTGAAAAACGTCATAAAGGTTTTGATAAAGTTCTCTTCAAAGATGGGCTCAAGCACCGTATCCACGTGGACAATGCTACAGAGTTCTCAGAGATCAATGATTATATGGTTATTACGTCTCCAAAGGGCCACGAGATGACATACCCCCTGTCATGCCGTAAGTCCTAGGATTTCCCCCCTGTCGAATGGGGCCCACCGGATGTGGGCCTCATTTTTTAGAGATTTCCGAACCAACTTTTAACGACCTCTTGTAACTTTGCCGTGCTAAAGGGTTTTGAAATAATTCCATTAATCTGGGTAGGGCAATTAGCTTCCGAAAAATTCACCCCACCAGTTACCAAGAAAAATCCACCTTGATAGTTGTGATTATTTCTTAACTGAATCGCCAAGTCTGCCCCTGTCATCTCAGGCATTTTCATATCTGAGATAATTAATTTTATTTCTGCTTTATGCTTTTTATACAAATCAATGGCTTCATTACCATTGCTGGTGGATATTACTTTCAAATTTAATTTCTCTAAATAATAAACAAGCATTTCACGAATATCAGGTTCATCATCCACCACCAGCACCGTTCCAAGAGTGAACTTCGTTTGAGGCTTCAATGTCACTATGGACGGTTGCTTGATGTCCACATCCGTTGTGTTATGCAGGGGAAGCTTAATAATAAAAGTTGCCCCCTGCCCAGCAGAGGTATCGAGTGTGAGTTCCCCTTGATGGTCTTTGATGATGGAGAGAGCAAGGGACAAACCGATTCCTGTTCCTTTATTGACATCTTTGGTTGTGAAGAATGGCTCAAATATTTTCTCTCTCAGATGCTTTTCTATCCCAGGGCCAGTATCTGATATTTTAACAATTATCGTCGCTCCTACTTTGGCTGCACTGATCGTAAGCTCTTTGAACTGTGAATGACCCAAAGCATCTCTAGCATTATTGAGAAGATTCACCAATACCTGCTGCAATCTACCAGGATTGCCATGAGTAGAGAGCTCTCTATCGATCTTCATGGTTATTTTGATTCCATCGTTGCGATAGATCTCAGATAACATCTCAAGGGTTTCAAATATGAGATCAGATAAATTAAAAATCTTAAGCTCATTTATATCCATACGTGCAAAAGTTCGAAGCCCATTGACGATGTTAGAGATTCTCTCAACCCCTTTTATCATCTTAGAGAAATAAGCACTAAAAGATGTATCTAATAAGTCCTTAGACTCCATTTGCATTTTAAGCATTTCAATCTGCCCCAAGATAATCGCCAGAGGATTATTAATCTCGTGCCCAACTCCTGCAGCAAGCTCACCAATAGAGGCGAGCTTGGCGTTGTGGAGTGAAATGCGCCGCTGGTTCTCCAACTCTTCACTAAGCTTAATGGTCTGAATCATCTCCCCCACCAATTCAAAGAAAGGTTTGAGAAAATGATAGTCCTCCATGCAGTATCCAGCGTGGTTATTCGCTACACCAATCATGGCAAAAGCATGGCCATTATAAGATAGGGGCACCCCCATGAAAGTATCAAGAGGTGGATGTCCTTTCGGGATTCCATTGGCTTTGGGGTGGTGAGGAGCATCGTTAGCGATAAGAAACTCGCCTGTTTTAATCACTTCACCAAAAAGTGTGGAGAGGTTTCGAAACTCCAAACCAGCGGCGTTGTGCTTATCAAAGAAAGCTTTCGTTTCTGTGTTCCAAGAAATATCCGTTAGACTAAAGGTCTTAAGGTACTTCTCATCCCCACTACCTAAGATCTCTCCCACGAATCCATATTGACTGCTGGTGAGAGCAATAATTTTATCGAGGATGTAGTCGAAGAACTTTTTCTTCTCACCTGAGTGCTCAATGAACTTGGAGCGCACGTCAGATAGAATCTGAGTGATGTCTTCGCGCTTGCGTCGCTCGGTTACATCTGTGGCAGCTGCAAAGATGAGTCCCGAATCTGGGTCAAGAGTGGATGACCATTCTAAGTGGATATATTCACCGTTTTTTTTGAGGTAGCGGTTCTCAAACTTCACTGTCGTCATTCCCTGAGAGAGCTTTTTCATCTCGAGTAGAGTATCGGCCAGATCATTCGGGTGAACGAAGTCAATAAAAGGTTTGGAGAGGAGTTCACTTTCGCTGTACCCAAGGGTCAACCAAGTGGAGTTGACTTTAGTGAAGTACCCACTGGTGTTTGCCATACAGAGGTAGTTCAGGGTCAAACTAAAAAACTGATTGAGATTCTGTTTGGTCGACACGAGTTCAGTGAGATCCATATCTGTGCCGGTAAAACGAGTGGGTTTTCCGGCTGCATCCCAAGCGGAATAGCGGCCTCGACCTAGAATAAAGAGCCAGCGACCATCCTTATGCTTGACTCGATGGAGGCTCTCAAAATAGTCCGTCTTTCCATTAAGATAGTCGTTAATGGATGCATACGCGGACTTAAGATCATCCGGATGAACTCGTGATTCCCAATCACTCAGATCCATTTTTAATTCATCGATGCTTGCTCCGCGCAGAGACGCCCACCGCTCGTTGTACTTGACCTTGTTATCAGTTAAGTACCAATCCCAGATCCCAAGATTTGCACCTTCAAGTGCGAAATCAAGATACTCCGTTGATTCTTTTAATCTCTCAATGAGCTCTTTTTCTTTTTGAATCTCTCGTCCCACTCCGATCATCCTCAGCGGAGCGCCCTCGGAGGTCCACTCGATCACTTTTCCACTGACGCGCATCCAAACATACTCACCCTCGCTTCGACGCATTCTTATTTCAACTTCATAAGGAATTTTTCCTTTTGAAGTGAAGTGCGCTTCATGAGCAGAAAGTATTGTTTGGAGATCGTCGGGATGGAGAATCTCACGCCACTCCTTGGGTTGATGAGTTTTAAGCCGAGGGTCATAACCCAACATTTTCCAAAAAGGAGGAGAGATATATTCTTGGTCTGTTTGAATGTTCCAGTCAAAGTATCCTTCCGTAATACTTTCAAGGATAAGACTTACGTTTTTTTCTTTTTCTACTTGGGTCGTTACATCTTGAAACGTCCCCATAATTTTTACGACTTTTCCCGCTTCATCCTGCAGTGGACGTCCCACAGAGCGAACCCATTTTTTTTGCGAGGCTGAATCGTAGAATTCAAAAATCCCATCAAAAGGCTTACTCTCCGATATACATTCCAGAATTAAATTATTAAGTCTTTCTCTCTCGTGGGGGGCGTAGAAAGAAATCCCATGTTCGAGAGTATTCTCACCTTCCGGAATATTAAATATTTTATAAACTTGGCTTGAGCCAATCGTCTTACCGGAAGCAACATCAAACTCCCATGCCCCTGCTTGCACCATGGACTGCACGTCAATGTACTGAGTGGCGAGCTTTTTAAGGGCCTTATTTTTTAAATTTAATTCAAAGATCTGAATGATATTTTGAGCGAAGGCCTTAAGCACTTCTATTTGAGTTGATGTGAGTTTTTTGGTCTTGGAATCAATAATACAGAGAGTACCTATTTTATAGTTGTCGGGGGTGACCAAAGGCACGCCTGCGTAGAAAGCAATATTCGGCTCATTGATGACAAGAGGATTGTCACAAAAACGCTGATCAGCTTTGGCATCTTCGAT
>DIVA01000080.1:5190-5914 GCA_002435705.1 Bacteriovoracaceae bacterium UBA6144
CTCATTTTTAAAAAACTAAAGACAAACTATTCTCCCATGGCTTTAGTCGAACAAAAACATGATTTAAGCCATGAGCGCACCGCGCAGTGAGAGTGAAGGAAATTTTATTTTTAATATTAAGGATTCTTTATTTTCGGTCCGGATTTTTTAAAATAAACTCACCTGATGATGCTAATTATAATATTCCTCACTCAGTTATCTTTTGCTCGACCCGATCGTTATACTGATTTAGTCGACTATGTCATTCAGGCCCCTGATCAAGGTGAAACGGCCACCTGCCTTTTTATGGGATCCACGGGTGCGATGGAAATACTGTTGAATAAAAAACATGGTCTCAAGGACCAACGTCCCGGTGACCGTTTTGATCTCGCTGAGCAGTTTCTGATTCATCAACGCGAGTGGACCACTTCAAAACATCGTTTTGAAAATCAGATTCTAAAATTCAACTGGGGTGAGGCTGTTCATTCCAGCTACATTCCCTTCGAAGCACGGCTGCCTGATGGAACCGTTAACAACAGTGTGTGGCGCAGGCCTGCTGGCTTCTCAACGCTTCCGCGGATCGATGTGCCTAAAGTTGAAACGCAGAGACTGTTTGTCAAAGGCCGCAACCGTTGGTCGACATTTGTTTTAAATACCCATGACATCGAAACAATCAAACAAGCTCTGTGGAAACATAAGACTCCCATTCTCGTGAATTACAATGATGAGTTCTTTTGGCATGTCA
>DIVA01000118.1 GCA_002435705.1 Bacteriovoracaceae bacterium UBA6144
AAGCCGCACCAGTTGCGGCTTTTTTTATGCCTTATAGCTAACTACTTCAAATTCAAAAACTAATAGTATCAACGAGTTCATTCAATCCCTCATCTGTATGTGCGGTCATAAATCTCCAGAGGTCTCTCTGGTTGGCTATATCTGGCTATATTTTTGGCTATGACCGTACCCCATAAAAAACCGTACCCCTTTTGATTTTCAAAAAGTGGCGATTTCGGGGCTTAACCATAGGAAATTTTTTGGAGAGCGGACGCTGGCAGACAAACATCCTTAAGGAGGAAGCATGACCACAGCGACGCTAAAAGAAAAGATCAATCTCTCTCATGCGAAAGCACTCAAACGTGCACGAGAGATGATGAAGGTGACTCGTAGTGAAATGGCTAGGAGACTTAATTTAAGCCTCGAGGCGATCAAGAAATACGAGAAGGGGGGAGCTATCATTGATGAAAGAAAAATCCAAAATTACCTCCAGGCCCTTGATTTAACCAATGAGGATTATCAGAAAGTAAAGAAAGGAAAGGGGATTAGCAGACACAGGAAAAAGAAAACCGTCTTCAATAATCAGGAAAGAAGAAGCTACCGGCGGATTATCACCAAAGAGGTGAGGGTTCTAAGAATCTTGAGGCAGATGAAAAATCTCTCTCAGGATCAGGCTTCATCTGTCTGTGGCTATTCTCGTCCGTCCATCGGTCATATTGAAAATGGACGGATAACGCTAGATCAAAATCGCATTGAGCACATCGTTGAGTCCTATGGGCATCCCATGAGTGAATTTGATCGCCTCATGCGTGAAGAGATAATTAGGGATGAGATTTTAGCAGAGGCGTTTGATAAAATCCGATGTCTTCCAGAAGATAAGCTTAAGATTGTAAGCTCACTTCTGAAGACGTTGTAGGGGGAGTTATGAAAATGATCCTCCTCAATATTTTAATCGATCTAGGTCTCAGGATTCTAGACGTCGTGTGGTTCTTTCTTCGCCCTGTCTTATACCTGTATCTCGCTTGGTTTGGGATGAAGCTAGCAAGTTTGTTTCATTAATTTGTATTGGCCTTGGGAGTTTTTTTTGATTTTCAAGGTCAGTTCTTCTTTTTATAAATACTCATTATCATTTTAAGACCAGAAAGATGAAGACTCTAAATTTTGTATTTTAATTTATTATGTTGGTATTTCACGATTAGAGTTTTAGAGCTTCATCAATACTTGATATGTAACTGCTAAGGATTTCATTTTTTGGGATGGCACCATCTATTGAGCCCCATTTAAGAAGAGTTCCGATATATAAATCAACCACGCTTAATTCCTGCCCCAAAAAGTAAGGGGTACGCTTTAAGTGGGATACAATGATATCAATAATATTTTCAAGAGATGAATAGCCTAGAAAGCCTTTATTCTCTGAGTCTAGCTTGAGGCGCTTTAAGTTTATCGAAAAGTCTAATGGGCCAGCTCCAAAAAACATCCATCTTAAATATTCACCTCTGTTAGGTGAACCAATTTGCGGTGCCATGTCCTTTAATGGAAATTTATCGCACAAATAAATGCAAATTGCGCCTGTTTCATAAATCACAGTTTCCCCATCAACTAATACTGGAATCTTTCCCATTGGATTTAGTTTTAAGAACTCATTGCTTTTCATCTCTTTGCCAAATGAGATGCTGACTTCTTCATATTCAACATCTAGCAGTCTAAGAAGTTGAGATATAACCTGACCTCGTGATTTAGCATTGGTGTAGAGTTTCATTTAAATCCATTGAGAATTGATTTCGTAAAAATGTCCACAACCTCTAAGCTTAAGGCCAATGTTTCTTTTGAGGTTTTATCTTTTGTCTGTCCATCTTGCTTATCGAAGTCCATATAGCCTTCTGTTGCAAGCATGACGAGACCATGGACGCCTGACCAAACAGCATAGGCACGTTTGAGTGGATCGCCTTGGGAGATTACTTCTTTTTCTTGCATCTGAGCGATGAGACCGACGAGTTGATGAAAGGCCCTCTCTCCTTGCTCCTTCATACCTTCAAATTTTTCATGGTCAGGGATTTTTCCACCGAGCATGAGACGGTAATGGCAAGGGTAGTCTAGGCTGAAGCGAATATAAGAGCGTGCCATTTCATAAAACTGCTCACTCAATGTGCCGGCAATCGTGGACTGTTCAAGGTAATCATTAAAATTTTTAAAACCCTCTTCAGCGATCTGGGCCAGCAATCCATTCTTGCTTCCGAAGTGTCGATTGAGGGCCCCGTGAGTAACGCCAATTTTTTCAGCAATTTCCCTCAAAGAAAAGTCTGGTCTTCCTTTTTCTAAAAAGGTGAGTCCCCACTTGATAGATTCTTGGTGGATATTCCCGTGATGGTAAGTCTTGGGTTTTGCTGATTTTTTAATGGTCATACTCCATCTTAGCATAAAATTTTGACGGGCTTCATAAAAATAAGTATACACTGGATACATTTTAAGTATACACTGGATACATGCTGCCTAAAATACTTCATTTCGTTTTCTTTGTTTATCTTTTGAACCCGCTTCATTCACGAGAGGTTCAATACGTACGAACGACTCAAGCTAAAGAGTTGTCATCACTTAATAGGTTGGAGTTTGAAATTAAATTGGGAAGATTTAATCCTAATAGTGGGACTTATTCCTCAACTCTTCGTGTGCCTAATCGAGCTTGGGTACCCGCAAGTTACACACAGACTTATGTTCAAATTCCGAATCTGAAAGTTCAAAGAGTTTCCGCAAGAATTGGTCAGTGTGAAAAATTACTCTGTGAGGTCATTGTTGACTATCCCTACCGAGGCCTTGAGCAATTAAGTGCTTTTATTCTCTGGCCTCTAAGAAAAAAATCTCTCATGCAATTACCGATCGAAGCCATCATCAGCCCCAATGGAGCAGAGAAGTATGTTTTTATCGAAGAAAATAAAAAAGCAATCAAACGTGAGATTCAACTTGTGAACCTTAATGGTGTTTTTGGTGTGACTGAGGATGTGAGAGTCGGGGAGTACCTGATTATCTTTGGCCAAGAAAGATTAGTGGACGGCGAAAATGTTGAGGTGATTGGTGATTGATCTTATTTTTAAGTTCAAAAGAATATTTTTATCTTTTTTTGTCACCCTCATCCTCTTAGGGATCGTCTCTTGGTTTACCATGCCCAGAGAGGAAGACCCTCGATTAAAAAATAGGTTCTCAAACATTCAAGTGATCTACCCGGGGGCAACTGCAGAAGAGGTTCAAAGGCTCGTCATTAAACCGCTAGAGGATAAACTTGTAAGAGTCGATAAGCTTAAATCCTTTAAAGGAACGGCCCGCTCAGAATTCGCTTTCATAAGTTTGGACTTGAAGTCAAAGGTCTCTGACACCAATGACATCAATCAAGCCTGGGATGATGTCGAGGATGCCATAGAAAAAGCTTCGATTGATTTTCCTGAAGGAGTACTTAAAGCTCAGCTTGACCGCAACAGTCTCGACCAGGATGCTATTGTTATTTCAGTGACGAGCAAGAACGATCTGCAGTATTTGATGGGTGCGATCAGAAACCTTGAGACAAAACTTCTTTCGACCCCACTAGTCGCTTCGGTAAACAGGTTTGCTGATCCGGATGAAGCGATTCGGATTGACGTGGATGAAGAGAAACTCAGTGATCTGGGTGTGGATATCTTGCAACTTAAGCAAAAGCTTCAACTGGCCAATCAAACTGTCCCTTCAGGTTCTATTAAGTTTGATTCAAAAAAATTGACCATTAAAACGAACTCAAGCTTCAAATCAGTAGAGGATATCAAGAATTATACTTTTGAGCTTTCAAACGGCGAGAACAAAAAGCTCTCAGAGATCGCTCGGGTCGAGCGGAGTATCGTCTTACCGAACGAGCGACTCTTTCGCTTCAATGGCAAAGATGGAATATCTCTTGGAATTGTTCCACAGCGAGATATTAATTTAGAAAAATTTGGAGAGAGTGTTAAACAAACACTCGACTCGTTTAAGATATTAGATCCAGATGTGACAATTGACATCATCACTTTCCAGCCGGGTAATGTTTCAGGTCGAATCACGGAACTTTCAGAGTCTCTTCTCAGTGGTATCGCCATTATTGGCATCGCTTTATTTTTGGCGATGGGCCTCAAGATGAGTCTGCTGGCGGTTCTACTGGTACCAGCGATTACCTTCTCTGCACTCTCTTTTTTTAGCTTCGCTGACGGCTCTCTTCACCAGATCTCAATTGCTGCCTTCGTTGTGTCTTTGGGATTGCTGGTGGATAATGTGATCGTTGTCCTCGAGTCTATCCAAGACTTCATTGATTCAGGTCTCAGTCAATTTGAGGCTTCAAAAAAAGCAGTGGCTTCACTCGCTCTCCCTCTAACTGCTGCGACCGGGACGACAATTGCCTCATTCCTCCCGATGCTCGGAGCTGCTGGAACCACCGCTGATTTCACTCGTACCATACCGATCGTTGTTGTTTTATCCTTGCTCTCAAGTTTTGCTGTTGCGATGTTGATCACGCCTCTTTTTGGAATGTGGTTTCTTAAACCCGGCGGCAACAGAGACTGGAGCAGGCTTAATCGTGTGTTCAATCTCATCGGTCAATTTTCTGTTTCGAGTCCTAGGGTGATTGTCATTCTCACCACTATCCTCATCTTTGGATCCCTTGCCTTATTTCCCGTTGTCAAAAAGAAGTTTTTTAACGACGCCGATCGATCCCAGCTCGTGGTGGAGATTGTTGTTCCTGAGGGATCTCATTACTCTTTGGTTGATTCTATTTCTCAAAAAGTAGAGTCGTATTTGTTGAGCCGAGAGGACGTCTCTTCTGTTGCGGCGTATGTCGGAAGAGGGACTCCGAGATTCTTTTATAACCTGAGTCTTGTTCCAAGAAGTCCGCATGTCGCCCAGATGATTCTTACATGCCTAGATCCAGATGTCGCAAAACGAATCAAAGACTCCTTACAGGTGGAATTGGATCAAAAATTTCCCGAAGCCTTTATTTTGATAAGAAGTCTGGCCCAAGGCCCCCCGACGATTGCTCCTATTGAGTATCGCATCTCTGGAAGTGACCCGAGTTCTCTTTCGAGAGCATCAGAAAAACTCGTTAACATCATCCGAGACACGGAGGGGACGACAAAAGTTCGCTCGACCGATGGAGTGGGTGTTCCCATTCTTTACTATGATATCAACGATGCGAACTCTTCGAAATATAATCTTGAGCGCTCGCTTGTGGGAGCAAAGATTTATGCGAGGACGCGAGGTCTTGATGTCGGATCCTTTAGGTACGGGAAAGATGTTTTTCCTATTCTTTTGAGTAATGCCAAACATGAAACACACTCGATCGAAGAACTCTCAAAGCTTCAAGTCGGTCAAACAGTAACGGGGCCCGTCTCTCTCTCTGCCGTTTCGGGAGCAAAGCTTAGATGGGAGCCCTCGGTGATTTTTAGCTACAACGGAGAAGTGATCACGAGCGTGTATTCGGAGATCCAGAGAGGTTATGGTTTTGATTCGATCATAAAGGATGTGAGTAAGAAAATCAGCGCTGACAAAAGTCTAGAGAACGTAACGATCCAGCTTGGTGGAGAGGCAGCTGAGTCAGAAGAGGCCAATACAGCAATTCTTAAAGTTATTCCACTTGGGATTCTACTCTTACTTATTTCTCTTTTGATTCAATTTAATTCTTTTAAAAAAGTATTCATCATCCTCGGAGCTACCTTTCCCATGTTCATAGGTATCATTCCTGGATTAATTATGTTGGGGCAGCCTTTTGGCTTTTTCTCACTCTTGGGACTTTTAGCTCTCATCGGAATTGTTGTTAATAACGGAATCTTGATTGTAGATCAAATTGATCTAAATATCGACTCTGGCCTCTCCTTCGAGGACTCGGTTGTGAGTGGTGTTGCTCGGCGTATCAGACCCATTTTTCTTACCACTCTAACAACAGTTTTGGGTCTTCTCCCTTTGGGGTTTACTAACGCAAGCCTTTGGCCTCCTTTTGCCTGGACCATGATTTTTGGCCTTCTCGCCTCGATGGTTTTTACTCCACTCCTTGTTCCTGCGATGTATGTGCTACTTCTGAACGGGTCAAAGAAGAAAAAGCTTGAAGCAACATTCCTGAAATCTGCTTTCACTTCTTTTGTTATTGTCGCGCTTCTATTGCCCCTGAGTGAGATGAAGGCACAAGAGATTGAACAAGTTGACCTTTTCGATTTAGTTGAGCACGTGGAGAAACACCCACTGCTTAAGTCTCAGTTCTCAGCAGTCAAGGAAAGATCTGAAGAAGCCGAGCGTTTGAGAGCGCAGATGTATCTGCCAAGCTTGGGGGTTAACGCCCAACGACTCTATTTCAATCGCAATCGTGAGTTCCAAACACCGATCGGAAATTTTGGAGGCGTGGGGTTTGATCAAACCAATGCCTCAGTAAGAGTTAAACAATCAATCTACAATCCAAAACTCATTCATGGTGAAGTTGAATCAGTCGAGTATGAGGAAAAGAGTAGTGAGGCGACACGGGAGCGACTTAAGGTTCTGATCCTCTCAAATGCGATCAAAGCCTACTCCCAGCAGTTGCAGCTAAAGTTTAAAATCTCTTCCCTTCAAGAACTCGTGAAGAAGCTCACGAAGCAAAAGAAAGAAATCTCAAGACTTCTCTCTTTCGGTCGAGTTTCTGAACTTGATCTCTTTAAGATCGATCTCGCTCTCAACGACAATATCTCTAGGCTTTACACTCTTGAGAAGCAATATGAGGCGACCATGATGCAACTGGGAGCAGCTCTTGGGATTTCGAGTCCTCGCAAAGCCACAGAGATTGATCTTGATATCTTTAAGGCCTTTCGTTTCGAATCCTCTGCAGCCAGCTCCAGAAAGGATCTTCAGGCGCTCGATTTAAAAATGAAAAGTTTAGACTCTAAGATTGAGAGCATCTCTTTTTCAAGGCTCCCTGAAGTGTCCTTAATCGGAAGCTATAATTGGGAGAGCCCTTCAGCGTTTTCCCCAAATGATTTTAGTGTTGTGGGAATAGAAGTCTCTTGGGGAATTTGGAGTTCGAACGAGAGATCATTTCAAAAGACCAAGATCAATCATCTAAAGAACTCGCTTGAGTACTCGAGGCAAGACCTAAGAAACAGCATCGACTCAGAACAAAAGTTTTATCAGGCAACACTTCTAGGCCTCATTAACGAATGGCCTCAGAAGGAAAATGATTTTAAGAGATCCCGTGAAATCGTGAGACTTGAAAACACGAGATACTACAAAGGCAAGTCGACTTTAAACGAGCTCCTTGACGCTGAAATCCTTAACCAAAAAAAAGAAGAGGACGTTCTTGTCCATCCTTATGCCTACCTTCTGGCATGGGCATCTTATCAAGAATCAACTGATTTTCCCGACTGGGAAAAAATAAAAAGGAAAATTAAATGAATTTAAAATTGATGATGTTTGTAACCTCTTTTGTTGCGACTCCTGTACTCGCTGGCAATATTATGGGAAATCTTGTCGCCAAAGATATCAAGGCAGGTCCCTTTCAGTGTTCTCTCTGGAAGAGTGAGGATGGCTTCCCTGATGATAAAACTAAGGCCATGCAAGTTGTTCAAGGCTCAGAGAGGAGCGGCGAGATGATTTGTGAATTCCTGAATGTTGAAAAAGGGGATTATGCGATTTCTGCCTCACAGGATTTGAATGCGAATGGCAAACTTGACAAGAATTGGGTCGGTATCCCGAAAGAGCCTTGGGGGACAACGAACAATGTAAGACCATCGTTTCGTGCACCTACTTTTGAGGAATCAAAATTTAGTTTTGAAGGGGACACTCTTAAAATAAATTTCGATGTTATTCAATGAGATTCATCTTTTTACAAATTTCTTTTTTCTCTCTTCTAGGGTGCTCAACTCTGTTTACTTATTCAGAACCAAAGAGTGCTCAGGAAAGATTTGCGGTGTTTGAGAAGCTTAAAGACTGGCCTATCGAGAAAAAGCTCATTGTGTACTGGCACGACCGGATGATCCCTTTTGTGGAAGCACAAACGGATAGTGATTGTGCTTTTGCCATTGGCGTTGTTCATGCCCATCTAAGGCTTGGACAAATGGAGCTTTTTAAACGGATGTCTGCTGGTCGTTTGTCTGAGACTGGTGGACCTTTTGGTACCCCTGATCTTGACCATTTGATACGGATCTTAAATCTCCAGGGATCAGCTGAATTGAGTCTAAGTCGATTGTCCTCAAAAGAAAGACAATGGCTTCAACGCTACGTGGACGGAGTCAATTTTTTTATCGAGCAGATGCCAGAGCTTCCCGTGACATTTCGGTTTATGAATTTCAAACCGGAAGCTTGGACGCTTACTGATGCGTTGAGAGTTGGCCGGCTTGCGTCGGCAGACGCGAATTGGTCGAGCCTTTTTTCATTCCTCGCTTTAAAGGATGAGAAAGGCTGGAATGAAGTCTGGAGTCAATACATCAATCAAGGTGAGAACTCACTTCCTAGCTTCACTCAGTCTGACGCCATTGATTTCGATCAATACTTGAAAACCATCGGTCGTTCTGGTTCAAATTCATTTGTCGTTTCTGGAAAAAAAACGAAAGCGGGAAGTGCTTTAATCGCCAATGATCCTCATCTGGGTATTTTTGCTCCCAACTTGTGGCTATTGATGGGATACAAGAGTCCAAGTTTTCATACAATTGGATACATGCTTCCCTCTGTTCCAGTGGTTGCCTTAGGTCGCAATAAAGAGATCGCCTGGGGGGGGACCTACATGCGAGGAGTCAGTTCTCATCTCTTCGAAGTCCAGGATGAAGATGTAGTGAGTGAGCGCGAAGAAAGGATCGGGAGACGGTTTTGGTTTGATAAAAAAGTCAAAATCCGTGAATCGAGCCAGGGCCCCATTTTAACTGATCATCCGAATTTTAAAAACTCCAAAACTCAAATAGCCCTTAGCTGGACAGGCCAGCTTGGGTCAAATGAGTTTGGCTCTTATTTCAAGGCGAATCAGTCAAAGAATTTTAAAGAGTTTAGAAAAAGTTTTGAAGACTATGCGGTGGCAGGCCTAAATCTTACCTACGCCGATAATTTGGGAAATGTCGCGCTTATTCCAGCGATTCGTCAACCCATCCTGAGCGACGAAAAAGATCAATTTGAGTTGGTCAAGAATCGAAAGACCAAGATCACTCATAACCTCCCTCCCTCAGAGCTCCCTTATGCATTAAACCCATCACAAGGCTTTATCGTTTCAACCAATAATCTTCCTTTTAAAACTGCACCACGTATCGCTTATGTGTCTGGCTCCAATGATCGATTCAACCGAGCCAGTGAGCTTCTTTCGAATAAGCAGTTTCTCAACACTCAAGACCTGATGAGAACACAAAGCGATGTCTTTTCTAGAGAGAGTCATGAGTTCTCTCGTTTTATCGCAAAGAGGTTTGAGTCTCATTTAACCTCTTCAATAGATGATATCTTGAAGCCGCTTGAGACTTGGGATGGTCAGTACCGAATAGAGCAAAAAGAGCCTTTAGTTTTTGAATTTCTAACATGGCAGATGGCTAATTTTTATTTTTCAGAAAAATTAAAAAATAAAAAATTAGTCAAAAGAGTCCTTGAGTCAGAGGACTGGAGAATTATATTTGGACGAGAGTTTAGAGAGCTAGATGAATCATCTCAAAGAGACTTAGTTGTTAAGAGTGCTCAACTTATCAAGAAACCTTTGGAGCAGTTTAAAAATTGGGGTGAGTATCATGTTCAAGTGGTCCAAAGTCCCCTTGGACTCATTCCCTATTTAGGAAAGAGATTCAGATTTCAAGAATACCCAGCAGCTGGGAGTTCGACCACACTCAATAAGTCAGTTTTTTCTCCTGGCTTTAAAAAGTCTCAGGTCACATTTGGGGCTCAGGTCAGGCACATCAGTGATCTTTCTAGCTTGGATGAGAACTACTTTGTCATGCTTGGCGGTAATGATGGATGGCTTAGTAATCCACATCTATTTGATCAAGTCGAACTTTGGAGAAAGGGAGAATATCTTAAACTTCCTCTAGACCTAGAGAATGTAAAAAAAACCTTTAATAAAAAAATAATAACCCTATCACCGAAAAGCTAAAGAGGTAAAAGTTGAAGAACTACATTTTTGTTTTATTGCTGATCCTGAGCTACAAAGCGTCTGCGAACGGTCTTCATATTGCTGGCGGAGTCTATGTTAATTACGTTGATACAAACTCTGGGAGCAAGTTCTCTCTCCTCAATGATTTAAGACTTGGGTATCGGTTTGACTACTCAGAGCGAAACAGTCTTGCCCTGCTTTTGATCACAGAGAGTCAGGAAATTCCTAACGATGTAAAGGATGAAAAGCGTGAGTCGCTAGGAGTCTCTGCCGCCTTTTACTCAGGCCAGTATTATGTCATGGGAGCCTATTTCCCTCAATCTCAGATTGAAGGTGGTGGGAGATCTGGAAAGCTTGATGGTTCAGGACTTCGAGTTGATGTCGGGATGAATTTTTCCATGAGTAAAAATATTAAAGTAGGGCCTCGTTTGGGCTATAGAAAATTCAGCTATGACCAAGACGCATTTGCAGATGCTGGGTTCAGCTCTTTTGAGCCAACTTTTGCTTTCAACATTTTTTTATAAAAAAGAGGGAAAAAATGAATCTTGAATTTGCTAATAAATATGGAAAATGGGCTTTGGTCACTGGGGCCAGTGATGGCATGGGACGTGAAATCTCTTATGGCCTTGCTAAGAGGGGATTAAACGTCATCCTTTGTGCGAGACGCTTTGAGCTTCTGGTAGAGATCTCTGAAGACATTAGGACTCGCTTCCCTGTTGAAGTGCAAGCACTCTCTTGTGACCTCTCAATTGAAGCTGATATTGAAAGCCTCTTTTTAAATACTAAAGATAAAGAGATCGGCTTATATGTTGCCGCGGCTGGGTTCGGTACTTCTGGAGCCTTTATCGATTCAGACATTGAGAATGAATTAAATATGATTGATCTTAATTGCAGAAGTGTTGTGAAGATGACTCATCATTTTGCCAATGAACTTTCTAAAAAGAAAAAAGGTGGAATTGTTCTTTTTAGCTCTCTTGTGGCCTTTCAGGGAACCCCGTATTCTGCCAATTATTCTGCGACTAAAGCTTTCATCCAAAACTTAGCTGAAGGATTGAGTGTGGAATTATCTGGGAGCGGGGTTGATGTTCTTTCTGTGGCACCGGGACCTGTGGCAAGTGGATTTAGCCAACGAGCGAATATGGTGATGGGGAGCGCCCTTGATCCCAAAGAGATTGCAGAAGAAATTATTGCGGCGATAGGGAAAAAAAGCCTAGTTAGGCCTGGTTTCTTATCGAAAGCATTAGAGTTTGCATTAAAGTCACTCATGTTTAGAAGCTTCAGAGTCCAGATGATGAAGGTTGTGATGGGTGGAATGACAAAGCATCAAAGGGCTGGGCTCAACATTGAAAAGAATAGTTAAGTTTTTAAGCATGCTTAATTTTTTATTCTTGGTTTGCTCTTGCACAATCGGCCGGCCTCTTTGGAGCCTTGGGCATAGTTCAAATCAAAATTTTAAAGATCTGGAAGATGATGAAATTGTTCATGTAGGAATGACTCATGCCTACTTAAATGGCGGAGCCAGTGAATTCCTTCTAGATACATTTAAGGTTTACGATGAGCTTGAAGGTTTTGAGGGATACTTAGGTGGCAGTGTGAGAAAAGAGATCTGGGGTGATCAGGTTTGGACACTTTCTGTCTGGAGAACTGAAAGTGATCTCAAAAGTTTTTCCTCTTCAGATCTCCACCGAAATGCAATCAAATCCAGTGGACGCTATATCTCTAAAATTCGCAGCACCACCTTAAGAATGAAGCGTAAAGATGTCCCCAAGACCTGGCATGAGGCAAGAAGCCATTTAGAGCAGTTATCATTTAAGCAATACTAGCTAAAGTGAGAAGTCATGAATATTTTAGTTGTTGATGATGAGCCTGAGTTACTAGAAGTTTTAAAACTTGGTCTTAGTCTTGAGGGCTTTTCAGTATTTGAGACAGATAGTGCTGCTTTTGCAATAAGGTTGTTAAGCATCGAAAATATTGATGTGATTATTTCGGACATTAGAATGCCAATCATGAATGGTATAGAATTTGGTCGATTGATAAGAACACTTGATTTTAAGATGCCAATAATTTACCACTCGGCAGAATATAATGGTGAAGATGTTTATAAGTTAGATCTAGTTGAAATTGGTAATTGCACGTTTGTAAGTAAGCCTTGCGTTGTTTCTAATCTGTCTAAGATTCTGATTAGATATAAAAAAAATTATTAAATTGTATACATCCCCGGGGAGTCGCGGAAGGACTTCAGGTTTTGCCAGAAAGTCGTGATCTTGATAAAGTTATATCGTTGTTTCGGTAAATATTTGAGGGTTTGGGGTAACACCCAAATCCTCATAATATCAATAGGTTCCCCGCCGAAAAAGCCATGGTATTTTAAGTTTAAGAATACCAATATGTGGGAGGAAAATTATGGGCCAAAAAGAAGAAAAATCTGGCGTACAAAAATTGAGAGAAAGATATTACAGCATCAAAAACAATCTCAAGCCATCAAAGGAATTGATTGATGCTCTTATCAAAAGCGGCAAGTTAAAGCAGCCCAAAGATAAAAAAGTGGCGAGACCTTATACGCCTGAAGCAGGAGCTTAATGGAGTTAAAGATTTCCGATTTTGAAAAATCATTAGAAAAATTTCCGGCCTTAAAACAAGGCTGTATTGTTGATACAAATGTTCTTTTCGCAGGTTCATATCCACTTGATATTCACAATGATTGGGCAGATGAGGTTTTCAGAACCTTAAACCGTTTAGGTATTCCCGTTTACACGAATCTTAACGTCCGCTCAGAGTTTCTAGATTTGCACCGCAAAGTTTTAATCCCTGAAGGCCTTGTTGGCTTTTATGAAGATTTCTCAGAATCTCTTGATGGGAAAATTTACGATGAGCTTAAATATCTTAAACGAAAAGCAAAAGCTGCGACTGATGAAGAGCGCGCCTTTAAATTAAATGATTCAGATATCAAGAAATATATGGAGCTTTTTGGCCATGAGCCAACTGGCGATGGGCCGAGTCCATGGACAGTCTTTTGTCAGTCTTACTTTGCGCCCTACATAAACGGAATTTGGGAAGATGTCGTTCAAGATTTAAAAATCAATTTTCTTGGAACTAGAGAAATTGAGAGCAAAGAGTTTTTTGAAAAACACCCTTCTTGGGCAGACATGGTCGCCATACTTGGAGAGTCGGGCATTGGTTCCGCAGATGCGATGATTTTGAATCTTTATAAAGAATCAAGTTTCTCGCTTCTTATCACTGCCGATAAGGCTGTTAAGAATACGATGCTGAATAGTTCGTTCAGCGGGAAGTTTGTTTTAAGCCCTTGATCTTCTCATCTCCCCTTACTTACCCTACATCTCTCGTACAACTAGCTGACAGTTTCGGTTTGAAACGATGTAGTTTGTGAATTTTTAGATTCGAGATAAAATATTTTTTAGATTAAATCAGGAGTAGAACTTGTATAAAAAGCTTTTTGTATTTTTCTTTTTGTTAAACGTCTATTCTTGTGCCTTTACTCCTCATATTGACAAAAGAACTTATAGCAGTAAGACCAAAGCTGCATCTTTGGTTGATGGCACAGGTATCGATCTTTTTGTTAACGGTGAAGACTCTAAAGTTGTGGGTCATATCAGAAATGGTTTCGGAGCTGAAACCGCAAATATCGAAGTACCCCAGACGAAAAGAGAGCTTATTAAGCAATCTCTTGAGCAAGAATTTAGCTTGAATGGTTATAAAGTGATTTCAGGGGCTCCCTTGAAGGTAATCATACGACCTAAGCAAGTAGAGCTGGAGCTAGCTCAAGAGTCTGGCAAGGCTGGTTATTTTGCAATTTGTGATCTCAAGGTTTATCTGATGCACCAAGATAAATTATTAGAAAGAAATTTTGTTTCTAATGATCAAATTGACTCTTATTGGGCTGTTACTGCATCCGAAGGGATTGATACTTTTTACAGTTCGATAAATAAGTGTTCTGCTGAAATTGTTTCTGAAGTTACAAAGAGAGTTAAACAATGAAATTTATCCTTCTGGTGAGTCTTGTGCTCGTTACAAGTTGTGCAACGAGAAGAAAAGTGTTTTCAAATAAGGCAACTGATGAAAGATGGACGACTGTAGCCGATAATCCAAAAGAGTTTTTAACTAAAGAAGAGCTAGAGTTTTTAGGGAAGAAAAAATAATCTGATTAAAGTTTCTTAATTTTGAATCTGAAGCGGTGTTGTCATTTTTTATGGAAATCAAAAAATAAAAATGGGACCCTTAAGGGTCCCTTTTTTTTATAATTGGTAATTTTGAGTTGGCCTCTAAGCTGAATCTTCTTAGTGACGGCCACCTTTAGCTCTAGAGATTTCACCGATTTTTTTTGTTTTCACTGTCTTTGCCAGGTTTCTTTTCCAAAGGGGCTCAGAGGGATTATGCGGGACCTTTAGGATTCTTGGACGCTTATCAGGAGAGGTAAGATCTTGCTCAATGCCTTCTTGAAGGGGGACAGTCAGTTTTGTGGTCATAAAATATCCTACGGTTTTGAAAGCAGCTTTATCACTGAGTACTTCGTGAGTCACACGATTTTCCCGCAAAAATCAAGAAAAGAGGTGCCGATGATTAATATATCATCAAGAAAGTTCGATTATGGTTAGGATGACCGGTATGAAGGAGAGAGACCGAAGCCAACAAAGCTCCTCTTCACCAAGTTTCTATTTTATGAGCACCATCCTCGCCACACCCCTAACATTGACTTCCTCAGCTTCACTCCCATCTTGTCTTGCATGAGGTGCCCATGAAGCTAGTGCTCACGCGAACTCTCCTGTCCCAAAAGCCTAAAGCTCGAAGCTTTCTCTTAGCTCTTATAAGCTATGTCGTGCTCTTACTCGTTTTTTTTATGAACCAACGCGGGCTGAGTGCTAACGGCGAGATCGTCTACACGCAAGGGAAGTACTGGCGGGCGTTCACCACCACGTTGATGCACGCGGATGTCATGCACCTCGGATCCAACACGATGTTTTTTCTTATCTTCTCCGTGCTGCTCAATAACTACTTTGGTTTTTGGGTCTTTCCCTTTCTAAGTTTGCTTGTTGGCGGAGTCATTAATCTCATCGCCTTCAAGGTCTATGAGCCCCAAATCTATCTAGTTGGGATTTCGGGCGTGATCTATTTCATGGCCTCCTTTTGGATGGTGATGTTCATCACCCTGGAGCGACAGATGAAGCTAGGCAGGCGTATCCTGATTGCTCTGGCTGTCTCCTTGATTCTCCTATGGCCTGAGGCGCTCCATGAAAAAGTGAGTTATCTGGCGCATGCGCTGGGGGTGGCGTTCGGGATTCCCGTGGCGCTTTTGTACTTTCTGCTCCAAAGGAGCAAGCTTCGCTCCCACGAGGTATGGGAGTCAAAGGTGGAGTACCTGGACCCAGTCTTAGATGAGATAGCTTTGTCCTATCCCAAAGAATCTGACTCAGGAGAGTTTGTGCCCTGACAAGTGTTTGAATCCTGTTCGAAGATTTCTTTTTCTGGTAAAACTTTCGAAATATTTAACACCCCCAAAGGATCTCACTTTGAAAGCCCTCATTCTGCTCTCTCTCTTCGCCACCTCACTAAGTTTCGCGCAAACGGACGCGCTCAAAGCAAAGATGGGGGAAGTGAAGAAAAAGGGCTGTCCCGTGGTTAACGGAAAAGAAGACTGCTCAGCTCAAGAAGTCAAAGATAAGGCACTAGAGATGAAAACTAAAGCGATTGAAGCTAAAAAGAAGCTCAAGCCTTAAGGGCCATATCGAGCTCCATTTCATAACAAGGGATAGCAGCTCCACCGATCTCCACACTCGTCAATGCACCTAATGGTTTAAAGCCTAAAGCTTCGTAGAATGACTTCGCTGTTTTTGTGGAATGAAGTTGAAGTTTTTTTACCCCGTGTTTGACAGCTTCACGGTGGATAAGAGCGAACATCTTTTTACCCATGCCAAAACCGATGGCTTCAGGAGCTAGATAGAGCCCCATGACTTCGCCCACCGATTCGCTCATGATCGCGAGGTGACCGTAGCCCACAACCTTGAGACTGTTTTCCGCCACCCACACATGGTCTCGGTCCATGGCCTGGCACCACAGAGAGGCTTTGAACTTTCTTCCTGCCCAGGCCTCGATCTCTTCTGGCTTGTAGTCTTTTCCGCAGACTTCTCTGATCGAGCGCACGTGCGCAGTGATGATTTGTTCGGCGTCCTGGTGTCTTGCCCGACGGATGGTGAGCGTGGTCATTGTTTAACCTCTCGAGGTCCCAAGATACCCCAGGTTGGGCTCAAAAAACTATGAAGAAAATTTTGGTATAAAACTCCCGAAGAATCATCGGGTGGAATGGACAAGGAATTCGGAGGCACTAGCAATGGCCTGCGTGGACTTCATCGCACCAGTGTAGATGTTGAGCAGTTTTTGTTTTCTGATGGTGGTGGTTAAAATGTGAACAAAGAAATGGAGAGCGTTCTACTAGGTAAAAAAATATTGGGAAGATGTAATTCTTGGTCTGTTAAACACAATTGCAAAAGCTTCTTAAGTGCATTCAGTGTCATCAAATCAAATTCGTCGATAATTTCACCCTATACGATCAGTGAACGATCTGAAAGATTGCTGTTTGGAAAAAAAAAGGGATATGGTTTATAAAACCATCTCAAATCCCCAAGCGAAAAGAATCGTCTCGAGGTAACTTGGGTACGACTAATTGAATTAACCCTGCTAAACACAGTCCCGTCACTATATCCATCAACTGGTGCTGCCAAGTGAAGAGAACAGATAAACTGACCAATATAAACCACAGGAGATAGAAGAAACGAAAGCGCTTGAGCTTGGGCCAAAGCGCAAGTAGTAATTGGGTCGAATAGGTGATGTGAAGTGAAGGCAAGGTGTTGTTCACATTATCCAATGAAAAAACCAACTGAAAAAGAAAATTCCAATAAGGAACGTAATCGGGTCGTGTTTGAATCTGAGGGGCCGGAAAAAAATAAAAGATCAAAGCTGCGGTCATCGTCGCAATTCCCATCACGCGTCCGAGATGTCTTATCTCTGAGGGGCACAAATAGAACGCAGGCACGAAGGTCATAATGTTTAAAGAGACGTAAGGAAGAATCATCCATGGGATAAGTGGTGTGTTCTTCTCCCAGGCAAAACTAAAATCATATTTTATGGGGGCAAACTGGGCAATGTGATTGGTATAACCATAGAGCACCATCCACAAGATTGTGACCAATATCGAAGTCCAGGCATATTGCTTAATGGTAGGAGAGCTAACCATATATTAAAGGTTACTCCTTTCCGACGAGACCAGCAAGTGCACGATTCTCACATGTCAGCGAACACTAGTTTGTGTACTTTTTTATCTCCTCGCTTAAGTGAGGAAACATCTGAATCAATTCATCTCTGTTTTTTAAGTGAAAGTGTTGCAGCTCAAAGCCAGGCGCCACCGTACAGCCCAGAAGTGCCCAGGCACTGGGCTTGGGGTCTTTAAGTTTGGTTCCCTGCCACACGCCATGAGGGACAATCACCTGAGGAGATTCATCGTTAAAAATGTCATTGCCGATCAAGATATGTGACCCCTTTCCATTCC
>DIVA01000114.1 GCA_002435705.1 Bacteriovoracaceae bacterium UBA6144
TCATCTGGCTTGAATGGTGTGCTGTGGTCGAAGCTTCAACCGGTCTGATTTATTCCAAGGCACGTATTCTCGAAACAGACATTAAGCTCGAACAACTCTACCTTGAGCAGCACAAAACATTTCAGGCCAACAAGCTTGCGATCCTCGGTGAGATGGCGGCGGGGGTAGCGCATGAACTCAATAATCCCTTAGCAATCATTGCTGGCTACCTGCAGATCATGGAACTCGAGTATGTTGACTCAAACACAGCGGAAAATATCGAACAAAGAAAAATGATCACGTCTATGATCCGGGCCACAGAAAGGGCCACGAAGATTGTCGATCATTTAAAATCACTCTCTCGTGACGCCTCAATGGATAGTTTTGAATCAGCCAGTTTTAATGACATTATTCACGGCGCAGTTAATTTGCTGGAGAATCGTTTTGAGCGCCATCAAGTCAAATTTAACCTTAGGCCCTTAGCTCAAGATAAACGACTCAACTGCCGTAAGACAGAGCTGTCTCAATTATTTTTCAATATGCTTTTGAATGCCTTCGAAGCATCACAAAAAGACACTGACCCATGGGTACGAATCGACACCGCGGTGGAGCAAGACCAAATAATGGTCACGATGAGTAACTCTGGCCCAGGCATTCCTTTAGAGTTAAGAGGCAAAATTTTTAATCCTTTCTTCTCTACGAAACTGGAAGGTTTTGGAATAGGCATGGGTCTTCCTGTTGCTGCCTCGGTGATTCATCAGCATGGTGGCTCGATCACGATTGATTCCACTGCGACCCACACAACTTTTATCATCAAACTCCCAACGCTCAAGGAAATGACATGAAGGTGATCGTGATTGATGACGAAGTTGAGATTGGAGAGATCCTCTCATACCTCATTAAAAAAGAAGGCCTTGAGTGCCACGCTTTTGTGAACCCCTTCGAAGCGGCTGATGTTATCTTAGCCTCGACTCCTGGTTTTATTATTTGCGACTTTAAAATGCCCGGCCTCAATGGCCTAGAGTTGTTTAATAAGGTTAAGTCTCACATCTCATGCCCTTTTCTCATCTTAACGGGAGAGCCCAGCACAGATCCCGAAGAACTTAAGGCGCAGGGGATTCTAGATGTTTTGTTTAAGCCACGTGATCTCAAACGTGTAACGCAGATTGCAAAAAATCATTTCACAAACAAATAACGCATTATCCTAGTCAAACTGAAAGCAAGCATGATCAAATTACTTTTGTAACAAAAGGATGATTATGCGTCATTGGATGACAGGTGCCATCATTTTATGTTTAGTGGGCCTTCTCTCTTTCCTCTCGGCTCAAAATAAAGTTAACGACTATAGCCTCGTTGAAGGGTTGCGCGTAGGTACTCCTGTGAGCGAACTAGGCTTTCTTGGCCACCCACTTTCTATGAATCGGAAAGAGCGCGTCTATCAATTACCTGACTATTCATCCTTAGTGATTCACACTGATGAGGAGAAAGTCACCGGCGCTTGGCTGCAACTTAAACAACCGATGAGAATCGAAGACCCCACCATCAAACAAGTTCAGTTTGTGCAACTAGGGATGGACCATGCTCTCACTCCAACCTGGTTCTACGCTGGAGCGGCGGATGAAGGCCGTATCTATCGTGTGTCAGAGCAGGGGTTGATAGAAAGTATATCCTGGGTTAAACCTTTCAACGCTCTTGGACCCAAACAAAAACTACAAGCGCTGCTTAAAGAATTTACTTACAAAAGATCGTACTCTCTATGATTTTACAGGTTGAAAAACTTTTTGATGATCAAATACGACCGGCCCTGGCTCAGCATGGCGGAAATGTTGAAATCATCGATATCGATAATCAAAAACTCTTCATTAAATTCCACGGCGGGTGTCACGGTTGCTCAAGTTCGAATGCCACGTTAAAAGGTGGAATCGAGACTCTGATCAAACAAACCTTTCCAGATATTTTGGAAGTGATAGACCTCACGGATCACACCAACGGATCTAATCCTTACATGTCTTAAGCCCAGTGAGGCTTCAGGGGATTCGTGATGACCGATAAACGCTCGCGGATCTGATTCACTCGCTCCATAGAAAACTCTGCTGTGATCATTCCCTCACCCTCGCCAGCGTCCGCGAGAATCTCGCCCCAAGGATCAACGATCAGAGAATGCCCGAAGGTCTTCATGCGATCATTATGCACACCCCACTGGCCTGAGGCCACAACATAACATTGATTCTCAATCGCTCGTGCGCGCACCAGAGTATGCCAATGCGCTTTTCCTGTCGGAACAGTGAAGGCAGAAGAGATACTTAAAATATTGGCCCCTTGAGAGCTGTACCAGCGGAAGAGTTCAGGGAAACGCAGGTCAAAACAGATGGAAATACCTAACTTCCATCCTTCCACATCAATCATTGTGGGAGTTGAACCAGCGGTATACACCTTCCCCTCATTGATCACCGTGCTCGAAGGGTGTTTAGAGAGATCACAGGCAAAGAGATGCATCTTATCGTAGCGACCAAGCTCCACCCCTTGAGGATTAAAATTATAGCTTCGATTAAGAATTTTACCATTTTCACGTGTAGCTACAGAGCCACCAAGAATGAAGAGTCCAAAGTCAGATGCGAGTTTTTTTATCTCTTGATAGTGCTCATTTTCTCCCTCAATAAGATAGGGAGTGGGATCAATCCCATTGGACATCGAGTAAAAAACTTCTGGAAGAAAGACGGCTTGAATATTTTGAACCTTCGCCTGAGCAAGGTAGTGGCGGATACGTTCAAGATTAAACTTATAGTCTAATTTACTCTCGAGTTGAATAGCGGCAACTTTCATATTTGTCCTTTGTGGTTTACGGATAGCACCTCCATGAGGGATCATCAACCATGCTTAAAAAAATTCTTCTCAATAGCGCAAAATTTATTTTAGCTCTCGGTATTGTTATCTGGCTTGTTCAATCCGGCAAACTTGACTGGACGCTTCTCGCCAAAATCCTCAACCACCCCACGAATCTAGCGATTGTATTTATCGTGCAGTTATTTCTCATTGGCATGCTCACCTACCGTCTACGCTATCTTCTCTCTCCACGCACCAGTGTGCGATTAGACTTTAAAAAACTTTATCTCATTAACTGGGTTGGAATGTTTTTTAGCTCCGTTCTCCCCGGAAGTGTCACAGGGGATGTGATCAAGGTTTGGTATCTGAAAAAAGAAGACAAGAGCTTCTCGACCCCTTTTCTTCTCTTCATCTCATTTCTGGACAGATTAATGGGACTCACGGGTCTTATTCTACTGATGGGATTTTTTTCTATTTTGAATTACCAAAAACTCTCATCCTTATCTGAGAAACTAATACCACTACTGCATTTTAATTTTATTTTGGTCTCCGTTGTTCTCACGGCCCTCATCGTCTATTTCTTTTTTCCAAAATTCATTCATTCCTTACTCACTCTTCTTCCGAATCATCCACTCAAGACACGACTTGAATCACTGTGGAGTGATCTGGCTGGTGCTCGAAGACAGATCTTTACTGCTATTATGATCAGTATCGCTTTACAGTTCATAAGTGTGTTGATTTTCCATATCCTCGTCAGTCCGCACTACACAACGAATTTAGATCTTACGACTCTTTTAAGTTTCATCCCCTTGGGATTTATGTTGGTGGCGATACCAATCTCCCCCGGAGGCTTAGGGGTGGGTCACATGGCCTTTCAAACGCTCTTCGGATTTGCTGGCGAAACAAACGGGGCCAATCTCTTTAATCTCTACTTTGTAGTGATCATGTGTATTAACCTCATGGGCTCGATCCCATGGTTAATGCTCAAGAAAAACGTTAAACACTAGAATAGTTTTTTAGCCGGAGGCGGAGCACCGCTCACAACACTTTTGGCAAAGTTAATAACTTCTGCATCTTCTTCATTCCCGTAAAAACCTTGGAATAAAGCATAGTGCTGAGTCAGAAAAGACCGTTGACCTGATTTAAAAAGCTCAACCGAGTGAGCCTCACACAAAATAATACGAATCGACTTATCCGAGCCCGGATAGAGATAGTTCACCTTGACCGCCTGCTCTTCATTAGGCTTGGTGTATTTGCAAATAAGGCAGCGTGGCTTTTTTTTGGTCAAAACATTACCTAATTAAAAACAAAAATTTTACTGGGTTCAATGTGCTGGTAGTGCATCGATTTCGTTTTAAGTGACTCTAGTTTAAGTAAAAATTTTAATTCTTCTTCAAAAGAATTCATCTTGCGAATGATTTTAGATTGCTTCTTAAGAATAGAGCGAACACTCGGCGGGAGCGTACACACCCCGTGCAAGAGGTAACTCTGATTCTTATACTTAAGCACTCTGCCGATAAAGAGATCGTCTTCCACCAGCCCGATGTTCTTGTGTCCCTTCGCGAGAGCAATTTTTTCATCATGAAGCAAATCGAGAAGAATGATCTGATTGCGAAAGCTGATTTTATTGTATTCAAGCAGAGTGTGATTCACATTTAAGAATGCTCTAGAAAGCTCCTCATCCAGCTGCTCACGGCGAATATAATCTTCGACTATTTTTTTGCCAGAATCGTCTTTCCATTGAAAGAGGTACCACTCGTTAAAGCAGTTCATACGACTCTCGAATTCGTCTTTGTCTTCATCTAACTTTCCAGTCAAAGAAACGTAAGTCTCTTTGGCCTGTTTTAGATTTTCAAAAAACTCTCCTTGGGTATAGAGAGAGAGCATCTTATCAATGTGGGAATCAATCACTTCAAGCATGGTGAATATTCTACTCGTCAACCTTGAGAACTGCCAAGAAGGCTTCTTGAGGGATTTCAACGTTCCCGACCATTTTCATCCGCTTCTTACCCTCTTTTTGTTTCTCGAGGAGCTTACGTTTACGACTAATATCGCCTCCGTAACACTTAGCGAGTACGTTTTTACGGAGGGCCTTAATGGTCTCACGCGCAATAATCTTCGCGCCCACCGCAGCTTGCACTGCGATATCAAATTGCTGGCGATCGATGAGTTTCATCAACTTTTGGGTGAGGTCTCGGCCCTTGTTGTAGGCCGTATCTCGGTGAGTGATCACGGAGAGAGCGTCTACTTTATCACCATTCAAAAGGACATCGAGCTTCACCAGGTCGGCAGCGATGTAATCATGCAGATCATAATCCATGGATGCATAGCCCTTAGAGAATGATTTTAATTGGTCATAAAAGTCATACATCATCTCAGAGAGTGGCAGAATATAGATCAGTTGAACTCGGTCTTCAGTGATGTAATTGATGGCCTGCTGAGTGCCTCGGCGATCTTCACAGAGCTTAATAATTTTTCCCACGTATTCATTAGGCAGATGCAGACTCACCTTCACAGTGGGCTCACGAATCGTATCAATCAAACCAGAGTCAGGCAGCTTAGAAGGGTTCTCCACCATTAAGACTTCACCCGTAGTGGTGTGCACTTCATAAGCACACGAGGGCGCTGTAGAAATCAAAGCCAGATCAAATTCTCTCTCGAGACGTTCTTGGATAATATCCATGTGAAGGAGCCCCAAGAACCCACAACGGAAACCAAAGCCTAGTGCTTGTGAGGTTTCTGGTTCATAAGTAAACGAGCTGTCGTTAAGTGCTAGTTTAGAGAGGGCTTCTTTGAGATCTTCGTACTCTTCTGAGACCACAGGAAAGACTCCGCAAAACACCATGGGCTTCACTTCTTTATAGCCCTTTAAGAGTGGTGTGGAATCTTTTTTATCCGCATGAACGATCGTGTCCCCGATCTTTACATCACGGATGGTTTTGATTCCGCAGATAATCATACCCACTTCACCCGCACCCAGCTCATCGACCTCAAGGTAAAAGGGAGTATTACAAGCGAGCTTTAGGATTTCGTAATCCATGTGGGAGTTTTTAAAATGGATTTTATCTTTAACTTTTAAAGTTCCTTCCATCACACGGGCCAGAACCACGACGCCTCGGTAGGAGTCAAACCATGAATCAAAAATAAGTGCCTGCAGGGGATTTGTCCCCACGCCCTTAGGAGGTGGCACACGTCTGACGATCTCTTCCAGCAGAAGATCCACACCGATTCCCGACTTACCAGACACGCGAGGCGCATCCTCAGCGGGAATTCCAATGACATCTTCAATCTCTTGCATGACTTTATCAGCGTCAGCATGAGGAAGATCGATCTTATTGATGACAGGAATAATTTCTAAATTATTTTCAATCGCCATATAAACGTTAGCGAGAGTCTGAGCCTCAATCCCTTGAGAGGCATCCACCACCAGAAGGGCCGCTTCACAGGAAGCCAGGGAGCNNGAGACTTCATAAGTGAAATCCACATGCCCTGGAGTATCAATCAGATTAAAGAAATAATCGAGGCCATCTTTGGCACGATATTTTAGACGAACCGTTTGCGCTTTGATGGTAATTCCACGCTCTTTCTCAAGATCCATGTTATCCAGCAAGCGGTCAGACTTTTCACGATCAGTGATGGCGTTGGTCATTTCAATCAGGCGGTCAGCCAGAGTGGATTTTCCATGATCGATGTGAGCGATGATAGAAAAGTTACGCAGCATTTTGGGGTCGAGAGCCATAGTATCCCTAGTTTTTTATTACAGGGCATCACAATAGCTCAAAAACCCTATTTAGTTAAGATTATTTAGCTCTACCAATGACTAACTAAAGACCTCTTGGGAAATGATCATCATGTAATAATCCGAGTTATTGTCCTTAGCCCGAATGGGAATAACGTTAGCATAGCCATGGTAAGGCTCGTCCAAGTCTTGGTAAATATACTCATTTGAGTCTGGATCTTTAACTTTTTTTCGACGAGGCACAGTGATTTCAGCATTTTCGATTTTTGATCGACGCTTAATCGCCACGTCAAAGGTCTCCACGATACTTTCCGGAAAACTGACCTCCGAGAACATTTTATTAATAACATCATCCGACTGCATGTCCAAAAGCCCGTACATACTATTGTTCATGTAAACTAACGCACCCTTAGCATTGGCCACCAGGATATTCTTTTTCACCATGTTCGCAAGGAGATCGAACTTACGGTGCTCCACATTGATCCGATCTGTGCGCAATTCCTCAAACCGTTTAATGGATGTGATCATTTTGTTGATCTCGCGCGATAACTCCCCAATTTCATCATTCTGATTATAGTAAATGCTAACGTCGAAATTACCTTCACGCAGCTCTCGAACCGCATCACGAATTTTCTTAAAGGGCATGGCAATTTTACCCGGGATAACCAAGGAGAGCAGAATCGTACCCAAGAAAGTGATAATGAGAGTGATCAACATATTTCGGCGAGTCTCACCGATGATGGACTTAACCTGCTTATCTCTTTGTTCGTTTTGGTAATACTGGATATCTTGGAAATCTGAAAAAGCTTCAAGAATCTTATCGGTCAACTCCGAGATGGTAGAGAGACCTGCGTTGTCTCTATAGAAAAGAGCGGATTTTCGCACAATCGTCTGAAGCGACTCAACGTAGCCGAGCATTTTAGAAATAATTTTTTTAGCTTCGACCTCTGAATAGTAGCTATCCAATCGCTGAAGTTGAGTCGAGAATCCTTCGCATAAGACTTGTAATCGACGCAGATCATCTTCATTCGACTTCGTCGTCAGAATCTTCTTCTGTAATTTCAAGATTGAGACGGTACTCATCCGAACTTCATCCGAAAGTAGTGAGATCTTATTTGTATTATCCGTAATCGTTGTGATCTGATTGTTAAGAGAGTCGAGGAAGAAAAAAACCGTCCCCCCCATAATCAAGACCACGAGATTGGCGATAATAAAACTAATGGCAACACGTGCCTTGAGTGAGAGATTCATAACTAGTTTTCCTCTAGGTCGTGGAATAAGCGATCAAGGTTTTTATCATTACCTACAATAACGACGATATCATCCTCTTCAATGGTATCCATCGGTAGCGGTGAGTCGTTAATAACAATCTTAAAAGAAGCTTTACCGTCTTCCGTGATGGTGGGCACACGTTTTTGAAGGGCCACAATATTGAGTGAATAGGACTGGCGGATCTGACTTTCCACCAGAGTCTTTCCGTGAAATTTCTTACCTAACTTCAATTCAACGATCGAGTATCCGGCGGAGAAGTTAAAGCGCTGAAGCACATAGGGAGCCGCAATTTTCGAGGCAATGATATCTCCCATTTCCTCCTCAACTTTTACGATCTCGGAAGCTCCTATCTCTCTTAGAATGTGCTCATGCAAAAGACTCGTGGCTCGCGCAATGATACGCCCTACCCCAAGCTTTCT
>DIVA01000077.1 GCA_002435705.1 Bacteriovoracaceae bacterium UBA6144
GACTTCCCTTCTCTCTCTACAATATATCCCATGGCATCACTGGGATGCTGAACCTTCACACCCATGACTTTATAGTTTCCAATCTGAATCACTTTCTCCGGCTCGATCGCTTCGAAACTAATGGTTGGTTTGTCTTTTGTCGGAAGCAACGTGAAGTCGGGCCAGATGGTCTCATTGAAAAGATGTTTTTTAATAATCTCTTTCACCGTTGCGTGTGAGTAAACCATGAAGGGCTTCTCCCGCATGCCAAAACAATTATCACACAAAAAAGCTAGGTCTTTGATGTGATCAAGATGTGGGTGGGAAATGAGGATGTGATTTATTTTACTTTGTTTTTCAATCGAGAGAGTCGAAGCCACGGAGCCTGCATCAATTAATAAATGATCATCGATTAAATACGAAGTAGCCTGACATCCAATCGTGACGCCACCATGACCGCCTAAAATCTTAACTTTCATTAGATATTCTCATACCTTCTATATTAAGCGGCTCTTAAAAATCTGCACTATATTTTATCAACTCGAGCGATTTCTGAGTATATTTCCTTAGAAGGACGATCAAGAATTTCACCTAAAAGTTTTGAGATACTTTTTGTATTGGTGCCAGTTTTCATCATCTCTTGAGCAAGTTCGATCAATTTCACAGGAACAGTAGGCCTTGGATCACGCGGTAAATGCATGAGCCACACAAACTCACCTCTCAGATTTTCAAGATTAATGGGCTCATAGCCTTGGGCCTTGAAGCGCCAGACACGCTCAAAGGATTTAGTCATCTCTTTGACCACCGCAAATTCCGCCTCAGGATAGGCCGCCACGGCTTGCTCCAAAGTGGCTTCAAGGCGATTGGCCGCTTCAAAAAATATGTGTGTTCCTTGACCCAGACCCAGAAAATATTGAGCTATTTTGCCTGACTCTCGAGGGAGAAATCCATGAAACTGAAAGGGCAAGGGAGGAAGAGCGGAGAGTTCAAGGGCCATAGTTACGGAACTGATCCCAGAATAGCTCTCAATCGCAATCCCCTTCTCACTGGCAAGGCGGACCAGTGGGTAGGCTGGGTCAGAGAGGACGGGGCTGCCGGCCTCAGAGCAGACGTAGAGATCATGACCTTGATGGATGACATCAATCAATCGCTCCCATTTCGCCTGACTACTTTGATCATGCAAGCTCAGAATATGTTTGGTTTGGGTCTCTATCCCAAGCTTGTGAAGCATCTCTCTGAAAGTGCGAGAGTCTTCCACGGCAAAATGAACACCAACATGAAGAGCTTCTTTGACCCGAGTGGTGAGATCGGCCATGTTCCCAATGGGTGTCGTCAATAAAATCAATCTGGCCATACTACAAATCTCCTCTCTCAAAAGTTCACTCAAAAAGTTGACGAAAATTTTGCCGCTCAGTGAGAACCCCTAGGTCGCATGATACGATTATACATGTCGATTGTCTCAGGAAGAGGCAAAAAAGGATGAAGAATATATGCAGGCTAAAATGATCCGTGATGCTCAAGGTAATATTGTAATCCATATGGAAGGTGATCTTAACTACGAGTACTCCATCCCACTAAGACAAGAGCTGCAGAACCTCTCTAAGCAACATCCGAATGCTAAAATTACTATTGATCTGGGAGCTATCGATTTCGTTGGCTCTTCTGGCATTTGCCATTTTGTAGAAACCTTAAAATTTCTCAAAGAAGCGAATAAAAGAATCGTAGCCTTGGATAACGTACAAGAAGAATTCATCAAAGTGTTTAGACTCTACGGACTAAATGAAGCTGATCACATTGCCGATGCATTCAATTTTGATTCAGACGAAACAGAGAATCTGAATCGTTTTACGGCTCGCGCGCGAACGTTTGAAAATTAAAAACTTATAGTTACTAGGTTCATCGTCAAGGGAGGCAGTTGTCCTCCCTTTTTTGTTTCTAAGCTTCGATACTCAGACGCCTGGGCCAGAGTGGTTTGTAGTTTAATGGCCCGGTAACTTGAATCAAAGAAACCGCCGCCAGAGGAGTCCCCTTTACTGTCTTCACCATAGTCTCCATCGTAGCCATCATTTCGATCATAAGGCGTCGTTGATTCATAAGAGCCACGATTATTACGTTGATGGTGAGAAACGATGACGTAAGTTCCAAATAAGATGCCGGCATACAATCCCAACGATGCACCCTGGGCCACTGCACGTGAAGAAGTACCAAAGGCCATGCTGGCCAAACCTAAAAGTGCCCCACCGGCCGCTCCGTAAGCAGAAACAGTGAGAAAGGCTTTCGCCTTGGGATCCATTTGAGCACGAGACTCAAGGGGTGCAATTACAAGTGTAATAAATGTGATAGCAAGAATGATTCTCTTCATCATTTAAGATTAATTGAGTTTAGCGATCTTTGCAAACACTTGAGCTCTCAAGAAGTCCTGCAGATTTGAAGAGGCAAGCGAGAAACCTCACCGACTCTTTTAGTCGTCTTCTTTGTTTCTCTCCGTAGAATTCTGGTCTCGATTTAACCTCGCGGACACGTACTATATTATTTTTCTGCTCCCAGCGGGCCAGGTCTATCTGTCCCATTCCTCGCGACCGCAAAAGCTGTGGGCAGACCAGTATGGGAACATCACAAGAATGAAAGGCCAGCGACTCAAGGGCCTCCAATTTTTGTCCTCTAGAGATACTCGCGCACGCCCTTAAATGTCTTCCTGTGCACGGGACAGGGACCATGGAGCGCGATGGATTGGCGGTGAGAGGCTGTGGGATATCCGGCATGTTGATTGAATCCATATTGAGGGTACTCAAGGTGCAGGGCCTGCATCAGTTCATCACGTGCCACTTTGGCTAGAATACTGGCGAGACCGATCAGTAGGCTTTTACTGTCACCTTTAACAATCGAATGCACACTCCATTCTTTATCACTATCAGGCCTTTTATTTCCATCAACCAACCAAATCGTTGGAAGCTTTTTTGTTTTTGAAACACACTCAAGTGCCGATCGCCGCATGGCCAGAAGACTTGCCCTTAAAATATTTATCTCATCAATCTCCTGCGCGCTCACAAGGCTCACTGAAGACTTGAGACCTAAAAGGCTCAGCTCTTTTTTTGCAATCTCCGCTCGCTTGGATTCCTTCATTTTTTTTGAATCATCCACGCCCCACTCTTTGAGTGTTTTTAAAAGCTGACTGAGAGTTTGAGGTGATTCAATCACGATGGCGACAGAAGCCGCGGCCACAGGACCTGCGAGCGGCCCCCGACCTGCTTCGTCGCTGGCAATTAAGAGTACGGGATAAGTGGGGATGAATTGAGATTCAAACACAAATAAAAAAGCCACCCGAAGGTGGCTTGAGAGTTGATCTATTCGCGGCTGTAGTCAATCGCGATACGAGCAGCTTTACCAACGCGATCACGGAGGTAGAAGTGCTTAGCACGACGAGACTTACCTTTCACAACAACCTTGATCGAGTCGATCATCGGAGAGTGGTATGGAAATACACGCTCAACGCCAACACCATCAGAGATCTTACGCACACGAAAGTGACCCTGGTATGAACCTGGGGCTTTAATGGCAATACATGTACCTTGAAAATATTGAACGCGAGACTTATCGCCTTCTTTAATTTTCACACCAACGTTGATGGTGTCACCCGTACGGAACTCTGGAAGAGCCTTAACGTTTGGGTTGTGGTTTTTTTCTTCAACGAGCTTCACTAGATTCGACATACATACCTCTATAGCGAGTCTTCCATAAACTTAACATTTGTAAGTCAGAGGGAAGGAAAAAGTTACGGGCATCAGAGGCTTCGTGCTAAACGGTCGGCATAAATGGCGACCGCAGAGCGAACTGAAAGATGGTTATAGTCATCAAAAGCACGAGAATAAATCGGCTCCAAACGGAAATCCGCTTGTTCAATCATCGAGGCAGTTAATCCCCAGCCTGTACCAAATAACAGGAGGATGGGTGTTGAGTCAAGCATGACTTGTCGCGCAAGCTGATTTTCATCCCCTGTGCTCTCTAGTTTCGCTCCTGTCGCTACCACGAAGGGCTTTCTCCCCTCTTTGTGCTCAATGATGCGCACTGCATCCTCAATCGTATCCACTAAACTCGTCAGGGAAAGGGCGTCCGTGCGATCCGGGTTATACAGACTGCCCTTATCACTCTCCCAATGGCTCAGAACTGATTGAACGAGCTGGTGCTGGATCTTCAGTGGGGTCACGATAAAGTAGCCAGAGAAGCCAAAGGTGCGACTGGTGCGAGAGATGTCATGGATATCAAGATTGGTCACCGAAGTGGTGACAGTGGATCCGGCCTTATCTTTCACCGGTCCGTGGACAAGCGCGATGTAAACGGGAACTTTTAGTTTTTTTTCTGCCATAAATCGGGCCTGTGGTTTTTGGTCATTTCAATTTTTAAATTTTTTTGCCATTTCAAAATTTCTGCGTGATGCCCATTCATCAATACTTCAGGCACTAAAGCTCCTTCGAACTCACGAGGCTTAGTGTACTGGGGACACTCAATCAATCCGTCCTCAAAAGAATCCTCATTGGCGGAAAATTTATTGCCGAGGATGCCGGGAACGAAACGAATGGCACTATCAAGCATGGTGAGGACTGCGGGCTCGCCGCCGGTCAAAACAAAATCTCCAAGACTAAAGGTTTCATTCACGTAGAGTTCGAGAAATCTCTCATCGATTCCCTCATAGCGCCCACACACCCACACCAGATCTTTATCCAGCATAGTGGTTGAGGCGAACTCACGGGCAATGATATTGTTCCACACTTTTCCGCGCGGGCCTGTATAAATCACATGCAACTCAGAGCGATCGGTATAGCCACCGGGCTTCATGATGCCTTCATTAAAAGCTTGGGCCAGTACATCCGCCCGCATAATCATGCCAGGGCCGCCACCATAAGGAGTGTCGTCCACAGCTTTGTAATTACCCAGTCCCCAGTCACGGATGTTCACACACTGAACGCTAAATTTAACTTTTTCACTGCGCTCACCACGAAAGGCCTGACCCGCAATCCCGCACGCCAGAAGTGGGGCGAAGTATTCAGGAAAGAGAGTTAAGATCCAGATGCGCCGGTGGATCATTCCATCTCCTCAGGCATCTCAACCGTCACTACAGAATTCTCCAGATCAACTTCTTTGAAGAAAGCCTCTACATAAGGCACGTCGACCAGCTCGCCACGATTGGTTTTAATCACAAACACCGTGTGCGCTGCTGTTTCATAAAAGTCTGAGAGCTTGCCGACCTTCTGACCTTCCACGTTTTGCACCTCAAGCCCCAAAAGATCAGAGACGTAAAACTCCCCTTCTTCCAACTCAGGCAAATCCGCTTCATCACAATAAATCTCAAAAGGCAGAAGTTTTTCTAGCTCCGTGCGATCCATAATCCCTACGAGCTTCACGCGGATGTCGTTACCGATGTGGATCTCTTCTATGACAAAATCCTGCTCCCCATTAAGACTTGAACCCTCGAGAGGTTTAAGAACAATTTTTGAGCCTTTGATAAGGGCCGTCTCGGGCCCTGAGAAGAGATGAAAGAGAGCGTGACCTTTGAGCCCATGAGGCTTTCTGGCCCAGCCGAGTTGAATGAGTTTTTTCATGGGATCTTGATGGCCCTCAAGAGGGATTCTGTCAATTTAAGGCAAAAAAAAGCCCCACTTTTGTGGGGCCCTCAAATTTAATCTAAATTTTTTTTACTCGATAATTTCTAGGACAGAACGTTTACGCAACTTGGTCGAAGCGGCATTGAGAATTGTTCTCAAAGCTCGTGCCGTGCGACCTTGCTTGCCGATAACTTTTCCTAGATCTGTCTTATCTACCTTGAGTTCAATAACGGTCGTCTGTTCACCAGAGATCTCTGTTACTTCAACTTGGTCAGGCATATCGACAAGCGACTTTGCCACATAATGGATCAAATCTTTTAATTCACTACTCATAACCACATCCTTGAGAGAAGCCCTCTACTGGGCAACACCCATTATAACTTGATGTTGTTATTCTTGAGTAGAGTTCTAACAGTATCAGAGAGTTGAGCGCCTTTTCCAATCCACGCCTTAATTCCTTCAACGTTAACACTCTTCAATGTTTCAGGTGACTTAGGGTTATACTGCCCAAGTTTCTCTAAAAATTGACCGTCACGTGGTGAACGTGAATCAGTAGCAACGATAGAATAAACTGGGAGAGATTTTCTACCCAAACGAGTCATACGAATCTTAACCATGCGGTTCTCCTACAATCAAAAATATGAGCTGCTATATTTAACGCTCGCTTGCAGCTTCGTCAATCTTAAGTCTTTAGAAATACTTCTTTCCGAAAGGACTCTTCTTCGAGGGCTTCTCCACCTGCTGTTCACCGAAGGGACTGGCGGCTTTTGGCGCTTGGCGAAATCCTTTTACAGGACCCATTCCAGGAATTTGTGGCATCGCTCCGCCCTTCATCATCCCGGCCATGCCCACCATCATTTTTTCCATCTGCTCAAACTTCGAAATGAATTCTTTCACATCCTCGGCCTTGCGTCCTGACCCGCGAGCGATGCGCTCAATGCGGCTCGACTCTTTCAAAAGCTTCGTGTTCTCACGCTCGGTCTTAGTCATGGAGTTAATCATCACCCGCATCTTCTTCATCTCCCCCTCAGCAGCGGAGAGATCACCCATCTGGCGCATCATGCCGCCCATACCGGGGATCATCTTCAGGATCGATCCCATGGAGCCGAGGCGATTGATGGCTTCCATCTGACGAACAAAATCAGCAATGGTGAAGCGACCTTTCTCAAGGTTCTTCATCATGCCCATCATATCGTCTTCGTTGATGGCGTCTTGCGCTTTTTCAACGAGAGAAACAACGTCACCCATATCGAGGATGCGGCCAGCGAGGCGATCCGGGTGGAAAGGCTCGAGGTCTTTTAATTTTTCACCCGTAGAGACAAACTTAATTGGCACACCAGTCGCGTGACGGATGGAGAGTGCAGCTCCCCCGCGGGCGTCTGAATCCATTTTTGAAAGAACCACACCCGTGAGGGTGACTTTCTCATGGAAAACTTTTGAAACGTTCACGGCCTCTTGTCCGGTCATGGCATCAGCGACGAGGAGCACCTCAGCGGGAGTGATGACCTTACGCAGATCAACCAGCTGCCCCATGAGTTCTTCGTCGACTTGCAAGCGGCCAGCGGTATCAATGATAACCACGTCTTTACGCAGCTTCTTGGCTTCCTCGATCGCCGCCTTGGCAATTTGCGCGGGAGTCATAGAGAGATCAGAGTCAAAAAAATCCACGCTGATGTTACGTGCGTGAGTCAGGAGCTGGTCCTTGGCCGCAGGACGAAAATTATCCGCCGGCACTAAATAAGGCTCTTTTTTCAGTTTATTGCGAAGATAAAGTGCAAGTTTTCCGGTGAAGGTGGTTTTACCCGCACCGTTGAGACCCACGATCAAAATCACCGCAGGACTGGGAACATTGAGGTTCAACTCTTGGTGAGTGTCACCCATGAGAGCGGTGAGCTCGTCCTGAACGATTTTAATGAATTGCTGGCCGGGCTTCACGCCCTTGAGAACTTTTTCTCCAAGAGCTTGCGTCTTCACCCGCTCGATGAATTCTTTGACGACCTTGAAGTTAACGTCAGCTTCTAAGAGCGCTGTGCGAACTTGTTTCAGCGCGTCTTCGATATTGGACTCAGAAATTTTGGACTGACCTCTGAGACTTTTAAAGGCATCGGAGAATTTTTCGTTGAGTGTATCGAGCATAAAAGAAATCCTTCTCAAATTTAAGATTCAAAATCCTAGCGGCCTGAATGAGAATTGGCGAGATTTTTACCAGTTTGGCGCTTGGCACAATATCTTCATAAACGTTTCAACATTGAACATTTTAACTCCGCCTCTCTCACTTTTCTCGTCTAGAGAGAACTCTAAAGACTACTGTGACTCTTTTTGAACTAAGGAGCACCTATGACTGAAAATTTTAAGATCGATATTCCCTTTGAGAAAAAGCCACCTCGTCTCAAGGAGCTCGTCAATAACCACGTTATGGGTGATGTATGGGTCAGAGACACTCCCTTTGGGCCCGTGACTGACTCACTCAAGATTGCCGAGAAATTTGAGATAGAGCATAAAAACGTGCTTCGTGCCATTAAGAAGTGCCAGCAGGAGTTAGGCATTGAGCTCAAATTTGAGCTTAATAAAAACATTATAGAAAACAATTACTTAGGAGGTGCCAAAGGCAAAGAACGTAAAAATCTAAAGTACGACATCACTGAGTTTGGACTGGCGCTTTTATTGCTTTATATCAATACGCCAAAAGCTCGCCTCATATCTGCAGAAATCCTCTACCGCTTTTTTGTCCTCAAAACCTATTTGTCTGGTTTGAGTGAAAATCAAATTGGAGCCATCAAAGGGCATTATCGCGAGAAAATAAAATAGGTTGGATTTTAGTCATCAATTGCTGGTCAAAAAAACCAGCAATTGAGTTGATGATTAGTAGCTTCGATTTTCGTAATCTCTTAGTTCTAGAAAACTCTGCCAGATGGAAGTAACTAAAATAAGCATTAAGATTGAAATTGATATTGGTTGTGTGAATTCTGGATTTCCAATAACAATGAAGACCGCATGTAATAGGACAGTGACAAGTCCAGTAGCAGGTACAACATATTTCCAAAACCAGTTCCTCGCTTGACCGGCACTTAGTTTTGAAAATGCTATTAGAAGAACGCTGATTGCTACAAGATTAAAAAACAAAAAAAAGTTCAACTCTCCCGGCACTCTAAAAAGTTCCCATTCTCTTTGGTAAGAAGCGTCTACTTGGTGAGTTGCTAAGAGCGCAATATTGAAAATGGATAATTGAATCAGGTGTTTCTTTGTCATGAGAAAAGTTAACCACAGCTTGCACCTCTAGCAAATCAAATTCACTAATGATTTAAGTCGTTTCTCTTCGCTTTAAAATTCTTTATGTGCTCTTAGTTCTGATTCAAAAACTGAACAATCAATTCAAAACAATCCAGCGGATGAGAGACGATTTCATCCGCGCCAAACTCGCTTAGGACTTCGGGCTCAGAGATGTTATTCCAAACGGCTCCGAGGGCCTTGCAGCCATGAAGCTTCGCCCCCTGCATATCTGTCCAGGAGTCGCCAATCACCACCGCTTGATCAGCAGGCAGTTTTCCTAAAAGCTGAGCGAGCCCCTCCGGGTTAGGTTTGGGGGGAGCTTCCGAAACTGTGCGCACGTCATCGAAGTAGCGCATGAGATTTTCACGGTTCAGGTAGCGCTCCAGAGACAAGCGATCGCGGGCGGTCCAAACGAAGAGGCGAAAGTCCTGATCCTGCAGCTTTTGCAAGAGCTCAATGATGCCATGAAAGGGTTTTCCCCCTTTTTGCATGTCGAGCAATGTGCCATCACAATCAAAAACCACAGCCTTCATGACGCCCCTTGACGAAAAAGCCCGCTTCCCTTAAAAAAGTCTCTAAAAATTCATTAAGGTTATCTCAAGTGAGTATCACTCCTCAAAGCTTTTCACCTGCTCTTCGAGAGAAAATTTCTCGCTTCGAAGCCTTTAAGCGTCCGGTCAAACTAGGATCTATTGAGTTTTCCTCGCCTCTCATTCTTGCCCCCATGGCGGGCATCTGTAATATCCCCTACCGTTTGCTGATGGAAGACCTGGGCGCAGGTGGAACCGTTTCAGAATTGGTGAGCTGTCATGGCATCAATCATGGCAACAAACGCACCCTGGATATGCTCAAGATTGATAAGCTTGAAAAAGTGGTGGGCCTGCAACTCTTCGGTGAAGACGTTGAAGCGATGAGTGCAGCGGCAGCGGTAGCCGAAAGCTTCAGGCCTAAATGGATCGACATCAACATGGGCTGCCCGGTGAACAAAGTGGTCTCTAAAGGTGGAGGCTCGGCTTTGATGAAAGAGATCACTGCCCTAGCTCCTTTGTTTGAAAGCATGCGCTCGAAGATGAATGTGCCGCTCACGATTAAGATCCGCACCGGGTGGGATCAAGACCACCGGAATGCAAAAGAAATTATGAAAATTGCACGTGAATCAGGAATTGAGTGGGTGGCCATTCACGGTCGCACGCGCACCCAGCAGTACACGGGATTTGCCGACTGGAATTTCATCGAAGACATCGCGGCAGAAAAAATTCTTCCTCTGATCGGTAATGGGGATCTCCATCATCCCGTGGCCACCAGTGATCGCTTGCAGAAGACGAAATGTGAGGCGCTGATGATTGCCCGCGGGGCGCTTCGCAATCCTTTTATCTTTTTAGAATCTCTCGATCCCACCTACGCGCAAAAAAGAAAATCTGATTTTCTAGGCGCCGATTATTGGGAAGTCATTCAGCGTTTGTGGAAGTACATCCAAGAAGTCTATCCCGACGAGCGCATGCTCCTAGTGCAGGCACGCAAACTCGTGGTGTGGTTTGCCGCCGGCTTTCCCCACTCCGCCCAGTTTCGCTCCAAGGCCTTTGCCGCCCAAACGGCGCAAGATGCACTCAACATAAGTGAGGACTACTTTCTCTCTTTAGGCTCGTCACAAAAAAGCATCAACTATGATGAGGGCTTCATGACCTCAGGTCACGGCTAAGTCTTTAAAAACGCAACAAACCCGAGCGCATCTGTCGAATTCTTTTAGGTTTTTCACCGAACTCTCCGATAATACTTAAGGGAGAGAATGAGATGCGTTTAAAGTTTGCTCTACTGACTTTAATAAGTTTACCTGTGCTTGCGCAGGATAAATGTGCGCGTGTGCAAACCTCTCTCTTTGAGATTGAAAGAGGGATCTATAATTCCAATCTCGGTGACGTCTGCTCTCGCACCACCGCTCGTTCTCTGGGTGTTCCAGAAGCCATGCAGAGTTATATCAATGAACATCGTTGCACCAATCTGTCTGAAGTTGAGATGGAGCTTGGGAAGCTAGAAGCAGAACTTGTGATGGTGGATGGACTGCGTGCCCTCAAAGATGAAGTCGTAAAAACTCAAAATGAACTTAAGCGTCGCACTCAATGGACCCAAGAAAATCATCAACTCGCCGACTCACTCATGAAAGATGTGGCCATGGGCGCGAGCATTGAAGATCTACTCAACTCAGATCATCTCCCAGAACTTTTTGCCAATCCAAACATCGAAGGCCCGCAGTGGATCGGTCACATTAAAAGTTTCTGCCAGAGTCAAGAGACTGCCGGCAAAGTAAGTCCTTTTTGCTCTTCTTGGAAAACCTACGGTCCACAAAATAGCAGTGATCGTCGCTCGGCGATGTCGCCGGCGGACGTGATCGACTTCATGACTGATCTAAGAGCGAGCCTTAATCCCCAACGGCAATTACCGGCGGCGACCAAAAATCAATACCTGCAAGCTCTGCGATTGAAGGTGAATGGCAAAGATAGTAATTTTCAAGGCCTTGCGACCGAGCTTGAAAAAGTTGATTTATCAGGCATGCTCGCAAGAATTGATAGTGACCGCTCAAAATTTAATGCGGACCAAGTGAAGTTTATTCAAAACATATCCATCTCAGATGCGGCGCCAGGGGAAACTTCTTACGTGTCTCAGCTTCGTGCACGCATGAAACAGCGTCGGGATCAGGCCAATATTGAATTGCAGGCCAATATGTTGAGACAAGGTTTTAATGATGAAGCTGACCGCTTAAATGCTCGTGTGAAAGCGAAGTATCAGGCGACTGTGGGCTCGCCTGTGGCCCGTGCCGCTTGCTTAAATCTGCGAGACAATGAACTGGCAGACTGTATTGAAAGATCCATGTCAAACACATCGACCGATGCTCAACGTAACCGCTTGATGCGCTCTCTGGTCGAGGGCTCCAGAAAAGCTCAGGAGATGAGGAATCTTGGTGAGATTTGTGTGCGTCCTGAGATGCTTAACGCCTTTATGGATGAGAGCCCTGTCGCCAATGAGTGTACCAAGAAAATTGCCGCTAATCGTGCCGACGTTCTTGATAAAAGATTAGCCCTGCAGAATCTTAGAAAGCTCATGGCCGAAAGTATTGAACAAGATCTTCGTTTTAGAGATGCCGCTTTTGAGTTTATTAAAAACAACTGCAACACCTACAATCGTGAAGAGCTGACAAACGCCCACTGCCAAGGCATGGCGACGATAAGCACCGACCCCATGGTGACCTTGGCCAGTGACACCATGTTCGCTCTGCAAGGTGGTTTGCGTGCGAGTACTGTCCTGACCGATCGCGACTGTCCTGCGGGGATTGATAATAAGTATGTGGTGCTGTGTGAAGTGATTCATCGCGGGCAAAATACACCTGCCCCTGTGCCTCCTCCGTATCGTGGAACACCTGAGACACTCTCCACTAACGTCTCTAAACGACCTAACGATGGGATCGTGCTGGATGCTCTAGCGGGGGCGATGAACGACATCGGTCAGGCTTATTTACAAAAACGTTTTCAACCACAAAACCCGATGAGTGGTTTTCAAATGCCCCCATTTAGACCCATGCCCTACAGCACGCCGATCAATATGAGTTTATCAGATTATGTGATGACCTCGGCCAAATTCTACGGCGGCTATGGGCAGTACTATCAGTGCTCCACCTGCGGTTTTGGAACGGGTCCCGCTGCCTTTAACTCCTATTGGGGCATGAGTGCCACGCCTGCCCCTGGAATGGGCTCAAGCGGACTGATGGGAACCAACCTTTCTTCGCGCTTTTTTGGTGGATCCAGCGGCTCCATGCCCTCTATGGCGGGCTCCTTTAATTTCTAGTGCCCTCAAAACTAGGCAATTTCTATCAAGTTCTCACCTCTGAAATTCTCCATTTCCAAGACACGCGGACGTCTTTAAAATGACTTATGCACGAGAGTGGTAAGAGGCAAGATAATCCCCCCAAAAAGGGGCATTTGGTTTAAAATTATCAATAGCTTGCACTCCTTCCGAAGAGAGTGCCAGGAGAGAAGAAACCTTGATGAAGTTCATATTCGTGCTTTTACTTATTTTGCTTCAAAGCTGTATGCCTGAAACGAAGGTACGCACGGGTGCGCTTCAAAACGGAAACCAGACTCCCACCTCACCTACTGCACCAGTAAGCGACTCGGATGTTGAGCTCGCTTGGTTTCAAAATTTACAAAGCCCTCTCACGATCACACTCTTTCGTGATCTTGCAGAAAGTGTGTATGTGCGTGGACGTCGGATAGAAAATTTTCTTTTAAGTGCCAATGCTCCCACCGCTACATATTGTATCGAGTTTGACATGGGCAACCCCCTGGTCAATGGAGATAAGCAGTTTCTACGTGTACGTGCCACTCCGATGAGTGTGAATAATCTTGTGACCCGCACTAGAACGGTTTATCTGAGAGTTGATTTCTCAAACCCAACTAGCAATCAATCGATCTGCTCACTGCCCTCACAGGTGAATACCGTGGCTCACTCGCTTGATACAGTGAGAGCGAACGCGACTAATCAGATCACCTCTCAAGGTATCCGCCTCTACCGCAGAACTTTTGTGAACAATCAGAACGTTCTCACTCAGGTGGCGCAAACCCAACTGGATCTCAATCTCATTCGTCTGGCGCTACAACCTGGGAATGCTCCTGTTGTCGGGGGCACTTGTTCGACTGAGACTTGCCGAGCGATTGGATTTAGCTGTTGCTTAGACAATCAGTGCGTACGTGATGGGGCCACGAAACCTGATATTCTCTCTCTGCCTCCCACCAACTCAACTTATCTCTCGTACCTTCAGGCGGAGCAGGCAAAGATCTCAAACCCACTGGCCTTTTTAAGTTATCCCCAATTTTATTATATCTGTGGGACGAACCAGAATAATCCCACCACCGGAGGCTCGACTGGTGGCTCCACCACTGATCCTAATGCCGAAGCGGCAGCCCGCCTTCTCCAGTTACAAAAAGACTACGCTTGTATCCAGATGCTTAAAGAGAAGTCACAGGCGACTCCTTTTCATGGTCAGATCTTTAATCCTTCCGCCATCTATGACCAAAATATTTGTCGCACGACTCTCGCACCTGAAGAACAATCAAACGAAGCCAACATCACCGACTTTTATAAAAACGTGATCAATCGTCTCTACAATAACTGTGGATGCTCAAGTACCTTTGTCACGTTTGACGAGAAGATTTCAAACTGTCCTAAGTATGACTACAACGTCGTGTCTCGCAATGCTCAAAACCAGCCCATTGAATTTGCCTGTACGGCCATTGATGAGTCAGGCGTTGAAACTCCCTTTCAAAACTTAAGTGTCGCTGTGAACTCTAAATCAGTGCCTCATCGCTTCTTCGATTCAAGTGGGGTTGAAGTGAACGTACCTGCTGCCAATGCAGCCGGCACAGTTGTGACTCAAGAAGGCTCTCCGTTTAGATACCTTGACCAAGAAAAAGTTCAGCCCCTAAACGGCACTTTTAATATGAACTCCATCTTGGGGAACTTCAATCTCGAACTCTCTGAAGCCATGCCTGCCAAAGTGATTGATCTTCAAGTTGATAATGTTTATCTAATCGCCACGCGCTCAGGTCTCTTCACTCCTTGCCCGACTTGTGCCAAAGACTCTTGGTTTCCGGGCTTTTCTGCTCATCCCACGGCCGCTCAAGGTGTGGGACTGCAGGCGGTCGGTCACTCCACCTCCCGCGACTCTTGGGACAACAACACCACTTTTGGCAATTATGAAGACGCCATTTTTGGTCGCGCCTGCTGGGTGCCACCCACGATGATTCCATGGACTCAACCCGTGGCCGGTGAGCCCGGGGCCGGTAGCGCTGAAGCAGCACGAGTCACTCGACTGCGCGCTCAAGCCACACTTTTTATGAATGGTTACCAGCGCGATTGGTACGGCTTTAATAAAGGGGCCCTCATTGGCTCGTTTGATGGTGTCACTTGGTTTGCCATTGGTAAGGGGCGAATCATCCGCTCCACGACGAACAAACTCTTCTTGGCCATTAACGCTCCTTTTGGTGACCTAACAGAAAGCAATACACATATTGTATCAGTGCAAGCCTTCGAAGGTCAGGCGACGGCTGCGCTCTTAGACTTCCATCCTGATCTTTTGCAGAACCATCCCAACCAGAATGAAGCGGGCAATTGCCAAGCCTATCACCGCTGTGACGTAGACAGTGACTGTATTACAAAACTTGGGTGGGAGTACGCCTGCGCCGATGTCTCCAATATAAAATCACGTCTGCCAGACTTTGAACCTATCGGGGCCAAGGAAAGAAGCAACAATAAAATCGTCAATGTGGAAGGTCTCCTCGCCCAAGGAACTCTGCCAACGGGATCAAACAAACGCTGTGTGTATCGAGGAGCGGGAGCTCTCTGTCGCATCAATGCGGATTCAATTTCTGTCACCACTGATCCGGAAAAAAGAAAACTCCTTACCTGTGCTCCCAACTTTTGGTGTGCAAGCGTTGATGGCAACAATCACACTATCCCAGGCACCTCACAAAGACCTAACGTTTGGAACGCGCAAGTCGCCCGTTTCGCTGCTCCTCTCGAGAATCTACCGGTCTTTAACAATCATATTTTTGGTCAGGACGCCAATCAACTGGGTCGCCCCCTGGATTATGTCCACTTCGAGCCACCTATCACAGGTGTGACCCCAAGAGTTCGTCTCGTTTCTACCCTTGACTCCAATGCTGCCTTAGCGATCAAGCGCAATGCCTTTGAAATGGATAACAGCATCACAGGACAAGAAGGAATTTGTCGCCCAGGTAAACGCTTGGCCCATGTCACCACGACTACGGATAATAGGCCGACACTGTGGAACCCCTTTAATCAGCACAGAAACCTCGATGAATTCTCTCGCACTGATTACACCAATCAAATCGCCTCCTGCCCTGCCGCTCCTTTAAGCGTTGGGTTAGATAAACTCACTTCATGCCCAGTTTTGGATAATAATGGAAACTATGTTCAACACACCACTCTCTTTCCCGCTGAAACTCGCAGCACATGGATCGCACGTGCGATGACCCAAAACAGCTGTGGTTACGAGACACTTCAGAATGGAGCGACCATTACAGCTGGCATGAGTGCCAACGATATCCAAACGTTTTCTCCCTTTAAAAATATTGAAGGGAGACCTCTCAGAGACAGAGTGGTCGTGAGTGCAGGTCTGACTCGTGATGCGTGCCTGCGGCGAGCAGGAGCCGTCTGTCATACGGATCTGGACTGCTCACCGAATAAAATGCACGCCAATGAAGCTCAGTTTTTTGGAGATAGCTTTTTTGGAAATAGGGCCAACCGTGAGTACTACGAACAAAGTTTAATCTGTGGGCAAGAGAGGAAAAAACCTTTTCTGTCTGATGAAAACTTTTTTGATTATGACATGACGAAAAATCGCTGCTGCCGTGAAGTGGGCTCTGACATCACTACCTACACCGCCTTCACCCCGCGCTCAACGACTGACGGTGACTACACTCCAGAAACCAACAATCTCAATCCCATCGCTACAGGAACCTCTGAGCCTTTGAATGCCAATCGCTATGAGCGCTTCATTCACATCAGAAACTTTCCCAATGTGGATCGCCCGCCTCTTAATGCATATATGAATCGAGTTGGAAACAATTTAGGTTTCCATGATTTTGTGAGAAATGGAATTCCACTATTTCCTTTTGCCAATATTGAAACTGAAAAACAATGGATGACTCTCAACGACGCCAACTCACTCACTTGCTGTGGTGGTGGCTGGATGAGAAAGTTTTCCGATGGAACAGTTAATTGGGCGAAACGTGACCGCTTGCAGTTAGATGTGAGTAACTTCCGTTGCCTCAACTACCTCTCTCCCCTTGTCACAATTGAAAACCCACAGCCTCTCTATGGAATTAGCCGTGGGCTCCTCGATGTTGAGTTTGATAAGTATTGCCTCGATCCGGCAGGTACAAATGGAAACTGTGCCCAGATTTCTATTGCTCAAGGGAGTTACCCTCCAGTAGCAGACTTCAATAAGCGCCTGGCCAATGATTTGGCTTGTACGGACCATCGTGAAATGGCCCCTGGGGTCTCACCGATCTTTGGAGTGGCCATTCGGTCTGCCTTCTCGACTCTGGGAGAAGAGATTCCTTGGAATGGGGCGGGTGAGCCTAATAAATGGAACTTTAGTGGGGTGGATTTTCCAGCCAACCTTTTCTCATTTTTCCCACCAGAAAGTGCTGACTTCAACCCCAACACTGAGATTGATTTTTCTGTGACAATTCCAAGTGGTGGAAGAAAAAATATTTATTTCTTTATGCCAAGCTACGTGGGGAATTCAAGTCTCACCGTTCAGATGCAGCGACGTGACCGTGATAATGAAGCCGATATTAGAACTTGTGCTCAGTATCCGATCGTGGAAAACACTTTCCCCTCTGCCACTCGCCATCAATCGACCTCATCCATGGTTTCAAGCGATGGTATCACTTTCTTTAACTGTCCCTCTGATTGCTGCTACTCTTATGATGGAAACCGCAGATTGTATGCTGTCATAAATCGCAGCTCTTTATTCTTCCAAGAAACAAAAAATGGGGATCCCGTCCCAGAAGCTGAAGCTGGTCGCTACGGTATCAAGATCACCTATCAAGCTCCGGGAACAGGCTTTGGCAGTGTCATCGCAGCTGAACCTAACCCTACTGTTCCGCCAACCACTCGCCCGATGATTAAGAGAAGTTGCTCAGATATCTATTATCTCGATCAGCTCGGAAAATTTGAACTCACAGGGATCCCACAAATTACCCACGAGAAGCTCGTGTGTAACAACAACCTCAATCGTCTGGTGCCAGGCCTCTATAACATCCCTGACGTGAATAGTGCTCAAACGGGTCGCAATATTGAAAGATTTAATAATCCCAATTTTGGCTTCCTTGTGCCTAAAGTTTTTCCAGAATCACCGACCTGGAGAACCAGTTATCATGGCTTGGCCGTTGATCCGATATTTTCTCCGCAAGACTTTAAGTGCTGTACTCCTTCAGGCAAATACACTCGCGAGCCGACGGCCTGCTGTTCGGGGCGCGGGGTTATTGATACTGAAGTAGGAACCCTAGGCGGAAGACCTCAATACAAATGCGTGGTACCTTCCGGCGCCAACCTTTCAGTGTATTTGAATCGTTTTGTGTCTAACGAGGGCACCGGTGATCATCTGCAGTCCGTTCCTCTCAATCAAGATGACTTTAATGTTAAGACAGGTGAACCTCTCTTGACCGCTTCCGTGAATTCAAAGATTGCGAACATTGGTCGGGAGATTTGTGAATCCGGTGAGATTCGTCGCGGTGGTGCTTTTGGTGATTTCCAAGCTCAACCCGCTCCCTTGGTTGGCAGCCAACCCTTTTATGGTATCCTAGACTCATCTTCAGATAACGGAACGAACTCGTCTGGAGGTGGAACGGATACAGTGGGCTATTTCGATTTCATGAATGGCTACCGCTGGAACCATCACATCTACTGCCGCTAAGGACTGCCATGAAAACCCCAAAAGATTCAGCCATTGAGATGCGCGAACTGGTCATGCCTCATCATGCCAACCCCCAGAACACTGTCTTCGGGGGCACGGTCATGAGTTGGATCGATATCGCGGCCGCCATGGTGGCCGCACGCCACTGCAATCGTCCCGTGGTGACAGCGCACATCTCTGACATTGATTTCATCGCTCCCGTGAAAATCGGCTATCACGTGCATATCCTCGCCTCCATGAATTATGTCGGTCGCAGTTCCATGATCGTCGGAGTCAAAGTTATCGCAGAAAATCCTATGACTGGCGAAAAACGCACCACCACCAAGGCTTACCTCACATTCGTCGCCCTCGATGACATGGGGAAACCTGTGGAAGTTCCGGGGCTGATAGTAGAGAGTGATGATGAGAAAAGACGATTTGCTAATGCTCAAGAGCGCGCGAAGGCGAAGAAGCGCTTGAAGAGTAAACTTAAATAATTAGAAGAACAGCTTCCTTGACCGCTCCGCTCTCACTGCAGGTCGCTCTTCAGGTTTCTTATAAGTCCCCTTGCGATATCTCTGCCGAGAGGGATCGAGGGAACACGCCACCTGATACTCCTGCAGTTTGTAGAAGGGGGTCAGGAGAGGCTTCCAGTCACGCTTCTCTTCTAGGCCCGCAAGGCAGAGAGCTTCAATGAACTGATAAGTGCTTTCAATGGTTGAGAGGCACCACTCGTGGGGCTGATGCTTAATGTAGAACTCACTTCTTGCTGTAGGCGTGAACATGAGGCGGGGCAGAGACTGAAGATTCAAAGAGAGCTTAAGCATTTTTTTAGCACAGGCCCAGGTGCCATCCAGCAGAAAAACCACGAGCTTTTTGTCTTGAATATCCTGCGGGAGGAACTCCCCAGCAGAGACGTTTTTTGCTTCCCCAGGGTAAAGCAACACACAGTGGTTCTTCGGATCTTCAATCAAGTCATTGACTCTTTTGTTTTCTGTGAAGCTCACATCCCAAAGAATTTCAGAATTGGGCAGACTGGCGTGAGTGATTTTGCCAGTACCATCTTTTTCATACTTAAACTCTTTTGGATGCATGAGAATCACAAAATGCGTCTTCGTCGGAAGCTTCGTGATGTGCTCACAGAGGCAAGCTTTCTGAGGTCGTGCACAGTGAGTGCATTTTTTTCTAGGCTCAAATTCCATACTTATAACTAATCAAAAATAGAGCTAACGACAACCAAAGATTAAGTAAGTTTTATAGACTAGGCTAAACTGACGTCATTTAACCTTTATAATTGAGCATGCTTAAGCCCCTCATTTGCCTCTTGATTCTTCTGAGTCACAAAGCCTCCGCAGGCTCACTCACCATCTATGTCACGGCACCGGCCCGAGAGCTGAATTGGGAATCATCACTCAAACTCTCCGCCTCTCTTTCTCGCTCTTATCTCAAGGCCCTGAGCCTCTACTCTCCGCTGGATCTTGCACGGGGAACAGTGGGCCATGCAGCGGCCCATATCAGTTGCGAGGGGTTTGAGAATTGGAGCAGCCTGAGCATAAAATCCACTCGCATGCTCCCTCATATTTTTAAGGGCATGGATCTGCTTTTTACCCCGATCAAAGGGGCTTATCTTCAAAGTGAAAAAGAAATTAAACGACTCATTCAAAGAAGTGCAAAACGTACTCGCTCAATCATCCTACCAATTGAGAACTCTCAGACCTGCGAGGAACTCAAAGAATTTATCGCCCGTCACTCGGCTCATCCTCTCTACTTCTCCCCTCTCATCAACACACTCGAGGCAAGCATTAAGCTTGATCAAATGGGTGGCACCGGAGCCACGTGGAGTGAGGCGCTGATTAAAATCGTTGATCCGCAATTTGACACAAGTGGATGGTATCAAGAGTTTCGAGGAGAGAGATTCCTTGATCCGGGCAGGATGTTTAAACAAATGCCTGAATAAAAAAGGGCCCCCATACGAGGGCCCCATGTGTGTGTCAGGTTTCTTTCGAAGTCTCTCGAAATTAAGGGAAACCTGGTGCAGGATAATTTATGAGCAACCCGTGGTTGCTCCACAAGTGTCACACTTCATGCAAGAGCCATTACGAAGCATAGTAAAGCTCTGGCACTCAGGACACGACTCGCCTTCATAACCTTTCATTTTCGCCTGTTGGCGCTTTTTTAATTGAGAATTAAAATCCGCATCGGCTTCCTTGGTGAAGACTTTCTCAACCCGAGACACTTGCCCATCAGCGTGATGAGTCTCTTCCATCATGCTCAAGAGAGGCTCCTCTGAAACGCTCTCACCGGTGATGCCTCCCGGACGGAGTTCGTCGGGCTTGATGTGCACGAGATCATAACGTCCTAAGTACTTCATCGCGAGATCTCGGAAGACAAAATCAATCACCGAGGTCGCCATCTTGATGTTGTCGTGACCTTGCACAACTCCATTGGGCTCAAACTTTGTGAAAGTGAAGGCATCCACCAACTCCTCGAGAGGCACACCGTACTGAAGTCCCATGGAGATCGCGATGGAGAAGCAGTTCATGAGCGAGCGGTAAGCCGCTCCTTCTTTGTGCATATCAATGAAGATCTCACCGAGTTCTCCGTTATTATACTCTCCGGTTCTCAGATAAATTTTATGTCCACCCACATTCGCCTTCTGCGTGTAGCCGCCACGACGATTGGGGAGAGTCCGGCGTTCGCGCACATGAATGATTCTCTCAACAACTTTTTGCGCGACTTTTTCTATTCTTTCAGTCTGAGTCAAATCTCCATAATCGAGAGCGAGCTCTTCAAAGGCAGAAGCATTCAAGGGTTGCGAGAGTTTGGAGCCATCACGGTAAAGAGCGTTCGCCTTTACACCTAATTCCCAAGAGAGTTCATAAGCGTGAGAGACATCTTTCAGGGTTGCTTCAAAAGCCATGTTAATGGTTTTTGAAATGGCTCCCGAAAGATAAGGTTGAGTGGCGGCCATCATGCGGATGTGACCTTCGATGCCAATCAATCTTTTTCCGGTGCGACCACAGCGGTTGGCGCAATCAAACACCGCCAAGTGTTCGTCCTTCAGATGAGGTGCTCCCTCGACAGTCATGGTGCCACAAACAAAGTTCGTCGCTTCATTGATCTGACTGTCCGTAAAGCCCAAAAACTTCAGAACATTGACACTATCGAGCTCACTCTCTTTTATTTTCAGAGTATCAATCAGAAACTTTTCGCCCAGGCTGTAGCGATTGAAAGCGAAACCTATTTCAAAAGCAGAGGCGAGGGATTTCTCGACCGCCTTAAGTTCTTCGGGGCCAAATCCATAAGCTTTCAGTGTCTCTGGATTAATGTGTGGACAGCCTTTAAGCGTGGCGTGACCGACAGCAAACTTCACAATCTCATCGATCTCTTTTTTCTTATAACCTAAAACCCTCAATGCTTGCGGGACAGATTGGTTGATGATTTTAAAGTATCCCCCACCGGCCAGTTTTTTAAATTTTACGAGAGCAAAATCCGGCTCGATCCCCGTGGTATCGCAGTCCATGACCAGACCAATCGTTCCTGTCGGTGCAATAACTGTGGTTTGAGCGTTTCTATAGCCGTGCTTTTCACCCAAAACGAGTGCTTCATCCCAGGCTCTTTGGGCGGCGGTCACGAGCTCTTTATCTACAAGTTTGGCATTTAATGCCTGAGGAAAAACCGTGAGACCTTCAAAATCGTTTTTAGCGTAAACTGCTCGCCTGTGATTACGAATCACACGCAGCATGTCTTCCCGGTTGTGCTCAAAGCGCGCAAAGGCGCCTTTTTCTTGAGCGATTTTTGCAGACGTCCGATAACTCACTCCACCCATGAGTGCCGTGATAGCGGCCGCAAACTGACGTCCTTTCTCAGAATCATAAGGCAGCCCCATCTGCATGAGTGTCGCCCCGATATTGGCGTAACCCAAACCAAGGGTGCGGTAATCAAAAGAGCGTTGAGCTATCTCGCGTGAGGGAAATTGCGCCATCGCCACAGAAATCTCAAGCACCAGTGTCCAGATTTCACAGGCATGTTCAAAACTTTGGTGATCAAACATTCCAGTGGTGGGATCAAGAAATTTTAAAAGATTGAGAGAGGCGAGATTACAAGCGGTATCATCGAGAAACATGTACTCACTACAAGGATTGGACGCGTTTATGCGACCATCTTTGGGACAAGTGTGCCACTCGTTGATGGTGTCATCAAACTGCAGACCAGGATCGGCCGACTGCCAAGCAGCGTCGACGATTTTTTGCCACAGATCACGGGCCTTAATTTTTTTAGCCACTTTTTTATCTGTGCGATTGATCAACTCCCAATCACCATCTTCTTTGAGAAGCTTAAAAAACTTATGCGGGACTCTCAGTGAATTATTAGAATTCTGTCCTGCCACCGTTGCATAAGCTTCAGAAGTCCAGTCCGTGTCAAAGACCTCAAACTCCATACTCGAGTAACCCTGCTTCACAAGCTCTAAACAGCGATTCACATAATTCATCGGCACACAGTCGGAGTTGGCGGCCTGGATCGCTTTTCTGAGCTCCGTGTTGGTCTTAGGATTTTGATCTTTGAGAGCTGTCTCAAAAACTTTCGAGAGATGCTTTTTGACAATCTTTGAGCCCGTGACCAGCGAGGCCACTTTCTTTTCTTCCTTCACTTTCCAGAGAATGAAGTCTTCCACATCCGGATGATCCAGATCCAGACACACCATCTTAGCTGCGCGCCTGGTGGTGCCACCGGATTTGATGGCTCCCGCTGCCGCGTCACCGATTTTCAGAAAACTCATCAGTCCAGAAGAAGTTCCTCCACCGGCGAGCTTCTCTCCTGCTCCCCTGAGATTTGAAAAATTTGTCCCCGTGCCTGAGCCATACTTAAAGAGGCGAGCTTCACGGTTCCACAGATCCATGATTCCGCCTTCATTCACCAGATCATCGTTGATACTTTGAATGAAGCAGGCATGAGGTTGTGGGCGCTCGTAGGAGCTGGTCGCTTTTTCTAGCGTGAGAGTCTTTGGATCTACAAAGAAGTGACCCTGGGGAGATCCTTTGATGCCGTAGGCTTCAAAGAGTCCAGTGTTGAACCATTGAGGCGAGTTCGGAGCGCACATCTGAAACGCCAACATGTAAGAGATTTCGTCATAGAAGGCTTGTGCATCCGCAGGTGAATCAAAATAATTCTCCCGCTCACCCCAGTTTTTCCAGCACAGGGCCAGACGGTGAAAGACTTGGCGGGCATCATTTTCGGCGCCCATTGTGCCATCACTTTGCGGCACACCTGTTCTTCTGCAGTATTTTTGCGCAATGATATCGGTGGCGACCTGTGACCAGAACTCCGGCACAGTGATTTTCATCGAGCTCTTTTTTGAGCCAGAGACTTCTCTCACCTCTGAGGTGCGAGTAACAAAATTTATATTTTGGAAAGGTGACTGCCCTTCCTGGGTCCAACGTCGGTTGATTTTCACACTCTCTCTCCTTGAAAATGTATTCTTATATGAAAACGTCAAAAGACCTTCAGGTCAACCTATATCTTGTGTTCCGCTGGCGTCATTTTTATGACAAGCACTAGATCTAGTGAATTCGAGCGTCATAAAACAAAAAAGCCTTCCCGAAGGAAGGCTTTTTCGAAAATTTCGTCATTGTAGGGGCAAATTACTTAGCGTGAGCCTTAAGGAGTTTTTTCTTACGAGCAATACGCTTAAGCTTGAGGCCAGATTTCTTGTTCTTCTTTGGCTTCTTAGCAGCTTTCGACTTTTTCAACTTCTTCATGGATTCTCCTTGAGACACAAACCTCAAAAGTGGTTTACGATTAATGTATGAATGCCAAGAGATATAACATGCAATTTTTAACTCGCAAAGCAAGATTCACACTCCCGCTCTTACTTCTCTTACTTAATTCTCATGGTTTAGCTCAAGAGGCCAAGGGTGCCCTTGCTCAGTACGAGGAGATCGCCCACGAGAACCCTGGGTGTCCAGAAAACTCAGAATGTGATGCTCTCATGGGCATGCAGATGAAGAACTGGAAAACACTTGTCGCGAGCTTTCGTAATAGCGATAAGCCCCGTGCTTTGAATGAAAAAATGCTGCAGGATTTCACAACTCAAAAAGGCTGGCCCTCGCAATTTTATGCCCGTCCTGAAATACGCAGTACCCTCGCTCCCATTCTTTTTTCTTCGAGTTGTGCTCTTCATAACTCCAAAGACCCCACTCTCAAGCTCATGCGCGGGGAAGCTTTTATTAAAGATGTCAAAGATGGGTCGGCCACTATCGTCAAGGGCCATACGGAGTACAAACTGAAAATTGGTGAGACTATTTACCTTCAGCAAGTGATCCATCATAGATCTGATAAAACTCAACAAAGCTACTGGCTGCCGCTGGGTGAGAAGCCTCTCTTTATAGATGGCGTGGATCTTTACACGCTTGTCGAGAGTGAAGATTTTTTCTCCTACCTCAAATCCACACCCGATGGATCATGGAGTCTCTCCCTGACTCCCCCAGGTAAAGCTGAGGATGGGCTCTCCTTCTACTATGATCAAACGGAAGAAGTGCCCTGCCCAGATGAAGCCAAGGCAGTTGCCATGCCTTTTGGTTTTCAGCGCACCTACTGCAAAAGCTTACCTGATAAAGAGGGCAAGAAGGCCGGGGTCATGCAGTACTTTTGGGATTGCCACTAGTAAAAGCTGATATCTCTCACTTATCTGATTGATCGGTTTAAGTTTCAAACCCCATCCCATTTTCTACATTAGCTCCATCACTCTCTTAAAAGAAGGCGCTATGTTACTCTCACTACTCTTTACCTTACAGGTCTGGGCCCTTAAGCCTATGCAGCAGACTCTTGAACAGCTGAAAGCTGATCCAGAAAGCTTCTGGCGTGCACTTCCAGAAAAAACACCTCTCTCTTCTCTCGCGGCAGACCTAAGAGTCATCCCCGTGCAGAGTAAAGCGGCCTATAGAGCTTATTATTTTAAAGAGAACAAGGAAGCCCCTCGCCGCAATGACCGCGCTGAAGCTTTAGTTGATAATGCTGCAACCATGGAGCGTTCACTGGCACGCATGGAAGAGCGAGGCCTTTTAAATGCTGAGCTGGCGGATTCACCATGGTCTGATTCCTACTGGCCGCTCTATCAAGGAGCGCTGGGGGCCCGCTACCAAGACCCGTACTTCGATTACGAGGATGACTGGAAAAAACTCTTCCAACACGTCAAAGCTCAATCCAAAGCGAAGCTCCTCGCCCAAGGCCGAGTGGCGGAACTCGCCCCCTCAGAGAAATATGATTTATTAATGGGAGACCGTGCAGGAACTCTCACTCAACGCATGTGGAAGGAAGGCGAGGTTTATTACCAAGAGGCGGGAAAAGTTGAAACATGGATGGGCCTTTGTCACGGATGGGCAGCGGCCAGTTTTATGCTCCCCACGCCTCAGCAAACGGTGATGGTTAAAGACCCGCAGGGCCTTTATCAATTCCCTCTCTACGTCTCAGACATCAAAGCGCTCGGTACACTTCTCTATTCCAATGCGAATTTCCCCTCGCGCTTCATCGGCAGCCGCTGTAATCACCAGTCCCCTGAGGAAGAAAACGGTCGTCCTACCAATCCCGATTGCCGTGACACCAATGCCGGCACGTGGCACTTGAGCGTGGTTAATCAGATCGCACTCGCCAAAAGATCGTTTGTGCTCGATGCGACCTACGACTATCAAGTTTGGAACCAACCCGTGGTGGCTTACAAGTACCTCTACTTCACACCCCAGACTAAAAAGCTGGCCCACACTCTCGAAGCTGGCCGCCTACTCAAAGAAGAATTCAGCGATGATGTGTGGAGTGCACGACGAGCACCGCGGACGAAATGGATCGTTGGTGTGATGATGGACGTGACCTACATCGTAGAAAATGGGGCCAGCACTCAAGCCTCAAGCCCTGCTTTCCACCGTACCGTCCGTTATACCTATGATCTTGAGCTTAATGAAAAATCTGAAATCATCGGTGGCGAGTGGTACAACAATTCTCATCCCGATTTTCTGTGGGTCCCGCAGGAGAACATAAGCGCACAAGCCCTGAGCCACGAATTGTTTGAAGGCTGGCAGCCCGGAGCAGCTCTCACTCCACAAGCCTCAAATATGGTGAAAGCCTACTCTGCTGAAGGTCTTCCGCTGGGTCATGTGGTCGATGAAATCTTTAAGCGCAGCCGTTAATTAGCTGAGACGCCTTTAAACACACTGGAGCTCTCGATGCGGGCCCCAGGGGCACAGGTGGAGAGATCAGTGCGAAAATGATTCTTCACCATGCCTGAAAGATTACCGGCCACAATACTCACATCGTAGCGGTCAGTGATAGAGACGAGATACTGGCCAGAGCTTTGCTTGAAGCCGATCTCCATTTGCAGACACTTCGTATTGGTGTTGCCACCATCACATAGTCCATCTGGGACAAAATTAAACCAGAGTGCAGTAGAACCTGAGATCACCATAGGATTTGTCAGATTGGTTACATCACGACAAAGAACCGAAAGGTTTCCATTGGTAGCTGTTTCAAGCCCCATCGAGAAATACTGGCCTGATATCAAGGACAACTGCAGTCCCATACCAGACTCCACTAAACGAGCTTTTACCTGTGAGCTTTGGGTGCTGTTCGTGCAGTCTTTATAGGTCGAATCAAAATTGAAAACAGTATTTGAGGGAAGATAAGTCAGACGAAAATTTGTTTCCTTATCACGCAAAGCCTGACAGAGACCAGAGACTCCCGACTTTATCGCCGAAGAGGCCGGTGCCACAACAGCATTACGAATCTGACCCAAGTTACCTTGCTCACCTTCTTTCAAGGTTGCGCCACAGGAGACGATGGCCAGCAGAGAGAGTGTCGTGAGTAGTTTCATTTGAGGGCCCCTATCACTAATTGTTGCCGTTGATTTCTTAATTCAACAATATAGTTTTGGAGTTGAAAACCATTTACTTCTTCCAGCAAGTCAAGATCTTGACGGTTGAGCGTGCGCTGAGGAGCCGACTGCAGTGTCGTTAACAAAAGCATGGTGGAGAAACTCGGAATCTTCAAGAGTGCTTTCATATACTCTTTGCCCTTCAGGCGATAAGTGACCATGTTCTCCAAGCGGTAGTAGCTATCACTCGCACCCGACTCACAGATCTCACTCAACTCTTGAAAAATTTTTTGTGTGTGAACCTCAAAGCCCACGGAGACATTTGAATTGAGCCACACTGGCGATTGGGCATGATCAGTGAGAAGCCACTCGGGATAGAAGGCAAGCTCTTCTGTTTTGGGTTTTGCCGCCATCACATAGTGAGAGGATTGAGCAGTTTGAGACTCATCCAGCACCACACGGTCATGATGAAATTGGGGGCAATACTTTAATTCCGTTTGAGATCCTGTGAGTTTTTTGAGTTCACTCCACTGCTTATAGACCACGCGGAAATAGAGACGACGCAAGCTTGGTTTTTTTTCCAGACTCTGGGCCAATTCTTCATCGCTCATCACCGAAGCAGGAGCGCGCGTGCTCTGGGCTTTTTCAATCAGGTCTTTTTGGAGCACGAAGTTGGGCATGCCGGTTGAGACACCTTTCTCGTCGATGACATCACTTAAAACCAGTTTCGGTGCAGTCTGGTGGGCACAGGATGCAAAGAGCAGTAGCGTGAGCAGGTGTTTCATAGTCGTCTCTCCATGGACTCTTATCGGGAGAAAAGAAGTGAAGGTTTAACCTTTGACAATGCCCGACAAAACCTATCCAGCGTTTGCCATTCGCTCTTGGGAACTTTAGACTTAAGCCCATGAAATACTGGCTGATGAAATCCGAACCTGATGTTTTCTCCATCGATGACCTTGAACGTAAAGGTGTTGAACCCTGGAATGGAGTGCGTAACTACCAGGCCCGCAATTTTATGCGTGAAATGAAACTCGGAGATCAAATTCTTTTTTATCACTCAAACGCTGATGAGATCGGTGTGGTAGGACTGATGCAAGTATCCGCTGAGGCCTATCCGGACCCTACTCAATTTGATGCTAAGTCAGAGTACTTTGACCCAAAGTCTACCCAAGAGAATCCGCGCTGGAGCTTAGTAGATGTTCGTTTTCAAGAAAAATTCCCTCAAGTTGTCACTCTCGAGCGGCTTAAAAACACATCAGACCTCGACGGTCTCTTGCTCTTAAGAAAAGGTAGCCGCCTCTCAGTCATTCCTGTCGAGGCAGCGCACTTTAAGAAGATTTTAAAGTTAGCTAAAGGCTGATGAAATTGCCGTTCGTTTCTACGAAGTCTTTTAATACTGCCGCAGAAACATTTTTCTTCAGCAATTGACCGTTGACCATGGCTTCCACTTGCAATGTGTACTGGCCTGGTTCAAGCACCTTGTAGAACTCACCATTTTGAAATCCATAAGTCCCAAGATTCTGACTGCCTTTAAGGATCGTCACTTTACCCGTGGCTGATCTATCTGAGAGTCTGACTCCCGCCCCTTGATGAATGAGCTGGATATATTTGAGCATCGACTCTTTATTATCTCTATAGAATTTTGGAATCTCCGAGTACTGAGGCCACTTGGCATCAGACAACTCGATGGTCACCTGCAGGTCGTTGTGCCACAGATAACTCCAGTCCTGCATGCCTCCTCTGAGGACATACCACTGAGCTCCATTAGTGATGCCACCACGAAACTGTCTTGATTCGCGCATAGGAGTATTTAAGTCAGCATAAGCCTGCGAAAATTCCATCACCAATGGTTCAAAGGGGTGCTGATCGTAACGGGCATCCCAAGGATAATTCACACACACCGCTCCGCCGTGAAAGTTAGCGGAGAGCGAGAAATTACGAAATTTTTGAAAGTTCATCACCGCTTGGGTCTCTGGCTGACGACCCTGAGGGTTGTTTTGATCGTTGCGCGTGAACTCAGGAAAGTCGCGGTTGAGATCCACTCCATTAGCATTAGCACGACGGCGCATCTCAGAGCCATCTGGGTTCATCGAAGGCATGATAAAAAGCTCACTGTTATCAATGAGCTCAGTGATAGCAGCGTCCTTACCATAACTTTCAAGCAGATCTTCAATCAAGCGCAGAGTGAGCTCACGGCCTGTAATCTCATCCCCGTGCATGCTCGAAATAAATTTAAACTCCGGCTCTACTTCATCCACTCCGGCGTTATCTGAAATCTTCATCATCCACAGCTCACGGCCTTGGACTGTTTTCCCAAGGCTTTCTAGGCGAGCAATCTTAGGGAATTTTTTCGCCAGCTCCTGCAGCTTCTGAGTGATGGTGGGATAGCTTGGGTAGTTGTCGAGATCGAGGTTCTTTTCCTCAGATTTGATAGAATAAAAAAGCGTATTGAGCTGAGACAGGTAAGCTTCGGTGCCACGAGGTCCGTAGACTTCAAAGCCCTCATCAGACACGTGGTCAATGGTGAGCTCGGGATGCGCTGAGAGGATCTCTAGTACTCGCTGATCACGTCCGGCCACAAAGAACTCTTCCTCAATCACGGCCCCATGAGAGAAGGCATGCGCACTAAATAGAAGAGTGAGAAGCGAGAGTGTCTTTTTCATGAATGTCCTTTAAGTCTAGGGAATCTATCATAGCTTAAGCCCCAGAGAGGAAATGGTTAATAAGCATGAAAAAAAGACATTATTTGTTAGAAATCACTCAAAGAAAAACAAACGGTTGCGCGAGGTTAAAATTCCTAAACCTTGAGGACTTTGAGCTGCATCCCCAAAAACCGCTGACTGCACATGACCTAGATTAAAACGATCTACAACCTCAAGGCTCAAAGGATCTATCGCCAAAAGATCGTTACCAAAGGTTGAGACGACGAGGTGGTCTTTCCACCACCAAATCTGATTAACAGAATGCTTACTCACACTCGCCTGCTTGATGACTTTGCCATCTAAGCTCATGAAGATGACTTCCCCATTGGCCGTGCCAAGAACGACCACCTGACCCCTTAAAAGCGGGTGTGACATACTACCCACCGTATACTGACGCTTGATCGTTCCATCCTTGGGGTCTAGCGCACGCAGCTCTCCAAAGGGGGCACCCATCAATACGAGATTATCAATCAAAAGAGGATTGAGATCTACGTCCACAAATTTCTGGGTCTCAACAATCTTCTTCTCCCAGATCAATGTTCCTTCCTGCAGAGAGAGAGCGCCCGCAAATCCATCCGCAAAGCCCACGATCACATGACTCCCTACCACCACTGGCTTTGTGGTTCGCTGGAGGGTCACTGTGACCGGTACGGCACGGCGGTAGCTCCAGATGATTTTTCCTGTTTTAGCATCGAGGCAAATGATTTGGTGACCGCGCAGATAAATGATCAGGCGACCTTGATGAAACACAGGAGCCGATTCAATCGGTGCGCCGAGGTCAATCGAATACTGTAATTCACCTGAAGTCTGATGGCGCACAAAAAGGCGTCCGCCTTGAGTGCCATAGTAGAGATGGTCTTCATGGACGAGCCCTGGAGCTGCAATGGGTGTTGATTCAGTAAACTTCCACAATACGCGCCCATTTTCGGCATCAATCGCATGAATACTGCCATCCAGAGCACCCGCAAAGACAGTGTCCTCACTCATGCTTGCTCCCCCATAAGTCAGAGGGAGATTGCCGGGGCGATAAGTGTAATCAAAATTCTTAGCCCAACGGACTTTAAAAAAAGGCTCTACACGTTTAGGGGCGCGCACTTCAAGCTCTTTAAGACGTGCGCATCCCGAAACTAAAATAAGAATAAGAAATAAACGCATTACTTCACTTGCTGAAGGTAGAGTTTCGCGAGCTTCGTGGCTTCATCATTTGGATAATTAGCTACCACAAAATCCAAGTGGGTCTTGGCTTCAGTCATCTGAGAGAGTTTTAAGTGCAGGCGACCTAACTCCAAATAAGCCTGAGCGAGCATTAATTTTTGGCCGGCCTTCACATAATCAGCATAGATGGCAAGCGCCGCTTGAGCGTTACCATTCTTCTCCAAAAGTGAAGCATAGTTGAAAGCTAAGAAAACATAATACGAACTCTTTACTCCGAGGCTCTCAATCACAACCTTCAGCATCTCCTCAGCTTTTTTAGACTCCCCTTTCTCATCCATGAAGCGAGTGGCCTCAAGCACCAGAGGAAGCATGGAAGGAGAAGTTTTAGCTTTGAGTGAGAGTGCATTGAATTTTGTCACGAAATCGGCGATGGCCAATTTGCCCGTACGAAAACCTTCCATGTAAGCCATTTCAAAGGCGTAAACTTCGGCGGAGTATTTCTGTGCCTCTTGCTTTTCCATCTGCTTGTAGAATAGCCAGCCTGACGCAATAACAAAGACCACGAGGACAGCAGCGATGAAGAGCTTTCTATTCTCATACAACCAGTGACCGAAATCGGTTTTGTTGAGGGACTCTTCGAGCGTGTTGGTAGATGAACTGGTGGGGGCAGTCGTGGTGTCGGCCATGGCAGATTCCTTTGCGTAAATCAGTGAAGTCATAGAAGTTTAAGCCCCTCGAGGAATCGTTGTCAAAGATCAAAATTCACCCTAAGATTTTCCTATGAAATATTTGACGCTCGGATTTGCTCTTTTTTTCTTCTCGACTCAAAGCTTTGCGCTCTCGAAAACGGGCCGTATTGGATTAGGTCTGACCAATCAACCCATTAACGACATCCCCTCTCTCTCTTTGAAACTCCAACAAAACAGGTATTTTGCTCTAGGGGCTATCCTGGGCTTAAGAAGCGGCGAAGACAACACCGAATATGGAGCGGGGCTCAAGATTTACCGCGTTATTTTTGAAGAGGAACTGCTCAACTTTTTTCTCTCAGCTACCGCCCTGACGCTGGCATTTGAAGACGACCAGAAAAAAATTCAATCAGGCTATCAGATCGATGGCACCATGGGCGCTGAATTTCATTTTGAAGGCATCGAAAGCATCGGCTTTAGTTTTGAATTTGGTCTCTCCGCTAACAAAGGACCAAAAGGCAGAAGGATAGAAACGCTCGGCAACAATATGGTTCGCGCCGGAGTCCACTTCTACCTATGAGATATTTTTTATTCTTCACCATCTTTCTCGCCCTTGCCTCTCCCCAACTCTCAGTAGCCCAGGATACCCCTGAAGAGATGATGGACGATGATCTCACTATTGATGGTGATATCTTCAATGACTTTAACGAAGACCTCGAAGCCACACAGGTGCTAGAAGACGAGCGCTTTTATCGCTACGGAAGATTTTTTCAGGCGATGATAGGCCTTGGCACCACTACTTTTACCGGGAATCGTGGGGTCGCTTACATCGACAACAACCCTACCTTTCATTTGTCTGTTGCCTTCTTCTTAGGCTTTCAAAGTGCCGTCACACTCGGAATTGAATACTCTAAACACACCATGTTTTTAGATACCAAAACCAATGTCTATCGAGATGAAATCGTTGGTGCGGTCGAGACCAACTTTCTGCGCCCTTTCGTGGGCTTTCGCTACTATCTTGATACGACGGATCTGGGAACGGCGATCACCTATTCTAATCCGCACTTCATCGCGCGCTTTGAATACTGGTATCAAACGAATAAATTCATTGATCGTCCCACCATCCCCAATCAAGACGGTGGCGGTGTGGGCCTAGGGATCGGCGCGGGACTAGAGTTTCCAATTGAACTCAAGGTCAGCTACGTCTCAGTGGAATTTCTCTACCACCAAGTTAACTACTTCGATAAATTCACGCAAGACTACCGCCAAGACCCAACACTGGCGGGAAGTGATTTTGGCTTCGATGATCTTGCCGGTGCGGCCCTGTCACTCATGGTGACCTACAACTTTACTTGGTAGTCTTCTTTGCCTGAACGCGCTTCATTCGACGCTCAAGATCACTTGAGGTTCTAAAAATCAAGTGCACGGGTGTATTCACCAAACCGAAGTCGCGACGAAGACCGTTGACGAGAAATCTGCGGTAGTGGTCGGGGATCCCCTGACTCTTATTGGTAAACAAGAGAAAGGTTGGAGGAGCAGATTTAATCATCGAAGCATACTTCACTTTAAAGCGCGTCCCACCAGTGCGATTCACTACGACCGGGTGACGGTCGACGAGCTCTGAGATGACTTTGTTCAACTGCCCTGTCGGCACCCGACGATTTCTCACCATGATGGTTTCACGGATAGCATTTTTCAAAAATCCGATATTACGATTATTTTTCGCTGAGATCGTGACGAGCTGACAGAACCCAAGCCAAGGAATCTTGTACTTGAGGTCTTCAAACCACTCATTTTTCTTTTTCTGATTGGAAAAGATGTCTCTCAAAAGATCGATCTTGTTCAGACAGATCACCAATGACTTTCCTTTCTCTAGAGCGATATCGAGGAGACGACGGTCTTGGTGAGTAATCCCAAGTGTAGCATCCACCATGAAGATCACCACGTCACAGGCCGTGATGGCGCGCAGAGAGCGGTACACCGACTGCTCTTCGATAAAGCCTTCGACTTTTTTCGAGCGTCTGATTCCGGCCGTATCAACCAGCTTGATAGAGCGAAAACCTTCCGTCATTCCACGCTTGGCTTCTTCAAGTTCAATATCAGTGTTTTCTTTAATCTCAAGAGAGTTCTCAATCGCTTCATCAGAAAAGTATTCAGAGAGATCAAAGTCAGCGATTGATTCCGTCGAAGGTTCAAAATCAACTGACTTGTCATCCTCGGCATCGGGCAGAAGACCCAACTCGGGCGCCATCTGTCCGTACTCTAGGAGTATCTTTTCTTCAATCTCATCATCACTATCGAGATCCACAGCTGATTTCTGACCGTACTCTTTCATCTCTGCAAACAGTGATTCAGCCGTCACTCGAAACTGATTGTCTTGGCTCTTAAGATTTTGGCAATCATCTCCAAAGAAGAGATCGATGTAGCCTTCGATCGGATCCACTGTGGTCCCAGCTATCTCGCTCACCAGCGCTCTCTGAG